>JAGDZP010000085.1:0-952 GCA_049115735.1 Cyclobacteriaceae bacterium | reverse complement strand
GTAAAAGAAATGCAGGCCAAGCAAGCATTGAAAAAAGAGGCTTCTGGAGATGAATCAGCAGATGAACCAGACGCACTGGATAACCTGTTTGATGAAGGCACAACAGCCACTGACTCATTGGCCGAGGGATCTGATGACCTTGCTTCTCAGCTCGAAAGTGACAGCACTGCTGTTGATTCAACATTTAACAATCAGGTGTCGCCCTTGTTTTCTCTTATTGATCCGAGATTTGGTGGATTGTTCTACAATTTGAAGGATACTTCACAGATCAATAGAATCCTAAAAAGGGATGATGTGAAGCAATTGATCCCTGCAACCATGAAGTTTTTGTGGGCAATTAAGCCTGTAAAAAACCAGGATGCAACGGACACAGAAGAGATACTCGAACTTTATAGCATCAAAACGAGCAGAGGGGGCAAGGCACCTTTGACTGGTGAAGTAATCACCGATGCTAGACAGGATATTGATCAAAGGTCATCTCCGTCGATCAGCATGAACATGAATGCAACCGGAGCTAAAAAGTGGAAAAAGCTGACAGCTTCAAATATCAACAGAAGGATAGCTATTGTACTTGATAACTATGTTTACTCTGCGCCAAACGTTCAGGGGGAAATACCAAATGGCAGCTCCCAAATTACAGGAAACTTTACATTAGAAGAGGCTCAGGATATGGCAAATATTCTGAAAGCAGGAGCCTTGCCAGCACCTACTACCATTGTGGAAGACGTAGTTATCGGACCTACATTGGGAGAGGTAGCACAGGTCCAAGGCATTACTTCCATTCTTGCTGGATTGGTGATTGTCGTTCTTTTCATGGTTGCTTATTATGCCAAAGGAGGATTGATTGCTAACATCGCGCTGTTATTCAACATCTTCTTTATTCTTGGTATACTGGCTCAATTTAGTGCTGCTTTAACTCTACCAGGGATTGCAGGTATTGTATTGACCATTG
>JAGDZP010000084.1:0-884 GCA_049115735.1 Cyclobacteriaceae bacterium | reverse complement strand
TTTTTAAATATTTATGATAAAAACAAATTAAGTACACCTCCTTGCTTGTAGAAGGTGAAATTCAACCTTGATTTTTTTCTACTCTATTACAATCTCATCCACAGCTATTGAAGACACCTGAAATACTCCCAATGCTCCTCCAGTAATGTTAGATCGGGGATTAGCCGGCTGGGGGGTAAATACCCCACCATCAGAGAATACGAGGTTCGTGAGGTCAGAGTAGAATACGAAGCAACCTCTGGTCAGACTGATCATTTCTACTCTGGCTACATCTCCTTCCGCAAAATAAAGAGGCGCTTCTACTCCATCAATATTTTCACCTATGGCTACATCGTTTGAAAGAGTAACATAATCCCCATCATCGTTATGTATTTCTCCATTTCTATAAAACTTCCATAGGTAATAGTTCTCTTCATCTTGTGGTTCCTTAGCGTATAGCAAAGGCGTGTAAAACATTCCATCTTCTTCCGGATCGTCCATTTCATCTTCATCCAAACGAACCGTCAAACTGTCGATAGGTGTCACTGGCAACAACACATCGCTGGCTGTATAAATATCTCCATCGATATTCACATTTAGAGAGTACTCAACATATGCTTCGCCAGTATAATCAACATCCGGATAGTAATAACCGGGTTGTTCTACAGACTCAGAATAGTGATGAACAGTTCCAAAACCATCCGTTACGCTTACATCTGCATCACTAATCGCCGGGTATGCTTGTTCGCTGTAAAAATCTACCGTTGTTGATAGGCGCACATATTGCCTGTTTGGAAGGTCGGTGACTACCGCTTCTATCATTGTTTTTGTTCCTCCCTGATCTGTGTCTAGGATGATGGTCTCTTCACAGGAAGAGAAAATTATTAGGCTTGCGATTATATATA
>JAGDZP010000083.1:0-1006 GCA_049115735.1 Cyclobacteriaceae bacterium | reverse complement strand
TAGCAGCAGCTTTCATACCCATATACACGCCATAAGCGGTAATAGGAGAAGGGTCTCCTCCTCCACCCATAGACCCAGGCATACCCGTCACATAGAGGGTTTCCTTTTTGATGTATTCCATGTCTCGGGTAGTCATGTTGACATCCTCAGCTGTCCAGTATTTGCCACCCAGATCATTGATAAACTGTCCAAAGCGTCTCATTAATGCTTCACTTTTGAGCTTTTGAGCATTGCCAATAATCACTGCCTTACCTCCGCCAAGGTTCAATCCCGCAATGGAGTTTTTAAGGGTCATCCCACGAGAAAGCCTCAAGGCATCTGTGAAGGCATGGTCATCAGAAGCATAATCCCACATCCTGGTGCCTCCCATCGAAGGTCCCAATACGGTGTTATGCACGGCTATAATGGCCTTAAGGCCAGTTTCCTCATCGTGGCACAATGTAACCTGCTCGTGTCCCATGTTTTCTATTTCTGAAAACACCGTTGACTTTTTATTATTCACCTCTGCTACTTCAATCATTTTGGATTTTGCTTAAAGTATGGCTCTTAGTTGTCGTTCAAATAATTGGACGCAAATTTAGAGGATTTTAATCCTGATAAGTCGAATCAACTTGGTTTTTCTTGATGGATCAAATTTTACAAACATTTGAATATCACCTGCGTTAAAAATTTGTTTGAAAGCTAAAACCAATACTCTCCTATATTGGTTTATTTTTGGTGCCGATGAAAGACCTTTCTTATCTTAATAAGTATTTATTCAAGTATAAATTCCATTTGATTTTTGGTACGCTATTCATCATAGTGGCTAATCTCTTTGGAATTGTTCCTGCTGTGATTGTACGCTATGCTTTCGATATGCTGGAAAGCAGCATGGATGTATATATTGGTTTTTCAAACTTTAATTTACAAACTGACACTTATGGCCTTTTTGTGACGAGCATTGTTATTTTGGCTGTTGTTATTCTTGTCTCAGCATTACTTCGAGGTGTATTCATGTTTTTTATGA
>JAGDZP010000082.1:0-686 GCA_049115735.1 Cyclobacteriaceae bacterium | reverse complement strand
CAACTTGATAGAATACCAGATTTCGGCTCTGGGGGTTGACGGTTCGAATCCTTCCGCGTGCACATTTTCAAGCCTTCCATTTTGGGAGGCTTTTTTCATACACCTCTCTTTCTAGCCAATTGGGATTCGGTGAATCATTCAAGTTTGTCACTCAACATTTCCCCTGAGTTTCATTTCATCAAAATTCCTTCAAATTTGGAATCTAGTTTTGTTATTCTCGGCAATTTGTATTGACGAGCATAGTAGATTGAATACACTACCAAGCAAATAATATCTAAGGTGAAGAGATTTAGATTTTTAGTTTTTCTTATCGTTTTCTGTAGTCTCACTGCGGTGGCGCAGAAATCTTCCATTAAGGTTCAGGGAATAGTTGTAGATAATTCTACTTCTAAGCCCTTGTCTTACGCGACAATTGCTTTGTATGAAGCAGGAACTAAGGAGCTGATAACAGGTGATATAACTGATGCCGATGGTAAGTTCAGTATTCGCAGCTCATCATCTAATTTCTATGTGGAGGTATCCTTTCTGGGATATAATACAATTACTATTAGTGACTATGAAGTAAATGGCCAGTCCGTTTATTTAAAGACTATCAAGGTACAGCCCAATGATGAGATATTAGATGACGTGATGGTCATTGCCGAAAAATCCCAGACTGTATTCGAGTTGGATAAAAGGGTTTTTAA
>JAGDZP010000081.1:0-647 GCA_049115735.1 Cyclobacteriaceae bacterium | reverse complement strand
GGCAAAGGAAGGGCATCAAATGCTGCTGCATGGAAGAAATAGCGAAAAGATTCAGAAAACAGTTTCTGAAATAATATCACTTACGGATAATGAAAGTGTTACTGGTCTTGTTTCTGATTTATCAGATTTAGAAAGCGTCAAAAAAATAATTGCTGAGTTATCCGGTAAAATTTCGAAAATTGATGTCTTAGTCAACAATGCCGGAGTTTTTAAGAGCAATGTTAAACCTAATCAAGGTGCTCCGGATATACGTTTTGTTGTCAATTATTTCGCTCCTTAATTATTGACTCAAGGCATAATACCGCTGCTTCAAAAGAGTGCTTCGCCAAGGTTAATTAACTTAAGCTCAGCAGCTCAGTCATCTGTTTCGATTGAAGCATTGAAAGGAAATGAGCAACTATCTGAGCAAGAGGCTTATGCACAAAGCAAGCTGGCTATAACTATGTGGAGTTTTCACCTCTCGCAGGAATTCGAGTTCCTGAATGTAATACCGGTTAATCCAGGTTCATTGCTCAATACAAAAATGGTACAGGAAGCATATGGCCAATATTGGTCTTCAGCAGATAAAGGCGCTCAAATCTTGTATGAACTTGCGATAACTGAACAATATGCTGACAGCTCTGGAAAATACTTTGATAATGACAAAG
>JAGDZP010000080.1:0-1140 GCA_049115735.1 Cyclobacteriaceae bacterium | reverse complement strand
TTTTTATTGCAGCAAACTTAAATTCTTCAAACTCTATAAGCTTTTCTAATCTTAGTGCATTATCCTCTTCATTTAAAGCGTCTTGTTCTTTTCTAAATAGTCTTAGCTTAATATTTGCATCTAATTCTTTTTGAAAATTATCCTCCCTAGCTTTGTTTTGATCGTCAATTTTAGATTGAATCTCTTCGTTCTCAGCTTGTTTTATAGCTTCTTTTTGATCTAAAATAGCTTGATTAGCCTTTTGTTCTTGATTTAATGATGCTTGTGCTTGCTTGCTTGTTGTGTTAATCTCTCTTTGTAAAGTTCTTTGTTGATTTAATCTTTTAGTTTCTATTCTAAACACCTCTGCCTCTGCTTGTGCTTCTGCATCTAAATTTTCTCTGGTAGACTTACTAAATGTGTTTTGTATTCTTATTTCTTCTGCTCTATTCTTAGCTATAATAGACTCGGTTTCTATTAATTCGTTTTGAATATCGTTAGCCTCATTTAAAAAAGCTAGTCTTTCTTTAGCTGTAAATTGGTCTTCCATACGACCCTTTAATCTTAAATCGGCTACTTTACCCTCATTCTCAGCGGTCTTGACTAAAAATTCTCTTTCTAGTTTATTTGTTGCTGCTCTTAAATCAGCTAATCTCCCTGCCTCTGCTACTTCCTCTTTAGTCTTGTTTATTACATCATCAATCGAGTCAGTTATTTTAGAAGTATCAAAACCATCACCATCAAAGAAACTTATTATTTGATCTCCAAAAGAGGCAAAAACATCTGAAACATTACCAATTACAACGCCTATTTGATCCATTAACTTAGCAAACCTATCTTGACCTGCCTCTGATGCTGTAAACGCTGCTTTTAAAGAACCTAATGCCACTATTAATGCTCCTATTCCTGTTGCTGCTATTGCAATTTTAAGTAGCTTAAAAGCCTTTGTAGTTCCTGATGTTGCATTAGTTGCCGCAAACATTCCAGTAGCTAAATCCCCAGCCCCCTTACCTGCTATAGTAAACCTATTGCCTAAAGCGGTTAATTGTGTACCTAATCCAGTAAATGCCTTGCTTGTTTTTGAAACCGTTTTAGATTGATCCTCAAACTTTTGGTTAGTTTGGTCAATCTCTTTTTGGGTAACATCATTAGCTTTTGCGG
>JAGDZP010000079.1:0-1119 GCA_049115735.1 Cyclobacteriaceae bacterium | reverse complement strand
TTTTTATTGCAGCAAACTTAAACTCTTCAAACTGTATAAGCTTTTCTAATCTTAGTGCATTATCCTCTTCATTTAAAGCGTCTTGTTCTTTTCTAAATAGTCTTAGCTTAATATTTGCATCTAATTCTTTTTGAAAATTATCCTCCCTAGCTTTGTTTTGATCGTCTAACTTAGCAGAAAACGCTTCCATGTCTGCCTTTTGTTCTGCTTCCGTTAAAGCTATTGTAGCGGCTGTTTGAGCCTTTATAGTATTAGATAATATATTACGCTTATTGTTTAGCGTGGTGAGCATTTCATCAGATTCTTCTAGTATAGCAAATAAAGCCCCTTCTGCTTCTGCTTCTGCTTCTAAGTCTTCAGTAGTGCCTTCGCTTAATGCGTTTTGTTCTTTAAGAATATCTAATCTTTCTTTAGCTAATGCGACCCTTTTGTTTTGAAGTTCATTCTCTGTTCTAATAGCCTTGTCTATAGCTGCAAATCGTTCTTGTTCTGATAGTGTAGTATCTTCTGCATCTTTGTTTAATGCTTTTATTTCTGCCCTTCTTTTTCTTGTTTCTACTGTTAATCCAGCTTCTGCCACTCTCAACGCCTCGTATCTTTTAGATAAATCAACAGCTGCACTTGCCTCTTCTTTTATCTCTGCTGTAATTCCTTGAAAACTACCTTTAAGCAAGTCTAAACCAGCCGTAAAATCACCACTAACAATCTTAAACAACCCCTCACCGAATATTGATAATCTATCTATTAACACGTCAACGGTTGCCCCAATACCAGCCATAGCCTTACTAACTATATTAGCACCTCTTTGAGTTTTAGTAAAGAAAGATACTAATGAACCTAAAGCAACAACCAAAAGACCTATTCCAGTAGATGCAATAGCAACCTTTAATATCTTCATTGATTTAGATGTAGTATTCGCAGCTGATGAAGTTTTGAATAATCCAGATGCCATATCCCCAGCCCCCTTACCTGCTATAGTAAAACTATTGCCTAAAGCGGTTAATTGTGTACCTAATCCAGTAAATGCCTTGCTTGTTTTTGAAACCGTTTTAGATTGATCCTCAAACTTTTGGTTAGTTTGGTCAATTTCTTTTTGAGTAACATCATTAGCTTTTGCGG
>JAGDZP010000078.1:0-584 GCA_049115735.1 Cyclobacteriaceae bacterium | reverse complement strand
TGAGCATATTCACATAAATGATAAATTCAGCAATGTTGCCTGTGGTTATCTCTCCAGCAAACACACCAACTGATCCAACATAGACCGTCAATATTACACTCAGGCCAATAAGCCCCATGATCAATGGATAAAACAAGGCTTGTACAAAGGCCAGGCGAAGTGATTTCTTCTTGTATTCATCACTTTCAATACTGAACACCTTGGCATAATCATCTTCCCTCACAAAGGCCTTAATCACGCGGATACCCGAAAACGCTTCCTGCACAAAAGTTGTCAGGCCTGATAAGCTCTCCTGAATTTCTTCTGATCGTTTGTTGATGATATTGTTGACATNNCATAATAGATGCTGAAAGAAAGGATAGGCAATGGCAAAAGAGAATACAGCGTGAGTTTCGCATTGATTGATAGCATAAACGGAATGACTATCAAGAACATCGTTGTGAGATTGATACCATACATTATGGCTGGTCCCACATACATTCTCACTTTGCTCACATCCTCCGAAATTCGATTCATCAGATCGCCTGTATTATTTTTTCTATAAAAACTCAAAGGAAGTGTCTGATAGTGGGCATAGATTTCAT
>JAGDZP010000077.1:0-524 GCA_049115735.1 Cyclobacteriaceae bacterium | reverse complement strand
CTCGCCATATCTGATCGTTATGGCCAATTGACTACAAATCGCACATGAGGTTCCTGCCAATTTTCATCTTCTTCATTCAGATCACACCTAATTTCAGCGATTATCCAACTGACTGTGAAGAATTCCAAAAAGCATCTGAATTGCAACAGAACGAATTACCTCAATTGGAGAATGTGTTTCAAAATGTCGAATTGCAGTGGGATAGAGGAACTAACTCATTCGCATGTAAGTATTACATCGTTGAATGGGGTTGCGGAACTGGGTGTCAAATGAATGCAATATTTGATCAAGAAACTGGTGAATTTTTAACATCACTGAACACTACTATGGGATGTGAATATCGAGCTAACAGTAATCTTCTGAAGGTAAGCGCAGATCCTCTACATGACAAACCGGATAAATACTATCTTTTTGAAGATGGTAAATTGAAACCCTTGAAAAGGCCATAACAATATGAAGGCATGTGCTTTAGTGCTTTCTACTAGCTTCTGCTCTTGAGAGTTTTTTATCTGTATGGCGCAGTG
>JAGDZP010000076.1:0-1484 GCA_049115735.1 Cyclobacteriaceae bacterium | reverse complement strand
TTTTTTTCCTACTAATGACATTTTTATAAGCTTTAAAAGTTAAATATTGATTCTTATTTGAGCGCAAAATTACTCCAATCAAAAGTAGTAACAAACCTGATTTATAAATTATGTTTATAACATTATAGAGTGCCGAAATTTTATCGAAACAACTTGATAGACTCAATATATTATTTTCATTTACACTCTGATTTTCAAGTAATAATCGAGGAAGATTGATGGATATACCTTAATTTTATTCTTATCAATAATTGCTCTTGAATGGCGCGATGAAATGACAGTATTAAAAGGTTGTGGCTATGCTTTTTCTTGATATCGCTATACTGATTAGTTGAAAATACTGTTTTTTTGTTTGCCAATTATTAATAATGTTAATGCAAAAAATTACTTATGATGCTTAAACTTAGACGAATGACAACAGGCTTGCTGCTAAGTACTTGCCTGATCTTATCAAATAACGCGACCGCCCAAGGTGACCTGGGTTTTGATGAATTCCTTAGGGCAGGTGCCGAAGATGCAAATACTATCTTAGGAAATTACATTTCTCCCTTTGCAAGAGGGTTTGGCTTTGGAATGGCCAGTGGATGGTACAACACAGCAAAAGCGCATAAACCGTTAGGATTTGACCTGACGGTAACGGCTAGTCTTGCAAAAACTCCACAAAAAGATTTGTTCTTCACGTTCATTGAAAATGACTATAATAATTTACGCCTTTTGGGTGGCGGTTCTACAGAACTGCCGACAATTTTTGGAGGAGACACCAACGAACAGTTGGAAACAGAATTTTCAGGTGTGACTGAAACATTTCAAGCACCACCTGGAATTGATGTAGAAGATTTTGGTGGTTATGTCCCCGTACCCATGATTCAGCTCGGCCTTGGGTTGGTAAAAAATACCGATTTGAAAGTAAGGTATATTCCCACACAGAAAAGTGAAGAAGATGGATATGAAGTTGGGCTTTTTGGCATTGGTATCATGCATGACTTCAAACAATGGATTCCTGGAATCAAAACAGTTCCTTTAGATCTGTCCATTTTCGTCGGATATACTAAATTGACTACAGATTTCGATCTTTCTGACTCTGACATCACAAACAATGGCACATCTAGTTACAATGTAAATGCACTTACCTATCAAGTGCTGGCATCCAAGAAGCTATCAGTATTGACCTTGTATGCAGGCCTAGGTTTTAATAGTGTTACGTCCAATATGAACATGCTTGGTGATTATGAGATTCCAGCAAGCGGAGGAGGAACCATTCCTTTAAAGGATCCAATAGATTTGTCTTTTAATAGCAGCGGCCCTAGAGCTACACTTGGATTTAGATTGAAATTGTTAATCATTTCAATCCATGCTGATTATACTATTCAAGAGTATAATACAATTACTGCGGGAATTGGAATTACTGTTAGATAAACACCTAAAAGAGAAGAAATTAAAAAGGCCCTCCGAATGGTGGGCCTTTTTAATTTGATAAAAATGTT
>JAGDZP010000075.1:0-1578 GCA_049115735.1 Cyclobacteriaceae bacterium | reverse complement strand
GAGAGGTAAGCTACTGTTCCAGATGTTACTATAAATCTTCCATGTACCTCTAACATTCTTCCAAATGTTCACATACTTTCCGCTATCAATATAGTGCTCCTCTCCATAGGTCAAATAGTAGGCCCCTTCGTCTATAACGTATTCTTGTGTTCCATAAATTGTTAATGAGGTTTCTTTGAATTCATGGATTCCATAATTCACCCAATCAGAATTGAGTTGAGAAATGTCAGCTATTCCAGCTACAATCCCAGAGTTGGGAGGCAGGACTCTTGCATCAGAGGTAAAACAACTATTTAGGAATACAGTGTCTTTGGTGATGTGCGCTTCCGTAAAAAGGCCAGTCTTTTCTATAATGATTTTGCTTGCTTCGTTCAGGTTGAATGTTGAACTGCTCTCTAAGAAATTGCTAGAGGAGTTAGAGTTGTCATTCTGGCAACCACCTACCAATAACCCTAGAATTGTAAAAAGGATTAATGTTTGTTTCATGAATTAATCTTTCGGGTTGTGGTATTGTACACAACAGTAATAATAAGGACGTTTTAATGTCTATTGTACAATTTAATGACCTTTTCTCCAATTTCTTCAATCATTTCTTCCGCCGGTCTTGAACCATATTTTAAGTTCAGGATGACATGATTTACACCATGTGCTTCCAATCGTTTCAAGTGAGTATTTAGATATTCTATTCCCGATTTAAATCCAAGGTGAATTGGTGTTGGACTCACATTAGCCTCTGAGGTCAAGTCCACATATAAGGATTGCATAAATGGCTTCCAGCCTTTTTGAGATTTGGCTAATGCCTCTGTCCATTGTTGCATTACCAATTCTAAGGCTTTAAAATCCCTTGGGTAGTATATCCAGCCATCCGAATTATCTGCAATCCAATGAAGCGTTTGTCCGGAATGACCAGTCACAAGCATTGGTGTTTTTCGACGGTACTTTGGCAGTAAATCTATTACGCCATATGTTTCTCCGTAAAAGGTTGATTTATGAGCAGGAAAATCACCTTGCAAAGCTTTTGTGTAAAAGAAGCTGTCTCTGAATAGCTCAGACTTTTGTTCTAGTTTTAGATTAAATGCTGGATATTCAACAGGTCTGTCACCAGAAGCCACTCCTAAAACTAATCTGTCATTTGATAGAATTTGCAGACTATTAATAGATTTAGCGGTATGCACAGGATGACGCAATGGCAAAATGATACTTCCAGTAGCTAGAGCAATCTCCTTGGTATGATTCATAATATGTGTCATATAAATCCATTGATCATACAGCTGACCGGCATCACCAAACGCTGGGTCGTTAAAAGGAACATCTCTAAACCAAAGCGCCTGAAAACCCAATTCTTCCGCTCTTCGGGCAAGTTGTTCTTGATTTTCCATTTTGGCTATAGAACCACGGTATGCCTCTAATGGAAATACTAATCCTAATGTCAATTTTCCTTTGGCTGCTATTTTTGAAAATACACTCATTTATTAGGTTAGAATCTTATTGGTTTCTGAAATTAATCGTTCGGTTTTTTCATGATTGTATGCATCACCGTGTGCTTTTGAAAAAGCTCCTTTGTCATTATCAAAGTAT
>JAGDZP010000074.1:0-2389 GCA_049115735.1 Cyclobacteriaceae bacterium | reverse complement strand
GTTAGGCACAATTAAGCATGCCATCTTGCAAAATCAATATCCCTAACTTTAAAAAGTTCTGTGGCTATTTCAATAATTTCTTTTCTTGTTTTGTATTTACCATCTTTTACCACTTCTACAAAATCATAGAATAAATCATCTTCGTAAACGTGAGCCATTTCGTCATCACCTTTGCAACGTTCTATTTTTGCTAGTCTTTCTTTTACTTCTTGTATTTTCATAATAAACTGTGCCTAACAATGGCTATACGTAATGCCTTGCAAGGTCTTGTTATAAATTTTAGCGTATGGTTTATTCGGCACATACGCATAGCCGTAGACGTTATCCCTCATTAGGCATGTAGTGTGCATCCAAAGTCCTCTTCTGTTTCCACACTATCTACTGTGCCCCCATCCCAATATGTTATTAGATTTATTTCCATTTTCTGAAAGTCTGGCAGCTTGTCGCATAATCCAGTGTTAAACAGCTCTATCCCTTCATCTGGTTTATAGAATGTATTTTGTTCCCAGTGCTTGCAAGTCAAACAACGAGGCATAACAAATGATATGTCAGCATCTTTGCTGTTTACTGGGGATTTACTTTCTTCTGGTAGTTCTGTTTTCATTTTCATCTGTATAGTTATTTAAAGTGGAAGACGCTGCATATCTTGGCGTTACCAAAAATAATGCTGCGCTCGTTCCTAACTTCGCTATAAGTCTTTCGGATTTATTGTACTTATACATCCTTGCTTCGCTCCACCATATTTTCTTTCACAAGAACAATCCATATCATCATAGCAATAAATCCTCTCATCCTTAATTATTTTCTCTGAATGCACGGTGACAGATGCTACTTTCTTCTCTACTGGAATACGCTTTACATTACTTTCCTGAACTACGTGTAAACCGTCAGATTCCTTTTGTGCATCTGAAACATCTTTCGTGTTCTCAGAATTTAAAAACTTAATTACTGATTCCATGCGTAAAATATCTGTTGATATGTCGTTTCTAGTTTCTACAATAACATGGACATCATAATTGGTTATTCCATAATCTACAAGAATGATATTTTTCTTAGTTACAGCTCTATAAATTGCTTTAAGTCTTGTTTTAAGCTTTTTCATATATTAATTCGTTTTTAATTCTTTCACACATCCAGACGTTTACAAACCGTGCATTAGCAAACATACTAGGCATTTTCTTTAACTAAATCATTTAGCTTATCTTTTAAAGACATTACAGAAAAATAGTCGTTTACTGGTATATCGTCATCAAACAAATCATCTTCATTCTCATCTAAAAAGGCTTCTAATTCTTCCAATATTAACATCGTACGTTTGCTAACATCGGCTATAAAATCATTGCCGTTTTTGTATTTATTCTTAATTTCTTCTCTTTTAGTCATTTTGTTTATAATTTGAAAGTTATTGCGTATTTATCGGCAACGCTTCATAGCCACATCGTCATTATCATCAATTAGACCATCTAATCCATGTATCCAAAATCTTTAGTAGTCTATTGACTTTCTTTTGGTACTTCTTAGGGCATTTATTCGATCTGATTGAGTTGTCATTAGCAGCGAGCTTTTTACTTACCTCAGTCCAATTTATTAGCTCTCTCATACCATTTCTATTTGTGAGATATGCACTCTTACTTTTTTGCCATTATCATTAGGATGCATCATTTTTACAATACAGAAGTCATTAACTACTATGCTGCATACTTCAACTATGTCACATCTGAATATCATTATACTTCCTACCATGTCATTTTATGTTTTGATTCAATACAATATTACAGTATTATGTAACAACATCCTAATAAAAATACATATTCCTGTAATAAAAGATGATAACATGGTATGATAAAATCATGGCGAAAAGCCACGCTTGATATACAGGCGTTATGAAGAAAGAACGCTCACTCGTTCCTCGTTCTCTATCAGTCTTTCAAATAAGATTCCCATGCTTCATCCATAGCTTTCATTTTCGGTTAGTGCATTTTTAGGATATTCCGTTCTTGCATCAAACACCCAAATCATAATTCCTTTTGCCCAACATTTAGCAGTTAAATCGTCCATATCTAAATCAGAGAATTTATGAGTATAGCATACGTCAGGGTATTCTGCAAAAGGCTTTATTATTTCTGATGGCAAATAGTCAAATTCAAACTCATCCATTTGCTTAATTATTTCTTTTACTTTTTCAATGTCTTTAGGGTCATTAACGTAAATCGCCCCATAACTTTTGTGTGATAAACTGTTCATTTTTATTAAGTTTTGTGCTATATTCCTAAACGAAAAGCTAACAATGTGTATAAAAAATAGCCTAATTAAGTTTTGTAGTAATTCCGAACGCCTGTGTATGGGCTAATTTTCATACACTCGTCCGTTAGCTCTTAACCATCGTTTT
>JAGDZP010000073.1:0-1343 GCA_049115735.1 Cyclobacteriaceae bacterium | reverse complement strand
TCAATGCTGTCCAAGATAATTTACAATTAGTTTAATATGATAGATGGTGTGCTTTTTTTAGCCACTTTCAGGAATTATCCCCCCTGTAAAATTGATATACATTTGTTGGGTGGAATTTCCTACACTAAACCCCTCTGGGATAAATGGCTGGTTCAACCATTTAAACAGGTTTATTTTTGAAAGTATGGCGATCCTTATAAAGCTTATCAGGTTAGCCAATGACCATTTATAACTTGCCCGGACTTTCAGGTATTTGATAATAAGTATTGCCAGCATTGCAGTCCAGAGTTGAATCAATACAGCATTGGGACTTGTGCCGATAAAGGTTTTGACTTTCAAGTGGGTTTTGATGTCTCGGAAGAATATTTCTATAGCCCATCTTTGTTTATAAAGTTCTGAGATGGTTTCTGCTGTCCAAGTCTTTTGATTGGTCAGCAACCTGATGGTTTTCTGATTTACTTCATCCCAGACTTCTAAAAGGCGCAAAGTATTCCCGTACTTTCTTTTGGAAGATGGGGTAAGGTTTACTTGGGCATCTTTCAAAATTGAACCCTGTGGATCAGGGGAATCTTTAATGGTTTCTAATAAAACATCTTCCCTACAGCGAACCACAAAATGCAAGCCCTGCTCATGCCAGTGCCTCAAGAGTTTGAAGTCAAGAAAACCCCTGTCTGCCACCACTACACTGCCTTTGGGCATGGTGAATTGCCTAGCAATAGGGGATTCATGTTTTGTCCCATCAGTAAAATACATGTATTGGGGCAGGCAATGGTCATAATCCAAGAGCATGTGCAGTTTCATTGCCCCTTTGCACTGTCTATAATGAGCCCAATTAAATACCTTGAGGCATACACCTATCAAACTGGCATCCAGCATAAATATTTTCCCTTTAATCCTGCCTAGTTTCCGGCGGTGCTTACGGTTGCCTTGATCAAAGAGCCTTTCTTTACATTTCAAATAAAAATCCCTGAACAACTCCCAGCTACGGTGTGTATTCTGGTAACTCAATGTAGAACGTTTTACAGGGTGACTGATTCCCAAATGGTTTAGGTTCCCCTGTGCCGACATCAAGCCGTTACAAATATCCCTAAGGCCTTCGCATTTGGTAAACTGACAGAAAACCAAAGCGATCAGCTGATGCCAACTATCAAGTCCTTTGTTATGCTTGTCAGAACCATGCTGTCCAACTAGTTTGTTAAAATCTTCTCGTGGTAATAGCCCAACAATCTGGGCAAAAAGTGTCATCTTCATATCTAGGCATTTTGATTTATTTATAGCTAAACAAATCTATCCCACTTCGGTGGGATTGCCTTTTATTATGAAATCGTCTTGGACAGCATTGA
>JAGDZP010000072.1:0-1886 GCA_049115735.1 Cyclobacteriaceae bacterium | reverse complement strand
AGATTTTGGAGTAGTCTTTCTTCCTGAGTTTGACACGATTTTACTCTAAGTACTTGACAGATAGCTATTTATAAAATGGCTTTCGATATACATACTTTTATAAGTACTTGAATATCTGGTCTTTATAAAAAAGGTCAGGGAGGTTTTTTTCAGCCACAGCTTGTAATATCTTTTGAACAATTTCAGTGACCTTGGAGCGCAAGTAGAAATATTGGTTGGCTTGTTTGACCAAACTGACCTGCATTTTGGACAAGTGGGTTCGGATGGTTTGTTCAGAGAATGGTGTGCCTTGTCTGGCTAGTCGAAGTTGTAGTTGGTTGAGCAGGCTGTAGGCGATGTAACATAGACAAATATGTCCTTGGATGCGCTTGTTTGTCCAATGGAACATAGGCCGTGTTTCCAGATAGCCCTTGAAAGTGCGAAAGCTGTGCTCTATCTGGTAGAGATGGTGGTAATGGTCAAGCACTTCTGTATGGGTGAGCCCTTGGGCGTGGTAGGCGATGGCCAGGAACCCGTCGTACTTTTCGTTTCTCTTGATTTTCTCGGTATCCACCACATACTTTTCTCCTTCGGTATTTTTTAGATAGTAGTGATGGGCTTTCTTTTTGAGTTGTGACGGATTTTTGAGTAATAGCTCAGCCTTTCGAAGCTTTTCTTCCCTTTCTTTGCGATCCTTTTCAGCTCGTTTTTCACTGTAGGTGGCAATGACCTTGCGTCCATTGTATTCCAAGACTGTATAACGTACGTTGATCGGTTCTCGCTGCGAGCCTGTTGAAGAACTCATCCATTCGTGCTGATAGTTCTCCAGGTTGACCAATCGGGCCTGCGTGGGTTTGGGAAGTACCTTGAGCCGTTCGCCCATGATAAACTCGTATCCTTGGTCAAGGGTGGCTTGTAGGTTATCGGTAGAAAGCATTCCACGATCAGCCACCAGGACGATGTTTTCGATTTCATATTCCTTTTTCAGGTTTTCCACCATTTGCCGGTAGGTGTGCCCTTCCCAAAGGTCTCCGCTATAGAGTTTGTAACCGATGGGTTGTTTGTACCTATCGATGAGCATGGCAAAGACCACTTGCGTACTGCCGATCTTGCCATCTTTACTAAAGCCTTTCTGACGCAAGGCTCCTTCCTGCTCTATTTCTGATTCAAAATAGAAGGTGGTCACATCATAGAATACCACATCCAGTTTCTGATTGAACAGGTCCCTACCCGTTTGGTAAATGGCTTGCTGGATCAGGTCGCTATGATCAGCCAGGTAGTCCAGGCTCCTGTATAGGTGTTGCAGGGAGACTGGGGGAAGACTCAGGTATTCTTCCTGATGATAAAAACTACTTCGCTTGCTGCATGGATCATTGAGACGTTCGATAATCAATAGCAAAACTACCTGAGTGAGTGAATAACTGAGTTTTTTCTTCTTTGTGATCCGATCAAGTATGCGATCAAGGCCGTAATAGCAGAGTATTTTGCGATAGACCAACAAGAAACCATAGTTGTACCTGCCTTCTTCGGTGACTTGGTCGCCCAGCAGGTCTTTTAGGTCCCCGCCACCTAATTCATAGAGTCGTTGACCCATACGTTTCAGGGATTCGGGAGAAAAGCTGTCCACCCTTCCAAGGCTGTAGAGTGTTTTGGTGCGTGGCTTGCCGTTCTGGTCACGGTAGGACTCCACAATGCGGATATATTCTCCTGATGGCTTCTTATCGATAATGATACTTGGCACTCAAAATCTCTTTGAAGCAAATCAAGGGACTAACTGAAAGAAAATCAAGTGAGTTTTCGATATACACTTTTTTGAAAAACACCTCAAAAACCCATCATACACAACGTATAAGCACTTTTTCCTTTTCTGTGTGTCAAAGTCAGGAGAAAAAATAGAACTCAATAAC
>JAGDZP010000071.1:1125-1937 GCA_049115735.1 Cyclobacteriaceae bacterium | reverse complement strand
GTTCTTTGAAATGCTCAACCGCAGAACCTTACGCATAAAAGCTATGCAATCCATTTTCGCTCTACACACGTCGCGTGATGCAGAGTACAACATTACGCTTAACGAGGTAAAGGGTAAGTTCCTGCCGGACATGAACAGCATGGAAGAGCAGGACAAAGAACTACTGGCAGAACAAAGAAAATTGGCCGGGCCCGCGTTTCAAAAGGCATTTAGTGATGGCCTACAAAAACTGGACGCTGATCTGGACGAAGTAATAAAAGATGCTGTATCAGATGGTCTCACCAGCTATGAAAACCAAATAAACAACCTGCGCTTGACTTATAAAAAGCGCCTGATCGCTGATACCAAAAATATTTTCAACAACTACTTACTACTCCTACAGCTGCCAATAGAGTTGTGTCATATTTTGAAAAATGGACTCAAATCAGGCCAATCATCAAATTTCATTACAAACAGCATTATCAACGCACTTGCTGACTCCAAAAGCATGGAATCTCTTTGCCTGAAAAAGAATGTTTCATGGCAAAACGAACAAGACACACTGCGTGGCTGGGTGAAGGAAATAATCAAGAAGGATGAAAGCTTCATGGAATATGAAGGCAAGGAACATCCCACTTTTGAAGACCACCGCAGCTTTCTGCAATATTTTTTCAAAACTTTAGTCTTTAAGAACGAAACAATTTCTGCCTATTTTGAGTCTATCGATTTAGGTTGGTCGGAAAATGGAGCAGTTCTAAAAAGTATGGTGCTAAAGACCATCAAGAACATGGAGGAGGAAGATGACGAACCCGTATTAATGGAACTTTCTAAGA
>JAGDZP010000071.1:0-1003 GCA_049115735.1 Cyclobacteriaceae bacterium | reverse complement strand
AATATATTGAGTTATCGAAACTCTACAGTACTCCAAAGAGTAAACAGTTTATAAACGGCATATTAGACGTACTTTCTCAGGAATTAAAAAAGGACGGACGCATTAAGAAAAGTGGTAGAGGACTATTAGACAATAAATAAAATGGCAAAAGGATCAAATACATTTCTGGCATTCCTAACTGGTGCAGCAACTGGTGCTATCCTGGGATTGCTTTATGCTCCTGATAAGGGGGAAAACACAAGGGATAAGCTTTCTTTTCAGCTGGACAAATACAAGAAGAAGCTTGATGAGATACTCAAAGACATCATAGATGGGGAACAATTGGCCGAAAGTGAAGCCAAGATGGAAGGAGAAAAAATAGTATCTGATGCTAAGGAAAAAGCAGAGAGACTACTCGATGATGTGAACGGCTTGATCAGCAAGATTCAAAGCGGGGAAGAAAAATAACCGCACGACAAAAAATTTATTCCAAATTAATTTAGCGTTTTTGATGGTTTGAGAACATTTCTCGATCATTTGACAGGTAGAGTGAGAATTGTTAAATACTTGTTAATCATTCTACTACAGCTACTTTAATTGATTGACTTTACTAACTTTACTTTTTTTTAGAATTAGAATTTTTTAGAAAATAAATACTTTAGGAAAATGAAAAATTTAATGACAAATCTTATGGCACTAGCGGTATTCGGACTAGTAGCCAGCGCCTGTTCCAACACTGATGTGGAAAGTCGACTAGCACGACTTGAAGGAAGGGTGGCTGAATTAGAAAGCAGTGGAACGACAAGAAAAGCAGCTCCCCCTTCTTCAGGAGTATCTACAAGCACGAGCACTAATACCACTCAGCCAGAAGTGAAGCCTACAGGGCCACTTCCAACTTTTCAATTTGCAAAAGAAGAGCATGACTTTGGAAAAATAAAAGAAGGTGATGTGGTTGAATACGAATTCAAATTTACCAACACCGGAGATGCTCCTTTGATCATAGCAAGTGCTACAGGATCATGCG
>JAGDZP010000070.1:0-653 GCA_049115735.1 Cyclobacteriaceae bacterium | reverse complement strand
GCGGTTGAGCATTTCAAAGAACATTTGTGAACGGTGCTTTCTCCGTTCCTGTTTTGTAAATAATTATTTTTTAGCTGCTTTATTTATTCTATCTAGAGCCATCTCTAATGCGGATTGCTGCGGAGTAGTATTGTTTCTACCTGCCCGATCTAATACGTCAAGGGTAGTTTGGTATATTTTTTCTGTCTGCTGCATGACGAGCTTACGATCGTACTGACCAGTGTACTCAAAATAGCAATTTGTTATTCCCCCACCATTGATTAAAAAATCTGGAGCATAGACTATCCCTTTTTCAACAAGCATTTCTCCATGTCTCTTTTCATCTAGAAGCTGGTTATTAGCACCTCCCGCAATCACCAGGCACTTTAGCGATCCAATCGTTTGATCGTTCAGTGTAGCTCCAAGTGCACAAGGTGCATAAATGTCATAATCGACACTATATACATCATTCATCTCTACTTTTTCAGCTCCATATTCCGAAGATACGGCTTTCAGTTTTTCCTGTGAAATATCAGAAATCAGTACCTGTGCCTTTTCTTTGACCAAATGTTCCACCAAATACCTTCCTACATTTCCCACACCCTGTACCATCACCTTTTTACCGACCAGACTCTCCGAACCATATGCCCGCTTAGCAGCAGCTTTCATACCCA
>JAGDZP010000069.1:0-2694 GCA_049115735.1 Cyclobacteriaceae bacterium | reverse complement strand
TGGATAAAAGGGTTTTTAATGTTGGTCAGGACTTGACCAGTTCAGGTGGTTCCGCCCTGGATGTGTTAAACAACGTGCCTTCTGTCAATGTAAATATTGAAGGTGTAGTCAGCCTAAGAGGTAATTCTAATGTCCAGATTCTGATTAATGGAAAACCATCAGTATTGACCAGTGGTAATACATTGGGTTCGATAACAGCAGATATGATAGAGAAGGTAGAAGTGATTACAAACCCATCGGCCAAATATGATGCTCAGGGCACAACTGGCATCATCAATATCGTATTGAAAAAGGAAAGTAAGAAAGGCTTGAATGGCTCAGCCAGCGTCAATGTAGGCTCACCTGTCAACAACAACATAGGACTCAGTATGAATATGAGAACTGACCGATTTAACTTCTTTGGCCAGTTCGGGATTGGGAAGCGGCACAGTTTGTCTTCATACAATGGGATTACATTGGATCGGAAAAAAGCTAACTCGAATTACTTATACAATGAAGGGTCGGATGGTAGAAGGGAGCAAGTCAACCATGTTGTACTGGGTACTGACTATCATATGAATAAGTTCAACGTACTTACGCTAACGGGTAATTTCGCCTATGAGATTGAAGACAATTTTTCCAACACAGCTTACGAAAAAACTGACCGCAGTGATGTTTTGATTTCTAGTTCTACCAGAAGTGAAATTGCCGATGCAACCAATCCAAAAATCCAATATGATTTGACCTATAAAAAATCCTTTGCAAGAAATGAAGACCAGAGTTTTATAGTCAGTGCTACGGGTAATTCATTTGCAAAAGATCAATATTCAAATTTTGAAAACAGAGGAACTTTTGGTGAATTCGAAGATTTTGACCAACAATTTGATACTAAATATTTGAGGGGAGAATGGGCTTTCCAGGGTGATTATATCCACCCCTTTACAGAGGAATCTGAGCTGGAAGCTGGTGTCAAGTATGTATTGACTAAGGTCTCCAATGATTTTGAATTGAGAAATTTGGAGGATGATGAATGGGTCAGTGATCCGGAATTTAGAAATATTTTCAACTTTGATCAAAACATTTTTGCCGCTTATACTACTTATGCCTACGNNGTTTGAGATTAGAAAACACTGAAATCAAATCCCTGCTTGAAGTAACCGATGAAGCGAATGATCAGAATTATACTAACATATTCCCAAGCGTTCATACATCATTCAATTTCACAGAAACTTTCTCTATTCAGTTAGGCTATTCAAGACGAATTGGTCGACCTGGCTTGAGAGACCTGAATCCTTTTACATCTTTCAAGGATAATCTCAATCTCAGTACAGGCAATCCAAACCTCATTCCGGAATTCACCAATTCTTTTGAATTTAGCGCAATAAGAACATGGGATATTGGCACCTTGAGTGGAGCCGTATATCATAGAAGTACAAATGGAGTAATTGACTGGATTACCACGGTAGAAGACAGTTTGACAATCACAACACCCATGAACCTCGGGCAAAGCCGGAATACGGGACTTGAGTTGAATGGAAGTTTCGATCCGGCAAAATGGTACCGACTAATGGTGGATGGTAACTGGACTTCATTTCAGCGCACAGGTGTTCTTGAGAATGAAAATTTCGATTTTAGCAATTCCAGTTGGTCGGTCGAATTCTCCAACAAATTCAAATTTCCACATGACATAGACATGGAATTTAGAGTGAGCTACCAATCATCTGTAGAACGTGTTCAGGGAACATCTTTGGGCTATGCCTATACGGATTTTGGCATCAAGAAAAAATTTATGAAGGGCCGGGCGGTAGTAAACTTCAGCATGAGGGACTTATTTAAGACAAGAAAATACCGGACGGAGGTTGACCTGCAGGAGTTTTATAGATACAGCCAAAGAATGCGAAACCCTCAGCAGATTGTTTTTGGCCTAAGCTATGGTTTTGGTAAGGGAGACGCCATGGAATACGCTGGTCAGAGCAGGCGAAGATAAACACATCATAGCATTTGACTTCTCGAAAATGCTATATTAGTTTCTTTCCAAAAATTCATATTGCACTCTGGAAAGATCAAGCAATAAGAATAGCTTATTCGTGAAGCTTCTTACTCATAAGAAGGGGTTGTGCAACAGCTCCCTTTGTAGCAAGTTTTTATTTCTGTTTTGAATAATCTTAAATATTTTATCCAATCTTCCGTATTATACATCCTCGACAATAAAAATCGCATTATTGTTCAAATCATAAAAACCGAACTCGTTCGTATTCCAATCAGTGTTTATTCTCAATTTTTCTGGTTTAACAGTACCTCTTTTTACAAACTCTTNNAAATTGGTCTTAAATTTTTTACAAATATTTTGATAACCGAACCACCGAGTAATGGGTCGTCCGTTGTGTCAGCGTGCCATTGTAGGTGAATGAATAGATTTTTTCTTCTTAAAACGGCATAAATATCATCTTTTTGAACCATTTGAAATCCTACATATTTTTCATACCATTCAACATCTCTGTCAATATCTTGACTTGGCATTACTGGAGAAATTTCTAATAATTCAGTTTCCATAATATCTTTTTCTAATGTGCTTCTACTACAGTCAAAACAACAATTTCCTTTAAATCTCGAGAAAACAGGCACAATGAGCCCTAAAGCCATATTTGCTCGTCCGGTAGGTTCAGATTATCCGTTTTTTCGGCATTAGGTTTTACTTTTTTTCTTCACGCAAAA
>JAGDZP010000068.1:0-1203 GCA_049115735.1 Cyclobacteriaceae bacterium | reverse complement strand
TTTTGAAAAATATATAAAAAATCAAGAGCACCCCTGACATACATCTGTCACAACCTCCATTTATGTTTGCCTCATCAACACTTAAAAACAAACAAAATGGAAATTGTTAACATAATCGTATTATCATTATCTGGTCTCCTATTGACTTATGCTGGAACAATGAGGTTAATTAAACCTCTTAAATCTTTATGCTTAAAGACCTATTTAGATAGTCCTGAAATTAAACTGGAAGGCAAGGTTGATATATTTAATGAAATGAGAGGGGCAGGTACCTCAATAGCATTTGGAGGAGTAACTATTTTACTCGGAATTGTAATACCTCAATTAGTACTGGCATCATTTGTTGTTGCCATCGTTATTTTTCTCGGTCACGCGCTAGGGAGGTTGGTCAGTTTGAGATTAGATGGTAAAGCAGGTCACCAGATTACCCAAGGATTAATTATGGAACTAGTTTTGGGTGCTGCAAATACTTTCTGCTTGATCTCAACCTTATAAGAACGTTAGATTGTAAGTGGCTAACAGACGCTCAAGAGGTAGATGTCTCCTGAGCACTTTGCCTGTTGCTGAGGGGATCGCCCACTTCGGAGCACCTTCTGCTATTTTTTGAGCGTTCTATTTTCCTTGTGCTTCTGGCGAATGTCGTTCTTGGTTGTTGCCAATTGAAAGTTTTGAGACATGGTGCATCTTCGTTACTTTTATAGTTACCTAGCAAGTTTCGGACATCCCCCCGCTTAGCCAGGCTTAATGGCAAAATAAATTCGCTTTTATATTGTATGGCTAACATACCAACAAAACGAATATTCAGAATAGTTTTAATAGTCGCTTCCATTGGTTCTTTATATTTCGTGCCGTGGGTACTGGTAAAAGCATGGATAATTCCAATACCAAATACTATTCAAGAACAGTTAGTTGAGGCCATTGGTCATGGATTTGACGGAATGATTCTCTATGTAGACCAGGGAGGTAAAGAACCAGCCTTTTATACTGCTGGTTGGAAAAATCGAGAAAATAAAATACCTGCCGATCCGCATTCACTATTCAAGATTGCCAGTATAAGTAAGTTATATGATGCTGTTGCTGTGACTAAATTGGTAAGTGAAGGCCATCTTTCTTTGGATAAAACAATTGCTGATTATTTACCCGAGCTTGTTAGAAGAATCGAAAACGCCAACAAAATCACTTTGAGGTTGATGGTGCAGCATA
>JAGDZP010000067.1:0-1460 GCA_049115735.1 Cyclobacteriaceae bacterium | reverse complement strand
TTCTGTGTTGCTGAATTCTTTTGTCTGGTGCATCCATTCCGGAAAGCAACATGACAGTGTCTACACCCACTAATGCCTGATCAATCTCGCCCGGTTTGTTGTAGTCCCCTTTTCTTAGTTCTACCATCAGGTGTTGCGCCTTTTCTGGGGTGCGGGCTATCCCTATTACATTTTCTGCTCCTATTTCTTTTTTCAGTTGTGTGACAATGCACGAACCCAGTTGGCCGCTGGCGGATGTAACTGCTATTTTCATTTGTTGAATTTATATATAAAAAGAATACAGTCTATTGATTCGTTAGAATCAACAATTCTAAGGTATTATTTAGTTCGAACAATAATATATTACTGATAGGTCAGGAAATAAATGCTAGCTACGGCATATAAATCTTTGTCCTTTAAAGGTAGAAAGATGTGCGCCATAATTTCACAATTGAACTTCCAAGTCTTATTTTGTTCATTGTAATATTTTGCGTCGCTGGTGTCAAACACTTATCACATCTCTCGGCAATCAGTGAATCCTGGAAGACAACATGAGTCGGATATAGAGTTTTTTGAAATATATTCTTAAACCCTACATTGAAGCCGATGAATGGGAACTGAGTTGTGATAAAAAATCATTGAGACGAAGGTCTACTAAAAAGCGAGGAACTGTAGCTCTTATAAAAAAGTCTTTATTTTTACATAGAACATATTTAACATGTCAATAAGCCTATCGAGCACATTTAAGACACAACTTTCAAAAATTCTTTGGATTACACTTGTTTGGACCTTCGTCTCAATATTTCAATTTCTTAATATTTATACAAACCTGATTAGTCTACAGGTTGATATTTCTATCATTGATCCTTGGATATATTTCCAAGGGAGCATACTCACCGGTCTTCTTGCAGGTATTCTGGGCGGTAGCGGTCTGGTATTTTTCTGGGAGAAATGGCTCAGAATCCTAACCTATGGTTGGAGTTTGCTGAATATTTTATGGACTTATACACTCATATATTTGTTGGTAGGCATTCCGACTGGGCTTTTTGTGAACAGTGGTGAGCTGGGCTTGTCTCCTTTTCACCCAATCGTATGGAAATTGGTCTGGGCAGAACTTGTGAGTGTTAACAGCCTTCAGAGCTACATGTTTTGGCTCATCACCGTGTTAGGCACTTTGATAGTGCTTTTGGTTAATGACAAGTATGGCCCTGGTGTTTTTAAGGACTTCTTATTGGGCAGGTACTTCCAGCCAAGAAGAGAAGAAAGGATTTTCATGTTTCTGGACCTCAGGTCTTCTACAACTATCGCAGAAAATTTAGGTGAAAAACAGTATTTCAATTTTTTGAAAGATGTTTTCAATTTCTCAACTCCCGGTATATTACGAAACCATGGCGAAATCTATCAGTACGTAGGCGATGAAGTAGTCATTAGCTGGAAGACCACCCATGGGACAGAAAATGCGAATTGTGTTCAATGTTTTT
>JAGDZP010000066.1:0-1371 GCA_049115735.1 Cyclobacteriaceae bacterium | reverse complement strand
AAAAGAATTCAGCAACACAGAAATGTAATTGAGGCTGCACAGCAAAATGGTACCAAGAAAATCGTTTATACCAGCATAGTTGGTGACGAAGAAAGCACAGCATTCAGCCCAATAGTAAGAAGCAATCGTCAAACAGAACAAGATGTCCGTGGATCGGGGTTGAAATGGGTCATAGGTAGAAATGGCATCTACATCGAGCCTGATCTGAAATATATAGATAACTACAAAAGAGAAGGAGAAATCCGAAACTGTGCTGGTGAAGGTAGATGTGCTTACACAAGTCGAGACGAATTGGCACAAGCCTACGCTCAAATGCTTTTAAATGATGAACACAATAGCCAAACGTATAACCTGGTGGGAAAACCTATTACGCAAGCAGAGTTGGCCGAACTGATTAACCAGGTTTTTGGTACAGATTTAAAATTCAATTCAATTTCATTTGACGAGTATCTAACTGAAAGAAAGGCAGAACTTGGCGACTTCATTGGAACCGTCATCGCAGGAATTTATGAAGGAATTCGGAACGGGGTAAATGATGTGCCCTCTGATTTTGACAAGGCTATTAGAAGACCTCATAAATCCCCTTTGGATATGATTATGGCCTTCAAAAAAGACATATAGTAATTCCTTATGAACACTTAATTGCACTATAAAATATCTCCGCCTTTGTTGGCATTATTCACCAACAAACCCTATGGATATAAACGTTTGGAAAACGGATAATCCCCTGCCTTCCAGAGTTTGAAATCTGCCATTAGGGCTCATTGTGGCTATTTTCTCTATATTTAAAGCACAGTGTCGTTTATACTGTAGTTAGCCGCAACAAGAAGCTGAAAAAATGGAAGAAGAAAAACCCAGGCTTTCAAGATTAACAGCAATTATCACACAACTGCAATCCAAGAGAATTGTAACTGCTAACTCTCTTGCGGAAAGGCACAACGTAAGCGTACGAACAATTTACCGAGACATTCGAACACTCGAAAAATCTGGAATTCCCATCATAACCGAAGAGGGCAAAGGCTATTCGATTATGGAAGGTTATCATCTCCCACCTGTTCTATTTTCTGAAGATGAAGCAAATGCATTGATTACTGTTGAACAGTTGGCAATTAAGAATAAAGATCAATCGCTGAGTGAAAATGTTTCGAGTGCCATAGAGAAAATAAAAGCTATTTTGAAGTACTCTCAAAAAGGGAACGCAGATCTCCTGGCAGAAAGAATCTACTTCGGAGATCATCAGAATGAAGAGAAAACGAGCAGCAACTTAATGCAAATTCAATCTGCGATCATCCATTTTCAGGTATTGCAGATAGAGTATCATTCCTCCCAGAATAACCTAACCACCAGGAACATTGAACCTTTTGCCATCTA
>JAGDZP010000065.1:0-598 GCA_049115735.1 Cyclobacteriaceae bacterium | reverse complement strand
CGTTGCTTTTGCCCCCCTGACAATGTGATTCCCCTTTCCCCCAGTTCGGTTTGAAAGCCTTTGGGAAAGCCTTTAATGTTGTCGAGCAAATCCGCATCCTCAGCCGCTTTTCTGATTTTTTCTTCGTTCATGTCTTCATTCCCGAAGGCAATATTTTCTGAAATGGTATCAGAGAACAGAAAAACGTCCTGAGGTACATAACCGATGCTTGACCTGAGGGTGTATAAATCAAAATCTTCAATTTGCCTGCCATCTACTTGAATACCACCTGATTCGATATCATACATTCTGCAGATCAGGTTGGCAATGGTTGACTTGCCAGAGCCAGTAGTACCAATGATGGCAATTGACTCTCCTGGAGACACTTCAAATGAAACATCTTTGAGTGCCTCAATGCCCGAGTCGGGGTAAACGAAACTGACATCTTCGAAGGATATCTTCCCTTTGATCTCATGGGTAAGAGATTTTTCAGAGACGATCTCCGTTTTCGTTTCCAGGAATTCGTTGATCCTCTTTTGAGACGCGGCAGCTCGCTGTATGATACTTGTAATCCAGCCCAGAGCGGTCACCGGCCATGTGAGCATATTCACATAAATGA
>JAGDZP010000064.1:0-2665 GCA_049115735.1 Cyclobacteriaceae bacterium | reverse complement strand
TAGCAGCATCAGCCCCAACCCAGGACGCAGCAGATGTGATCTCTATCTTCAGTGATGCCTATACAGATGTAGCAAATACGAATTTCGATCCGTATTGGAGCCAGCCTGTGGATCCTATCATGACTGATGTTGATTTGGGTGGTGATGCTGTCAAGAAGTGGACTCCCCTGAGTTACCAGGGGATTGTGTTAGGTACAGCACAGGACGTATCCGGAATGACGACACTTCATTTGGATGTATGGTCACCAGATATAACGAGTTTAGATTTTGCTCTTATTGGAGGCGGAGAAACCCTGGTTACCAATGTGATCACTACCGGAGAGTGGAACTCGCTAGATATTGCCTTAACCTCTTTTGCGGCAGTAAACCTGACGCAGGTAGCGGAAATGAAAATGGTAGACAATAATGGTGGTGGAACAATATTTCTAGACAACATATATTTCTATGCACAACAAGTTAGCGCAGATACTCCTACGGCAGGACCGACAGCTCCCACAGTTGCTGAAGCAGATGTGATCTCTATCTTCAGTGATGCCTATACAGATGTAGCAAATACGAATTTCGATCCGTATTGGAGCCAGCCTGTGGATCCTATCATGACTGATGTTGATTTAGGTGGTGATGCTGTCAAGAAGTGGACTCCCCTGAGTTACCAGGGGATTGTGTTAGGTACAGCACAGGACGTATCCGGAATGACGACACTTCATTTGGATGTATGGTCACCAGATATAACGAGTTTAGATTTTGCTCTTATTGGAGGCGGAGAAACCCTGGTTACCAATGTGATCACTACCGGAGAGTGGAACTCGCTAGATATTGCCTTAACCTCTTTTGCGGCAGTAAACCTGACGCAGGTAGCGGAAATGAAAATGGTAGACAATAATGGTGGTGGAACGATATTTCTGGATAATATTTACTTCTATAAGAAAGCTCCGTCATTGAGTTTGCCAATAACTTTTGATGTAGCTGGTGTTAACCATGCATCGAAAGTTGTAGGTAATGTAAACTTCACCGTCATAGATAACCCTGAACAATCGGGAATTAATACTTCTTTAACGAAAGTAGGTCGTATAACCAATGCAGGTTTAAACTGGGAAAATGCCTATTTCAAATTTGATGAGCCCATTGATTTTAGTTCTGAGAAGAGGGTTACTTTAAAATTATATTCAACTCAGGCGTTACCAATTAAGCTAAAATTTGAAAACCTCCCTGCCGATAATGTTGAGAAAGACGCGAACCATGGAGGAACGGGCTGGGAAGAACTAGTCTTTGATTTTAATTCGTCCAGTAGTTTCGATAACATGGTTCTTTTTGTGGATGGCCCAGGAACAGCTGCTGGAACATTCTATGTTGATGATATTGTTCAGGAAATGGTCCCACCCACAAACAACGGTTCTGAGTTAATTGTAGATGGTGGTTTCGAGACGGGCCCTACCCAAACAGCTTGGGAAACTCTAACGAATAATGGTACCATTGAGATTACTGATACGGACCAAAGCGGAGGCACCTATTCGGCTAAATTAGTAGCGAATGTTCCAGGCTCCACACCTTCTAATCCCATTATCCAACAGCAAGACTTTGCTATAGATGCAGTAAGCCCAGGAGATGTGGTGAGGGTTGATTTTTACGTAAAAGCAATAGTAACTCAACCTGGTGCTGATGTTAAGGCGGCATTACTTTCAAATAAAGCATCTGGTGACGGTGCTACCAGATATGATATCACTTTCACGCCAACAGGCGAATGGCAATTTGTAACTGCCGATATCACAATAGATCAGCTTTTTGTCCCGGCTAATGGCTTATCTATTCAGTTTGAGGCAGGTTGCGGAGGTGTTACTGGCTGCAATATTGAGATGTATGTAGATAATGTAAGTGCTATTGTATTAGGTAATGTAGATACAACAAGACCGGTAATAACACTTACAGGAGGTAGTACCTTCAACCTTGCCACTGGTACACCCTACGTAGATCCAGGTTACGCGGCAACTGACAATATTGATGGCGACATTACTGCTAATGTGGTAGTTGGTGGTCAAACAGTAGATGAAAATACAGATGGAACTTATATAGTTACTTATAACGTAGGCGATGCAGAAGGAAACTCAGCTATACAGGCTACTAGAAATGTAGTTGTTGGAGGAAATGGAGGAAGCGATGTTGGTCCTTCATTAATTCCTAATGGTGGCTTTGAAGATGGACTTCAACAAACAGATTGGGTGTTTCTAACCAATAATGGTACGATAGAAATTACTGATGTTAATAAAAATGGAGGCATTTTCTCTGCGAAATTAGTTGCGGATGTGCCAAGCACGGGTACTCCAGCTGCTTCGAACCCAATCTTAACACAAGAAGGTTTTGCTCTAAATAGTGTAAATCCTGGTGATCAAGTTAGAGTCAGTTTTGACGTGAAAGCGTTGGTGACTCAACCGGGAGCTGACGTTAAAGCTGCATTACTATCCAATAAAGCGACCGGAGATGGAGCTTCTAGATATGATATAACCTTCACACCCACAGGTGAATGGCAAACAGTTACAGCTGATATTACAATAGATCAGTTATTCGTTTCCGAAAATGGACTATCAATACAGTTTGAAGCAGGTTGTGGTGGTGTGAATGGTTGTAATATTGAAATGTTCGTGGATAACGTGAGCGTTTCTTTAATTGA
>JAGDZP010000063.1:0-4991 GCA_049115735.1 Cyclobacteriaceae bacterium | reverse complement strand
TTTTCATGGTATTAGATTTTTTAATTTGATTGTACATGTTTGTATTATTTTTCTGTGTTTAAAAAATTCTGATACAAACCTAGAAGTGGGAGGAGCACCAATCGCTTCACCTTGGAAGGTGGCACGATTTAGTGGTGTTTCCTTGTAAGATGACACTCCGGTTAGTTTGAGAAAATTCTTGTTTTATTGGGTTATTACTGTTTAAACCCTCTTTTTGAAGTACAAAAAGTTTAATGGATTGTTTTCAGGGCGATTGATTCTGGTAGCACTTTTTTTTGGCTCTTAACCTTCGGCTTCAAACCAAACAGCACTCTTGAGATGTTGTTGGTTTGAATGATTTTATATAAAACTATTGAAGCAGGGGTGGCTGTAAATGCTATGGTTGCAAACTTTAGAAAAGCATTCATTTCCAATCCAACTATATAATATCCAAAGACAATGATCAACGTCTGATGCAGAACATATATAGGAAGAATGCTAATATTGGCGGGTACCAGAATGGAATGATTGAAATCCATAGCTTTCGCAAAGAATCCAAGAAAAAATAAAATCCAGCTTAGCGCGATCAATACGGAGCAAACTGAAATGAATACATGAGTCAAGTCAAATGCAGGTTTCATATAAGCCTCTACCATTTGTTCTCCCTGGCTGGCCATATAGAGAAATACGATAGAACCAAGGATCCCAACATTCAATAAGAGCTTTGTGTTTTTCTTAATGATATTGATGAATTCCAAATCGGAAACGAATACAAAGCCATAGATAAATGGCCATATATACACAAAGAAGTCAGCCCAATCAGTATAGGCCGGGAATATTGGCTTTAATGCCAATCGACATACCAACATAGGGATTGCTAAAACGAAAACCCCCAATTTGGATGACATCAATACTTTTAGTTTACTAAAGTTAATCTGGCCTTTTTGAATTTTAGAGAATAACGGAATTGTCACTAAAGTCATCACAAACAAAAACGGTAAGTACCAGATATGAGTACCCAAATGGCCAAACCAGAGCAAGACACTTGCCCCCATGCTATCGCCTAACTGTTGACCCGGATAGAGCATCAGAAAATCAAGGTAGTCGCCCTGGAAGTCTCTATAAAAGACCCACTCATAAAAACGCTGTGGGGGGATGATCAGCAAAATCCCAAATAGAAAAGGTACAATTATTCTTTTCAAACGATCTTCGACAAAGGCTCCTTTTCTGGACTTCATAGCGAACCACGTGCCTGCTCCGGAAACCAGAAAGATTAAATACATGCGCCATCCGTGAGTAAACATGGTGAGCAAGTCAAAAATCACACTGGTGTCATCATTCTTGATATGCCAAGGTAAATTGTCGAATGGCCTCCAGGAATGAAATAGGAACAAGAGCCCAAAAGCGAGCACCCTGAGCCAGTCTAAATAATACAATCTTTTGTTTTCAGCTTTCATAATATTTTGTTTTAGGATTGAAAAAATTATGAAGCAAATCAATTGTTGTTGAGCGTCTAATTCGACCGCCCCTATAGATTTGGACGCCTCCGTGAGTGTTTGGACAAGTCCCTATGAATTAGGACTTATAAGAAGGCTGGGAATGAATGTATTGAGATGGAGTCAGACCGGTGGTCTTCTTGAAGATATTATTGAAACTGCTTTTCGAATTGAATCCGCTCTCATAGGCAAGGGCCAAAAGGGTAAGGTTTTTGGAATCTGAATCTAGCATTCTCTGCTTAATGGCTTCAACTCTATACCCATTAATGAAGTCAAAGAAATTTTGGTTCAAATTTTCGTTGATCGCTTGTGATAAATGGTTAGAAGAAATATTGAGCATGTCTGCCAAGTCATTCAAGGATAATTTTCCATTAAGAAAAGGCTTCTCTTTTTCCATGATGGCCAAAAGACTTTCCAGATACTCTTTGGATTCATTCTCTGTCAGGCCTGAATGTAAGTATTGTGCTTTGTCAGGCGAGCCTTTTTTCCCTGCCACAGCCTCATGATTATCTTTTGTAGAAAAAATAACCTGCTGCTTGACACCACGGTAACCAAGAAAAAATACGAGAATAACTAGGGTTGAAAAAATAATATCGTCACCGGTTCGTGAATCAATAAAATCATTGTAATTACTAATTACATTCATAAGAACCACTACAATCAAAAGGATCAGAAAACTCAGAGTAACTGATTTCAGCCATTTCAAATCTATATTTTCTACATAAGAAAATTTTGACCTAATATTTATCCCGTGCTTATTCAAAAGGCTCCACGAAAGGATCATATACACCGGGCCATTAAAAATATTTGTAATTGTTTGTGCCCACATGATCGGAGTTTTCGAATCTTCTATTTCCTTGATTCCTTCTGTAATCAAAGGGTTATCATTTGATTGGAGCTTGATAAGAAGAATCAGCGTAAATGACACATAAGGAAGCCCATGCAATAGGTAGTGCCATTTAAACTTTTGTAGTTGACTTGTTAAAACATGAATGTAGATATAAGTAATGGGTCCCATCAACATTCCGAAGCTAAAGGCGAAAAAGGCTATGAACGGGTATTGCCTGTCTAAGCCTATGAGCTCGGCATAGTAAGAAAATAGAAAAATGCCAGCGAACATTAGCCATGCCATCAATACCTTATCTGAAGGCATTTTATTCGTTTTTGCAGCAAGTAAGCTGACTAAAAACAACGATTGTATTACCCCTACAATGATGACTACTTCCATGATCCGAATTCTAGATATTGGAATAATATCTGATTGATTTTGATCATAGTAGACCTAATATCAATCAATAAGCAATCTATAAAAATCGAGCGTAAGAAAACAACAATGAAGCTGAGACCTATGCTTCCTTCTCACTATGTGTGATCGATGTGAAATATTGCGATGGTGTTTGCCCTGTTGCTTTTTTGAAAAATCGATTGAATGAGGATTTAGAATTGAATCCACAATCGTATGCAAGGGCCAGCAGCGTTAGGTTCTGGTTCTTTGGTATCGATATGAGCTTTTTGAATTCTTCGACCCGATGACTGTTGATATAGTCGTAGAAGTTTTTACCTTCCCTTTCGTTGATCACCTGAGACAAGTAATTAGGGTGGACTTCAAGTGTAGCAGCCAAATCGCCAATAGAAATTTCTTTGCTCTTATAAATCTCTTCCTCTTTCATCAAAAGATTTAATTTTTTATACAACTCATCGGAGTGATCATCTTTCAGCCCAGACTTAGCATACTTCTCTTTTTTGTCTTCAGACTTTGGCGCTGGTGAATGATCCGAAGTGAAAATGGTGCCTTGCTTGTTTCCAAAAAAACCAATGAGAAAAACGAAAACTACCACTGTGCCAAAAACATATGGTCCGCCAAAGAAAATTACGACAAGCCATAATACTCCTAACCCCCAAGTCAGTAATTGTAACCATTGTAAGTCCACTTTTTCTAAGTCCGAAAATTGATCAAGAATATTCTTTTTATGTTTATGAAGCAAAATACTGGACCAAATGACATAGGATACTCCAGAGATATTCACTGCCATATTCAGAATAAACATAAAAGTTTCGTACCCCAATCCTTCATTTTGAAAAACAAATATTTTTTCTGTCGCGGGAAGGCCGTAAAAGCTAATTGACATATAGGTAAATGTGCAAACAGTCGGCAAAAAATGAAGCCAAAGTAACTTGCGGTTTTTGGGGAGCTGATTTGTCATTGATCCCACATATAAATAGAGTAGTACTCCATGCAACAATGGAAGAGGCATTTCCAGCCCCAACAAAAAAGGATAATTGTAAATCTCCTCACTATAAAATAAATAGAATAAGAACTGATGAATTGCCAAGAGAAACATCCAGGCCGTCATTATTTTATCGGCATCTGACTTATTCTTTTTACTGATAAGTAAAAATTCAATAAAGACTGCTACAGCTATTCCTGCTACAAAGAACATTTGATAAAATTAGTTAATTGAGTGTATTCTACCTTCATGTTTTTGTGGTCTTTCAATTGCTTCCCACAATCAAATTGAAAGATAGAAAGCCGGATTGCTTAATATCAAAACTACCAGCCTCCATTGAGCCATCATAAAATTCTAAACGCCGCAAGAGCGTAATTCCACCAGCACATTTGAGATGTAGCCATGGAAAAATATTGAATGTAATGCTTGGACCTCCCTTCGTAACAGAATATCTCAACTGTGGATTTTTTGCTCCATATGTATCTGGATTACCATGATAGCTACTTCCGTCCAGGGTAAAATCCATCCCTAAGTCAAAAATGGGATTAGGTCGATATGCAAAACTTAAATTAATAGGAAAAATCGTCTCAATTTTCATATTCCTGCCATTATTCCAACTTAGCGCCAAAACAGGCAATGGATGATGAGTTCCAAAATTTGGATTAAATCCTACCCCATATCCAATAGACAATCGCTCATTGTATTTTCGGATTCCTGCTATAGCCAACGTGAGTATCAAATCATCCTTAGACAAGCTACCTTCAAAATCAGAAGCAAGGCCAGGATTGATAATGGTAAGTAAATCCCATTTTTCATTGAGCACTTTTTCCCAGATAAGTGAATATTGGAGTGAATGAGTAGTTTCTACCAATGCTCCCAAATCTGGTATAGCATTTAAATAATTTATGCTGAGGCGATGGTATTCGATACTATGGGTTATCGTACTTAATTCACTTTTTTGAAATGGTAATGAAAACCCAAGCATCCAATTATCAATTTGCAACTTCAAGTCATCCGCCCCTGGTGCCACAGGCCGGGTCATTAGTTTCGCAGGAAAGTAATCGAAACCAAAAATAAGAGTCGGAGGAGGTTTTGAGTTCTCCGTTGAATCCTTGTCATAAGACTTACAGACACTAATTTGAGAGACAACACAAATTAGAAGCAATAGCAGGTGTCGAATCATATCAGATTTGTTCAACACTATAAAGTTCATTGGCGCTTTCTTTCCCCCGCAATGTGATGGTAGCCATTTTTCTCGTTTGATAGGTACCAACTTCTAAATTCAGCT
>JAGDZP010000062.1:0-4254 GCA_049115735.1 Cyclobacteriaceae bacterium | reverse complement strand
CTTGTATAGCCAAAATATCTGCGTCTATTCTTAATGACAGAGCGGATATTACGATTGATGCTGTTACTACTCAAGATGTAACTAAATGTTCTGCCGACAATGGCCAAATAACAGTTGATCAAATCATTGTCGATGGGGCTACAATTAATACAGAAGCAGGACTATTTGCATATTCTTTTGACTTGTATGATAATACTAACACTTTGATTGGAGCATTTGCGAATCAAGGAGCAGCCATATTCCCATCTACGGCCGCTACACTTGCCGAAGGAACTTATTACGTGTTAGCTACAGACAAAGCCGCTACGGCATGTGCTTCAGCTAGCTTCCAGGTAGATATCGGAGATACTTCTACCAATCCTGTTTTGGTGACTTCAGAATTGCAAGCCAACACAATTTGTGATGGCACACCTGATGGTTCCGCATCTGTGAGTATCACAGGTGGAAGCGGAACTTATTCTTATCAATGGTACGAAGGGGATGACCTGAATAATACCGGAAATCCGGTAGCAGTAATAAACCAAGGAAACCAGGCAACCATAATTAATGTGAGTCATGGCTTCTACTGGGTACTCGTTACCGATACAGATGGTACAGCTCCAGATAATGAAGGTTGTTCATCTAGAGAATTGGTAGAAATATCCAGTGACCCTGAAATTTTGACCATAGCTGGCGCAGACTTTAGCAAAGTAGATAATACAAACTGTTCTCCTTTCAACGGTACTGCCACGGTTACACAATTTACATCAAGTACTTCCGGTGTAGTTACAACTCCATTTACAGGTTATGAATTTGTTTGGTACAACAGCAATGGTTCAGAGGTAACTTCTCCTGCAACAAGCAGTGCCAATACAAGAAATGATTTGGCTCCTGGTAACTATCAAGTGACTGTTAAGAACAATACAAGCAATTGTGAGTCTGCTGCCATATCATTTACCATTGGTGATAATGCAACCAACCCAGATTTATCAACTGACCTAGTAAAGGAAAACTCAACTAGTTGTGATATTACCAGTTTTGCAAATGGCTCTATCACATTAGATCCTGATGGTACGGGATCACCAGCAGATGGGACTTATTCTTATCAATGGTACACCGGGTCGGTTGCGACAGGTACTCCACTGGGTGGGCTTACAACAACTGATTTTTCTCAGACTGGATTAGCTCCTGGAATTTACTCTGTAGTTGTCAATAATACCACAACAGGTTGTAGTTCATCTCTTCAAACAACAATAAGTCAAGATGAAACTACTGACCCTGATGAGTTATCATTTGCAATTGGACAAACAACAAGTTGTAATCCTTTTGATGGTTCTATCACTGCTGCGGCAGAATTAGATGGTGTAGCAATAGATCCGGTGGACTACACTTGGTATTGGTTCTCTGATTCTACAGGTACAACTCCAATGACAACTGGTGGAGATATTGTTGTTAACAATAATGTAGTTACAGGATTAGATGAAAGAACTTATTCGGTTTATATCGAGAACAAAACAACAGGATGTACATCCGACTTAGAAAAAGTAGAAGTTATACGTGATCCATCCATTGATATCGCTATCGGAATTTATGAGACCCAGCCGGGTGATTGTAATGGTGCATCAGGTGAACTAAGAATTGAAGCTACCGACCTTTCAGGGTCAGATGAATATACATTTGAAGTTTATAAAGGAGAAAGTGATCTATCAGCCTCACCAATATTAATTGCTTCTAGCACTGTCGATGATGCAACAGAAGATCCTGGTATAATTGATAACGATAATGCTACATATGATCAAGGGAATGGTGCTGATGATGGCGATCCAACAGATTACGTCGTGAGTCAAATGATTAATGATACCTACACCATAGTGGCTACCAACCAAACTACTGGGTGTACAGAAAGAAGAGTACACGTATTATTCTGGGCAGATGTGCAAAGAGTAGATGTAGACCCTATAGTCAGAAATCATTCTACCAATTGTAAAGATTATTTGGACGGAACTGGTGGAGCAACAGGAGAGTCTGATGTTACCCTAAGAATCCCGGCGTTGAACCTAACAGCCCAAGACGACTATCAACTATTCCTGTATACAAGCACGTCTATTAACCCTGAACCGGATATGACGGTAGGTACAAAGAATTGGGAAACTGGAGATGGTCGACCTTCAAGTATTCAAAGAGTTGCAGGTACTTTGACTGGAGCTTCATTAGACTTAACGACTGACACCTACATCAATCACCTGGCAGTTGGAGGAACTGGAGACAATGCTTTCCTAGTAACAGAAGTTGTGACTGGTACTACGAGTACAGCTGAGGGTACCATTACTGCTGTAAACGGTACTCAAATAACTATAACTATTACCAATGGTATAGCATTTCAGGATGGTGAGACTATAACTACGCCTGATGGGGATAATGCGACAATTAACACCTTCTTGGCAGACAAATTGAACGATTACACATTCTCAGGATTAACAGCAGGAGTGTATGCGGTTGTTGCTGCAGAAGAGGATGAAAATTTCTGTTACTCTCCTCCTATCACTTTTGAGATCTTCGATCAAACTGATGATTTAGAATTTAGATCAATAGGGGTAGATGCAAGCGATGGAGATGGCGCTGATGATGATGTGGAAATAGTGAGCAATATGGATTGTACTGGAAGTACAACCTCCGGAAATGGTTCTATAACAATTTACAATATTGTGAGAGGAACTGATATTGATCCTATGCCTGCTAATGCTGGTGATTATACCTTTACCTGGTATGAAGGACCAACAACTGGAGCTGACCCGATGGGAACTAACATTACATCGGCTGTTGATAATGGATATGAAGTTACAGGCTTACCAGGTGGCCAATATTTGGTAGAAATCACCAAAATCAACGATTCAAATGGAGATGAAGAAGATTGTGAGTTGACTTCAGAAGGTGGATCAGTTACAGGCATGGTATTTACAGTACCTGAATTACCACCAACCTATACTGTAATCTCACATACCGCTCAAAATGTTGATGACTGTAACACAGCAGATGACGGATCAATTACTATATCCAATGTGAATATCGGCGGTCCTGATCAGGCCTTTACTGGCATCACAGGAACATATGATTTCTTATTGTATAAAGGAACCACACTAATTAATGGTGGAGCACCTGATGACCCTACAGTTACAGGGTTAGATGAAGGTACTTATACACTTTATATCCAACACACGGCAAATCAATGCTTATCAGACCCATATTATGTGGACATCATTGATGACCATACCGATCCTGATTTAACAGACTTCACTATTGTTCCAAATACTGGATGTGAAGGAACTACTGATGCAAGAAATGGAAGTGTTACTGTAAATAATATGGGACCTTTCGATCCTGATTTAACTATTCAATGGTTAGTTGGAGATGTGAACTCGGTAATTCCAGTCGACCCTGGAAATATCACAAGTAGCAATGACGATACACAAATTTCTGGAGTAGGTGGTGGAACATATACATTGGTTGTCACCGACACTTCTGATCCCGATAATCAATGTTCTTCATTTGCCACATTTGTGGTTCCTGATAATGCAGTAGGTGTAACCTCATTCACAGCTACTAAAACAGATGCACAAGATTGTACTACTCCATCGAACGGTTCAATCGTGATTAATTCAGTAACGCAGACCGATGGTACAATCACCGTTCCAGCAACAATCACTACCACATTCGATTTCATTGTTTATAACGCCGACTTTAGTTCAAGCAGTGTTGAAACTACAAATACAATTAGCGGTTTGAATCCTGGAACATACTACGTTGTGGCGGAAAACACTACTTCTCAATGTCAATCAGATCCCATTCAGTTCATCATTGAAGATGTTTCAACGAATCCTGATTTGACATTCACAATTGACAGTGACAACACTACTTGTTCAACGGCATCAGGTGAGGTTACAGTTAATCATACTGATGATGGAGGCACTTATACTTACGAGTGGTTTGTTGGAAGTGATGTGAGTGATGAAGGAACACCTTTTGTAAACAGCACTACTCCGAGCACTGAAACTGCAGGACAGGGAACTGATAATGTTTCTGGCTTACCAGCAGGTACTTACTGGGTGAAGGTTACCGACACTCAAAATCCTAATGATGAATGCGCAAGTAGAGCAGTTGTTACTATTGAAGATATATTAGACGATATCTCTGTGGCCATCGCTGATATAACCATAACCCCTGCTTCGGATTGTGCCGGTGGAAACACCACTGGAGAAATCGAAGTAACTGATGTGC
>JAGDZP010000061.1:0-13497 GCA_049115735.1 Cyclobacteriaceae bacterium | reverse complement strand
CCATCACTACTCAAAATACTGTCTGTGACAACACATTTAGTGCCTACAACGGATCCCTTACTGTATCTGTAGCCGGTGGCGATGGAAACTATGACTATGTATGGCATGCTGGTAATGACGTAAATGTGGCAAGCCCTATTGGACAAACTACTGCTACCGCAACAGGACTACAAGAAGGTTTCTACTGGGTTGAAGTAAATGACAATACTACGGCTGGTAATGATTGTAGCGCTACTGCTGTAATCGAACTTACTGCCAAGTTCGACGTTATCTCTGTAGCTATCGCTGACATAACCATAACCCCTGCTTCTGATTGTGCCGGTGGTAATACTACTGGGGAAATCGAAGTAACGGATGTATTGGTTGGTGGCCTCTCACAAGGTACTGGTGGATATAACTTTACTTTCTTTGATGCTTCGGATGGAGATGATATTTCCAATAGCGCCAATGCTGAGTCGACTACAAACCCATACGCTTCGGTAGCACCAGGCGACTACTTCGTGGTGGCTACTGATGCTACTACTGGTTGTAGCTCTGCACCGGTACAGGTGACGGTCGGACAAGATGATGCAGTACCAGTACTTATATTTACAGAGATTTCTCCAAATTCAGCATGCGATGCGGTCAACTACAATGGAGGATTGAGAGTTGAAGTTTCAGATGGTGTTGGAGGAACAAGAAATACTGCTGATTTTACATTCCAGTGGTATGAAGGATCTCAACCGCTTGGAGCAACTGTAGATAACTCAAATGGTGGTAATCAAAACGAAATATATACCGTTCAGGACGGTAACTACACTGTGGAAGTGACAGTTACCAGCGGTGCTGGACTTGGATGTTCTGCCATAGGCACTTCAAGCATTGAAAGTAGCATACCTGCATTGGTGATTACAGACGCCAACATTACAGCATCAAATAGCTGCAACCCTGACGAAAATGGTAGTATAGAAATCACAAGCATGACTAGTGATGGAATTACTCTAAACACAGAGTCTGCACTAGATGACTTCACATTCGAATTATTCGATGAGTCGTTTGTGTCACAAGGAGCTTTTGACACTCCAGGTAGCACAACTAACTTGCCATCTACATCCGGGCTGACGGAAGGAGTTTATTATGTTGTGGCTTCTAACGCCAATGGGTGCGATACCCCTCCTTTCCTTGTTGAAATAGATGATAACTCAAGCAAACCAGTTATCGAATTCAACATGGAACTCGCTGACAATAGCTGCAACGGAACAGACGCAACTGGTTCTCTATCGGTGACTGTTCCAGGAGAAGATATAGCCAACTACACAATTGAGTGGTATACTGGTGACTTATCAGCTTTCGGTATTACTGCGGTCGATCCGTCCAAGATCTCCACTTCAAACAATAAGAGCATTATTTCGGATGTAGCTGCAGGACAGTATAGTGTAAGTGTTACTGACAATACGATTCCTGGTAAAAATTGTGTGGTGCTTGGAACGGGCGTAATAGAAAATGATTTTGCTGATATCACAGTTCCGGTAATTACTACCACTGCCAATCAAAATTGTGTTGGTCCATTTGACGGTACTATTGAAGGTATCCAGGTAAATGAAAACGGTACCCTACTTAGTCCAACAGCAACTGCAGCTAATTACACTTTCACATATTATGATGAGGATCTTAATCCCCTTGGAAGTACAACTACACTTGAGGGAGGTACCTATTATGTGATAGCAGAAAACAGCACTACAGGTTGTACCTCAGCTGCCACATTCGCTGAAGTAGAAGATAATTTAGATAATCTTGAAATAGCATTTGATACCACTCCAAATACATATTGTACAGGTGCAGGATCTTTCGATGGAACAATTACTGCCACTGTTACTTTAAACGGTAACACAATTACCGGACGTTACGATTTTGTATGGTATGAAGGAAATACTGTTGGAGTTGGATTAATCTCAACAGGAATTTCTTCGGGTACAACGGATAACATTAGCATTGTATCCAACCTCGAAAGTAAGCAGTATACTGTAGTTGTTGAAGACAATATTACTGGCTGTGAAATTATTGGTATCTACAATGTTCCTGAATTGTTAGATGTACCTTCCGTCAGCATACCGGACTCAAGACTGTCAGCTTCAGCACTTTGTACTCCTGGAGCTGGAAACGGTGCAGTCACTTTGACAAATTCAGATATTACTCCAGGAAACCTTAGTGATTATGATCTACAGTGGTACACTGATGCGTCCCTTGGTGCTACGCTCTTTGATACTCAGTTGGGTACTGATGGAGACATTGGTCAGCAGACAGGACTCCAAGCCGGGGATTATTACATAGTAGCAACTCACAGGACTACTGGCTGTTCCTCTGCTGTTGCGAGGTTTGATATTGAAGATTTTGGTGTTAACCCTGAAATCGAATTCTCCCAAACTCCAGATGTAGGGTGCACAAGCTCACTAGGTTTAGGATCTATTACGGCATTAGCTGACGGGTTCAATAGCACAAGTGGAGCAGGTACATATACCTGGCAGTGGTACGAGGGAAGCTCAACGGCTTTCCCTGTGGTAGACGATGCTGATGGTGGACAAACCAGTACAATATCCAATCAATCTTTTGGAACATATACTGTTGTTGTAACCAATACCACCACCGATTGTTCAGTCGAGCAGAAAGTTACCCTGGAACAGGAAGAAAGATATCCAATAGTAACAGGAATATCAGCTGATCCCCAAACGGCATGTAATGCTAATGGTGGTGTGGCAGTAACCGAAGTGTCATACGATGGAAGTCCTGTAGCACTAAGTAATTTTACTTTCGCTTGGACAACTGAGGCTGGATCATCACTTGGTGATGGTACTTCTCCGGCTACATCAGGTTCGCTCCCTGCGGGATCTTATCTCGTGACCGTTACACATACTACCACAGGATGTGTTTCTGAACAAGTCACCGAAGTTGTTGTATTGGATGAAATTGTTCTTCCAGACGTTACAATAACTCAGGACTCACCCGATACCAATTGTTCAGCTGCTAATGGTACAGGACAACTCAGCGCTACGGCCGATGGTTTCTCTGTTAATCCATATTCGTTTGAATGGTATAATGGATCAACGGCAACTGGAACTCCATTTGCAACAACTGCCACCATCGAAACATTGGATGCTGGAACCTATACAGTCTTAGTCGCCAATTCCAACACAGGTTGTGAAAACACCTTGTCGTTTGAACTTGAAAGCGAACCTATCGAGCCTAAGATTGATAGTTTTGTTACGACTGACGTTTCCATATGTACAGATCCAGGAAATGGAATGATTGAAATAACAGGAATTACACCAGACAATGTAAGTTCTTATACCTACGAGTTATTTGACATAGATCCAGATACACCAGGTGCCTTGGCAATGACTACTACTACTACTGGAACATTTAGTAATGTAGATGTTGGTACTTTCTGGGTTGTAGCAGAACATATTACCACGGGATGTACATCTCCATCTATCCAATTGGATATTGAAGACGTTAGTATTCCTCCTGTAATTACACAAGAAGATATAGTGCTACAATCCAATTGTGACCCAGCAATTCCAAATGGAACGATGACTGTAGCTGGAGACGGCTCAACTGATCCGGCATTCTATAGCTTCGCATGGTATGAAGGTGCTCTTCCTGTAAGTGGCATTGCATCTGATGTTATATCTAACACGGCTGAGGCTACCGGGCTTGCTGCAGGAATTTACAGCGTGGTTGTTACTGACCTTACTACAGGCTGTTCCAATGAAGAATCGTTTAGAATGGCCGATGATATCGACAATCCAATTCTAATCAGCACGAGCTTTACCGCAAACAACAACTGTATCAATCCTGATGGTGAGATGGGCATGTTTGTGATCAATGCTCAGAGTAATAAAGAATATGAGTTCTATTGGTTTGAAGGAAACGTAACAAACCCTGATCCAGCCAATGCTACTTATACTGGTGTAGCAGTTCTTGGAGTAATGCATGGAACATATACCGCCTATGCACTAGACGTAACAGGAGGATGTGAATCTGATCCTGTTGTCATTGAAGTCCCTGACAATACCAATACTGATGAACTCGATTTTGATCTTATTGAAATTGAGCCTTTGACAAATTGTGACCCTGATAGACCAAATGGCATTGTTGGCATAGAGCCTACCATTCCTTCAGATAAAACATTGTCAGATTTCACATTCTACTGGTACTTAGGAGAGACGACTGACGAAGCAGCCAGAATTGATCAGTCTGTAAGTACATTCGCAAGAGACAGTTTAACATCTACTTCCTATACCGTGCAAATGATTGATGATGTAACCGGATGTATGATTGACAAATCCATATTTGTATCAGATCAAACAACAAAAGCTCCTACTCCATTGGTTGTTGTTGAAAGTGATAGGACAAACTGTTCAACCCCGAATGGTGAAGCTACTATTACCAGTGACTTGTTAGAGTACACCTTCGAATGGACTTATAATGGCACAGTGCTAGGTGGTGGAAGCTCCTATGCTGACCTTGACGTTGGAGATTACAGCGTGGTAGCCACTGAGGTTGCAACCGGTTGCACATCTGATGCGACTTCATTCAGTATTAGTGATAACACAATACCTGATCCAGAATTTGAGGTGGTTATTACACAAAATCCTGTATGCTCAGCAAACAATGGTGAAGTTCACCTTGAAGGTGTTGAAATAGATTCCATAGCATGGTCTCTAAATAGCACTAAAGAAGAAGCATATACTGCAGGGTTATTTAGCAATGATTTGACAATGATTGAAGCTCCTCCAGGTGAATACACGGTGTACTTTGTTGACGGATTTGGATGTGACAATACAGCAGACTTTGAACTAGGTACGGATGTGATAATTTACAATGCTGTTTCGGATAATGGAGATGGCATGAACGACATCTTCCTTATTGATTGTGCTGAATTTTTCCCTGAAAACAACTGTAAGATCTTTAATAGAAACGGTCAGTTGATATACGAAATAGACAACTATGACAATTCGACCAATGTCTTTACTGGTGAAAGTAACAAGGGTGCTACGGTAGGTAGTCAAGGTTTGCCGGAGGGTACATATTTCTATATATTTGACAAAGGTGACGGTTCAGATGTATATCAAGGTTATTTGGAACTGGTTAGATAATAAAGAACTATGAAGAACTTAAGATTAATATTCATATCACTATTGATGGTTTCTGGCTTTAATGCTTTTAGTCAGCAAAGGCCAGTTGTATCCACCTATATGTTCAATGGGTTATTATTGAATCCAGCATACGCAGGAAGTTTGGACGAGTTCAGTGCAACAGTTACCAACAGAAACCAATGGGTAAACGTGGATGGTGCGCCAAACTCACAATCCATTTCTGCTCATACCACATGGGTAGAAAATCGCGTTGGAACCGGTTTGACCATACAAAGAGATGCCGTTGGTGCCCACGAACAATTCAGCGTGTATGCAAGTTATGCCTATAAGATTCATATGTCTGGTGGCATTTTAGCAATGGGATTACAAGGTGGATTTGATAATCGCATATCAAATCTTAATCAATTGAACTGGTATGATCCAACAGATCCCCTTAACCTAAGAATTACAAGGTTCAACCCAAACTTTGGTACTGGTCTTTATTTTGCTAACAGAAAGTTCTTTGCTGGGCTTTCTGTGCCCTATATATTGAAACCTAGGATTTTCAATGTTACTGACGGTACAGGCTCAGAAGCACGTGAAGCTCGATATTATTATTTCAATTTTGGAAATGTAATGGAGTTGTCTCCTACCTTGAAACTAAATCCTTCATTTCTATTGAGAATGCAGGAGCGTGCCAATATTGGTTATGATGTCAATGTAAACCTGATCTTCAGTGACATCATCTATGCTGGTGTATCATACCGTAGTGGTGATGCAGTAGTGTTCCTTACTCAGTTGGTGTTAAATGACAACTTTAGAGTCGGTTACGCTTATGATGCTGTTTCATCATCACTTAACGCATTTACTGCAGGTACCCACGAAATCATGCTCAACTACCGCAAAAAAATAAGGGGTTCTAAGAAGCATCCACTGTGTCCGGTATACTTCTAGGTTCTTTAATTGATCGAGGGTCGGTATAAAATTTTTACACATTTTCACCCAATCTTTTTTAACTAAAAGGTTGGGTGACTTTTGTCTAGCAACTTAGACCTATTGAAATTCCAATATTGGAATGAACGTCCATGGAACTTATGTTGTTTTTATATAAATTGATAGAGAGTAGTCTCATTTAAACCCAAAATTAACATCATGTCTGATATTGAGAAGCTTGCCCAAAAGGAAACTGACCAATTTATGAATGGTCTGGTTAAAAGAAATCCAGGTGAACAAGAATTTCATCAGGCTGTTCGTGAAGTAGTAGAGACTTTAATGCCTTTTGTACTTGAGAATCCCCAATACAAGAAAGCACGGATTTTAGAAAGAATGACAGAACCTGATCGTATTGTCATATTTCGTGTAACATGGGAAGACGATGAAAGTAACATACGGGTAAACAGGGCCTGGAGAGTGCAATTCAACAATACCATTGGTCCCTATAAGGGTGGCATGAGATTTCACCCTTCAGTAACTCAAAGTGTTTTAAAATTTCTTGGATTTGAGCAGACTTTTAAGAACAGCTTAACAACCCTACCAATGGGAGGAGCAAAAGGAGGATCAAACTTTAATCCAAAAGGAAAAAGTGACGCAGAGGTCATGCGCTTCTGTCAATCTCTTATGATTGAACTACACCGCCACATTGGTGCACATACCGATGTTCCGGCGGGTGATATAGGCGTTGGTGCCAGGGAAATTGGCTACATGTTTGGTCAATACAAAAGGCTGAGTAATCAATTTACTGGTGCAATGACAGGCAAAGGGTTAGAGTTTGGCGGTAGTCTGATTAGAAAAGAAGCAACCGGATATGGTTGTATCTATTTTACACAACACATGCTGGAAAAGGTTGGTCAGAACTTTAATGGTAAAACGGCGGTTGTCTCCGGATCTGGCAATGTAGCCCTGCATGCGACCGAAAAATTAATTCAACTTGGCGCTAAAGTAGTTACCCTCTCCGATTCTTCAGGTTTTATCCATGATCCCGATGGTATATCACAGGAAAAATTGAATTGGGTAAAAGAATTGAAAGGAGTACGACGAGGAAGGATTTCAGAATATGTAGATGCTTTTGGTGGCGACTATCATGAAGGCCAAAGACCCTGGAGCATCCCATGTGAATTAGCATTTCCCTGCGCTACTCAAAATGAAGTAAATCTCGATGATGCTAAAGGACTCATTCAAAATGGATTAGTCGCTCTGGCAGAAGGTGCAAACATGCCTACCGAACTGGATGCTGCTAAAGCACTGTTAGATGCTAAAATACTTTATGGACCTGCCAAGGCTTCAAACGCAGGTGGGGTTGCTGTATCAGGGCTGGAACAGAGTCAAAATTCATTGCGTATATCTTGGTCGAGCGAAGAAGTAGACGAAAAGCTCAAAAGCATAATGAGCAATATCCACAGCAAATGTGTGGAACATGGCCAGGAAGATGATGGATTTGTCAATTATGTAAAAGGCGCCAATATTGCAGGCTTCAAAAAAGTAGCTGACGCAATGCTATCCTTTGGTGCAGTATGATCCTGTCATAGAAAAATTCTTATTTACTAAGAAATTCACTCGCTCCTTTGAACACTTTTGTCAAGATCGCATCATCAGAGAAATAACCAATTTCGTTAATTGACGAATGAAATACCCAAGAGGAGTCTTGCTGATAACCATCAATAACTATGTCATCCTGATTGGAGAATTGAAACTGAGCTGAAATGGTTGGGCTAATCAACCCACTCGCATCATCAACAAAATTGCTTCCCGAAATGTAACTCAAACCGGAGATGTATTTTGCCACATTCGTTGAGTCAGTCTCCATTCCATTAGCAGTCCAATGATCTCCTGATTTGCTCAACTGTAGCGAGGAATCCGCAGGATAGGTAAAGTTGATGTTAAGAAGAGAATCTTTCTTGATCCGCGCTAGTATTTTGTCCCTATATGAAGAAGGTTCTGCAGATACAGAAAAACTCATAAAGTCATTGGCTGCATAAACTTCTATATCCTCAAATAATCGAACGAATGTATGATACTTCCTTTGGCCCTGCATACCAAAGCGGCCAATCATCAAATCGAGAGTTGTCTCCCCTCCTTCTATCACCTTCACCCTCGTACCAGTTGAATCGACCTGGTAATCCTTCCAGTTGGCTTCATTTTTAGTAGCCATTCTAGAGGGTTTAATAGAAAGCAGAGCACCTAATGTGCTAATTATTGATGACTTTGTTGCCGGAACTTCTTTGCCACTCTCAAGTGTCAACTTCCAATCCGATCCATCCCTATCCAGCTGCACAGTGCCAGCACTTGATTGTATATTCAGTGCGGTCACCTTCGCAGTATCAATACTCACGAGCTCTGACCGAAGGGACTTGCTCTTTTTCTTTCCTCCTGTTAGTTGTATAATCCCGTATACAGCTACAAGCGCCACCAATATTCCGATGAGTTTTATATTATTCAATTTCATATTTTGACTTTTACTTTTGGCCCTTAACTATTGACCAAATGAATTCTATTATTAATTATTTGATTTCAGCTTCGAAATAAAGTCATTTAGCTGTTTTGAAATTTTATCTAATTCAATAATCTTTTGATCTACCCTGCCTTGATCGATAAACTTCAGGTTTGCCGATATTATTAGTTGTGATTTTAATTCAAATGATGAACCAATAGCAATTTCCAGAAATCTCTTGAAGTCTTTTTCCGAAGATCTACTTGATCCTTCGGCGATATTTGACGGGATTGAAATAGCGCATCTGCGCATTTGATTTGTCAAGCCAAATTTCTCCTCTTCGGGAAAGTCTGAGGTTACTCTATAAATTTCAGAAACCAAATCAATGGAATTTTTCCAAACCTCGTATTTCATGAAATCCCTCATAGTCAATGGTCAATGTCAAAGTTCATTAATACGATCCTTCCCTCCATTTATTCTTTTTCATATTATACCGCTGCTTTCTTACCAATCCATAAATCAGAATCAGGATAATAGGCCCCAAGACATTACCATACTTCAGCATCTCGCGTGTAGCATCTTCTACTGTATCCAGTGGCCTTGATGAAACACCTTTAGTTCTCAGGTCAATCAATCCTGTATCATCTGATAACCAATCGATAGCGTTGGATGTAAAGTTGACATTATCAGCACTTACTTGCTGTTGCTGCTGGCCATTGATAACATAGCTGGCATTTGATATCACTACAAATTTTGATTCAACACTTCCACCAATTGGTCCATCTAAAGCCATTGCAACTACTTGTTCTCCTTGGTTGAAATCATTTTCAGCCCATTTCTTATTGATATCTATGTATGCTGGTGCGTTGGCCAACCCAGATAGTTCTGAAGTCATCAGGAGTGGGGCAAAATTGACCAAAGAATCTGTACCACTATATGTCAAAGGACTGGCAAAAGGAAGCATGATATCTTCCAGGCCTTTTGTGGTTGGATGCTCAGGAAACTTATTTATCCTCGGGAAGTACGGGAATTTAATTTGAGTCCTGAAGTTAAACATGCCATTATTTTGCTGCACACTTACCGAACCACTGTTGGCATCAATAACATAATGTCCTCCAATGTTGATATTCTTACTTGCTAACCAATTTTTAATTCCAATATCATTCCCCAAACCCAACATTCCTTGCTGAAGATCTGGCTTAAGGTTGGTATACGAAAGGAAAATATTACCACCCTGTGCAATGTATTTATCAAGCTTATCAAAGTGTACCTGATTGATCGTATCGGTAGGATTGATAATGGTAATTGCCTTGAAATAAGTAGGTACTTCCTCAGTATCAGAAATGGTATAAGCCTCAACATCATACAACACTGACAACTGCTGAGCCAATTGAGCTACTTCCTGCAAAGGCGGTTCTCCATGCCCTTGAAGCAAAGCCACTTTTGGCTTGTCAGCAACTGATATTTTCTTGATAGCCGTAGTAAGATCATATTCCATGCTCACACCAGGCTGTACGAGAGGAATAATCTCCTGTGTCTCCCCCATCATAAGCACAGCTCCCATATATGCTCTCAGCTGCTGAACCTGATCCTTTTCAGTCACACTCACCATTATTGGTTGTATACCATTCTGCTGCGCTTCTTGCTCTATTTCTTCATCATCGTTTGGACTGATAAACTCATAAACGATATTTCCACCCGATCTATTTTCATACTCCAACAACAGGTCTTCAAAATCTTGCCTGTTACCTATCAACTGCGTAGGCAGGTCTTCAGAAAAATAGGCTTTCACTGTAATTACATCGTCCAGGTTGTCCAATATATCAAGTGTAGCATCGCTCAAAGTGTAGCGCTGATCCTCCGTAAAATCCGCCCGAAAATATAGCTTGGAGGAAATCATATTTGCCACCACCAGTATCAACACAAAAATCAACAACCTTACTATTACTGTACTTTTTTTCATCGTATTGTTATCAAATTTTTCTATTAATTAAGCTGACCAGTTTCTTCGAGAAAGCATGGCTTGTGAAAACCATAACCCTAGCGTGATGATTGAACCAAAGTAGATCAGGTCACGTGAATCTATCACTCCCCTCGATAGTGAATCGAAATGTGTTCTCATACTCATGTAGTTGAAAATACTACCGAAGCTTCCTCTAAAAGTATAACCAAGCACATCAAACAAAAGCTGGAAGAATATTCCTATCAAAAGTGCGAACAGAAATGCTACAATTTGATTGTTCGTAATCGAGCTACAGAAAATACCAATACTGATATAACCAGCAGAGAGTAGCAAAAGCCCCAAATAGCCACCAAAAATAGCCCCGTGATCAGCACTACCCAGTTGAGTAATGGTGATGTAATAAGGAAGAGTGCAAAACAAGGCGATCAGCACCAACAGCAAACAAGCCATAAACTTCCCTGTCACAATCTGCCAATCTGAAATGGCCTTTGTACTCAATAATTCTATCGTACCCGCACGTGTTTCTTCGGCAAGCATTCTCATTGTGATGGCCGGTATAAAAAAGAATAATGACCAAAAGGCTATTCCAAAGAACACCTGTAAACTAGCCTGATTCATAAGGAAAACATTATTTCCAAAAAGCCAGGTAAAGAAACCGCTAAGCCCCAGAAATATAATGATTAGCACATAGGCTATTAGCGAATCAAAAAATGATGCTAATTCTCTTTTTGTGATTATCCAGATCTTATCCATAAGTCTGATTTATTTTATAATTGAAAAAATTCTTATTGCTAATTGGTATTGATCAATTGGTCAGTTCTCTAAAGACATCTTCGAGTCTCGTTTCAATACCGGACATTTCCATCAAGTACCATTTGTTTTGTACACACAAATCAAAGATTGGCTTACGAGACTCATTCTCAGGTTTACTCTGAACGCAGAAAAATCCATCTTTACCATCAATAGACTCCACTTTCTCTACCGTAGGTAGTCCAAGCAAGGACTTGTATACCTCACCATCAACAGCTTCAATTTGAATGGTAAGCAGCTCCTGCCCCTGAGACGCATGCCTCAAAGTTTCGGCTGAACCATCGGCCACAATCCTACCCTTATTGATTATTAGTATTCTATCGCATGTAGCTTCTACTTCAGAAAGAATATGAGAACTTAGAATTACTGTTTTCTCCTTTCCTAACTCCTTTATCAGCTTCCTGATTTCAATGATTTGATTAGGATCAAGACCGGTTGTAGGCTCATCAAGAATAAGCACTTCAGGATTGTGGATCATGGCCTGCGCCAATCCCACTCTTTGTCTGTAACCTTTTGATAACTCATTGATTTTCTTGTGCTTCTCCACGCCAAGTCCACACATGTCTATCATTTCGGCTATTCTACTAGAAATCTGAGATTTCTCAACACCTTGAATTTCAGCAGTAAACCTTAGATAATCTACAATCGCCATATCCGTATATAGCGGGTTGTTCTCTGGCAAGTAGCCGATTTTCTTTTTAACCTCCTCGGCCTGATCCAGAACAGAAAGACCATCTAGAGTAATGTCACCACTGGTTGGGGACATATAACAGGTTATCATCTTCATAGTTGTACTTTTTCCAGCACCATTCGGCCCAAGGAATCCTACAACCTCTCCTGTCTTTACCTCAAAGGAAATATTGTTAACTGCCTTCTGTTCACCATATTTTTTGGTGAGTTCTTCTATTACTATTGACATACTAGTGATATGTAAATTTGCACAATGCTAACTTTTATTTTTATGCTGCGCAAGTTTAAAAAGTGACTGATAAAATTTCAAGAATTGACAATTTGCTTTTGTTAAAAATTGTTAAGCATACCAAAAATCTTTGGCCAAAGGTTTTATCTCTATTCTTACTAGCATGTTAATACAAGACAAATTATTATAATATTTTCAAGTGATTATTTCAAGGGTTACAATTATCAAAACGTATTTTGTTTTCAAATTCATCCTTTCGATATTTGGAACATGTACCAAAGGGCTATTATTTGCTTGATATTATTCCTGAATTATTCTATCGGCTATGGAAACTCATGGGATCAGGCACAATTGACCAAAAAGGCTAACCTTACCCTATATTGGTACACTTCCGACCCGTTTATCTATCCAAATCCAAATCAGAACTTGACCGGGCTCGAGTATGAAATCATCAATTCCTTCAAAGATTTTCTTCAGCGCAGGTATTCCATAAACTTAGAACTGCGCTGGTCAGAAACCAAAAGCTTTTATAATATCATCGAAAAAGTTCAGCATTCTTCTGAAGCTTGCTTTGGCGTATCAGCATTTTCTATTACTAAGGAACGCCAAAAAATAGTGCGTTATACCAATTCCTACCTTCCTGATATTACCGTTTTGATCTCAAGTAAGGGTACTCCGATAGTACACTCATATGAAGAATTTGACAAGTTGGTTACTAATCTTGAGGCGATTACAATTAAGGGTACTATCTATGAGCCTCTTCTAGATCAACTTCAGAGCCAGTTAAACAACCCTTTCAAGGTAAATTACATAGGAAGCGATCAAAATGTATTAGATATTATTAGTGAAGCTGGCAACCGTTTTGGGTTTATTGATTTGCCAATATACCTCATGACTATAAAACAAGGTAGCGAACTAACGCGTCAAAATTTCTTTACTGTGAAAGGAATGGGATATGGTTTTATTATGCCTCAAAACAGTGACTGGAATATTCCATTCAACGAATTTTTGGCTGATCCAGTCTACAAAAGAGAAGTTGCTCAAATCATTTCTAATTACCTCGGCACAGAGCTTTACGAGATAATTGACAACCTATTCGAAGGAGAACCACTAGGTACCTCAATATTGACCAAGGAAAAAGAGATTCAACTTGCCCTCATTCAAAATGCCAATCTTAGGTTGGAAGAAGAACGGGAATTTAAACGTTTGTTGATTTTTGGGATCGTTGTGAGTATACTATTCCTCAATGCTGTCCAAGACGATT
>JAGDZP010000060.1:0-5098 GCA_049115735.1 Cyclobacteriaceae bacterium | reverse complement strand
TAACTTTTTTTTAATTTATTTTTAGGCTAGGGTTCTTAAAATGGAATTGTGGAGCCAAAACAGCTCCAATCAATGATTAATGACTAATAATATGACAAAAGTATTATTTGTATGCCTGGGAAATATTTGCAGGTCACCTTTGGCAGAAGCTATTTTTAATCATGAATGTGAAAAAGAAAGCATCAAAAATACCTATGCAGACTCAGCTGGAACAGGTGCCTATCATGTGGGTGATCAGCCTGACCCCAGAACGATAAAGGTCGCCAGGAAGAACGGCGTGCCAATCAACCATAAAGCCAGGCAATTCCAGCCTGAAGATTGTGACCATTTTGATTACATCTTTGCCCTGGACTCATCCAACTATGAAAACATCATTCAAATTGCCGGCAAGCAGCCGGACAACTTGTACATGCTAAGGGAATTTGACATAGACAAGAATGGCATTGATGTACCCGATCCCTACTATGGTGGCACTGATGGTTTTGATTTGATTTTTGCAATGATGTCACAATCTATCAATGGTTTTATCAGAACCAAACTCAATTAAGCAGTGAATGACTTCTTTAACAGCATACTCCTTTCAAATTTCGGGTGGGAAGACCCGAACCTGAAGCATCGATCAATAGGAGGTGGCTGTATCAGCAACAATGCTCATCTTTCAACTAATCAAGGAGAATTCTTTCTGAAATGGAAGAGGGGAGCGTTAGATATGTTCCAGAAAGAGGAGCTTGGGCTGAATAAACTTCTTGCTACCAATTCCTTGAATATCCCCAAAGTTTATGCCTCTGGAAAGCAAGACGGATTAGGATATCTATTGATGGATTTCATTCCAAAGGGGCCGCAAAGCAATTCATACTGGGAAGCGCTGGGTGAAGGGCTTTCTCAATTACACCGAAATACGAGTAGCACTTTCGGGCTGGATCACAACAATTATATTGGTGAGCTGAATCAAGATAATACCCATAAATCAAACCACACAGATTTTTTTGTAGAAAACCGACTTGAGCCTCAATTAAAGCTGGCCAGAAATGCAGCATTGATTGATGAAAAACTACTAAGCCAGTTTGAGAATTTGCACAAAAAGCTAATAGACTTAATTCCAAAGGAAGAACCAGCATTACTTCATGGCGACCTCTGGAGTGGCAATATTCATTATGGTGCTGAAAGTTCAGCGTTTTTGATAGATCCGGCTATCTACTATGGTCATAGAGAAGCAGACCTAGCAATGACTCGCCTATTTGGTGGGTTTGATTTGAAATTTTATGAAAGCTATCAAAATAGTTTCCCTCTCGAACCGGAATATGAATCAAGAGTAGAATTGTTCAATCTATATCCTCTACTGGTCCACCTAAACTTATTCGGATCTTCCTATTTGTCAGGAATACTGTCTACGCTCAGGCGATATGCTTAAGTGGCATATAACACATGAATCGTACTTCTAGACTTTTGTTCAAGTAAAATTTTCCTGGTTCGATCGATAGCATTCAAAGATTCACTGTCATAATTTTTGATGGTGAACAGCTCCAGGTTGGAGTTATAATAAATCTCAAAACTGTCTTTCAAAGCATCATGCAGGTCGCTTACGTTGTTGAATTTCTCATCAATACAAATTGAAAAAGACACAGCCGAATTTTCCATTAGGTTGACTTTGATATTGAGTTCATGCAACGCATGGAAAATTTTGCTCATTTTCTGCTCGTCAATAAAGCTTAAATCTTCCACTTTGAAAGAGATTAGTGCTTGTGCTTTTTTGCGGATATAGATTGAAGGATATTTAGATGGGCCTAATTCGCAAATTCGTGTTCCAGTCAGCAATGGGTTAATAAATGATTTGACTTCAAGTTCAATATTAGATTCAGCAAGTGGCCTAATCGTTTTCGGATGAATAACTTTTGCACCATAGAATGTCATCTCAGCGGCTTCCTTATAACTCAAAACAGGGATAACTGAAGCATTTGATCTTTGCTTGGGATCAGCATTAAAAACTCCATCTACGTCCTTCCACACAGTAAGCGTATCTGCGCCCAGGCATTCAGCGAAAATTGCCCCACTAAAATCAGACCCTTCCCTGCCCAACGTAGTTGTTTCATTCCGTTCATTAGAACCTATGAAACCCTGTGTAACTAACAGACTATCCTGTAACTTTTCCTCCTTTTTTCGAATTGACTGCATTGTCTGTGGCCACAAAACATGTGCATCAGTGTAGTTCTTATCTGTGCAGACCACTTCACGCGCATCCAAATAAGTTGCCTTACATAAGTTTTTATTCAAGTACTCAACAACGATTTTTGAAGATAGCAATTCACCATGACTCACCACTTCACTGTAGAGTTGCATCTCCGACTCATATGAAAGGTTCTGTAGGTAATCAGATAAATGGTCGATGGTCCTCCCAATTTCAACAAAGACTCCCTCTTCCAGATCAAAGAGTTCCTCACAAAGTTCAGTGTGGAAAAGGCGAAATTTTTCCAATTCTGTAAGCCAGTTTTCATTATTCAAGAACTTGCTGAGTAGCCGCTCCAGTTGATTGGTATTTTTACCCATTGCCGATACAACAAGTACCATCTTTTCAGGTCGGTAGTTGCTTATAATCTCTCCCAAATTGACTACACCAGCGGCATTTTTGATAGATGCCCCTCCAAACTTGAATACTTTCATTTAGTCTGTAAATTTCTATGAACAAATATAGATGATTGATAAGTGCATCCAATGTACCGATATAATCTTGAATATTGTTGTCACTAACTGGGTCTCAGGGTCATTTTTGAGCTACTTTTGCAACCTCATATTAAACCATAAGCATGTCTGTAGAATCTCTTACCTCCTCCATCGGAAAAACATTAGACCGATTTATTAACGATAAACAAGCCGACTTTCCTTTTGCCACTGGTGAATTGTCTCAATTGTTGAGGGACATTGCCCTAGCCGGAAAAATCATCAACAGGGACGTGACGAAAGCAGGACTTTCAGATATTGCCGGAGGTTACGGAAGTACCAACATACAAGGAGAAGATCAGCAGAAATTGGACGTTGTGGCAGACCATCGCTTCGTACGTGCTCTGACAAACGGTGGTGAGGTATGTGCCATAGTCTCTGAAGAAGACGATGAAATAATACATGTAAACCCAAATAGTCGATATGTGGTGGCCATGGATCCGTTGGACGGGTCATCTAACATAGACGTGAATGTATCCATCGGCACCATATTTTCTATTTACAGGCGAATATCTCCTATTGGAGGTCCGGTGCAACTTGAGGATGTTTTGCAAAAAGGAGTGAATCAGGTTGCTGCAGGATATATCCTGTACGGTTCATCCACCATGCTGGTATATACCACCGGCCATGGGGTAAATGGCTTTACCTATGAGCCTAGTCTTGGGGAATTTGTGCTTTCGCACGAAGCAATGACATGCCCGGAAGATGGAAACATCTATTCCATAAACGAGGGTTCGTGGCATAGTTTTGAGCAGTCGGTTAGAGACTATATTGATTTTTGCAAGAACGAAAATTACAGCGCTAGGTATATCGGATCATTGGTATCTGATTTCCATAGAAACATGCTGAAAGGAGGAATATATATTTATCCAAAAACCGCGAAATCACCCAATGGAAAACTTAGGTTGATGTATGAATGTAATGCATTGGCATTCATAGCCGAACAGGCAGGAGGGATTGCTTCTGATGGTCATGGCAGAATCATGGATATTGAGCCTAGCGACCTGCACGAGCGCTCTCCCTTATTTATGGGTTCTAAGAAAATGGTAGAAAAGGCATTATCGTACAGGTAAGAATTACCAACCACTGTACTTAGCTCTGGTTTTTACTTTTTCTAGCTCCCTTTTGATTATTTCACGAGCTAACCGTCGGCTTATATTTTCGGGAGTTTCTTCCACTAGTATTTTCTTGAATACTTGTTCATTCAGATCGATCCTATACAATGAATTGAGCAACCTATTCATGTCCTTATCGAGCAAATAAGACACTACAGTAGTCAATTTATCTTCGAGTGATTGAAAATTGTTATTTGAAAGCGCAAGTTCTTCTTGTGGGATAGAAAAATGAGAGCTTATTAGCTCGATGCTTTTAGTTACTTGTACTTCCTCAGTCAAGCTTTTTCTTCTTCGGTGGCTTTCGTGGACTCAGACTCGGTATCAAAAATTTCAGGATAGTCCGAAGACAATACATTATACCAATTGGCCAACTTTTTTATGTCTGATATATAAACCCTGTCCTCGTCAAATTCGGGCAATACGAATTTTAAAAATGAGCGCAGCTCTTCATTATCCGATGAACTTGATACACCAGTATCACCATCAAACTCCTTATGGATTTTTTGCATTACCTCAGACAAGGGAACAGCTCCTTCGGCTGTTGTAGTATAGATAGAAATTTCACCCAATACAGACACTTTGGAGTGCATGTTCACTACCAATTTCTTCTTTTGAGAGTCAAGAGACTCCAGAATCATTCCGCCCCTGGTTGGTGCCAACACCTTAAATAATCCCCCTTTACCAGATACGGTAGCTATTTCTTTAAAATCCATAAAATTTTGTGCGTTCTAAAATTCAACTCAAAATTAGCCATTGATCTCTGAAATGAAAGACAATATTTCCTTTTGTCCCAATTTACTGACTGAAGAACTTGTAAAGGATTGTGGAAGCTCTTCCCATTCTTCCAACATACGGATTTTGAAGGTAGAAATGGCTGAATTGGTTTTAGCACTATTTCTTTTATCAGCCTTGGTAAAAATAATCGAGAATGGAATCCTGTTTTCTCCTAACCAATTGATAAAATCAATATCAATTTTTTGCGCAGGAATTCTCGAATCCACGAGAACAAAGACATTGTACAGATTCTGTCGTTGGAGTAAATACTCACGAATCATCTTGTCCCACTTTTCTTTCAACACTTTGCTCACCTGTGCCCATCCATATCCAGGTAAATCTACCAGGTACCATTCATTGTTGATCAGGAAGTGATTTATGAGTTGAGTTTTGCCTGGCTTGCCGGACGTTTTTGCCAATTTAGACTTTCCGGTCAGCATATTAATCAAAGAAGATTTACCCACGTTTGACCGACCAATAAAGGCGTATTCTGG
>JAGDZP010000059.1:0-1369 GCA_049115735.1 Cyclobacteriaceae bacterium | reverse complement strand
CACTGTTGTCCGGTTAAATCTTGGAATGTCTAGTAATAGTTCATTTAGGAGCTTGAGAATTGATTTATGTCTTGAAATTGATTTTCAAGCCCTCTATTTCGAGTTGAGGGTTCGATGGCCTTGGTTTCAACAGGTCAGGATTGTTTAGGAATCTAAACAAATTGATATAGCTCATCAGATGTATCCTGATGATAGACCTAAGGTTGGAAAAAGCCCATTTCTTTTTCAACTGAGCTTGGATAATGCGGATCAACAGGTCTGCAATAAAGGCACACCAAATCTGTATTTTGATTGCATTGATATTGTCGCCTAAGAAGTATTTGAGCGGGAAATTTTGCTTAACCCTTTTGAAGAGTATTTCGATTTGCCATCTCTGTTTGTACAGATCGGCTATTTCTTCAGGCTCAAGGTCAAAATTATTAGTCAGGAACTGAAATATTCGTCCCTTTTCTTTATCAGCAAAAGTTACCATTCTTGACTTGAGCCTAATTTTTTTCGCATGGGTTCTAGTACCTAGAATGATGTGCTCATCTTTAAGAACACCACTTTGAATGCTATTACTTTTTAGAGAACAATTATAGGTTTGGTCATAATCAGCCCTTTTTCGTTGGCGAGTAACAAAGAATACTCCTTCATCACTCATACGTTGATATTGAGCATAGTCGACATAACCCTTGTCAAAAACGATAAACGATCCTTTTGATAGGTGGATCTTTTGCAGAAAAGTCATGTCATTAGCCCTTGCTGAGGTAAAGTCTATTTTGATAGCTACATTTTCTTCTGCACTCATCAAAGTATGAACTTTGATGCCTCCTTTACGCTTCCCGTTAGCCTTGCCCATGCTAGGTGCTTTTAGTATCTGTTGAAAAAGTGTAATAGTAGAAGAGTCTGCTATAAAGAGCTTAGACCTTTTCATGTTTTGGCTGTCCGGTAAAAGGTGTTTGAAATTGCTGTGGAGCAAACGATAGATATCGCCAAACACATCGGCAGAACGGTTCTTGTTGGCATCACATAAAGTACTCCTAGCTGGTGGTTTTCTGATACCCAGATGAATGAGTTTGTGGAAACATGCCTTCATACCACTTACAACCTCTCTGCTGGATGTACACTTTTGCAAGGAGCAATAAAGCATGGTCACTAAATGAGTATAAGTATCAAAACTCTTGTAATAATGATCATACCCGCCCACCCTGGCCAAGGCTTTGATCGACTTGCGATCCATCAGGTTCAGAAGTTGAGTAAAAATCGGCTGTCCGGTAAAAAAGGTACTTTTGCTCATAGTTGATATTTTTTGTCTGGAAACTCAAAATAATCAACTAAACAGGCTGGTCAAATACGACCAGCCTAATTTTTTCCCCGGACAACAGTG
>JAGDZP010000058.1:0-8102 GCA_049115735.1 Cyclobacteriaceae bacterium | reverse complement strand
TAAGATTTTCTTATAGCACAAATGAACCTCAAACTTGCCTTTACCGATAAAGAGATCACACCCTGGAGTGGGATGGTTTTCATGAAAAAGTTATTGGATAAAACTGGGATTTTGACTGAGTTGATTAACACTGGACTCCCAGCTCAGCGCTCAAACCGTGGGTTTGACCCTGTTCAATTGATTACCTGTTTTATGGTTAGTGTTTGGTGTGGGGCCAACCGTTTTGAGCACTTGGAAGTAAGTCGTTTCGATGATGTACTACGCCGGATATTTGGCTATAAACGAATGGCTGGTCACAAGGCGTACCAACGTTATTTTCGCAAGTTCGATATTGCAACAAACCAGCGTGTCTTTACCAAGATCAGCGAATGGTTTTTTAGCCAGGTTCGACTAGACAATTATACCCTTGATGTGGACTCAACTGTGTTAACAAGATATGGTGATCAGCAGGGGGCAAAAAGAGGTTACAACCCTTCCAAACCAGGGCGCAATTCCCACCACCCCTTGCTGGCCTTCGTTGATGAATGCAAGATGGTGGCCAATTTTTGGTTGCGTAGCGGCAATGCATATACCACCAATAATTTCTTGTCTTTTCTGGAGGATACCATGTCTCGGCTCAAAGGCAAGAAGATCAGTTTGTTACGTGCCGATAGTGGCTTTTACAGCAAAGAAATCTTTGATTACGTTGAAAAAAAGGACATTAATTATATTATTGTGGCTAGGCATTATGGGACTATTCAACGAAAAATAGCCAGGTTGAAAGACTGGTGGATACTAGACAAAGGTCTGGAAATTACCGAGACTACCTACCAAAGTGATGCCTGGCAATCGCCTCGAAGGTTGGTTGTCGTTCGTCAACAAATTGATAAACGACCAAAAGCCACAGGCAAACAACTCAAGCTATTCAAAGAAGAGGGTATTTTTGAAAATTACCGCTACAGTTGCTACATCACCAACCTGAACCTTTCAGCCAAGATGGTTTGGGACATGTATCGGGGCAGGGCTGATTGTGAAAACAGGATAAAGGAAATTAAAACAGATTTTGGGTTCAGCAATTTTAACATGCAAGACTTTGGAGCAACCGAGGCAGCATTGAACTTTGTGGTCATTTCCTACAACATCATGAGCTTGTTCAAACAGGCTGTACTTAAATCAGATAAACTTCATCACCTCAAGACCTTGCGATACAAAATCTTTGCAATCGGAGGGTACATAACAAAGTCTGGAAACCAAAAAATACTCAACCTTTCTCTAAGTATGAAAAGAAGGAAATGGATCGAAGGAATCTGGCAAGAATCAAGCAACTTTAGCTGGCCTTTTGTCCCAACTTAAAAATCCTAATGACAATTCTGGGATAAAACTATATATGGGTAACTTCCTACCCTGAGAGAGTAAGTGTATGACTTGTGCCTAGGGTAGTAGACTTGGTCAATTCAAATTTTACTTTTCGGTGATCTGTCCTATTTTTTGGGGTACCATCAATGGATAGATCATAAATAAAAATGTCATTCTCCGATAATCGAAGAATGACATTTTGTGAATATGCTTTTTACCTTGACTATGCTCCAGCAAACCTGGCCGCAACAGCATCCCAGTCCACAACATTAAAGAACGCAGAAATATAATCTGGTCTTCTGTTTTGGTAGTTCAGATAGTATGCGTGCTCCCATACGTCTAGCCCCAGGATTGGAGTACCTCCACATCCTACGCCAGGCATCAATGGGTTATCCTGGTTAGCCGAAGAGCAAACCTCAAGTTTTCCGTCTTTTACGCAAAGCCATGCCCATCCAGAACCAAATCTGGTAGCAGCAGCATTGCTGAATGCGTCTTTGAATGCATCAAATGATCCGAATGCAGCATCAATGGCAGCTGCCAGGTCACCTGATGGAGCACCACCGCCATTAGGACTCATTATTGTCCAGAATAGGGAGTGGTTGAAGTGCCCTCCACCGTTGTTTCTTACAGCAGGTACGTCAGAATGCTGAACACAAATATCCTCGATGGATTTGCCTTCCATTTCGGTACCAGCGATTGCTCCATTTAGTTTTGTTACGTATGCGTTATGGTGTTTTCCATGATGGATTTCCATAGTTCGTGCGTCGATATGTGGCTCAAGAGCGTCATGAGCGTAGGGTAATGATGGTAATTCGAATGCCATAATTAATTAATTTATAAGTGATAAAAATTTAGGGTAAAAGTAAAACCAAAAATGATATATCGGTGCTTGGTTTTATGAATCAAATCTATGCAAATATCGAGAGAATTTATCACCGCCGAATGATATTAAATGTAAGAAATAATCCTGTGGTAATTTTAGGATTTCTCACGAGAGATGTCCGTTCGTAGAAATGGATCAGACGTGCTGATCGATCAAGATTGGATTGCCATCCGGATCCATCAGCGTAATGCTTCCGGGCCCGCTTTCAGATTCCAAGGTTTCATTCACTGTTTCTATTCCCTTTTCCTTAAGTTTTTTGCTGATTTCTCTTACATCCGTGAAAGGGTTTACATTTTGAGCATTTTCATCCCAACCGGGGTTGAATGTCATGATGTTTTGCTCAAACATGCCTTGAAACAAGCCAATATTGCAGCTGGGGCTTTTCATGATTAGCCAACCCTGACTTTCATCTCCATGAAAGACGCTAAAACCCAATGCTTCATAAAAATCTTTTGACTTCTTGATGTCCTTGACAGCAAGACTGACTGAAAATCCTCCTAGTTCCATATGATATGTTTTTAGTTTTGAATGAATAGAATAATGACTTGAATAAAGTTATATACTTCTGATGGTGCATGAAATATTCTTATAGAAATTGTTCCACTAAGACACACAAAGAAGCACGGAGGTTCACCAAGGGTGTTGGGATGTTTATGGATAACCTAACCTTTTCTTTGATGGTTGCTTCAACGCTGATTTATCTCAATGGAATAAGAATACTTTTCAATTTTCTGGATACCTTCAAATTCGAAGCTGACCCCACTTGTTTCAATAGGCGTTTCAAATTTCTTGGTGCCTAACATATCTTCATCCCCAAGATAGGTTTGGAGCTTCACCCATTCATTTCTGGAATACAATTCGACAATTTGCTGATGGTGCACTCTTAGCACAGGGTCGATCTGTTCAATTGTTTTTTTGCTATCCAATTCAATCATGAAAAGTATAATTTGACAATTACAATCAAGACTCAATTTGGTTTCGTGCTTTTTGTGACTTTCGTCAAATAACAATTTCTCTATGAATAGTGGTTTTCCCAGAACATCTTTTTGGGTATACCCCAATAACAAAATCTCATCATTTTTAGTGGATAGTACATTCATATCCTCACTAAGATTATTGGCGGTAATGGTAATACTTAGCGAATCCAATTGAGCATAAGTCGTAGATTTAGAAATGACGAGACTAGAGACTGTAATAAGAAAAATCTTAAAAAGAGGATTCATGACTGATTTTTCTACTCCCTTAGTTTCTTAAAAAAATCGGAAACCAATTGCCCGCATTCTTCTTTTAGTACACCTTTCAATATTTTAGTTTTTGGATGTATGGCATTTGGTGCGGTGTAGGTGTAGCCCCGTTTTTCGTCGGATGCCCCGAATACAACTTCTTCCAATTGGGACCAGTAGAGTGCCCCTGCACACATGGTGCAAGGCTCTAGTGTAACAAATAGTCTGCATTGGGTAAGGTATTTAGCACCCAGAAAATTTTCCGCCGAGGTGATGGCCAGCATTTCTGCATGTGCGGTTACGTCATTAAGCCTTTCAACCTGGTTGTATGCCCTGGCGATTATCTTATTGTCACAAACAACCACAGCACCTACAGGTATTTCTCCCTCTTCAAAAGCATATTGAGCTTGCTTCAGTGCCTCCTTCATAAAGGCCTCATCACTGTGCAATCCAGGTATCATTGTAGGTTTTTCTTAACTACCACACTCTTCATTATTTTAGCTACTTGCGGTTGCCATGATTGACGATTGCGCGAATTACAAGTAAAATTGAAGACGAGGGATTGGCCGTTGACTATTGTGTACTGAATGTAGGTGTATTTGTTAATAGATCCCTTTCTCACAAAGGCATCTTCTTCTTCTTTTACAGTAGACACAAATTCGAAGTAGGCATATCTCCTGCCATTTATTTCCTCAATACCTTCCTTGAGCATTTCAATATTATCGTAAAGGCTGTAGATATTCGATTTTTGGAAACTCTTCATTATTTCCAAATCCTTTTCCTGCCATTTTGTAATGGACTTGTTCACTCCAAGATCAACCGTCAGGCTTTGGTCTGTAAAGAGGGCCATGGGTCTTTTGATGGTGAAATACCTTTCAGCTATTTCATCATTGGTCATTGGCCTAAAGTCGGATGGAATCAGCATCTCAATAGACTCATTCACTTTTACCTTTACTAGTGGGGCATTTTGAGGCGGACTAAAAAACAGGTGACTTAGAAGAATTAGAAAAGATATCATACCTTAAAAATGACTTGTGATGCATTGCCCTGGCCGGGCACCTTTAAGGCAAACTTAATAATTCTAACGTCGAAAGAGGACAATATCAGTATCGATAGCACCATAAATTTTCAAGGTTTCATAAAGCGTATTGAATTCCAGATTACAGCCCAAAAAGAACAAGAGCTGTAGTATTAGTTATTTGGCGACAATGCATAGATTTGCGCTTTTCCTGAGATAATAGATAAAATAATAATAGAATGTTAAGAACGAATACTTGTGGTGAATTGAGGATTGATGATGCGGGCAAGGAAGTCACTATATGCGGTTGGGTCCAAAAGCTGAGAGACAAAGGTGGTGTGGTATGGATCGACTTGAGAGATCGGTATGGGGTTACACAGCTTATTTTTGAAGAGGGAGTTACTTCCGCCGAATTGATAGAAAAGGCCAAGTCCGTCGGAAGGGAATTCGTGATTACCGCTACAGGAAAAGTGGCTGAAAGGTATTCTAAGAATGATAAGATTCCTACTGGCGATATTGAGATAAAAGTAGAGCAATTGGATGTGCTGAATGAATCCAAAGTACCTCCATTTTTGATTGAAGATGTGACTGATGGGGGAGAAGAACTGAGGATGAAGTACCGATATCTCGATCTTAGAAGAAATCCGGTTAGTAGTAAGTTGCAGCTTCGTCATAAGATGTTGCAAGCGACTCGAGCATATTTATCTGGTAATGATTTTATGGAGGTGGAAACTCCAGTTTTGATAAAATCTACACCAGAAGGGGCAAGGGACTTTGTTGTGCCATCCAGGGTGAATCCGGGTGAGTTTTATGCATTGCCACAGTCACCTCAAACATTCAAGCAATTGCTCATGGTTTCTGGCTTTGACAAATACTTTCAAATTGTAAAGTGCTTTAGGGACGAGGATTTGCGTGCAGACCGACAGCCTGAGTTTACTCAGATTGATTGTGAAATGTCCTTCGTAACGAGGGAAGATATCATTGAGACTTTTGAGGGGATGGTGAAACACCTTTTTAAAGAAGTGAAAGGTATTGATATTGGTGATTTTGAGCAAATGCATTACGATGATGCTATGAGGCTATATGGTTCAGATAAGCCTGATTTACGTTTTGGAATGCCTTTCGTAGAGTTGAATTCTGTTGCTCAAGGTAAAGGCTTTAATGTTTTTGATCAGGCAGAACTGGTGGTTGGGATTTGTGTAAGTGGCTGTGCGGAATATACCAGGAAACAACTGGATGGGCTTACTGATTTTGTAAGAAAACCTCAGATTGGTGCTAAGGGTCTGGTTTATGTAAAATGCAATGCTGATGGAAGCTTTAAGTCTTCGGTGGATAAATTCTATAGCCAGGAAGACCTTAAGGAATGGGCAGAGCTAGCCGGAGCACAGGCAGGTGATTTACTGTTAGTATTATCTGGGGATGTTGATCATACAAGAAAGGCGATGAATGAGCTTCGTCTTGAAATGGGCCATCAATTGGAATTGAGAGATGATTCTGTCTTCAAACCATTGTGGGTCATTGACTTCCCACTACTGGAATGGGATGAAGAGACAAAAAGGTATCACGCGATGCACCATCCATTTACTGCCCCGAACAAAGAAGATATAGCACTCCTGGATAATGACCCGGGAGCCGTTAAGGCTAATGCCTATGATATGGTAATCAATGGAGTAGAAATCGGTGGCGGATCTATCAGGATTCATGACAAAGCCACTCAGGCACTGATGTTCGATCATTTGGGTTTCACTCCCGAGGAAGCAAAAGCACAGTTTGGATTTTTGATGGAGGCCTTTGAATATGGAGCACCTCCTCATGGTGGGATTGCTCTTGGTTTCGATCGCTTGTGCGCTATGTTTGGTGGTTCGCAATCCATTCGGGATTATATTGCTTTCCCTAAAAATACTTCGGCAAGAGACGTGATGATTGATTCTCCATCTCTGATTGCAGAAGAGCAGCTGAAAGAGCTTAGCATTAAATTAGACAGTTAAGCCGGTACAAAAGTCCCCTAAAACCAAGAATTGAAAATGAAGCGTATTTACCTTAGATCATTTACAATTACGTTGCTCTTGATCTCAGTTCTTTGTTCAGCGATTAGGGCACAATCAGACTCTATCAAAACCAAATCAACAAGTCTGGCATTTTATCCAGCACCTGCCTCCTCTCCGGAGACAGGTTTTATGATGGGTGTAATTGCTTTTTTGGTGATGAAAGATAAAGAGGCGGAAGGAAATCAGTTTTACCGGCCTACATCCATCTCTCCTTACTTTTTGTATACCGCCAAAAAACAAGTATTGACTGCTCTTGATATAGATGTTTATACTAAGAAAGGTCTCAACATCAATACGATTGTTAGATATTTCAACTTTCCGGACTTTTACTACGGTATAGGCAATCAGACCGATCCTGATTTTAAAAACTTGTACACCGATCGTTTTTTTAGAGCATCCGGAAGGGTGATGAAGCCAATGAATGAAAACCTTTTTGTCGGTATGCTTTATGATTTGCAGCACAATAACATCAGAAAGGTAATCCCTGGAGAAGCCTTATCAACAGACGCTCCAACTGGTATCAGCGGAGGTAGAAATATGGGGATTGGACCAGGTTTAGTCTTGGATTCCAGAAACAGCACGCTTTATCCAACAAGCGGTACTTTTATGAACGCTGGCATTACACTTTTCTCCAAGGCTTTTGGAAGTGAATATAATTATACGTCATATCTTATTGATTATAGGAAGTATATGGAACTTCTCGGACCTAAGAATATCCTTGCCTTGCAGTTCAATGCCAATCTAACAACTGGTACGGATATTCCATTTTACAAACTGGCCAAGCTAGGTGGTGACGATAGATTGCGAGGAATTGTTCATAAAAACTTGTACATCGATCGTCAGTCATATTTTCTCCAGGCAGAAGTGAGACAAGACCTTTTCTGGAGATTCGGAGGTGTGTTATTTGCCGGTATGGGCGATGTGGCTCCTACTATTGGCGACTTCAGTTTTAGCAACACACGGTTTGTGTTCGGAGCGGGAGGAAGGTTTCAAGCCTTGAAAGATGAGAAAATGAATATCCGTCTGGATATTGGGATGACTGATAATGGACAGACCGCTTTCTACATGTCAGTCAGGGAAGCATTTTAGATACTTCATTTCCCACAAATCTTAACACAAGATTCGCAGCAATAATTATATTACTTTCTGTATCTAAAACCAGCTAGAATGGAGGTATTGTATGTCGACGATCAGAAGGAAAACTTAAATGTTTTCAGGATTACATTTAAAAAGATGTTCAAAGTGCATGTCACCGAATCTATCGACGAGGCACGTGAATTAATGGAAAAACATCCCATTGATGTAATCATAGCCGACCATAGAATGCCTGATGTCACGGGCATTGAGCTTCTTCGTCAGATTGGTGAGCAGTACCCAAAAATAAAACGTATAATTATTTCTGAATATGTGAATGACAAGGTTATAAGAGACGCATTGAATGCTTATAACCTGGACGGCTGTATGGGAAAGCCCTGGGACAAGGTAGAACTTCAGAAAATGATTGGATCATAAAAAAAGACTATCCTTTTGGGACAGCCTTTCCTTCTAGTATTTTATCCTATTCTGAATCTAGGGTAGTGTAAGCTAAACTCTGT
>JAGDZP010000057.1:0-3645 GCA_049115735.1 Cyclobacteriaceae bacterium | reverse complement strand
TGTCAGGGGGGCAAAAGCAACGAGTTTCTATAGCACGAGCAATAGCCAGAGAGCCGAAAATATTAATTCTGGATGACTGCCTATCGGCGGTGGACACAAAGACAGAAAACACTATACTGAATAGTATGAAAAAGATCATGGCCGGCAGAACTGCTGTTATCATTTCTCATAGAGTATCATCAGCCAAGCTGGCTAATAAGATCATTATGTTGGATGATGGTTGCGTAATTGAGCAAGGCTCGCATGAACAATTACTCGCTTATGAAGGTGCTTATAAAGAATTGTATGACAAACAACTTCAGACTGAGGAAGTAGGGGCATTTTGATTTAGATTTCGATTACAATTTTTCCTTTAGCCCGATTGTCTTCCATGTATTGATGTGCCTCTGCGACCTGATGTAGTTCTAATACCTTATCGATGTTCAACTTGATTTTTCCTCTTTCAACTTCATTAATGAATTCCTGAAGTAATTCTTTAGAAAGGTTTTTTGATTCGCCCATGTAAACAGTTAGTCTGCCTAATGATGGAATGTCTCCCATAGGTGTAAATTCCTCCATAGACCAGGAATTGCCCAGAATGCCAGTCATGCAAACCATCCCTTTATATCCAATACATTTCAGGGAATCCTTGAGAGTTTTGGTACCAATTAACTCTAATACCTTGTCCACTCCCTCCGGAAATATTTCTCTTAAATCATCGGATATCGAACCATCGTCTACTATTACATGATCAGCACCATTGTCGAGAAGGGTTTGTTNNGGTTTCTAGTTGTAGCGATAACTGTAAGGCCCTTGGTCTTGGCCAATTGACAGGCGAGCATGCCGATAGAGGAAGTGCCTCCACGTATCAGTAATTTCTCACCCGATTGTATTTCTAATGCCTGATTTAGAGAACCTGATACAGTTTGAAACATCTCCGGTATTGCCCCCAAAGTGCTCCATGACAGAGGGCTTTCGAAGGGAAAAATAATTTCCAATGGAACAAGGGCAAATTCAGCATAGCCTCCATCAAAAAAGCGTCCCATACCACCCATAATAGCCGCAACTTGTTGGCCAGCCGAATAGATCCCGCTTGGATCATCCTCAACGACACCAACCAATTCAATTCCCTGTATTCTTGGAAATTCAACGCCAGGTGAATCACCTCTTCTCGTAAAAAGCTCTGATCGATTCAAGCCAAATGCCTTTACTTTTACCAATACCCAACCAGCTTTGATTTTCGGCATAGGTACTTCCTGATATTCAATTACCGTAGGGTCGCCTTCTTTTGTTGTAAGTGCTGCTTTCATAGTTTTATTTAAAATTTGTCGAAAAGGTCATGAATCACTTCACCTTCACTAGTGGCAGCAAAGCAAGCTTATCTTTCAGCATTTGCACCCTTGATGGCAATAATTCTCCTATAATCAAACAATCTGCCTCGAAGATATGTTCCTTAATTTCGATTTCGAATTCTGCTGCAAGCCTCATTACTTCATTTGTTTTATTATAAGGGTAAGTGATTTCAACACACTGCTTAACCACTATCGTTTTGATTTTTGCATTGGCCAAGGCATCTTCGGCAGCTGTTTTATAGGCGTGTATAAGTCCGCTTACTCCCAATTTTGTTCCTCCAAAATATCGAACCACCACAACCAGTACATTTTCCAGCTCAAAAGATTTGATCTGACCGAGTATTGGGTCTCCGGCTGAATGACCGGGTTCACCATCATCATTCGCTCTAGTAGTTACTTGTTTATTTGCATTCAATATGAAAGCAAAGCAATGATGCCGAGCATCAAAATACTGTTTTTTCAACTCCCCTAATTTCTCCTTTACATCGACAGCACTTTCGATGGGGTAAGCGTAGGAAATGAATTTGCTTCCTTTTTCCTTGTAAAAGCCTTCTGAAATACTTGTTAGAGTCTTGTAACTACGGTCAGAAATCATAATTTTTTCAACCGTTTTTTTGCTTCATCAGTCACCAAATCACTCTCATTTGCTGCAATAGCTTTTTTGAAGTATTCTTCTGCCTCGTCGTTGTTGCCTCTTTGTTGACTGATCCTCCCCAATCCCAACCAGCAAAGGCTTTTGTAGTATAAGCCCTTGTCTAGGTAGTGACTTCCGGCTCTCAGTGCATCATTGTAGTAACCGATCGCAAGCGCAGTGTTTGCTTTTTTCTTTTCTTGGTAAATCCCCAGATTAACCAATCCACTCATTTTATAATATGGGTCACTACTTTTCTTCAATTCCTCAATATGTGGTAAGGCCTGACTGAAATTATTTTGAAATACCAGGCACTCAATCAATTTGGCTTTGAAATAGCTGTTTTTGGGATATTCCCGTACCAATCGATCTAAATAGTACTGTGCTTTGACGGGGTTGTTTTCATAGCGTAGATATATGTAGGACAAGTACAAATGTGCCTCAATCTTTGTGAGGCTGCCCGTCTCGGTAGCCTCATGCAATTGTTTTAGTCCAAGTTCTAAATCGCCACTTTTGAAAAACCACATGAATGGCTTGTAGATGGGGTGTCTTTCGGGATACTTCTCACGAAAATAATTATACAGGCCAGTCGAAAATAAAAACTCCGGACTGTCATCTACAAAATCAAAACCCGTTTTCACTAAAGCGTACATTTTTCTGGCTTCCCCCAGGGCTTTCAGGTAGGTTCCTTCCTCAGCATAATATTCGGTTAGCAAGCCCCTGGCTGACATTTCAAAAAATATTCCCTCACGATGCTTGTCATCCAAATCTGTAAGGAGCTGGGATGATTCAATAACTTTTTGCAAAGCATCATAATGTTCGGGAAACACTTCGCTGGTGGTTCGGATTGGCATTTCCTGCCAAGCGATATTGAGCGCACGCATCATGTGAACCACGGGGTGACCATAGAGAATCTTCTCAACTTTTTCAATTACGCTATCGGCCTTTTTATATTCATTATTGTAAATATAGAATCCAGCTTTTGCGACCAATTCCATTCTTTCAGGATGGTCAAATAACGGCAGCTTTTGGGCAGTGCCTTGATTAGCTATCAACAGCAATAAGAAAGGAATAAGAATCCTCATTTTTAGGTTTCTGGTGTTAACTTGTTTTGATTTATCTAGTTCAACAAAATTATCAGTCAAAATTAGATAGGTTTATATTTACGTCAAGAAAATTTGTCCGTCCACCCAATGATTACGTTTTAAAATTTTTCATTCTCGGTTTGACCACTGTTTCCACTGAAATATTGACCGATTACCCAACAGCCACAAAGGCAAGCAATGTCATCTTCAATTCCCCCGAATTTACCGGATTGAGCCAAGGAGCAAATATTTTGACACTTAATAAAGGAGGAATCAGTTTGTCTTTTCAACTAGAAGGAGACACTGCATTATCACTTCCAGCTTGTCCGTATGCCGGTTTGGATACTGGTATCTCCGAAGATCAAGGCGATATATCTGATTTTATTTTGGCAGCCACGAAAACACTCGAAGAAAAAAAAATCGAACAAATTATTATTAAGGAGTCTCCCTTCTTTGTGAAATCACAGCTTCTGCATGATTCCTATATTAATTCCAATTTTCAAGTAAAAAACACTGAAATCAATCATCACCTGGACATATCATATACTGATTTTATGGACTCGGTCCATTTCATGGAAAAAAGGAAAATCAAGAAATG
>JAGDZP010000056.1:0-5865 GCA_049115735.1 Cyclobacteriaceae bacterium | reverse complement strand
AAATTATCTTGGACAGCATTGATCAAAAGTATCCCAGCAGGCAGCAAGTTCAACGGAAAAAGGGCGGAAGATTCTGTTAGCTATAATTCCTTCTTAAGTTTCTTTAGTTGCTATTCAAATTATCAGTTTGATCTTGTTTTTCAACCATTTGTAATTGCTCGTAATAGGCTTCAATTCTGGCATAGGCAGTACCGTCTACCAATAAAATAGCAATCATCATTGCAATCGTTGTGATGCTAATGGCCCGCCAAAGTGGCGTGTTGACAAACATAATGAGCAAGGCAGCCACGATGATTATGAATGGAATCACCTTGAAAACAATTTTGTATTCGTTTAAAGTGTTTTCTGCACGCGCTATTTCTTATGTTACAAAAGCTGGGGCATCACTATTGTAAGCATTCTCAAATTGCTTTATTCTGGACTTGTTGGTATAAAACAACCCAAGTCCTATGATTATCAGTAATGTCCCTGCTACCAATGTGGGAATGATGTAGGCTTTTGCCAATTCGGTTTTGCCTAGCTGCCAAAAGCCCAGGCTTGCAGATAAAAATATAAACGCGAAAAAAATGAAGAACCGTGTGGAGAAAACTTCTGCTTTTGCCCACTCTGTGGCTGTTTTTAGTATTTCCATGTCTTTTAGTTTAAAACGATATTTTAATTACTGTTTATCCTGCTGGGACTGTAACCAAATGCCTTTTTGAAGGCAAACGAAAAATGCGAGAGATTCTCAAAACCTGCTGATAGGTAGACCTCTGTAGTCTTTTGTTTTTCAGCGGTTAGTTTTTGATACGCCAGGTTTAACCTTTTCTCTGTGAGCCATCTGCCTGGTGTATTCTTAAATATCTTTTTGAAATCTTTTTTGAATGTTGTCAGGCTTCTACCAGTCAGAAAAGCGAATCTTTCTAGTGGTAGGTTGTACATAAAATGCTCTTCCATATATTTCTCCAGATCGATTTTTCCGATTTCGCCGAATGTACCTAAGATTGAACTTGCTCTTTTATCTACTTCATCAATGATGGTCAGTGCCTCTTGAATTTTTATCGCTACCAATGAATCCGGAAGTTCATCTTGCCTATCAAAATACGAAAACAATGATTCAAAGAAACTGTCTAGCAGAGAATGTGACTTTATTGCTCTTTGCTTGGCCACATTTTCATCCCAATTTTCTAGAACAGATCTATCTTGATAGAACTTGCGCAACTCTTCCTCAGGAAGTAGCATCGATACAGCCTTAAACGGCAATCCGTCAACCGGCCCTTTTACAACCCGGATCAATTGATTTTTTGGAACCAAGACAGTCTCTCCGGCAGCAAAAGCCAAAGTATTTATCCCATAGGATATGGTCAGTTCACCGGAATAAATGAACACTACAATGTGCTGAGGCGCAATGTGCTCCCAGGTGTATTGTTTGTCAATTGTACCAGATAAAAATACCCTGCCCTTGTTGGTTGCCGTTGGGTTTTTCATTTAACAAAAATTAGAATTTATTTAATATCATCCTGATCTATCAGCTTAAATATTCCAATTTATACCAATTGCCTTTTCCGACACTTCCCAGAGTCTTTTTGATACTGACTTGTCCTTCGCATGGCCTTCTAGTTTGCATTCCCCTACAGGACCTGTAAAATAACTCATTCCTGTAGGACCATAAAACCCCTCTTGGTCCAAATCTGGCTCGGTAGCGCACATCAATGCAGGATAAGCACCTTTTTCTGCTGACTGAACTAAAGGTGACAAGGTCATCAGCCACCATATAAATCGCGTCATTAAACTACCGCTGGTTGTGATCAGTGATGTATTGGAAGCACCCGGGTGACAGGCATAAGCTTTAACATCCGTATTTCCTGCTGTTTTTAATCTATCCTGTAGTTCATAGATGGACATGATCTGCGCCAATTTACTTTGGCTATACACGCCATTCGGACTATAGTTCTTATCCCAGTTCATATCATCGAACTTTATGGTCTTAATACCTAAATTGTAACCCATACTTCCTACGGTCACAATTCGTCCTTTTGATGCTTCAATTCTAGGGTAGAGCTGTGCTTGAAGTAAGAAGTTACCGTAGTGATTTACACCAAGTTGGCTTTCAAAGCCATCAACGGTAAACGTTTGTTTTGGCACTTGGGCAATGGCTGCATTACAAATCAGTGCATCAATTTGAGGAACCGTCTTAAGTACCTCTTCTGCGGCTTTTTTCACCGAAGCTTGTTCTGCCAAATCCATAGATATACTAGATACAACTATATTTTCTCCAAGGGCTTGTTTCAAAGCTGCGATGGTGTCTTTCGATTTTTTTGGGTTTCGGTTGAGCATCACCACTTGTGCTCCTTTTGATAGAAGTATTCGTGCTGCTTCATATCCTGTACCGCTGGTAGTACCCGTTATGACGTATGTCTTACTATTTAAATTTCCTAATCTTTCAAGCGTCCAGCCCTTTTTTCCAAATTTATTGATCATCTCTATCTTGTTTCGATTTATGTGAAACAAAGATCTTGATAAACCGAAACAGATGTTTTGTTTAAAAGTTGCTTATTGTTTGTTTAAAGGGCAACAAAGTTTTTTGAATTTGGAGAGCTTTTCTGTGTTTGATGCAGCAGACACGTATTGGATTGTATGTGAACAGTAGCGGATATATTGTTCAATACTTTGTTGAAGCTAGATATTCCATTTTTTTAAAGCCACTTCAATGGATTTTTTCACCCAATCTTTCAATCTATCTCTGTCCTCGATAATCTCAATGGGAGTTTCATAAAAATTCAGTTTGCGAGAATTGTCCTTGCCATAGCTATATTGTTGCATACCGTGGCTCTCAAAGTCAACAATGTTGCTTTCGTCCACCTTGAGCCAAACTTTGTCATGCTTTATTTTGGCAAATGCTGAGCCATGTGTTAAAAGAGCCAGTCCACCAAACATAGATTTCGTTTCAAACTCACCAAAGCCTTGAAGTTGGTCAAGGACAAAGTCTTTAAATTCTTCATTGAGCGCCATAAGTGATGCTTTTACATATTTTGACTGATAATCATATTAAGCTTGGTAAACACACGAGACCTTTGGTCAGCCAAAGCATTGAATGCATCGTCTTTTACCATATTCTCAATAGTTGCAGGATTGTCAAATTCAATCACCGCCATCATTTCAGGAGACTCTTCTCCAACTAAAGCATTAATAGTTTTGTATCTTCCAACCGGTTTACCACCATTTTGACCGAAAATTTGCATTACACTCCCTAAATACTGAGGCACTTCAGCAATATTTTGCTTGTTTACAATTGCTGTGATTACCAAAAATGTCTTGTTTTCTTCCATCTCTTTAATGTTTAATTTGTGAATAGCACAAATGTAGATGAGGAAGAATGTAAGCGCTTCTCTGTTAAGTTCAATTATTTATCTGAGAGGGTCAATTTGTATTGGGAAGGAGGAATAGCGTACTTCTCTTTGAATTTTCTGGAAAAATGCGCTGTAGTTTTGAAGCCTGATTGCAATGCAATATCATCTATTGTTTGCTCAGAAGTAGCCAATAGCTTTTTTGAATTCTCAAGCCGTTTATCAAATAGATATTCATTTGGCGTGGTATTGTAAATCTTCTTGAAATGCCTTTTGAAGGTTGAAAGACTCATATTACAGAGTTGTGAAAGTTCCTCCAGAGAAATCTCACTAATTACATGCGTTTCGATTACCTCTTTAAAACTGGCTGTTCTTTTGTTGACAAAATGTTCTAAAAGAAGGGCCACCTCCTCCGCTTTTTTACTACTTAATAGAAGCAGCAATATTTCCTTGATTTTTATTTCAACTATCTCTTCTGACACTACATGTTGGTTGTGGAAATATTGTATGATTCCATCGACATAATTTTTAGAGATCACACATGGTTTGCCTGTAAACATATCCTTGCTAAACTCATTTTCCGAAGAGGTACTGATGTCTGGAAATTTGTTCCCGAAAGCCTTTGCCACAAGCTCCCTGTTGATATGAATAATGAGCACCTGATAATGCTGATTTTCCTTATTTGGGTATGTTTTTAAAAGAAGAGATTTTCCAACTGCTATTCCAATATCACCTTCTGGAACTTCTATTACTTCATTTGGGGAAATGGCTACATGATGTCCGTGATTGACAAAGGTAAAATACGCTTCGTCATTCAGTTGAAAATTGAATGTGGTGTCAGTATTGCAAATGATAGTTTCAAATACAACTTTCTGATTGACTTCTATTTTTTTATGATCTAAAATCATACGGTTCTTGCAATTTGTTACAACGTTCAGCTAAACGCTCTAGCTGATCCTTTATATATCTCTCCGAAAAATGGTTAAGTGAATCTCTTCTCCGATTTCCGTTTCATTACTAGTTGTTTTGAAAATTTGTTTCAAACCATGCTTTTCAAATGAATTGATGTAATCGTGATTCAGCAGCCAGGGAGGACCATTCTCATATGCCCTTTTCTCAGATTGCAATTCTGTAATTACGATTAGTTGTCCATTGCCAGATACAAAGTCGGATATGTTCTTAATTAAAACCTCTTCGTATTTTGGCGGGAGTGCTTGAATTGTGAAGATTTCTAATACAAGATCAAATTTCTTATACCAGCCAGAAATTCCTTCTATTAAGTCGGCAGTTTTGAATTCTACTTTAGAAGAAGGGAATCTTTTTTTGCATAACTCTATGGCACTTTCTGAAACGTCAAAAGCAGTAACTTTAAAGCCCTTATTTTCTAGTTCGATAGCATCATCACCCAAACCACACCCAACTACCAAAGCGGATTTTTCATTTTCGAGAGGAGAGCTTTGATCTATCCATTTTTTAAATATTGGATGTGGAGCCATATTAGCCCAAGGAACTCCACTTCCAGAATCATTTGATTCGGAATAAAGTGTCTCAAACCAATCATTAGGTTTGTTTTCTTCAACCCCCAATTTTTTTCTTATCTCTTCATTCATTTAATATAATCGTAACGTACAGATAGGCTCAGTGAGCATATCATTTCAAATTGAAGCCGAAGTTACTGTTTCGTACTGAAATTTGTTTATTACTCAATCTGCTAATTCAGCTTCGTTTGTTAGCAACCCTATTTTGACTCAATTATTTCTAGTGTTTTGGAGAGGGCTTGATCATCATTCACCTTATGTTCATGGCGAACACCTTTCTCTTCCCAGCTATCCGTGGCTTCTTTTTCTGAGAACCTTTATTGGTTGCCATGTAAAAAAGATGATTGCAATAAATACCCCGGTCCGGAATGAAACAATTTGTTCCCAAGTTATACATGGAGGACATGGAGCATCAGGAAGACATGGTTCACATTGTACTGTATCAGCTCGGAAAAAAATGTAAACTAAACTCTCCGTTATGCCGAAAGTGATCCAGAAGAGTAAATTTCGTTTCAACTTCATTGCGTGTTCAATTGGACAATTATATCAACACAACGTTGCTGATAATGAGCTTGTTCAAAGTGCAATTCATAGATTTCATCCGATTCACCTAACCACTCAATATAGGTATTATCTTCTTTGAAGGTCGTCCGTTCGTCAAGGAATTTCCAAACCGCCATTGCTCTCTTTTTCGAGAGTTCGACGTTATAATTGACCGTTCCGACAGTATCGCAGAAAGCAAAAACCTTGAGGAAATTGAATTTCGGGGAATTACAGAGTTCTAAAACGTTGAGCAGATTTGTTGAATCGGTTTGAGATAGGGAATAGCTGTCAAAGTCAAAGTTCAGCGCAAATGTCTTTTCAGAAGTAGATTGACAGAAAATATTGCAGTTCAAACAAGTAGTGAAGAAAAGGATTGCGATGAATGTTTTCAAATTTCTGTATGTGTGGATAATGGAGCACAACGTTCTGCCTAAACGGTAGTGTAAGCTAAACTCTGT
>JAGDZP010000055.1:0-10775 GCA_049115735.1 Cyclobacteriaceae bacterium | reverse complement strand
GTTAGCAACAATAATATTTACTATTCCTTCACTTTTTGTAAAAGTCCGTACAACTCTATTTTCCCATCCTTATCTATTAATTCCCAGTATTCATTTACTAATTTAATCATTGCTTTTTGCTCTGTTTCTGCTTCAATGTCTATTGTCATTTTGCCAACTTTAAAACCGTAAATATTACAGTTGCTAACAACGTTTATACCTAATAGCTCTGCTTGTTCTTTAATCGTTTTTTTAGTCATTTTTATAAGTTTTATTTATTAATCAATATTTATTTCTTTTTATACGCTACTAGGCATACACAAGTAACGTTAGCCACAATTAAAAAAGACATAGAACAATAAATATAAGTAATGGGCTAAGTCAAGAGGCGTTATAAACACACCTTGTAAATAACATTCTTACTTGTAACGTTTGCAACCGTGTGTTAACCAGTAGCCCACATACTTATATTATTTGCCGTTAAAACGGGACATTATCTATTTCCCCCGTTTGTTGATCAAAAGATAGTTCGTTTTCAGGAAAACTTTCTCTTTTAATTGGAGTATCATTAACCCCCAAAGGACTATAATCATCAAAAATATACCTTCTGGTCTTAATGTCAAAAATTATATCCGACACACAACCTCTGTCAGCGACCAAATCCTGCATTCTTTGTTTTAAATTATGGAATTTAACAGATGGGTCGGTTATGTCATTTAATGCATTAGGTCTTTGAATAGAGTAAATTCCATCCATACCGTTATCCCAAGCAGCCCCACCACTTAACATATATTGATTACAAGGAACTAAAATATCCTCACCATTCTTATTAGCCACTCTGGAAACACCGCTTTTTGGGTGGGCTATCCAATTCATAGAACAATTAGATTCTATAGACCAATCTTTAAATCTTGAAAAAACTTCGTTTAAATGTTGGTCGTCTCTTTTCATAACCTCTGGCTCTATGTTTTTGAATGGGTCAATCAATATACCATCATATCCTTCATTTTCATAAACCCTTTTTAAAATCAATTCTATGTCTTCAACCCTCTTTTTTCTAGGGCTTAGAAATATAAAGTGTTTTTCAATCCATTCCTTTTGATATTGTATTTCATCAATTGTCATTAAAGGAACTTTTTTATTATACTTTTCATGAATATGTTTGTAAGGTGTTTTACCTGTAATACTAGCCATTATATCATAAGCTAAAGTATTATAATGAACCTTCACTTTACCATCTACAAAGTTTGCCCCCTTCATCTCTGGAGACCATACAACCCACTTCCAATCACTAATCAAAGATTTTACAGTCATCATAAATAGAGTAAATTGAGTCTTACCATCGTTAGGAAATCCAGTCCAACAGTTTTGATGCCCACGCATCCAAGCAAAATGAGGACGCATTTGTGGTATCATGCAATCATCTGCTATTTGAACCCCGTGTTCATGGTCTTGCTTCATGATGTTAAAATCAAGTCCTATAACATCAGGGTCTTTTTCTTCTCTAAATCCTGTTAGCTTAGATTTGTTTTTTAAAAATTCCGATAAACCCATATTTTATTTTTTAAATATAACATTCGCTAAAAATTCATTCTCGTCCCTCGAACGACGCTCAAGCTAATTTTAGCTCAGCGTTGTATGTAATTAAAAAAGACATACAACACGTTATATAGTTAATTTTTTAACTAACTTTTCTAATTCTCTTTGTTTTTCAATTAACATTCTTACTAAACTACCTTTTTCTAACTTATTATAAAGTTCATTTAATTCTTTATCACTTACATAAGTTTCTTTACTTGCCATAATGTATTTAATTTTAATCCGTTAAAAATCTAACCATATAACCATACGTTACCCACCATTAAGGATATTGCGTACAATAAACTTTAATGCAGGTTTCTTCCATTTGTTTTGCTTTCTTATTAGCAGTTTGTTCGCTTTAGGGAAAAAATCAATTAACCCATATTTAGAATCAAACGTATAACTTCCGTTATCTCTTTTAGTTACTTCTGTTTGTTTTTGTAGTTTTTCAAGCCAAGTTTCCTCAAACTTTTCTTTTCTTTCTGCTCTAAGTACTTTAGTATATTTTCCTAAAGCTGCCAAGTCATTATCTGTTTGCTCGGCTTCTATTCTAAGTCTTTCTGATTCTTTCATACTTCAAATAATTAACGGTGGGTAACACTATATAAAAACAAGTTCGTACCTCACCAGATTTTTATACTCAACGTTATCTTTTTACATTTTCAATTCGTTTATTTCTCCAAGTCAAATAATCATTTATTCTTCTTGTTGTATTATTACTTGCTTGATGTCCTAAGTATTCTAACAAATTATCACCAAGAATAAATATATCCTCCTTTAAAATCAATAAATTTGCCTCATCTAATAAATTCGATTCTAAGACGTTTTTACTCCCAAGTGATAGATTCACTAACAAACTACTCAAAGTACTCTTAAATCGCATCTCTATAAGCTCTATGGAGTAATTAAATAAGTTATGGTAAGCCGACAAAACTAATACCTCTTCAATCACTTCTATATTTTGTTTTTTACACTCTTTTATTAAAGAATAATAAACATCTGGTTTATTATTAGAACCTTCTATTATCTCAAAGTATTTTTTATACGGCTTACCTTCATAATTATTAAAGTCATTAGACTCTAAGAATGATACCTCTTTGTATTTATTCTCGCTTACTATACTACCCAATATTAATCCTTGTAACTCTTTCATGTTATAAATAAATGTGAGTTATTAGAACTTACTTTTTTTTCAGTTCCATTAAAATCATTTTTAGCCCATGTTGATAATCTTCTTTTAACGCCAAATGATTTTTCTTTTTCGTATCTCATTTTTTTGTCATTGTCTCCATGCTCAGACCAGTATTCATAAAAGTCTTTAACTGTTTTTGTAGTGTATTCTTCTACGTATTTGAAAAGAGATTCTTTGAAAGCGAGTTTGCGAGCTTCTATATTATATTTATTTACTTCCTCTTTTACCTCTACCTTAACCTCTACCTCTACGGGTTTTTTGGGTTTTAAAATTAACCGTTCGGTTTTTTTGGGTTCTTTTGGGTTTTTTGGTCTGCCTCCTTTAGATCCATTAGCCCTATTTACTTTAATCTTCATTTCCCACTTTTTTAAATCTCTCTTTAATTGCTGCTTTATTTGTATAAAAGAAAGTGAAACTAATTTATTTTTTGTCTCTGGATTTTCGTCATTTACATACTTAAAAATATGCTTTATTAATTCACCAGCATCTTCATTATCTAGCTCATTAAAAACCTCAATCCACTCAGTATACATTTGAAATGATTTTTTACCTTCTGCCATTATTAAATTGATTTATAATTTTCAAAGTAAAATTTTATTGGTTTAATATTTTCTTCTATTAATCCATACCTTTTTAGTATTCTATAATTTGAGCTATCCCTATTAATATTAATAATCTTTTTTTGTATTTGTATTCTCCAATCCTCTATTGAGAATGTTGATTTACTACAATTACATGATGCACATGATGGATTGTAATTGTCAATATGATTTTTACCGTTTGTAATATTAGGATTTGATATATCTCCCCTTCTTCTAGGATCAATATGATCTACATGAAAACTAGTCATAAATATCTCACATCCACAATAAGAACACCTTCCACTATACTTATCATATACCTTAATCCTATTTTCTTTTGTAATATATTTAGCCATAAACAATAAAAAAAGACCTCACCTTCAAGCTCTCGGAAGCTATCAGGTAAAGTCTTAAATTTCATTTGTTAATTTTACTGTTTTCCGAGTCAGCCTATTAACTATACAAATATACTAAATCTTTTCTTGTTGTTTTAAAAACTTACCATGTTTATTCTCGTCAACTACAAGTATTTCTCCTTTTTCAAACTCTTTTAAAAGTTGAATCATTATATCTATCTTTCTTGATTTGATACAATTTATAAGAGTTTCTACCATATCAATAGTTTTAAAATAATATTTTTCTTGTTCTTCATCCAATTGATTATGAAAAGAATCTATTATTTTAATACATTCTTTTTGAATGTTCCTAGATAAGTGTTTTAGCTTCTGATTGTATAATGATGTACCTTCCAAATTATCAACTGTATCTATCTGTAGTTGACAGGTTGCTAAAAATACCATCGCTATTTGTTGTTTTTGTTCTGGTGTCATATTAAAACAAGGTTAAGACAGATTCTTTTTCCAATTCAAATGCTTTATGATTTTTAGCATTTATATTAAAATATGATTCTTTTAACTCAATACTTATGCTTTTACGATTCATTTTTAAAGCTTGGCATCCTTCACTACCAATGCCTCCGAATGGACTTAGTATAGTTTCCCCTTCATTAGAGTATAAGTGTAGTATTCTCTCAATAGTATCTAATTGTAAAGGACATATATGCTTTTCGTCATTACCATCCCTAGCACTTCTAAACTGTAATGTTCTTCCATAATCAATATCCATCCAAACAGGACTAGCGTATTTTTGCCATAAATCAACAGGCAAATAATTATCTTTTGAGGGGTCTGTATCTTGATGTGTTATAGGTATCTCGTTACTATCACCATTTCTAAAAAACAAAACATAATCAGGAATACCTACCCTAGACATTGTGCTATCTTTTTTAATAGTCTTATGTAACAAACCTAAAGCTTTTGTCCTTTGCATTTCTGTTACTGGATTCTTCCATATTGTAGTCCTAGCGTGATAAATAAAACCCTCTTTAGTAAACCAATCAATTAACATACCACTAAAATCTCTCAATCCAATAAATCCTTCCTTGCCTTTTTGTATTGGCAAATCCATACAATGAATAGCACATATTCTACCTTTCTTCAATGTTCTTTTTAGTTCAGGGATTAAATATTTAAAGTGTTTTTCAAACTCTTTATAATTACTTACATTACCCATATCCTCTGACTTATCAGAATAAACATATAATTCTGCAAATGGTGGAGAGAAAACAACCATATCAGCTACATTGTTATCTAGTTTAGCAACCTCTTGAACACAATCTCCATTTATGACATGGTATTTATCTGTTTTAATTTCTTTTTTATTGATCATTACATTTGATTTATTTAGTTTATAATCAGCGTCAGCAGAATATTTAGCCATTTGCTTTATCATTTCTTTGTGGTTTTTTTCTTTTTCTAGTATAGATTTTCTAACATTTATTTGACTATCAGGAACTAATAAATGAACAGTTACATTATTCCTTTGTCCAAACCTATAACATCTTCTAACCGCTTGATAAAATGCTTCAAACTTAAAATCATAAGAAGTGAATATCATGTTATTACATTGTTGATAATTCATACCAAAAGAGGCTATACTCGTTTTTGTAATAAGGTTTTTAAATTCACATTCTGCAAAACCATTTAAGTTATCCGCTTTAATTTCTGATTTATCAGAACCTTGAACATTTACACTATCATCAATAACTTTATTTAATTGAGTAGCTTCATCATTTTTTAAAGTCCATATTATAGTTTGATCATTTTCTTTTTTAATTAGTTCAATAGTTTTATTAATTCTTTTATCAAATGATCTCTTTAAATCCTTGTGTAAATCAGTCGCACTTACTGCAACATCTCCAAAAAGAGTATTAGTATTGTTTTCTACGGGTATAATATGCTCTATATATTCAATTTCTGGTAAGTCATATCCTTCACTATCAAATCCTAGTGTTTTAGGATTATCTAAAGACAATGACCAAGTGCATACATACTTCCAAAAGCTATCTTGAGCATGCTTTCTTAATCTCCATTTAGAAGTTTCACCCCCATCATGAACAAAATACATAGCTAACATTTCTAAATATGACATTGCCCCTAAAAATTCAGAATGTTGCCCTAGTTCCATATGGTCATTTGGGCTTGGCGTAGCAGTACAAGCTAATTTATAAGGAGTATTACTAAAGCTATCTATTATTAATCTGCTTAATTTACCGTCTCTACCTTTTAATATACTTGACTCATCTAATACAATTCCAGAATATAGGCTACAATCAATATTTTTTAATTGATCGTAGTTAGTTATTTCAAATGCATCTTGGTCAATTCCAAATTTCAAAGACTCATTGATAGTTTGTTTAACAACTGCTAAAGGTGCAAGTATTAAAACAGGTTGATTAGTGTGATTATAGATAGCCTCTGCCCAACTCAACTGCATCAAAGTTTTTCCTAAACCACAATCAGCAAATATTGCGAAGCTTCCTTTTTGTAATGCTATTTTAACAATATGCTTTTGAAAGTCAAATAAATTATTATTTAGTTCTAATCCCTTTGTTTTAAAACCACTTTCTATATGGGCTTTCTTTTTAGATTCTAAAAAATCTTTGTATTTCATAGTTTTATTTGTTTTTAGTAAAAATCATTTAAATTATCTTCAATAGTTTGTTTATCCCATTTAAAAGCCTCTACTATAACGTCTAAAAAACGATCATACAAGCCTTCAAACTCTTCTTGGTTCATATTGGTAAACGAAATGCTTTTAGCCTTGTAACAAGTAATATTTTTGTGATTTATGTATGTGTCATAATACCCTGCTGCCTTAGTTAATTCTTCCCTTAAATGGTCAATGTTTATGAATACATCTTGGTTTTGAAAGACCATATTAATCAAAGCAAAGAACTTTCTATGGAACTTATAATTTCGTGGCTGTTTAATATCGCATTGATATGGCTCACCTACCTTTATTTTCTTAGCCTTCTCATAGTCTGAATCGTTAGCTACTTTGAATGTGTTGTTTAGTTGTTTTATTAGAGTTAGTTTCATATTTTGTTATATTAAAATCAATAAACTCATTTCCTTTTTTTACAATTTCTTTTATTATTGTTAATTTATAAATTCTATTGTCGTTAAATTTATATTTCTTTTGTAGAATATCTAAAAAAGGTTTAACAATATTATCTAAATCACTTCCTCGATTAGAAAATCCTACTATAATCTTAACTCTTAACTCACAATTAACTGGAACTGGAATGTATGGCAATAATTCAAACAATAGTAATCGTTCGTAATTCTTGTATTCATCTGTCTTGTATCTTTTCCCTTTCCAACAGCTGTTAACTGTTAACGCTTTAACTTTAATTCTCATAGGTTCTTTAAATGAATTTCTTTAGCTTCTTCATTAAACTTTGGATGGTCATGGCACTTGTTGTGGCAGTCCCTACAGACGGCAATTAAGTTTTCTATGTAATCTAGCAACTTACTACCTCCCATCTTCTTAAAAATCAAGTGATGTATATCTACACTTTTTGCACCACATATCTCACAAGGAATAAAATCAGCTATGGTATAACCGAAATATTTTAAATATATTTTAGTGTGAATTTTCATGCATTCTCTTTACATTCTGGACACCTCATTACATCAGGGTCAACTATATGTCCACAACAAGATATAATATTTCCTTCTTCGTCTAAATCATAATCAGAAACATCAAATCCATACAAATTTGAATAATACACATTTTTTAAATATTCTACGATTTTCTTAGAAAGCTTACTTCCTTGAAGCCTTTTACTCCCCTTGTGTTTTTTAATTATTTTTCTTAGTGTTTTTCTACATATCCCTATTTCATTGCATGCTTGGTTTTGAGTGTAGTATTGCCTTTCTATTTCCATTTAACCATCGTATAAATTTCCGCTAACTGTCGCTAAGAACCATGCTCGTTCCTCGCACAATTCCAAGCTTGGAGTTAGGAAGAATAATAATGCCCTTTAGTTATCATTCCATTGTGAACAGTATGGAGTTTTACTGCTGCATTGCCATATCCAGCAATCGCAAGTTCATTAGCCAACATAAATACTTTTGCAGCAAGGGTTTCTACTTCAATAGAATTACTCTTGCTAACAACAGCTAAATCTCCATTGCCTTGCGTGTTTTCGGTCTTTGTTTCTTCGCTCATGTTTTGTAGTTATTTAAATCCTTGTACACCGTATTTAAAGGCAACAGAGTTTAGCCAAACCGTTATAATTTTTTATTTTTTATCCACGTAACTATTCGGTCAAATTTGACAGACCCAATTGTTATATGACCTTTAATCCATTTATTAAAGTATGTTTTTTCTATATCTAATTCATTAGCAACGTCTTCTTGTTTAAGAAGAAATTGTTTAATTAGTTCTCTTGCTTCGTTTTGTGTTTTAATCATAAAACAATATTAAATAAAATATATGACATATACAAGTAACTTGTTTTATTTAAACAATAATTTTGTTTTAAGAAAAACATTTATTAGCTTTGAATTATCAAAAGAAAAACTAAAGAACTATGAAAACAGGAAAACACAATCCAAACTTTGCTTTAGATTACCAAAAGACAACTTGGTCAGATAAGCAACACGAAGACTATTTAACAGAGATAAATAAAAAAGACTTTTTTTCTTTATTGAAAACGTATTCACATTTAAGTAATTGGGATGAAGAGGTAATGACCGAAATGATAGTGTCGGATAATTTAGGGGGAGATATTGTTATTAACTTTTTCCCAAAGTTTAATGTTACTAATTCGATTAATCATTTAACAGGAGTTCCAGAAACAGATAACGGAGGAACTTTTATTGAAATTTGGGATATTAAATATACTAAATCATATATTGATGATGCAGTTTTAGAGCTTGAAGATTTTGATAAAACTGAGATAGAGAAAATAAAATCAATAATTTTAAATTTTTGCGAATGAAGGCGTTAATAGTAACAGGTATATTAGCGGTAGGTATAGCGTTGATATACAATTCTAAAAAAGAGTATGAAATTGATCCAATAGAAAAACAAAGATAAGAATGAATAAGGAAAAATTAATAGTACTTTACAAAAAGTATGAACTAACTAAAGATGATGTTTTTAAACATAAACATTACATTATAATAACCCGTCAAGGTGTTGATAAAATTCAAGCTAAAGAAAGGATTACAATTACTTATAAAGCTGTCAACACTCAGCCAGATTTTTGTGTGGTTTTAGCAACAGCAAAAAAAGATACCGCTATGATTCAGACTTTTGGAAGTGCTAAGTATGGAGGGAAAGAACAGAACGATAAAGGTAAATGGATTGAATTAGGAAATACTACAACGTGGTATGTGATGGAGATGGCAGAAAAAAGGGCTATGTCAAGGGCGGTTTTAAAAATAACAGGTTTTTATGAACTTGGAGTATTTTCAGAAGATGAATCAGAAGACTTTAAAAAGTAAATTAAAAAATAAATGAAAGTAGAAGGAAAATTATTAGCAAAAATGAATGAACAACAAGTAACCGATTCATTCAAAAAAAGAGAGTTTGTTGTAGAATACGCAGAAAATCCGCAATATCCTGAGTTAGTAAAGTTTGAATTTATACAAGATAAATGTTCAGAATTAGATAGTATTAACATAGGTGATTATGTTTCTTTAGAGTTCAATTTAAAGGGGCGCAAGTGGACAGACCCACAAGGGGTTGACAAGTACTTCAATACTTTACAAGCTTGGAGGATTTCTAAGGCTGATGGTAATAGTGAATCAAGGGCTACCGATACTGGTGCTGATGTTAGTGGTAATTTACCTTTTTAATGAATATTGTAAAAGCTAAAATATCGGAAGAACTTTGGGCTACCATTCCAGAAGAGCATAGACTTAAATTTGATTACACAATTAAACCTAAAGAATATGATTATTCTGGTGATGAAATATGGAGAGAATTAAGGTCTAAATCTATTAAGGCTTACAAAGCTAAGGAGGAAAGAGAGTTTAAAATTGAAAAAAATCTATTATAGCTGGTAGATAAGGGGTCGATGTTGTGGTGGCTGTTTACGACCCCTTTATTTTAAAATACCAAATTCACGTCATAAAAATAAACACCACATGGGGTTGACCTAAATAGTGTATGTTTTAAAAAGTAAACAATAGAAATTATGAGTAACAATAGCAGTAGTTCAAGTAGTGGAATTGGAACATTGGGTTTACTAGGTGTAGTATTCGTAGTGTTGAAATTGACAAATGTAATAGCATGGAGTTGGTGGTGGGTAACCGCACCTTTTTGGGGTGGCTTTGCAATATTTTTAATAGTCATAGTTATAATAGGAATTATAGCATGGGTAGCTAGTCTTTAAACGATCATGAAAAGAAAATCTAAAATAATAATCTTGAAATTAATTCAACGATTAGTCAAGGATGAAAAAGACCTCAGCGATAAGGAGGCCTTGGCAATAGCAGAATTCACAAAAACACTTTAATTCGATCATCTAAAAACGTAATTATGGAAAATTTCAAAGGAACAAAAGGAAATTGGGAAAGCAACGGCTACCCAAGATTAACAGTACAATCGCCTAGTGGCGAGATATGCTTAATTAATCCAAATATGCCAAATGATGAAGATAGTCACAATACAAAACTTATTGCTGCTTCTCCTGACTTACTAGAGGTAACACAAAAAGCTTATGCCTTACTATCTCCAATATCTAATCAGTGGGAGGGTAGAGAAACTCATGAGGGACAATATCTATTAGCTTCAATGAAATCAGCTATACAAAAGGCAACACTTTAATTCGATCAATAAAATGAATATGACTATCAAAGATTGTACGCATAAATTAATGTGTCGCCATGCAATAGGAAAGAACGGATTTAACTACACAATGAGATGTATTCCATTAAAAGAAATGTCCAACGGTAGAATTAAAGTCTTGGTGTTTGGTGAAAGATATTGGAAAGGAAAAGAAGATGTTAAAAAAATTAGATACGTCAGCAAATTGCGAGTGAAGGAAATACATTGTTAACAGAAAACGATGGTTAAGAGCTAAC
>JAGDZP010000054.1:0-2049 GCA_049115735.1 Cyclobacteriaceae bacterium | reverse complement strand
AATATTGCAACACAAACTATCTCTTGATCAATAAGATAATGGATGATGCACTGGGTTATCCTAACTTCAAATACATTAAAGAAGAAATCCTAATCCCCTTAAACCTAAAACGGACCTTCAGTTCTCTAAATGAAGTGAATATTGAGGATGTAATGAGTGGTTATCATGTGGGATATCCCGATGATTTAAAATCAAACGACTATGGTATGCATGCTACTGCAGAGGACGTAGGTAATTTCCTAAGGGCATTGAACGACGGGTCCATTTTTAAACTGGAAGAGCAAGAAATATATTCTTCCATTTATGAATATGAGCACTCTGGTTGGGTTCCTGGCTACCAAAGCTTCGCAGAATATCATAAAGAAATTGATACTGTTGTTGTTTCATTCTACAGCACTACTGACGCTAAACTTTACAACTGGAACTTGTCGCAAATCATAAATAGCAGAATTGTTAAAATACTGAAAAAGCAGGAAGAATTATAACAAGCGATTAGTAACCAGGCGAAAAAATTATTTGGAATAATTTTCAACCACAAAATCACCCCAATCTGCAATAGACTGTATTAATGGAATTAAGGTTTTACCAAAATCTGTCAAGGAATACTCTACTTTCAATGGTGGCTTGGAAGTATAAACCTTTCTCTTTATTAAGCCATCCTCTTCAAGTGATTTGAGTTGTAAACTCAAAGTCCTTTCGGTTACGGTTGGCATTGATCTTCTTAATTCGTTGTACCTCAATTTTTCATTCATCAAATGAAAAAGGATTACTGTTTTCCATTTTCCGCCAATGACACCCATCGTTAAGCTTGCACAGCATGGGTAATCTTTACCTCGAAATTTGAACCTTTGGAGTTCTTTCATTTCCATCAATTGATACTATCATTTTTGACCGTTATTGCAAACTTAATGTACTATACATAGTTTTGCAACTATACTTTTTATAGCTTAAAATAAGATTACAATGAAAGCAATGATAATTAACAAATATGGAGATGATTCTGTATTTGAAATACAAGAAATTGGAGCTCCAACTTTAAAATCCGGAGAAGTACTAGTCAAAATAGCAGCATCGAGTGTAAACACGGTAGATACCATGATCAGAAAAATGGGAAAAGATTTGCCCTTATCACCAGACACACCAGCAATATTGGGAATGGACTTTGCTGGAACCATCGAGTCTGTTGCCAATGATGTTTCTGATTTTTCTATTGGAGATAAGGTATTTGGATGTGTAGGTGGGCTGGCGGATTTGCCAGGAACATTGGCAGAGTACGTTGCAGCTGATAGCAAACTAATTGCAAAAAAGCCACATAACATCAGCATGAATGAAGCAGCAGCAATTCCATTGGTTGCTATTACGGCCTATGAAGGCTTAATGCGTGCAGGAATCAGTTCCGGACAAAACGTATTGGTTCATGGAGGTTCCGGTGGTGTTGGTCATATCGCATTGCAATTGGCCAAATACTTTGGGGCTAATGTCTACTCAACGGGTGGAGGTGAGAAGCAAATGGAGCTTATCGAGCAGTTAGGAGCCACTGCCATCAACTACAAGACTGAAAGCGTTGAAGCTTATGTGGAAAAATATACTAATGGTAATGGCTTTGATGTTGTATATGATTCTGTAGGTGCAGAAAACTTAATTAGTTCATTTAATGCCGCAGCTCTTAATGGGCAAGTAGCTACCACCGTTTCTTTGTGTGAATTAGACCTGACATTAGCACACTTTAAAGGCCTTTCGTTACACGTAGTATTTATGCTCATACCAATGTTGCACAATCATAAACGTGAAGAGCATGGGATAATACTTAAAAATATTGCCAAAATAGTAGAAGATGGTGGATTAAAGCCTGTACTGGACGAGCAATTATTTTCACTGGAAGAAGCCGGAAAAGCACATGCACATTTGGAAAGTGGACATGCCATAGGGAAAGTAGTTATTGTGAACTGACATCAATTAAAGCATGATGAAAACAATATTGATAACAGGCAGCACCGATGGAATTGGAAAACTAGCTGCTATTGAACTGGCAAAGGAAGGGCATCAAAT
>JAGDZP010000053.1:0-31512 GCA_049115735.1 Cyclobacteriaceae bacterium | reverse complement strand
ATTATCTTGGACAGCATTGACTATTCCTAATCGTCATTGGAATACTTTTTCTGAATAATCAGAAAACTACGAAACTGTTAATGAGTCAGAAGGAGCAAATAGAAAAACAACAACAAGCTATCAATTTAAAAAATGGTCAATTGATGAACCGAAACTCACAACTACTTGCCCTTAACGAAGACAAGAATAACCTGATTCGAATACTGGCTCATGACCTGCGTTCACCAGTGAATAACATTATTGGTTTGGCCAATATATTGGAAACTTCAAAGAAGGATATTTCAAATGCCAACAAACAACTCGTAACTCATATTAGCGACGGAGCTAATCAACTCAATCAGATGATTACAAAAATTCTGAATCCGGAATCCTTAAATGGAGATTCAAAACTTATTATAAAAGAAGAGGTTGATGTTCGTCAAATAATGAATGACATTTCAGCGAGGTATAGACCTATTGCATCGAAGAAAAATATTCAATTAGCTCTTGCATATTGTAATGAAGACATCAAAATAAAAACGGATCATTTGCTACTGTTCCTTGTCCTGGAAAACCTTGTTTCTAATGCCGTAAAGTTTTCGCCTAGCCAAACCACGGTTACCCTCAAATCTGAGCACATTGATCAAGACGTGATATTCACTATCGCAGATCAAGGACCAGGGTTTTCGGACACAGATAAAGGGCTCATGTTCAATAGGTTTCAGAAGTTGAGTGCACAACCTACAGCAAACGAACTCTCGACAGGCCTTGGACTATCCATTGTGAAAAAATATGTTGGGGATCTGGGTGCTAAAGTCTGGCTAGAATCCGAAAAAGGCCATGGAAGTATTTTTCGCGTAAGCATCCCAATAAAGTAAAATATCATAAAAAGCCAATAACAAATTGATTATCGGCTTTTTATGCAATTTGATCAAAACAAATTAAACAACCTTTTCTTGATTGATTAACAGTGCTTCGTCCAGGTCATAGCCCTCGACAGGTACAATTTGTTGGTTCTCCGCATCCCAATCAATTCGTCTTCCCAGTTTGTAGGAAAGCCCTCCCATATGAGACGTAATAGCTTCTTCGAATCCGGCTTTGATATCGCAGCTCGGTGTACCACCATTTCTTATGCAGCTTAACCACTCCCTCATATGTAAATGAGTAGAATCAACTCTTTTACCATCTCGATATGTCCACAACAACCCTTTATCTGCAAAATACTTTGCCGTTGCGGAAGTTACCGCATCCACCCCATTTGCAGATGGGTCATATTGGAAGACAGGAACACTTGGGTCGATCTTTTTGCTCTTTATCATGTCTTTAAACCTCGTCGAATTCCTATCGGCTCTAATCACAAGATTATTTCCAAGCTCCATGGTCGCATCATGTCCCATCATAGCGGTGGTACGGCTATACTGATTACCTAAAGTGGCACTGTATACCATAGTCATTCCCTTCTCCTTGCCATTCTCCTGGCTCGTACCAGTACTAAACTCAGGAAACTCCATATTCACTTGCATTACATCCGGCACGTTTCTACCGTCACGATGGGTATAAATTCCTCCTGAGGCGACTACAGATTTAGGAATCCCCATTTTCAGTACGCAATTCACTCTGTCATAATCATGAGACATCAAATCTCCTGATAACCCGGAACCATAAGCCCACCATTTTCTCCATCTAAAAAAGTGTTCTTTGTTAAATGGAATCATAGGTGCATTGCCAATGAAACGATCCCAATCAATAGTTTGAGGGCTTGCTTTTTCATGGATATTATACTGCCAGGCACCATTGTCACTATTTCTATTGGTATTCGCCTGAATGAGCGATATATGGCCAAGAATATTCTTCTTGACCACATCCTGTGCCGTCAAAAAGCTTTGTGTCTGTCTGTGCTGATGACCGACCTGAAATACTTTGTCCGTAGATTCTACGAGTTCCTTTAGCTCGTAAGTCTCCTTGATATTGTGGGTCATAGGTTTCTCAACATAAACGTGCTTTCCGGCACGCAAGGCATCCATCGCTATTGGAGCATGCCAATGGTCAGGAGTAGCTATGACAACAGCGTCCACATTTTTATCTTCCAAAAGCTCCTCATGCGTTTTATAGCTCTTTACTTTTACCTGGTCAGTACTGAATGAATCTACCGCTTCTGCCGCACGCACTTCGAAAATATCGCACACAGCTGTTATTTGCACATTCAAGACTTCCTGTTCTAAGAATGACTTCAGCCTGGTATCATTAGGGTTTTTCTCCGCAGCTTCGGCCATACTCTTCAACCAACTCTTTTTTGCAAAACCTAGGGCTTTGCATAACTGCGGTCCCCTTATGCCAAAACCGATAATACCAAGTCTAATTGGGTCTCCAGCCATCGGACCTGATGGTGGTGGTGCAGATGCCTTAATATTGAGTGTCTTCAAAAACTCTTCTCTTTCGCGTTTGCCTTTGCTGCTTTTGCTAGCACCAGCCCACCATACACCACCTACAATTGGAATTCCTGCCAGTCCTTTGATTATGTCCCTTCGTGACAAACCTGATGTTTTCTTATCCTCTGCCATGATTATTCAGTTATAGGTTTAGTTGAAGATGATTTTATTATGCCCGAGAGTCCAAAATAATGTCCTGTCGGAATAAGAAATACTACATACAATGCGGAGGCTTCTATGAGGTTTTTATTGACAATCCAATAGCTACCCTCCGCTCCTGTCTGAGCCATTCCAGGGAATGCCGGGTGAGCCAGATAGTAAAGTATAAGTAAGGCTATTCCAGCCACTGATCCTATACGTTCAAAGATTCCTAGAATGAGTGCCAGGCCTACCAGCATTAACGTGAATTTATTCAAATCATCTACAATTCCGATCATGGAATCACTTCCCAACCACTGGTAAAACGGGCTAAGCAATTCTGCGCTCATTAGATACCCTTTGGATGTCCATGAGGAATTATACATTTTTAATACTCCTTCATAAAGGAAATGCCATCCAATAAGGATGCGCATAAGAACCACTCCATTCATTGATCCTTTCGACAAGTTTTCCATTTTAAATAGTTTATAGTTTCAGTTAGCGATTAGCTAAAATAAATAATTCCAAATAATGATCAATTTCACAAATCCAAATATTGCTTGCCTTTGCTACACTACAGTCTACTGCTGTTCGAACATCCAAAACAAATCAAACCTATGTCGTAATTGAATGACTGCACTCATCATTCACCCTGATTATGGTCATCAATTGAATTTACTCTCATGCATATCAGAATCTCAGGCTTCTTTCTATGAGCCGTTGTTAGTCTTTAGCGATATCAATGAGCCGTGGATCATAACTTAAAGGATCTACAACCTGTTCAACGACTGTGTATTTATGATTACCATGGTTGGGGTTGAGGAGATAGTTGTATTCTCCCGGTACAATAGCTGAGGGTACCTTAAGTATATAACCGTCTGAGTTTAAGACAAACTGCTTTCCAATTTCTTGGGTACCATAAATCGCAGACAATTTGGTATCCCAGTTTTCAGGTAGCTGGTCTTCCGTATATTCCAATAGCGGAGCTGGTTTGCCAATTGAGATTTTCGCCAAACAAACATGCGTCGTACTCAAAAGGTGGAAATTATGAATGTAGAATTCGAGATAAGCCAAAGCAATACTGCCCGATGTATAGCAAAGGTTTATTCCTTTTGGGTTCCATCTACCTCCATACATTCCGGCACCAATCCCGTTGAGGTCATTAATATATGCCTGTTTGCTTATCCTGTAAACAATCATGGCTCAGGCAAGAACACCATGCTCCATCCGGCCAATTTCATCCAGCAGTAGCCTTACACCAAAACTATTCTTAAGGAGCTCCTTTGGCCTGATGCCTCCAAAAGCGACATTTTCAGCATCCATCCACGAGTAGAAACTATCGCCAAATGCAGCCACACCCGAGCGATAAACCTCCTCTATTTCAAGAACCTTTTCTGTAACAGCTGAGCCAAATTCTGTCTTTCTTTTATAGGTATCAATAGATATAGGTACAATATCTATCAACTCGGAAACGGATAGTTTCGATAGGTTTAAAATATCTCTTATATAACTTTTTGAGATGGCACTTGCAGCCAGAAGGTATAAGCTATTGGTTCCATAAACAGCCGCTGGCTCATTTAGAACTTCTGCTTGATTATCATGATCACCATATCTCTTTGGGATACTTCTGCTTTTCTCTTCATTTTTCACAGTGTAAATATACACTTTTTTTATAGTATAATTACACTAATTTAACCATTTTCTCAAATTCAATATTCTATTCTCAGGGTCTGGCCTTTCAGCTAGCGACTTATACTCCAGCCATTTTGATATGTAGCCTTTATTCTATCGTTTGCATCAGAATCGTTTTTAAACTGACCTTTGGCTTCATCCCAATATACTTTCCGGCCTAGTCGATATGCAATATTGCCCATTTGTGCATTGATAGCGGCGACACTACCTGATTCTATTGGTGTATTAAGTGCTGAATGATCATTTTGTTTCACGGCTTGGACGAAGTTCTTGGTATGGACATCCAAATAGTTGACATTCTTTGGGCGAGACATTGCGTCATAAGATTCAAGTTTACTCTTAACATCACCTTCCTTCAACTTGTTTTCCAATACGATCTCATAGCCTCCACGATTCACTACCAGGGTAGCATTGTTGCCAATGAATGCTATTCCTTCCTTTCTATCATATGGACCATTATCAATACCGGTAGCATGTTCCCAGAGCATATTAAAGCCATCATACTGGAATACAGCTTGCAGTGTATCCGGTGTTTCAGAAGCATCATCAGGATAAGCAAATTTACCCCCGGAAGCCATTACGGAGACAGGAGATTTTACATTCATTAGCCACAGAGCTATATCAATTTCATGTACACCCCAGTCAGTCATCAAGCCACCTGCATAATCCCAAAACCATCTGAAATTGAAATGAAAACGATTTTGATTGAACGGACGTTTTGGAGCCATACCTAACCAGAAATCATAATCTACGCCATCAGGTACTGGCGAATCAGGTAGTACAGGAATAGGATTCATCCATCCCATATATGCCCATGTTTTTACCAATCGAATGTTTCCAAGGATTCCGGAATTCACAATTTCCTTTGCCTTTTGATAGTGTACTCCACTTCTCTGCCACTGCCCTGCCTGCACAACCTTGCCGGTTTCTTTGGCAGCATTCATCATAATATTGCACTCCTCTATGGTATTAGCCACTGGTTTTTCCACATATACATGTTTTCCTGCCCTAACCCCATCTACCATCATCTTACAATGCCAGTGATCGGGCGTACCAACAATTACAGCATCTATATTTTTGTCTTTCAACAACTTACGATAATCGCCATAGCGCTTGGGCTTGTTGTCTCTAAAGTCAGCATATTCGCTTATCCTTTGATCTATGACGTTACTGTCTACATCACAAATACCCAGGAGGTTTACTTCCTCAGACTTCAACATTGACTTAGTATTGGCCCAGCCCATACCTTTACATCCGATTACCCCAATGTTGATCTTGTCATTTGCTGCCAAACCAAATGCTTTGCCAGGTATATTAAATGCCAGTGGAATAGTTGACGCAGCAATAGATCCTTTTTTAATAAACTCTCTTCTTTTCATAGCATAGTATTTATAGTTGATATCGAGTGCTCATATTGAGCTATAGTTGAAAAAGGTTTGCCCATAAAAATAAGTACATACAATTGTACATCTCAACAATTATCAGAAAAATGACTTTAGTCAAAGCAATTCATGAGGCTTAGCACTATAGAATTTCCGTAAAAAAAGCTCATGCATTACCAGCCCGGCTACATCATAATATGCACACATAATCAGATAAATCATTTATTAGTTTGATTGGTATCATTCCAAATTCAATTCTCAATAGAGAACTTGTAAGGAAATACCAAAGACCCATTTGATCAAACATAATCATGAGAATTAAAGTTGAAAGAAAGTCCAATAGATTCTATCCTGACGCCACACGAACAATACTCAGAACCTTACATTTAAGCTCTGAACGCTGTGCTCGGATTATTGATCAGGTTTTAGACATGTCAGAGCCTGAAGTTGACAGCTATCTCAATATAGTGCTTCACAAGTTTGCAATCCGCCATAGAAATGTGACCAAGACGTTACAAAAGCATTTTGAATATGTAAAACAAATGCTTAATGTTCAAGGCATCAAAACTGGGCGCTATAGTCACCATCAAAAGCTTCTGATTGGTGCTTACTTTACAATGGAATACTCTATGGAATCAGCAGCATTTTTCAACCCGTCTATTGTTGCAGCTCCAGATCAATTTGGTTTGATTGAAGGTCAAACGAGAGTGATTGTAAGCTTCAGATCCATAGGCGAAGGTCATATATCCTCCATAGTATTCAGGACAGGCATCATTGATAGTGATAGTAATTTTGAATTTCAACCAAGCGGTGACAGGATTGAAGAAGCTAGCATTGTACAACATCATAACTACAACAGGAATCAATTTGCCCGTAAGCTCAGGGAAATGAAGGTATCAAAAGAGGTTTCTTCAAAGGTACTCAGCGACCTAGGTGACGAATTTGTATATCACGATTTGAAACAAATTGTAAATCAAGTAGAGGCCAACAATACGCTGAGCATGGAACAAAAATATGAACTACAGGAGGTTATGTGGCTAGCCGACTCTCACTATGATATACATTTCTCACTCGATACAGATATCTCTGAAAGAGTAATTTTTCCTATTTCAGAAAGCGAAAGAAACGGAATTGAAGATGCTCGTTTTGTTAAATTTAATGAGAACGGAAAAAGCGTCTACTATGCTACATATACAGCCTACGATGGACATGTTATCATGCCAAAACTTTTGGAGACTCACGACTTCTACAATTTCAAAGTTAGGCCAATACACGGTGAGGCAGCAGAAAATAAGAACTTAGCTCTTTTTCCAAGAAAAATTGATGGTAAGTATGCCATGCTTAGCAGAATAGATGGCGTAAACAACTATTTGTCATATTCAGAAAACCTGACGATCTGGGAGAATCCTGTTATGATCCAACAACCAAAGTATCCTTGGGAATTTGTGCAAATCGGCAACTGCGGATCCCCTATTGAAACAAAAAAAGGCTGGCTTGTTATCACACATGGTGTTGGTCCTTTAAGAACTTACTGTTTAGGAGCATCTCTCTTCGACCTCAATGACCCAAGCAAAGAACTTGGAAGGTTAGAAGAACCACTACTTGTACCAAGAGCAGATGAGATGGAAGGTTACGTGCCTAATGTCGTTTATTCATGTGGTTCGATTGAATGTCATGACACCATAGTTATTCCTTACGGCATGTCCGACTATGGTTCAGGAATTATCACTGTACCAAAAGAACAATTATTAAGCAAAATTATGAATGCTTAGTTTAGCCATTTATTCAATAAATTATGGAGCAGTTTTTGATTGCTCTATGACTTCTTTCAACTAACAAACACTAGTATGCACTCACTTTCCAAATCAGCTTTTGTTCTTTTGCTTGTTGCCTTTTCTTCAATAGCTACTACCCGGGCAGCCAAAGATGACTTCACTATCGTAAGGGAAAGGGTAATAGCAGAACTCATGAAAACCCCAATTGACGATGAGCAAATTCCTTCCATACTTAGCAGAATGGCCAATAATGGAAGCTTTACGAATATAAACTATAGCGACCTGAGCAGAACGGCTGGTTTCCCCCATCGTCGACATACTTCCGACCTGGTGTACCTGGCAAAAGCCTACAAGAATAAAAACTCTTCTTATTTCAAAAGCAAAGAGCTTAAAGACAAGATTACCCGCTCATTAAAATATTGGGTCGACAATGACTTCTTTGGCGACAACTGGCACAATAACCAAATCTCTACCCCTACTAATTTGGTCAACCTTATGTTGACTTTTGGCGACAAACTACCGCAAGACTTGATAGATAAAGCACAACCCATGATTGGCCGGGCACATATGAATGCCTCTGGCGCAAGACCAAGTGGTGACCGCATAGTCATTGCAGGTATATTGGCCAAAAATCTATTATTTATTGGGGATAAAGAACAGTTCAATGAAATTATCAAACTTATCGAAGGAGAAGTAAAATTCACAACAGGAAGCCGTGGCATGCAACATGATTTTAGTTTCCACCATCGCGTAGACAGAGTGAATAACACCATTTCTTATGGATATGGAAAATATGCTAATGCTTTTGGTGAGTGGTCTTATTATGTTACGAATACTAAATATAAATTTTCAGTAGAAAAGATAAACCATCTGGTCGACTACTACCTTGACGGTATATACAAGCAACTAGTTTACGGGATATACACGGACATTAGCGTTAAAAACAGAAGCATTTCACATAAGGCAACATTTGCTCCCAGAAGTACGCTTGAGGTAGAACGACTACTATTGAGTACTGACTATCGCAAAGATGAACTGGAAGAAATCATCAGACTCAGAAAAGGAGAATCCAAGCCAAGCAGGTCGTTTGCAAAATTCTTCTGGCAAACAGAACATCACGTACATCAAAGACCAAATTATTATACTACCGTAAGAATGCATTCGACTCGGAACAGAAACATGGAGGTACCATACAACGGTCCTGGTAAGTTAACTCACCACAGAGCAGATGGCACAAATTACCTACAGCTAAAGGGTGATGAATATCACAACATTTGGCCAGTATACGACTGGCAAAAGGTATCAGGAAGCACCATAGTACAAAAGTCTGAAATGTACGGCCCAACGGAAATACAAAAAGATGGGCTAACGGACTTTGTTGGAGCTGTTACCGATGGTATGTACGGCGCGGTTGCTTATGACTTCAGAAGTCCACATGATTTTGTAAAAGCTAAAAAGTCGTGGTTCTTCTTCGATGATGAATATGTATGTATTGGTACGGACATTAATCATACTAAAAAACAGTCTGTTTACACAACAATTGATCAGGTGCTGATGAAAGGCGGTGTGACTGTTAATCAAAATGGAAGTGTAGAGAAATTGAAAAAGGGAAGCCGCGACTTGTCAGGTGTGAAATGGGTGCATCAAAACAAGGTGGGGTACATATTCCCAGATACGACTACTGTTAATTTATCAAACCAGGCAGAGCAAGGACGATGGTCTGATATTACAGATCAAAAAAATATCTCACAAGAATTAATCTCTAACGATGTATTCACATTAGGTTTTGACCATGGGGAGCGGCCTAGGGGTGAGAGTTACCAATATATCGTTGTACCCGATGTGGATGCTCATGAATTAGAAGAAACAAGTGCAAACAATCGGGGTATTGAAATTCTCGCCAATAGCTCCAAAGTGCATGCCGTGAAAAACTCAAAACTCAACATATGTCAGATAGCATTTTACCAGGCTGGTGAGGTTGAAATAGCGCCATCTTCAGTTGTTAAAATGGACAGCCAGGGTATGGTCATGTTAAAACTTGATAGCAATAGAATTTCAGAAATGTCAGTAGCCGATCCGTCCAGAAAACTAAGCCGAGCGATGGTTACAATTCCCGGCATCTATAAGACTACTAAGGAGGGCCTTACCTTTTACCCAAATTCTGCTGAGAACAATACACTAATCATAGTGGATCTGCCTCAGGAAGTTTATGCGGGAAAAAGTGTGACTATTTCATTGTAATTGATTAAGTCCTATTGCCAATGAGAACGATCTTTCTTGCCTGCCTATTACTTTTTATAACACTGGCTTTGTCATGTTCTTCAGATGTAGATGACGGGCAAAAACTTAATCCTTCATTATCCCTATGGTATAATAAACCAGCAAGTGTTTGGACTGAAGCACTACCAATTGGTAACGGGCGCCTGGGGGCTATGATCTACGGTGGAGTATCAGAAGAAATCATTCAGTTCAATGAGGAAACCCTTTGGACAGGCCAACCTCACGATTATGCCCACAAAGGAGCTCATAAAGTATTAGACGAGCTTAGATTCTTACTGCACGAGGGTAAACAAAAGGAAGCACATGATTTGGCAAACGAGGAATTTATGTCTCTACCCATGAGGCAATTGAGTTATCAACCTTTTGGTAATATTTTGCTCAACTTTAAAAGCCAAGATGGTGTAACAAACTATCAACGACAGCTAGATTTAAGCAATGCCATTTCAGAAGTAAAATATAGTATCGATGGGATTGAATTTAAACGAGAGACTTTTGCATCAAACCCCGCTCAGGCTATCTTATCTCAAATTTCTGCTTCAAAATCTGCCAAACTTAATTTTAGTGTTCAATTGAACTCCCCTCATTCAAACTCTTCGTCAAGAGTCAGCGGCAATGAAATTATATTAAGTGGCAATGCTAATAACTACCCCGAGGACCAGCAGAAAGCCAATGTAAATTACCCTGACAGTAAGCTCCGCTTCGAATCGCGTCTCAGAATTGTCAATGATGGAGGTGAATTAGTGAAAGAAGGAAATTCCTTGAAAGTTGTGAATGCCAGCAAAGTCACCCTTTACCTTGTGGCGGCTACAAGTTTTAATAACTATCAAGACATCAGCGGCAACCCAACTGAACGATGTGTAGGGTATTTGGAAAAACTAATAGGACAATCCTACGAGTCACTCAAACAGGCTCATATTAGTGACTATAAAAATCTATTTGGTCGAGTTCAATTGGATTTGGGACAATCTGCATTATCAGAGCGTCCCACTGATGAACGCTTGTTGACATTTACTGAAGATGAAGATCCAAGCCTTGTTGCATTGCTCTACCAATATGGTCGCTACCTTTTGATTTCATCCTCCAGACCTGGCACTCAACCTGCAAACTTGCAAGGGATCTGGAATGACAAACTAGCACCATCCTGGGATAGCAAATACACAATCAATATCAACACAGAAATGAACTATTGGCCGGCTGAAATTACCAACCTTTCGGAGCTATCTGAACCTCTAATTGTCATGGTAGAAGACCTATCCAAATCTGGACAGCAGGTAGCCAGAGAACATTATGATCTGAATGGTTGGGTGGTCCATCATAACACAGACATTTGGCGTGGTGCAGCTCCCATCAACAACTCCAATCATGGGATTTGGGTTACAGGTGGAGCCTGGCTTTGTCAGCATCTTTGGTGGCACTATCAATTCACTCAGGATAAAGATTACCTTCAAAACAAAGCTTATCCTATCTTAAAGGAAGCATCAAGATTTTTCAATGATTATCTGGTCCCAGATCCTAATAATCCAGAATGGCTAATTAGCGGGCCAAGCAACAGCCCCGAGCAAGGTGGTCTTGTTATGGGGCCTGCCATGGACCATCAGATCATTCGAAACTTATTTGCCAATACTATTGAAGCTGCCTCACTTCTAAACGTCGATGACGACTTCATCAAGACATTAGAAGAAAAAAAATCTCTAATTGCCCCAAATATCATTGGGCAGCATGGGCAACTTCAGGAGTGGGTCGTTGATCAGGATGATCCTGAAAACAAACATCGACACGTCTCACATTTATGGGCTCTGCACCCTGGAAATGAAATCCACCCGCTGACCACTCCCGAATTAGCTGAGGCTTGCAAAGTCACTTTATCTCATCGTGGAGATGGTGGTACTGGTTGGTCCCGAGCCTGGAAGATTAATTTTTGGGCCAGGCTGTTAGATGGAGATCATGCTTTTTTATTGCTTCGAAATTTGATGGTGCCTTCCAGAAGCCAGGAGGTGGACATGCAGGACAAAGGAGGATTATACAATAACCTATTTGACGCCCATCCCCCATTTCAAATTGACGGAAACTTCGGCGCAACATCAGGCATAACAGAAATGCTCCTGCAATCCCATCTCCGCCATGAAAATGGAGATTATTATCTGGATATACTTCCTGCCTTGCCATCGGCCCTTTCATATGGTAAAATATCAGGTCTCAAGGCCAGAGGAGCTTTCGAAGTAGACATTGAATGGAATGATGCTTCGCTTGTTTCAGTCGAAATCAAATCGCTAAATGGGAATAGATTGAACCTTCGGTACCAGGGTAAAGTTGTTTCTAGAGAGACAGAGAAAGGAGCAAGTTATTCGTACAAAATTCAGGACTTTTAATACAAAAAAAGTAGGTCGTAGATTTTATATAAAACTTTTTAGCCTTTACCAAACCCTCACCTCCTCACAATATTCATTGTCCGTACGAATGTTTGGCTTCTCCCTCCTTCGGTAAGATTTTCCACCTGATCAGTAACATATTCACGTAACTCGCTGAAGGTAATTTCTCCATCATCGTTTAAGTCGGCCTCTCCTTCTTGCAAACCCTGCAGAATTGAAAAGGTAAATACTCCATTCTTCCACTCATCAGACTCTAGTGCATACTCCACCGCCCCAGCTGATGATAAAACTAAGGTGCCAGATGATCTCTTCATGTCCGAGAATATACGTTTGCTCAACTCAAGGGAATTGTCGAATCCAATTGATTTTGAATTTACTTGATTGCCAACGCTTCTAAATTTCACTTCTCCCTTTTCAGTATCAATAGAGCTGGATGAGACTTCAAACTCTTCTTTGTCAAGTTCGCCGGAATGACAGGCGTCCAACATTAGAATTTTTTTCCGTGAAGGAATTTTACTGATGGCTTCCTCTAAGAAATCATAGGATAGGCCTCCCGCTGCAGGATTGTTAAAATCCATATCATGCATCGCGAGGTAATAGTCCATTTCACTATCTAAGACACCATGAGAAGACACATGAATAATAACAGCATCATCAGGATCTGTTTGTTGCAACAGCTTCAATGTTCGCAGCACATTCTCTTTCGTTGCATTCTGATTGGTAAGGTCATAAATTTTGGTCTTTTTATAAACTGGATTTTTCGATTTGAATTGTTTCTTCAGATCATTGGCATCTTTTGCAGCGTAAGTCAGGTTCATTGACTTGTTTTTAAATTCAGACACTCCAATTATCATCAGATGCAAAGTCGGACTATAGCTCCTCTCATAGTCAACCATGAATTTCTGTTTGAGCGACTCCACACCGGCTTTATCAAGAACAGATACTGACACCAAATTTCGTCCGGCATTCAATTGAAAGGAACAAGTTTCACTGAAGACTTGTCCATTCGATGCTTGAATCTCCTTCCCATTTATTCCATAAAGTGGCGATCCATTGACATATACAAATAGCTTTGAAAGTTCTGAATTAGTACTCTTCGCTTCTATTTGAAATGAGAACTCTGAAGACTTAACCTTTTGATAAAATTTCGTTTTTGGCAAACTGACTACTGGAATGTCTTCAAAAGATGCACTGAGCATATTATCAGAAATACCGGCACGTGAAAGTCTTTTCTTATAAGCCTTTCGATACATCTTTACAATGTTCTCATCCATCAAGCTGAGTTTATCCATAATAATATCAGGTCTATTGAATTTCAAATCATAATTATCAAACCTGTATATCTGTCCATTTTTGAAATAGATAAACTTGTCCAAAGCACCTTTTGAAGCATGGTAGTATCCCTGCTGTGTAATGACCAAAAACTGCTCCTTTTCAAACACATAATAGGTCAATATCTTTTCGTAGTTATTCTGAACCTCCCAAAGAATAATGTCCCCATCTATAGAACCTGTTGCCAGGTACCTTCCATTAGAACTAAAAGCCATAGCAGATACGCCATTATTATGGGCATTGACCAAATGAAGCAAATCTCCCTTTAGATTATAAATTCGTAGTTCACCTGTGCTACTTCCCACTGCATAATGCTGACCATCAACCGACATGGCTGTTGAACTCACACTATTGTGGCGCATATCCACCCAAGGCAAGTAAATCTTCTTAATTATCTCTCCATCGGTATTAAAAACATATAATTCGGATGAAAATGGCATACCAATAATGGATTCAGTAACGCTTGAAACAAACCACCAATACTATGTCACTTTCACCATCACTAGACAGTGTTACCGGATCATTTTCAAACTTGTAGGTTTTAATCAGATTTCCGTTGGCATCATGCTGTTGCACACTCTCATAATCAGTACTCAGCAGATATCGTTGATTTGAGGATCGACATAAAAAAGGGCTGGCGTGATAAGGAACTTCATTTAACACGTTACCATGCAGGTCAATCTTAGAAAACCCATTTTTTCGACTAAACACAAATGATTTGTTATCATCAGCAAATGAAATTTGAAATACCTCACTCACATCGTTAAGGCTCTTGATGTGAGCAGAAACAAAATCATCAAAATAAAGAAAGTGCAATTGGTTAGGAATATTCTCTCCAATACTACCCACACATATGGCCATCCTACTAGTGGTGTGAGAAATGTCCATGGCGGTCACGTCCGTTTTAGAATACCGCAACTCATGCCTGTATCGGCCTTGCATGTCAAAAAACAGCAACCTCTCCCCTTCATACTGTCTATGTGCTCTGATGACGATCGTTTGACTTTCACCAAAATACAATACTTCCTCTATCAGTTTGAAGTACCAGTCGGATACTGTACCCTCACCTAGGGATAGTTCGATAGACCTGGACTCATCACCAGTAGTAGAGTCGTAAAACTGAAGCAAGCCAATCCATCACCATCAGATGGATACAATTCATATATCTCCTTCTCGTCCTCAGTAAATTTAAATGGCCTTGCACCAACAAACTCCTTAACTACTTTATCAGTTTCAATATTGAGCAACACGGTTTTAGATTGACCATCTACATAAGGATAATGGATTAATCGCTTGGCCAGTGGACCAATATAAGATCCATAGTCATCACCTACAAAACCACCTTCGTTAACAATTTTGGACGTGCCATCAGGAGAAATTTCTATTACTTGATAATCAGCCTTTTCTTTCTCATAGTTTTTATCGGCAAATAGGACTTTTACACCATGGTCTGTAAGAGCCAAGCCTTTTGCTTGAAACGGCGAGTCCTGATCAGTAATAAGTACTGTTTGATCAACTTCCAGGCTCGTTAAATCGATACGAAACACAGAATCCTGAAGGAAACTGGTGAGATAAAGCTTCTGACCATCAGCAGAGAACACTCCATCAAGATACTCGTCTTTAAATCTTTTAAAAGTCTTCAGTAGATAGCCTTCATCGTTGTACACTTTCAACTTTTCATCACCACCAACACTGAACATATTCTGTCCCGTAGGACTAAAACGAACAACCTTTATCTCTTTGGAATGACCGTTTTGAAGGACGAGCCTTTGAGAGAGTATATGGAAATGAATGCCTAGAATAAATGTAAGGGTAAGTAGGGGGGCTATGTCTCTCATTTAGGTGTTGGTTGCTGTATTGTAAAAATAGTGAAACTAAAGCTCTAATTGATCGCCCTCCCTCTATCCGTAAGATTTGCCTCGGGTCACTTGTAAGAATAGGTTTATTATAAATTTCGTTTGACGAAGCAGGAAGTTAAGTGTTACAGTTTATCTTTTTTTATTAATTTAAACGCTGAACTTAAAACTATACTATGGCCAATTACAACATAGACGCTAAAAAACAGCACACCTACGATGCAATTGTCATTGGATCGGGAATAAGCGGTGGCTGGGCGGCCAAAGAACTTTGCGAAAACGGACTCAAAACCCTCGTACTGGAGAGAGGCAGATTGGTTGAACATGTAAAGGACTACCCTACCATGAATGACGACCCATGGGATATGGAACTCCGTGGTACAGTAGGCCCTGAGGACAGAAGAAAACAAAAGACTATCGCCAGGGTTGGTTTTCTTGGAGAAACCAACAAGCACTTTTTTGCCAATGATGAGGAAAATCCTTACACTGAAACTAAACCATTCTTGTGGGTAAGGGCTCACCAAATGGGTGGGCGGTCCTTAGTCTGGGGAAAACAATGCTACCGCTGGAGCAATCTCGATTTTGAAGCCAATGCAAAAGATGGCTATGGAGTTGATTGGCCCATTCGCTATAAGGACATTGAACCATGGTATACTTATGTAGAAAAGTTCGCAGGTATCAGTGGAGAAGCCCTTGGACTCCCTCAGCTACCGGATAGCCATTTCCTCCCACCGATGGAGCTGAACTGCGTGGAAAAAGATATTAAAGCCAGAATAGAGAAAAATTTCCCAGGCAGGAATATGATTATTGGTCGCGCAGCACACCTCACTAAGGCGATCAACGGACGAGGAAAATGTCAATACAGAAACCGTTGTGGTCGAGGATGCCCTTATGGAGCATATTTCAGCAGCAATGCAGTTACTCTACCAGCAGCAAATGCCACAGGCAATCTTACGATTCGGCCCTATTCAATCGTTAATTCGATTATTTATGACGATGAAAAAGGCAAGGCTACTGGAGTGCGCATTATAGATGCCGAGACAAATGAAACGATTGAGTACAATACAAAAATTATTTTCTGCAATGCATCGGCACTGAGCACCACCCAAATACTTTTGAACTCAACGTCCAGCCGATTTGAAAATGGACTGGGCAATGATAGTGGTGAATTAGGACACAATTTGATGGACCACACCTACCGTGTAGGCGCAATGGGGGAAGTAGACGGACATGAAGACAGCTACTACAAAGGCAGACGGCCAAATGGCATCTATATTCCACGCTATGCGAATATTGACGAACAAACTAGCACTGACAAGTTCCTTAGGGGATTTGGCTATCAGGGAGGTGGTGGTCGAGCTGGCTGGGATACTGGTGCCAACCAGGAAAGCTTCGGCGCTGATTTTAAAGATAATCTCATGAAGCCAGGGCCATGGGAGTTTTTTATCACCGGATTTGGCGAATGCCTCCCCTATCATGAAAACAAAGTGAGCCTGGACAAAAACAATCTAGATAAATGGGGACAGCCTACACTTGCCATTGACTGTGAGTTTAAGGAGAATGAAAAAGCCATCAACAAACAAATACAAGAAGATGCGGTAGAAATGCTCGAAAAGGCTGGTGTACAAGACATAGTAGGTTTTGACAATGAACACGAGCCTGGCTATGGTATTCATGAAATGGGCACAGCCCGAATGGGACGTGATCCAAAAACCTCAGTATTGAATGGCACTAATCAGGTTCATGCAGCAATGAATGTATTTGTGACTGATGGAGCTTGTATGACATCATCTTCATGCGTAAACCCATCACTTACTTACATGGCACTTAGTGCCAGGGCTGCAAATCATGCAGTATCAGAACTCAAAAAGAAAAACTTATAACTATGGAAAGAAGAGACGCACTAAAAAAGGCTGCTATGATAAGCGGATCTGCAGTACTAACCCCTTCGCTTCTGACCCTCTTGCAGTCATGCCAACAGCAAGACCCCTTAGACTGGCAACCAAAGTTTCTAAACGAAGCGCAAGCCAGACTAGTAACTGCATTGGTAGATACCATATTACCAAAGACAGATACACCCGGTGCATTGGATATGAATGTCCATATTTTCATTGATCTGGTTTACAGTAAAATATATGATAAAGCGGGCCAGAAACTGATCGCTTCCCAACTCAATGCTTTCGACCAAAACTGTAAGGATAAATATGGTGGCACATTCGTCGAACTAGATGATTCGGGCCGTTCATCAGTCTTGACCGAAGCAGAAGCGAATTCCGGAAAATTCAATGGCAAAGTATGGGGCACGGCAGTAGGCGAGCAGAAACCCGTTGGTTTTTACCGCTCGTTTAAATCCCTTGCATTGTGGGCATACTTTTCATCCGAGGAAATTGGTAAGAATGTCCTTAGCTATGATCCCATCCCGGGAGAATATCTTGGATGCATCCCTTTGTCAGAAGTAGGCAATACCTGGAGTTTGTAAGACAATTGGAACAAGTAAGTGTTATTGTTGAAATCTACGACTGCCGCAAGGCTCCATATGAAATGCTAACAGATTTCTCACAGTACCATGTAGTGAAGAAGTATCCTAAAAGTTAATTGACTAGCCGGACAGTTAGTTTGCCAAATGCGGATCAATTTTCCTCCTTGATAAGGTATTCCGTTTCCTTGTTGCGATTTTTCCTTTCTTATGCGCACTATCAAAACGATGCTCTAGTTCTACTGATTCGATCACTGTCATATATGATATCAAATAAGCGACAGTGCTTTCCGCACCCATATTTCTATTCACGCCAAATGACTCCAGACCATCAGCACATCCATGAGTCTGTTGATCATACAACGGTATTCTCAAATCATTTTCTCCGATAAACCATGAAAATGATTTGAACATGTTTTTCAAGTCAGCCTTTCTTTTTTTGAGTTCATAAGCTTTAAAATAAAGCAATACCATGGCCATCACATCGGTTGCCTGTTGTGCAAACTGAGCGGGTTGGTTTCCTTTGACAAACCATCCATTCGAACCGACAACAGCTAGTATTTCTCCTGGTATCACCACTGACTCCAGAAACTTTTTGGAGGCCTCTGCCACTTTCATTACTTGAGCGTTTCTGGTGATTTCTGCAGAATGGTATAGTGCCAATGGAATAATAGCATTGTCATAGGTGAGAGAATCTTCAAACCACTTCCACTCACCTTTCGCGTGACACTTGTAGTGCTTCATTATCTCATCAGTCAATTCCTCCATCATTACAAACATTCGTTCATCAGACTGGAATTTTTGCATGTAATGGGTGATGCCAATCAGGGCATTGGCTATACCCCTGAGCGAGTTAAATGTTGAAAAGTTCTTACTTGCTTTTAGAAAAATTTCCCTGCCTAGTTGAAAATAAGCATCATGTGGAGCAAAGCGAATCAAATAGCCCAAAGCCCAAATGCTCCTTCCAAAAGCATCTTCAGAACCTTCATCGTCTAAATAAGACCTTTCAAAACTCATGAAATTTCTAAAAGTGCCCTTTATATTCTGCATGTGATGCACATAACTAAAATAGACTGGCATCAGGTTCAGTGCCTCCTTGCTATGATATGTGTTGTATGCCATGGTGGATGCTAAAAGTGCTCTGGAATTATCATCAAGACAATACCCTTCCTTGAGGTTTGGTATACCATATTTTGCATGTTGCAGAATTCCTGTATCATCTGTTAGTCGCATGAGATGATCGAGACTAAATTCTGGCATAATGGAAAGGTTGATGATTTTCCTTTTTTTCTTGGGCGTTTGAGAATAACTAAATCTTAGCTGCTTGCAGAGGTTTACATACTGACCCCCTATCAGAGGCCATCTCAATTGCCTGCCATAATTGAATGCCTTCACTCTCATTTCGCGGAGCTTTTCAGGATGATCAAACAAATCAAGCAATATGGTAGACAAATGATCTGAGTCCTGAAAATTAAAGAGTTCTCCCCTGCCCTCTAGCAACAATTCAGACGCATGCCAATATGGTGTACTAACAATAGCCGCTCCAGCACCTACAGCGTAGGACAATGTGCCACTGGTTATCTGGCTTTCATTGGTATATGGTGTGACATAAACATCTGAGGCCACCAGATATTCAAACAGTTGATCTTCGGATAGAAATTTTTTTAAAAAGCAAACATGCTTAGTGAGTTTGTTTTGTTCAACAAGGCGCATGAGGTAGTTTCTATAAGATTCACCACTAGCATCTAACACTTGCGGGTGTGTATTACCTAGTACAACATACAGCACATCAGGGTGCTTTTTCACTACTTTGGGCAGGGCATTAATGACGGTTTCTATACCCTTATTCCTACTTATTAATCCAAAGGTAAAAAGTACTTTCTTCCTCTTTATGTGATATTTCTTCCGCAGAATATCTTTACTTCTGAAGTGATAGTCTGGTACTCCGTGTTCTATAACTTCTATTCTATCAGCGGGAATTTCATATATCTCTTTTAAGAACTTCTTGCCCAGTTGACTCATCACCACCAACTTTTGAGCATATTTACCCAGCTGAGTAATAACGGACCTTTCCATAAACCCAGGCTCCTTCAATACAGTATGCAGGGTCACCACTAATGGCACACGCAACTGACTGGCAAGGGTCAGAATATAAACGCCACTTTGTCCACCATATATTCCATACTCATGCTGTATAAGACAAACAGAACTTCCACTATTATTTATATAGCCTGCTGCCTTTGAATAATCTGCTTGACATTGTTTATCAATGTTAAATTTGACTTCATTAGGATAATCAAATCGAGTAGGGTTGTCACTCACAGCCAACACCTCAGTTTCAATTGGTTGATCATTGCCATCATTGATAAGGGCCATTGATCGAAGCAAATTTTCGGTAAAAGTTGCTATGCCACACTGGTTTGGAGGGTAGGTTGCAATATATGAAATTTTCATAATCCAGGATTTTTGGGTTCTGCTGTTAGAATAATTCAAGCAACAAAATCCCTATGAAAATTGCAATGACCAGTATCAGCTTTAATTATGAATTTGTAAAAGAAAAAGGACACTCCTCTCGAAGTGTCCTTTCATTTTTATAACAATTATCTTTTGCCTGACGAAGGGCTATGCCTCGTTGGCTGGTTTTCCTATTGTTGCCAATATTCCCCCATCCACATATACTACCTGCCCATTCACAAAATCACTTGCTTTAGAAGCCAAGAATATAGTAGCACCTGCAAGCTCGTCAGGGTCTCCCCACTTTCCAGCTGGGGTTCTGTTTACTATAAAGTCGTTGAACGGATGACCATCTACTCGGATAGGTTCGGTCTGGCTGGTCGCAAAATAGCCGGGCCCAATACCGTTAGTCTGGATATTGTGTTTGGCCCATTCTGTAGCCATGTTTTGAGTCAGCATTTTCAGTCCACCTTTAGCAGCAGCATACGCCCCTACTGTATTTCTTCCCAGCTCACTCATCATTGAACAGATGTTGATGATCTTTCCTTCTTTTCTCTCAATCATTCCCTTTACCACATACTTGGACATGATGAAAGGGCTCACAAGATCGACTTTAATCACCTGCTCGAATTCTGCCACTTCCATATCCTCCAACGGTACTCTCTTTATGATTCCAGCATTGTTCACCAGGATATCAATGTTACCGATCTCAGATTCTATCTTCTGCGCGTAAGTCTTCACTTGCTCCTCATCGGTGACGTCAAACAAGTAACCTGTGGCATCTACTCCTGCATTCTTATATTCTGCGATTGCATTGTCTATCTTTTCCTGCGATGAATGGCCGTTGATCACAATCTTAGCTCCGGCTTTTCCAAGCCCCATGGCCATAGCCATACCTAAACCATGGGTACCTCCGGTTACCAGCGCAACCTTTCCAGTTAAATCAAATAATTCTAACGACATTGCTCTTATCTTAGATTTGGTATTTCACATACATCCATATCTCCATAATCCAGATTTTCACCGGCCATACCCCAAATGAAAGTATAGTTAGATGTACCAGATCCAGAATGGATAGACCAGGGTGGAGAAATTACAGCTTCTTCATTTTGCATCCATATATGTCTTGTTTCATCCGTTTGTCCCATAAAGTGGCATACCGACTGTCCTTCTGGCACTTCGATGTAGAAGTAAACTTCCATTCTTCTATCATGAACATGGGCAGGCATGGTATTCCATACGCTCCCTGTTTTTAGTTCCGTCATTCCCATCTGCAGTTGGCAGGTATCTACCAATCCTCCAACCAACATCTGGTTAACAGTTCTTGCATTAGCAGTTTCCAATGACCCAAGCTCTAACTTCTTGGCGTCATCCTTACTAACCTTTTTGGTAGGAAACGCATGATGTGCAGGCGCAGAATTCAAATAAAATTTAGCAGGACGAGAAGCGTCTTTACTTTCAAAGACTACTTCTTTGGCACCCATTCCTATGTACAAGGCATCCTTATAAGTCAGCTCATAAGCTGTACCGTCTACTGTGATGGTTCCATCTCCGCCTACGTTGATAGCTCCTAATTCCCTCCTGTCAAGAAAGTTTTCTGATTTCAATGGATCAATTGTTTCAAGCGTCAAAGGACTTAGCGGAACTGCTGATCCAGCTATGTATCGGTCATAGTGCGTATAGACCAAAACGATTTCGTCTTGCTTCATGAGATTGCCCACCAAAAACTCATCTCTGAGCTCCTGAGTATCATATTTCTTTACAGCCTGTGGACTAGAGGCATACCTGGTTTCATAGGATGTTTTCATTTCTATTTTGTTATTGATTTACATATAGTACAAATACAATATCAAAATTAATCAATAAAATACAATCGATTGTATTTTGCTCTGTATTTATTAGATTTGTTAAGGTCTTATGCCAATTCAACTTTCTTTCATCACCAGTATTACCTGCTTCTTAAGAAGCTTTTGATAACTTGTGTATGAGTTTAATTGACTTGGACAAAATTCACCAATTACTATTCACACTGTACTAACATGAAATCAATTCAATCAGCCATTGCCCTGGTCCTCTTTGCTTGCTTTGCAATAGGTTGCAAAAACCAGGATACAAAACAAGAGGAATCAGCACAAGAGAAAGCCCCTCCTAATATCCTATTTATTGCTGTTGACGATTTGCGACCAGAGCTTGGAGCCTACGGTGCTTCCCATATCAATTCTCCAGCAATTGACAAGTTGGCTTCTGAAAGCCTGGTATTCGATAGGGCATATTGCAACATTCCTGTATGTGGTGCTTCCAGAGCTAGCATTATGGCTGGTGTACGCCCAGGAAAACATCGATTTTTAGGCTACAGCACTCGTCTAAACGAAGATTATCCCGGCATCACTTCTTTGCCAATGCACATGAAAAACAACGGATACACCACCGTATCTAATGGTAAAATATATCATCACAGGGATGATGATGCAGAAGCCTGGGACGAATTGTGGCGACCATCGCATCCAGGAGAAAAAAGACCTAGAGATTTTTATAAAAAAAGTAACTTAAAACTAGAGGCAGAAGGAGTGACAAGAGGCTTACCCTATGAGAAGGCTAATGTACACGATACAACATATTATGATGGGCTCATTGCGAGAAAGACTATTGAAGACTTGAAGAAACTCAAGGATAACAATAAGCCATTTTTCCTGGCTTCTGGTTTCTTGAAGCCTCATCTACCCTTTAACGCGCCAACGAAATATTGGGATTTGTATGATTCCACAAAGATTTCTCTACCTGAGAATTATTCCCAACCAGAGTCAACTCCGAAAAGAGCCTATCATAATTTTGGTGAACTACGACATTATGGTGGAGTACCAAAAGAAGGTCCTGTGTCGGATGAGCTGGCAAAAAAGCTAATTCATGGATATTATGCTAGTGTTAGTTACACGGATGCTCAGATCGGCAAAGTCCTAGATGCCTTAAAAGAATTAGAATTGGATCGGAATACTATTGTCATTCTTTGGGGTGACCATGGGTGGAACCTGGGTGATCATATGATGTGGTGTAAGCATTGCAATTTCGAATCTTCACTTCACGTACCTTTAATAATCAAAGTCCCGGGAAAAACAACTGGAAAACATTCCAGCGCCATCACCGAGTTTATTGATATATACCCGAGCTTGAGTGAGCTTGCCGGCCTGCCAATTCCAGAACATGTCGACGGCCAGAGTTTCGTTCCTGTCATCAATGGGGCTGAGAAAGTGAAAGATTTTGCGATCAGTAAATTTTTTGGTGGGTTAACCATCATTAAAGATTCGTTCTTCTACACTGAATATTATAACAATGACGATGAGTTGACAGATCGAATGATGTTTGATCATTCTGTGGACCCTCTGGAGCTGAATAACATAGCGGAACAGCCAGAACATGCCAACACAGCGCAAGAGCTAAGTACGCTGCTGAGAAATAATTGGGGTGATGATTTCTATTTGAACAGAAAGATAAAAACTGAGAATAAAAACTAAACTATATATGACCAACTTGTCTTTTAAAATTCTGATTTTGGCAATCACATTAATCTCTTGTCAGAATGCTAAGAAAACTGAAACAACTAAGAAAGAACAAAGCAATCCAAATGTACTCTTCATAGCTGTTGACGACCTCAACGATTGGCTAGGTGCCATGGGAGGTCATCCCAATGCCAAAACACCAAACATGGATAAGCTTGCTGCTAATGGTGTATTGTTTACCAATGCACATTGCCAGGCTCCTCTTTGTGGGCCATCAAGAGCATCGCTAATGACTGGCCTTCGTCCATCTACTACTGGCATCTATGGCATGATCAAAGACGATATCATCAGGAATCCAGAAAACCCTGCTACAAGTGACATCAAATTCCTGCCTGAATATTTCAGAGAAAACGGATACTACACCATGGGCATAGGCAAACTCTTCCATAGCCATTCGCCAAAAGGAGCTTTCGATGAATCCGGGGGCAGACAGAAGGGATTTGGCCCTCTACCAGAAGAGCGTTTCGTTTGGGATGGATACGGCACATCCGACAGAGAAAACTACGGTAGAACCAGTACCGACTGGGGAGCTTTTCCAGAAGTAGATTCACTTATGCCCGACCATCAGTCTGCGGATTGGGTTATCGAACGACTACAAAAAGATTACAACAAACCATTTTTTATGGCTATTGGTATGTTGAGACCTCATGTGCCACTATACGTACCTCAAAAATGGTTTGACATGCATCCGATTGAAGGCATTCAAACGCCACCATACAAAGCAGATGATTTGGATGATGTACCTCCTGTTGCACTCCAGATCAACGACTTGCCCATGATGCCTTCAACTAGATGGGCGATTGAAAGTGGAGAATGGAAAAACATCATACAGGCTTACCTGGCGTGTGTCACTTTTGTTGACTATCAAGTAGGACGAGTGATCAATGCTCTGGCTGATAGCAAATACGCTGACAATACAGTAGTTGTATTATGGTCTGATCATGGATACAGACTGGGTGAAAAAGAAACTTTTGCCAAACATGCCTTGTGGGAAGAAGCCACCAACGCCCCGTTGATATTCTCAACACCTGATGGTGTAAAAGGAAAAATAGTAGATGCACCTACGGAAATGCTTTCCATCTACCCCACCCTGCTGGAACTTTGCGAATTACCCAAATATGATCGAAATGAAGGTAGAAGCCTGGCAAACATCATAAGAGGAGAGCAAGCGGACCTGTCGGATTATACAGCCATCACCACTTTTGGAATGAACAATCACACCATACGTACCAAAGACCATCGCTACATCCAATATGAAGATGGCGGAGAGGAATTGTACCAAAAGAAAACAGATCCTAACGAATGGACAAACGTGGCTGGCAATCCTGAACTATCTGGCACAAAGGAAAAATTATCCAAGCTACTTCCGCAAAAAAATGCAAAGTGGAACGAACACTCCGCTTATACATTCCAGCCCTATTTTGTAGAACAAAAAGAAAGAACCAGCAAGCCATAATACAATTCATTTTCCTCCTTTAAACCTGTTTCCTATGAACAAATATTATAGCTTTTTCATGACCCTGATGGTTTCGGCCATAGCATTCAGTTGCGCACCTAACAAGCCTCTGATCAATCGCATGGAAGCCCTGCAACAAGCCATCACCGACTCAAATCCAGGAGATGAAATTGTATTAGAAGATGGGGATTTCGAAGGTGATGTGGAGCTAAATACTAAGGGAATGAAAGACTCACCTATAGTCATCAGTGCCAGGAACAAACACAAAGCCCTTATTAAAAACACCCTTACTATTAAAGGGGATTACATTCACCTCAAAGGCTTAAGGTTTGCAGGAGAAGGAGCGCTCATCATTGAAGGGACTGGGTGTAGACTTACTGAAAGCTACATCAACGACTCGCAATCCAAAAAGTGGGTAAGGGTATTGGCCGGAAGCAAAATGATAGAAATCGATCACAATGTCTTCGAAAACAAAACCTCGAATAGTAAGGGCAAAAACAGTCAATTGATGCAAATTATCGTGCTGAACCAAAATGAACAGCATCACATCCACCACAACATATTCAAAGATATTCCTGAAGGTGGTGGTAATGGCTTTGAGACGCTCCAATTGATAACCAAAGGAAACCCCTGGGATCCGGCACCCGGAAAAGCAAATATGATAATAGAGGACAATTTGTTTGTACGCTGCAATGGAGAAGCCGAAATCATCTCTGTAAAATCCAATGGCAATATGATTAGAGGGAATACCTTCCGATCCAGCAAGGGTGGGCTGGTTCTAAGGCATGGAGATGACAATGTGGTCAATCAAAATTATTTCTTTGGTAACAATGTGAAAGGTTCTGGTGGCGTACGCTTACAGGGAAACGGGCATATCGTCACTAATAACTACTTTCAAGCACTTGATAATTATGCCATTGGAATGATGGACGGCACACCCGATAGTCTGTATATGCCTGTAGAAAATATACGAATCGCCTTCAACAGCTTCATCAATTGTAGCAAAATGGCTGTGATTGGCATGAACCACAGCAAGCACCCAAATGGCACTACACCCAGAGACTGCATTTTCGCTGGTAATCTTTATCACTCCGATGAGGACAATGGGGCACTAACAATAGCCGGGTTCGTGCAGGGTGATGTTCCTATTGACTTTACATGGGAAGGAAATGTGTCATCTTTCAAAGATGCCAATGACTTTGACTATGGTGTGATTTCCAGTAACACCGCACTTGAACCAAATTCAAATAACATGCACCTGCCAACAGCGGAAACACCGAAAGTATCAACAGCATCATACCAAAGCGAAGTATTCGAAAATGATCTTACAGGCGCAAAAAGGGAAAGTGAAACAACAGTTGGTGCCATTCAATATCCAGTAGACACTGAAACTCTCTCGCCTCTAACAATAGAAAAACTAAACCTTTTACCTAACTAGCAACAAATCCTACCAATCATCAAAAACATGAGACAAATACTACCAAGCTTTATCATCGCTTTACTCCTCACTACAGGCTGTAAACCAACGGCCAAAGAGCAAAATGAATCTGTAGCAGATGAACGGCTTACCACTATTGCTGCTGCGTCCTTTGTGAAAACATACGCCCCTACCCGCTTCATCACAAAAGGTCCAAAGCACCATTGGTTCGGCTACTATGACAAGCTGGAATTCGACCCAACTGGCAGGTATGTGCTGTCTAATGAGGTAAACTTTGAAGGCCGCTCTCCGACCGCTGATGATGTAATCAAAGTGGGCATGATAGATACCCAGGACAATGACAAGTGGATAGAACTCGGGGAAAGTCGCGCCTGGGGATGGCAGCAGGGCTGTATGCTACAGTTCCTTCCTAACTCTGATACTGACGTCATTTGGAATGACAGACAAGGAGATAAATTCGTAAGCCATGTCATGAACATCAAAACCATGCAAAAGCGAACCCTACCCTTTCCTATTTATGCGCTCAGTCCTGATGGCATCCATGCGGTAACGACCAACTTTGAAAGAATAAATAACCTACGCCGAGGTTACGGTTATGCCGGTATTCCCGATCCGAATGAAAACAATATTGCACCGAGCGATGCGGGAATTTACCTGTGCAACCTTGAAACAGGAGAAAGCAATCTGATTATTTCCCTGGCACAAATGATGACTGTAGAATTACCCAGCCGTGAAGACCCTGTCTTTCTTGATTATCCAAATAAACATCACTGGTTCAATCACCTCTTATTCAATACAGATGGGTCAAGGTTTATTTTCCTTCATAGATGGAAATTGCTGAAAGAAAGGAAAAAAGGCAGTTTCGGGACACTCATGTACACTTCTGATCTGGTAGGAAAAGACCTGCGTTTGGTCGATGACTCAGGTTACACCTCTCATTTTATCTGGAAAAATCCAACACAAATTATGGCATGGAGCAAAATACAACCAGAGGGTGATGGCTTTTATCTTTTTGACGATTTGGAAGGAGGCACACCTCAACTGGAAGGAAAAGATATCATGACCAGAAATGGCCATAACACCTACCTGACCATTGACAACAACGACTGGATACTCAACGACACCTACCCCAACAAGGAAAGAGTGCAGAAGGTGTATCTATATCATGTGCCCACAAAAAAACGCATCCCCATCGGCGATTTTTATCTCGACCCAAAATACAAGGGCGAATGGCGCGTAGATACCCATCCCAGGTCTAGTCCCGATGGTATGACCGTCGTGATCGATTGTCCAAATGGAGAAAGTGGAAGACAGCTAGCACTCATTGACATTTCTGGAATTGCAGGCACTAGGAGACTACACAATTGAAAAAACTGGCTCAATACTTTGTACTATTTAATCTAATTTTTCATGCAAATAATAAGAAGACATGAAGGACCAAAAAGCTAACATGACAAGTCTCGATCTTGAGATTACAGAAAACGAATCTATAATAATCCATGTAGCGCCTTATCCCAAATGAGCTCAAATTTCATTTAGACCTGTCAAACTATTATAATCACGCAAATACTACACGTATGAAAAATATACTTCACAAGCTCAATGAACTATCCGCAATCATTTTTTTCTTCATACTGACAATTTCCTGTCAACCGGAAGAGGCTCCTCTTCAGGGTTTACTTTATGCCAATCCTGACGTGATGTTGAAAATAAAGAATGCTTATAAAAACGGATCCAAATTAGACGCTGAAACTGTGAAGCGAATAGTGTCGTGTGCGGAGGGCAAAATGGATTTCAAGCCTGTATCTGTAATGGATAAGGGTGTTACTCCACCCAGTGGTGATAAACATGACTACATAAGTCAGGGCCCGTACTGGTGGCCCGATACCACAAAAGAAGATGGTCTACCCTACATCAGAAGAGATGGTGTGGTGAATCCCGAGCGGAACAAATTCTCTGACAGACAGAATCTTCGAGACCTGATAGACGCCAGTCAATTGCTAAGCCAAGCTTATTACTTCACCAACAATGAAAAGTATGCAGAGAAAACTATCACTTTGCTGAAAGTATGGTTTATTGAAGAGGCCACTCGTATGAACCCACATTTGGAGTACGGTCAGGGAATACCGGGAATCACAGAAGGACGTGGAATTGGCATCATTGAAACAAGAACCATAGGAAAATTAGTTGATGTCGTTATTGTATTAAGGAAGTCACCTTTATGGAAAGGGGAAATGCAAAACGGTATGACATTATGGATGCGCGACTACCTGGACTGGCTGCAAAACAGTGAAAAAGGAAAGAAGGAGTCTATACACCCAAACAATCACGGAACATGGTATGATGTACAGGCCATGTCATTAGCGATATTTACCGGACAAAACGATGTGGCCAGATCAATAGCTGAAAATGCCAAGGAAGTAAGGTTTGATGAACATGTGAAGGCTGACGGCTCGCAACCAAAGGAACTCGCTAGAACAAAATCATTCAGCTACAGTGCAATGAACTTACAGGGTCTATTTTATATCGCACTGCTGGCAGAGAAAGTAGATGTGGATTTGTGGAACTATAAGAACAAGCAGGGAGCCACTTTACAAGATGCCCTAGATTTTCTGTTACCAGCAGCTCTCGGAAAACAGCTATGGCAGCATGAGCAAATCTCTAAAGTCCACCCCTCCTCATTGGCATTCCATACTAGGCTCGCTTCTACAAAATACAATGCATCATATGGCCAAGCACATGCTGAGCTTTTTGTTATTGAAAAAAGTGACGACTGCTCAACGAACTATTTATTTTATTAACTCTTCGCTACAACTCCTGAATTTCCAGATTCCTCCAGGTTACTTTTACATCTCCACCGCTATGGATTTGAAGGCAAATTCCTCCCTCTCCTTCTCCTATTTTAGCATCTTCAAATTCAACCATCTTGGTGCCATTTAGCCAGGATATAACCCTGGAACCCTCAACCTTGATTTTCATCTTATTCCACTCTCCCTCTTTCAGTGCCTTCTCTTTTTTAGGGTCTGGTTTTATCAGCCAGCCTCTACCATAAGACTCATAGATTCCTCCTGTGTGTAATCCCGGAGGCGCTACCTCTACCTGCCATCCTTTTACCTTCACACCATCTACGGTTGAACGAACAAAAACACCACTGTTACCATTCGCGTTTTGTTTGAATTCAAGGGTCAGGATAAAATCCTTGTAGTATTTATTGGTCCCCAAATAGCCATACTCTTCATCAGGCCCACTTTCACAAATGAGATTTCCATCCTTGGCGTACCATTTTTCAGTGCCGTAGACAGTCCAGCCGTCAAGGTTTTTTCCATTGAACAATGATGTAGTTTGACCATGTGCCAGTCCATATCCAACGAGCAGGATTGCAAGTGTAAGTCTTATCGTTTTTTTCATTTTATGGGGTTTAATGATTTATTAATAGCGGCTTTGTTGATAAAGATAGTAATGCCATGATTATTCCCTAACATTACTTAACAATTTCTGAAGATCGTTATGTATTTGATGAAAACATAAACATAATTTCTTGATCAAGCCACATCGCAAGACTTCCTAAATCCCATCATAAATTCTGATTTATTAATTTATCTTTAGGCTTCACTTTTAACAAACATTCAATGCAATTCAACAAAGCAATCACCCTAGTCGCAGTTATCATCCTAAGCGCAACGATGGCCCACAGTCAAAGCAATATGCAGCGGAAATTTACACTATGCCTAAACCCAGGCAACATCGGCGTAAAGGCCGATCAAAATCAGGTACTCGATATGGCGATCAAGTATGGATATGAGGCCATTACTCCTATGGTTGATCAACTCGCCAAATTCTCTGATGACGAATTAAAAGCATTCAACAAAAAACGCAAGAAAAACAAGATCGAATGGGGCTCGGCTGGTCTCCCGGTACAGTTCAGAAATGATGAGGAACGGTTTCAAAAGGACTTATCCAACCTGTCAATAATGGCCAAAGCGCTACAAGCAGCAGGAGGCACCCGCATGAATACCTGGATTATGCCCACTCACCCATCGCTATCATATACTGCCAATATGAAGCAGCACGCTGAAAGGCTGAAGCAATGCGCCAAGGTGCTCGCTCAGTATGACATAAAACTAGGTTTGGAATATGTAGGGCCAAAGACACTGATGGCCCGATCAAGATATCCTTTTATTCGCACTATGGGCGAGTGCCTTGAGTTGATCTCAAACATTGGTGAAACGAATGTCGGCCTTGTGCTAGACAGCTTTCATTGGTACTGCGCTGAGGATGGTGCTGAGGATATACTGAATCTGAAACCATCACAGATAGTAACTGTCGACCTGAATGATGCCCGATCCGATCTAAGCCGGGACGACCAAATAGACGGAACACGTGAACTACCGGCAGCTACAGGAGTGATTGATGTCAAGACATTTTTACAGTCGCTGATTGACATTGGCTATGATGGACCAGTAAGGACCGAACCCTTCAATCAATCCATTCGAGATATGGAAGATCAGAAGGCTTTGCAGTTTAATATGGAAAGCTTGCAGAAGGCTTTGGGGTTGTTGAACTGAAATTCAGCAAATTGGTAACTATTTCAATGCTATGAAAAAGCACAACCAACATGCTAATAGCTTATACGAAATGAATATTGACATAAATTAAACTTTAAAATGGTAACTAATTTTGGCTCAGCCCTAATGTTTATTTCTAATTCACCATTAATTGGCAGAATGAAGCCCACGGTGTTTTTTAAGAAAGTCATTACTGGAATTATTACTCTTATTTATATAACCTCGTTTGCCAATGCACAAAAAATCGATAGGTATATCAAAGAAAAAAACGTTACGCGCATCGTCTCCACGCTCGCTTCTGATGATATGATGGGCCTGGACTTGCAACAAAAAACTG
>JAGDZP010000052.1:0-1809 GCA_049115735.1 Cyclobacteriaceae bacterium | reverse complement strand
TCCGTTAAGTTTTGTAAATTAGCTTTTAGATTGCCATCTAAATAAAACTCACTATATTCACATTGCTTGTCAAATGCTTTTGGCATTGATTCCGTGCCAACGTTCACACCAATATGTAGCATTTTTTTCATAGTTCGTATTCTATATAATAATAAATATATTCTCCCTCAAAATAATAAGTAAAATCTACACAATATTCAATCATATTCTAAATCTTTTATTTGAATTCCTTGATCCTCCAACTAAAACCCATTTATAAGGAGGTGGAACTTTACCGTTAGGATAATTATTAGGAATATTATAATCTCTATCTGAGCTTTTATGTTTATGAATGCATTGGATTGTATCACTAGGGTTTTTTACATCATATCCAGACTTATATAGTTCGTGTGCAATTCTATTGTCACAACCTGCAACACCGATATGAAACCATCCATTAACGTGTCTTGCCACTCCATTAACTACCCATACATCTTGACTATGCCTAGCTTTAGCCTCATTATTATATGTGTGTTTAGTTTCAAATGGAACTATATTTTCATTACCCTCTTCGTATAAATCTAATTCCCAACGTGTTAAACAATAAACTTCATTTTGTTTTATGTTTTTAACATCTAAAATAGTTTCATTAAAATATATATCTGAATTGGTCAATATATTTATATCGTTAGGATAGTCTTTTGTAGCATTGAAAAAGTCATTATAAGTAGGTCTTTCGGAAAAATTAATTATCTCATTAAAATACCCACATTTTTTATGATGGTTTTTACAAAAGTCCAACTCCTTTTGACGTTCTTTATCACCACAATTATAGTAATTAACAAATAGATTTATCTTCTGCATTCCGTTGTTTCTCTATTGTAGTCGTAAAAATATAAATAGTCATTTAGATTAACCTCGTCTTTAGCCTCGTATGTTGTTTCCATTGCCCTAGCCCATGAATGATCTTCTGCTAAATTCTTATGCTCAAACCTTTTTGTTATTGATTCTTTCTTCCATACACATAAATGATCGGGCAACATTACTTTCCACCTCTTACCGTTTATATCTTTAATTTTTAAATTTCTTCCATACCTAACGCTGTATTTAAAATCTAAATCTCTTTTACCATCTGTTGTTTGTTCGCCCTGAAAAGTGATTACTTTTTTATCTGGATTGTCAGATATTGATTTTAGAAGTATGTTTATGTAATTAGAAGAAATCCTGTCATCATCATCTATAAAACAAATCCATTCTCCTTTTGCATTGTCTAACAAAAGGTTTCTTTTTTCTCCTGTTGTCATAGACTTATTATCACCAATCCAAAGTAATTGAACAGGCTTAGACTGTATTTGATAATTCAATTCCATGATAAGCTTTTTAAGCTTGTCTATCCTTGAATATAAAGTAGGTATTAATATAGTTAGTTTATAATTAGTCATTGAATCTGACTTAATCCTAAATCGTGTTGATTTTCTCATACAAATATAACGTATTTAATTTTAACATTTTATATTATCATACTTAAAAACAACATACCCTTTATGGTCTGCTATTTCTAACCATTTATTATGCCTAATAAATGTTTCCATCCATCTTTTCCTAGCTAATTCTTTTACTTCCTTAATGTCCAAATTAGGGAATGTATATTCACTAAATATACGTCCCTTAGTTGAGCATAGTTTTATATGGTATCTATTGTTATTGTTTTTAAAATGGTGCATTATATCTGTTTAAAAATTTTCCGACATACTCCCGAAAAGGTCGTACATCGGCTAACTGTCGCTAAGAATCATGCTCGTTCCTCGCACAATTCCAAGCTTGGAGTTA
>JAGDZP010000051.1:0-580 GCA_049115735.1 Cyclobacteriaceae bacterium | reverse complement strand
ATACAGACACACTAATTGGGACACTACCCTTTTAGGATCAAGGATTGGTATTGAAAGGAGTGCATAAAAAAAGGGAGACGTTTTTTAACGCACTCCCTATTTGATAAAAACTGGCAACGACCTACTCTCCCAGCTATAACACTAGTACCATCGGCGCTGTAGGGCTTAACTACTCTGTTCGGAATGGGAAGAGGTGGACACCTACGCTATAATCACCATAAAACTTTAGTCCCGAACTTGTTTCGGGATCCCCCAGATCTTTCTCTGAGGTCAACTCTTCTAGAGCCTTAATATCTTAAGTCCTTGTACTATGTACTCAATACTTTGTACCAAATACGCTGTACCAGCAGCTTTGCTGCCTTGACATTGCGCTGTGAAAGAAAAAATACTACACCCGTTATAAAAAGCTTACAGGTAATTAGTACTGCTCAGCTTTGACATCTCTGCCTTTACACCTGCAGCCTATCAACGTCATCGTCTATGACGACCTTTTAAAGAAATCTCATCTTGAGGAGGGTTTCGCACTTAGATGCTTTCAGCGCTTATCCTCACCGAACATAGCTACCCGGCGGTGCAGTTG
>JAGDZP010000050.1:0-978 GCA_049115735.1 Cyclobacteriaceae bacterium | reverse complement strand
ACCTTACATACTCCTGGGACTTTGATGGGGATGGAATAGAGGATTCAAGCCAACCTGGACCAAGTCATCAGTTCGCAACCATTGGAGCAAAAACAATCACTCTGGAAGTAGGAACTACAAATGGTTGTTCAAACACCGTGAGCAAAGAAATAACCTTGTACCCAAACCTCCCTACCCCAGATTTTGAGGTGACTAACGAAAACATTTGCTCTAACTCCGAACTATCATTCAGCAACCTATCCGATGAATCCGCATATCCAGCAGGTTTACTCTCCTATTCCTGGGACTTTGATGGCATAGGTGCCAGCACAGATACAAATGGAACATTCACCTTTTCCCAAGGAGGAACTAAGCAGATAAGCCTGACTATGGAGATACCGGGTTGCCAGAAGTCGACGGATAAGAATATTGAGGTACTGGATGGAGCAGTGGTGGAGTTTGATTATACTAACAATTGTTATAATGAGGCTGTTAAATTTGAGGATCAGAGTAGTGGAGAAAACATATCAGGATATTCCTGGGATTTTGGGGATGGGTCTTCTCCTGTTACGGTTCAAAACCCTACTCACCTATTTGCTAATACAGGGACTTTTTCTGTAAAACTTACAATTACCAATACAGCAGGCTGTGAAAATGAAAAAGCGCAAAATATTACTGTGAATGACTTGCCATTGGCTGATTTCACCATATCAATTGAACCTACAGAAAATTTACCAATAACATTTTCAGGAATAGACCAGACTTTGTCAGAAGATGCTGTTATCAGTTGGGAATGGAACTTCGGAGATGGAGGTAATAATATAGGTCAAATGGTATCCTACACTTTTGAGGATTCAGGGATAAAAACAGTTACCCTTACCATACAGACTATCCAGGGTTGTGTGTATGTTGTGGAGAAATCCGTAACTATTTTAAGTTCAGAGAAATCAACGGCTCAATTCGATGCTCTGGAAGAAGTTTGCCGAAACGAATCTATTG
>JAGDZP010000049.1:0-1241 GCA_049115735.1 Cyclobacteriaceae bacterium | reverse complement strand
GTTTGCCGAAACGAATCTATTGAAACAATAAACAATAGTTCAAATGCAGATCGCTATGAATGGGATTTTTGCTTCGCTGATTTACCGGGGAATGTGGAATCTCAAGAGGTTGTCACTCTTACATCAGGGGACAATTATTATGGAATGAAGATGATCGTGGATGGAGGTGTATGGTACGGATTTTTGCTGGGGAGGAATACCAATAACTTAATCAGGTTAGAATTTGGCAATGATCCGTTGAGTAAGCCGACAGAAGTTGATTTGGGTAATGTTGGAGGAGTGTTATCATCACCTACGGCCATTGAATTAGTGAAAGAAGCGGGAACTTGGTACGGATTGGTATCGAATGTTGGTAATAGGTTAGTAAGATTGACTTTTGGCGATGGGTTATCAGTTTCACCCACATCAGTTGAAAACATGGGTAATCTTGGAAGCCTAAATGTTCCGGTTGACCTTTCGCTTGTCAGTTCAGATGATCATCTCTATGCAATGGTTACCAATTTCAGTGGCAATAGTTTAACAGTGGTAGATTTTGGCTCAAGTATTACAACCTCAATCGGTGATTTAGTGGTCACTACACTTAGTGTGTCTGCCACAGCTACTGGCCTAACAGGGATATCACTGTTGGAAGAATCAGGTGTATGGTATGGTTTACTAGGCTCTGCTGGTCAGAATAAGGTTTATCAAATGAAATTTGAATCAGGATTGACTAGTGTGCCAACACTTACAGAACTTGCGACATTGACACAACCAACAAGGATCAGTTTAATAAAAAATGGGAATAGTTACTATGGAATTGCCGAGAGTGGGCTTGGAAAGGTAATGCGCTATTCGTTTGGCACTTCGATAAGCGATACCCCTTCTATACAAGAAGTATTGAGCTTATCTCCTTTACAGTCGTTGGAATTGATAAAACCCGATGGAGATTGGTTTGGATATGCAGTGTCATCAACTACGGGTTTGATTTACCGCATTGAATTTACCGATACATGTACATCACAAAGTATGACTTTCTCAAGAGAAGAAAACCCGATAGTTAGCTATGATTTGGCAGGGACATACGTAATTGAGCTCACCGCCATCCATGAAAACGGAAACGTAGATGTGTCAGCCCAGACGGTTACCGTAATAAATGCCCAAGCTCCAGACATTGACTTTACTACCATCAATCAATGCATTGCTTCACAAAATGTATTTGCAGCATCCAGCACAGTCTCTGACCTTACATACTCCTGGGACTT
>JAGDZP010000048.1:0-942 GCA_049115735.1 Cyclobacteriaceae bacterium | reverse complement strand
TGTACCTGCTACATTTGACTGGACAGTAAGTTAAGCTCGTAAGCTTTAAATTTACTGTAATATGAAAAGAGAAAGAAGATCCTTTGACAAGGAGTTTAAAATGATGGCTGTCAATTTATGTTTGACAGGAAAACCAACTAAGGAAGTAGCAGAGGAATTAGGGGTTAGACCTGAGCTGGTCAGACGTTGGAAACGAGAGTACGAACAATACCAAGGAGGTAGTTTTTCAGGTCATGGTAAGGCAAATTTGACTGAGGAGCAAAAGGAAGTTGTTCGACTGAAGAAAGAGTTGAAAGAGGCTCAATTAGAACGAGATATTTTAAAAAAGGCCATAAGCATCTTCTCCAAGGGAGACGGCAGGTATTCCAATTCATAAAGGATCACCACATTAAATTTGGCGTTGAGAGGATGTGTAAAATTTTTAAAGTGAGCAGGAGTGGTTTCTATGATTGGCAGAGGAGAAAACCCTCTGCCAGGCAAATAGAAAACGAGCAGATCACCAACGAAATAAAGGCAGTGTACCAGGCTAGTAGAAAAAGGTATGGGAGTCCAAAAATAACAAATGAGCTAAAGGGAAGAGGCTTGACCGTATCTCGGCCCAGAGTAGCTAGAATAATGCGATCAGAAGGACTTAGGAGTATTATTAATAAAAAGTATAGATGCACCACTACAGACTCAAACCATTGTTTGCCTATTTCCGACAATCACCTTGATCGAGATTTTTCAGCAAGTAGGCCAGGACAAAAATGGGTCTCTGACATCACCTATATTCCCACAAAACAAGGGTGGTTATACTTGACTATTGTTTTGGATTTGTTTGATAGAAAAGTCGTTGGTTGGGCCCTAAGCACAACAATGACTGCTAAGGCCACAGTCGTGGCAGCTTGGCGTATGGCCATTAAAAACCGACCTGCTAAAGGTGTGTTGTTTCATTCTGACAGA
>JAGDZP010000047.1:0-4829 GCA_049115735.1 Cyclobacteriaceae bacterium | reverse complement strand
AAAAAAGGAAAATCAAGAAATGCGAACAGGAAGGAATAAAGTTTTTGTACGAAGGGTCTGAAAAGTTGTCTGAAGTTTATGCTTTTATTGAGCAGTGTAGAAATGCCCAAGGTTTGCTAATGAATATTACCTATGATCAACTAAAGAAGGCTTTCGATACACTGTCTGATGCTTATGAAATATATTCGGTAAGGGACAAGCTAGGAGAGTTGCTGGCGGCTACTATTACCGTGCGAGTAAATAAAGCTGTTGTATATAATTACCTGCCAGCTTTTGACAGAGCGTATAAGTCATTAAGCCCCTTAGCATTTTTGACCAGGGAACTGGTGTTGGCATGCCAGAGAAAAGGCTACCACTATATTGACCTTGGCATTTCCTCCATAGATGGGAAAATACAGGAAGGGTTGGCTACCTTCAAAGAAAGAATGGGAGGCATTCGTTCAAAGCGCTATACATATGAATTTAATTTCTAATGGGCGATTCAGTTAGCATTATCATGTGTACCGAACGGGGCGTCTTAGAAAATATGTCCAAAATACTCATTGAGTCTATAAGAAAGTTTGGAGGGAGCCTAAAGGATGTTCCAATTTATAGTTTTCAACCCAGGAAAGGTCACAAAGTTTGTAAGGAAACCAAACAATTCTTTGAGCTACATGATGTCGAATTCATTGATATAGAGCTAAATAATAAATATTCTTATTATCCTTTGGCCAACAAGCCCATGGTCTGCAGCTGGGCTGAGCAACATATTGATTCGGAAACGTTAGTCTTCTTAGATTCCGATGTGGTAATTTTTGATGAGCCCTCTCTTTTTTCAAAAGTGGAAGACGGGAAAATAAGGATGAGTCCCGTGGACATAAAAGGAATTGGAATCGGAAAAGATCAAAATGAAAATAGTGAGTATTGGCAATCCTTATATGAAACTGTAGGTGCTCAGATAAAACAATTCATCGAGACTAGGGTTGATGGGGAAGAAATTCTGGCGTATTGGAATACAGGGCATATTATTATTAATAAAGCATCAGGAATTTTCCAAAAGTGGAAGAGCAATTTTGATCAAGTCATGAGAGACAAGAAACTGACTTCCAATGGGCTTTTCTTTATTGAGCAGTCCACATTTTCCGCAACAGTCTCTGCCTCAAATTTAGAAATTGATCCACTTCATGCTTCTTACAATTACCCCATCCATCTGCATCCTGATCTTGAGCAGAATGGAAAAGGCTTAAACCTTGAAACTAGTGTCAGCTGGCACTACCACGACCTCTTTTCAAGTCATGAAAAACCTGAATATCTGGAAAGTTTTTTAACTCGTGAGGAACGAGGAATCTGGTTAAGTGATATGGTAAAAAAATATCCTCTTGAACAGAAATTAACTAGTAGAATTCGTCAAAGAGCGGAGCGGTATAAAAATGGCATTCAATACAAACTGGCAGGTCTAAAAATTTCATCATGAAGAAGAAAGGGCTGGCAAGACTATTGGTTGCATTGATGAAAATCCTACCGAATAGGTTTTCACTTCGAGATAAATCCAGCGTACACAATCAGCCATTTTTTATTTTCGGGTCAGGTAGAAATGGCAGTACACTACTTAACGTAATGCTAAACCAGCATTCAAAAATCTTCTTGCCCCCAGAGCAATATTTTCTAGGCAACAGCATAATAAAGTATCAATTGTATAACCATATCCTTTGGAGGGATCTGATCAAGATTATTTATGCTGAACTAATCCCCGAAACAGGCAGTCATTCATGGAAGCTCAGGCCTGATAAAATTATTGACGAGGCGTTTCACTTTACTGGCGAGCAAAGAACTCTTGAAAACTTAATTCATCATATCTACATAAGTTATGCTGACCAACTTGGAGAAAAACCAGAAATATGGGGAGACACCACACCGTATAATACACAGTACTTAAATGAGGTGTATGACTTATTTCCTAAGGCGAAATATGTATTTCTACTGCGGGATGGTAGGGATGTGGTTGCAGCTTATAAAAAGCCCGATAAAAAAATTATTGAGGAATTGTCTGACCCGATTAATTCTGCTAAACATTGGCTAGGATCAATTCAAAAATACCAATGGTTGAAGAAGCGAGCATCAGTCCATATGATTAAATATGAAGACCTAGTTGAGAATACTGAGGAGCAACTCAAGGCTCTCCTCAACTTCTTAGGGTTTGACTATGAGAATAAGACGTTAGAGTTTCATAAGAATATTCCAGATATAAAGGAATATAGAGAAGAACATCATGAGAATCTATTTAAGCCAATCCAGAATAACTCCATAGGCCAATGGGAATCAATCTTGACTCAAGAAGAAAAGGAAACAGTGATTCCTAGGCTTGAAAAGTCACTTAGACAATTTGATTATTTAAAGTCATGAACGTTTTTGTTATTCCATCATGGTACCCAACTAGCCAATGTAGCCATACTGGTATTTTCATCAAGGAGCAATCTGTGTTGTTAGCTAGGCACTTTTCAAAATGTAATGTGGGAATAAGTACATGGGGTGGCAATGAAGAGTCCTTACACCTTAGTCGTAAAGAGTTTTATAAAATACCCTTCAGGTTGCTCCGAAAACACAAGGGAAGCAAAAAAACCCTTCTACCAAATTGTAATGAATATTACACCCCTGCTTTAACCTGGACACGAAAAGTGTTAAATGGAAATATCAACAGAATCATTAAGGCCAATGAGCAGAACCTGAACTCCTTTCAAAGTGAATTTGGCAAAGCAGATATCATTCATGCCCATGCTGCCCATCCGGCTGGCTATATTGCTATGAAATTGAGCGAGAAGTACAATATACCTTTTGTTCTGACCGAGCACATGACACCATTTCCATTTGAAACATTTCTCAAAAATGGAGAAATAAGTAGATACATAAGCGAACCTATAAGAAAGGCCAACGAGGTAATATGTGTTAGCCAATATCTTAAGGAATCAATTAGCAGTCTATTGAAAATTGAGTCTATAGTGCTCAATAATTTTATTGATAGTGATTTTTTCACACCTAAAGAAAATCAAAGAACATCCAATCAGAGTTTGAAATTGCTTTTCATCGGTCGACTAGTGCACCAAAAAGGAGTGGATATATTGTTGAAGGCAATGAAAATACTGCAAGAGAAAGAGCAGATGCGGATAGAATTAAGAATTGGAGGATCTGGAGATGATGCTAACAGATATCACAACTTATCAAGTAATCTGGGACTCAAAAACGCTCATTGGCTGGGAGAATTGAATAGAGAAGAAGTACGAAATGAATTGCAAGCCTGTGATGTATTCGCATTACCGAGTAGACATGAAAACAATCCGGTTGTATTATTGGAAGCGCTGGCCTGCGGAATACCGATAATTGTTACAAGTTGTGGAGGACCGGAAGAGCTAGCCAATGAGAAGAATGGTCTGGTCGCAGAACCCGAAAATGTACCTGCCCTTGTTATGAAAATATCTGAATTTCAAGCCAATAGAAAGAGGTGGTCAAGCCAGGAAATTAGAACTAATTTCATGAATAGATATTCCAGCGAGATATCCTGCAACAGATTACAAAGTATATATAGGCAGCTGATAAATACAAAGTAGCCAGTAAGACACCATTGCATTTTAGGTACGGAGAATTAATTTTGTAACCATAATTAAGTAATTTCGTTGCAAACACTACCTGATTCAAAATTGATTTGAAAAAACTCACTTCGATATTATTTCTCTCTTTATTCACCTTCGGGGTGTACGCAAATTCAAATAACGAAGAAAATAATTTAATTTCTCAGGCACTTAATACCACAGAACCGTCAGCTGGAAATGTTTCCGACAGTGATACAAGCGAGGCGGTTAAAGTGGACAAAAATCAGGAGATTACGCAAGTGAAGAAGGATACAGAAGTTGATTCTAGTATGTACTCGGTAAACAAATTCAATTTTCTTTTCTACCTGATGTATAAGCATAAGTACAAAGAAGATAAGAAAGTTTCTACAGAAGAAAATCAAATCAAGACGCAAGAATAGTTATCTATTCTTCTTGCCGATATTCCTAATTTCCGTTGGTCCTCCCTCAAAAGTGATGTAAAACGTCAGATTGTGTGTTGTTACCCTTCTCAGAGGAATGCTGAAAACATTCTTTTTATCCTGCAGCATATCTACCAATCCGAATGAATAGCGCAGTTCGGGAGAGAATTTAAAAAGTGGCTGATACAAATCGAAACCCACTCCAAATTCAAAGGCGAGGTTGGTACCCTTTAGCAAAAGTTTTAACTCATTATCTTCACCCTTTCCTGCAGCGCGTATGGAAGGATTGATACCTCCTAAAAGATACATTCGCGTGTTTCCTCTTCGCACGGATTTATATTTGAAGAGAATAGGTAATTCCACGAAAGTCGGGTCACGAAGTTCGTTTACAGACGTTCCATCTGTAAATCGATAAGTGAGATCGTTTTGGTAAAAAGCAACCGTAGGCAGGAGGCGGATATCAAGGTATTGGTACAATAGAAAATTGACCACAAAGCCGAGTTTAAAACCGCCCAAGTTACTGGGAATCACGGAATGAAGCGAATCCAATCCCTGGCTCACAAATGCATCCGAATATTCAATTTTGTATTTGGAAGAATGGCCGCCGATGAGAAAGCCATAGTGGATATTGTTCTCGTCGTAAATAGGCAAGTTAATCTTCTTGGTGTTCTGTGCTTGAGCATCCATGCCGGCACACAACATCAATAATAGCAGGGCTATTTTGTGCCAGTGTAGATTGAGCTTATTCCAAAAGTTAATGCCGTACATTGAGTGTCTTTGAATCCTATTTTATTTAAAATATCCAGGAAAACTTTCCCGTCCGGAA
>JAGDZP010000046.1:0-17602 GCA_049115735.1 Cyclobacteriaceae bacterium | reverse complement strand
CTAACGCCTACGGCTATGAATTGAAGCCGTATAACAAATGATTGATTCTAAGAAATAACCTTAGCAACGGCTTTTATTTATAGCCCTTGTTAGCAATTTTTCAATTATGTATAGAGGAATAACAAAAGAACAACTGATTGAAAAAAGAGAAACTTTGATAAAGGAATACATAGGTGTATTTAACAAGCCACAAAGTTATTTTAAAGAGCTTGAAGAAATGGAGCAAGAATTAATGAAACGTGAAGGAATAATTTAATTGTTGCTAACGGTTTGAATATGGTGAGTAACCGACCAATAACTGAGCTACGAAGAACAAATGTTTAATCGGCTATTCACTATATTTTGTGTTAGCCACTTTACGGTAAATTATGACAGATACATTTAGATACTTCATTAGAAAAAACTTTCCTGAGATTGGACAAATAAGTAATGAAGATATAGACGAAATAGGAATTGAATTTCACAAACACTTGGATAGTAAATTGAATGATGAGCAAAAGATTAAAATACTACCAAAAAGTGCAATGGATATAGTGATGAATAGCGAACACCCATTTAAAACAAATGGATTTGAACCTGCCTATGTCCTACACTTTACACAATGGGTAAAAGAACAACAGGAAGCACAATCGTAGTATTGTGGCTAACGTTGAATGTAAATTTTGAAGCGACATGGAAAAGATAATAAATATTATAATAGATGGACTCTGCAATAATGAAGTAAGTAAAGAAGAAGCTAAAAAGCAGCTTTTGAATTTACATATTGTTAGCGAGCGTTCTATTAGTGAACACGATAAAATAAAAATGGCAGGTGAGTGGAGTAGAGAAAGAAGTGAAGGTAATAGAGATGTAGATAGACAATGCTATTATGATTATTACATGGGTATTGAAGCAGCAGAAAGAAAACTTAATGCTCGCTAACGGTTTGGCTATGTGTAGTGCCGACTTCAACAAATTACTACACTAACTTAAAAGACTAAAACGATGAGTAAAGAACAAGATAACCAAAAAGAAAACAAGGTATTACATATAGGTGTTGTTGTGCGTAGTTTTATGGAAGAACTCGGAAAAGGAATAGAGGTTTTAGGTTCTTCAATTCAAAAAAGCGGATTATTACCACACTTAATATTTGTATGGTGTTTAGTTTGGGGTTTTATAGGGTTGTTATATACGCTTGTTCGTGTGTTTGGGTAAATTACGCACAACGTTAAAATGTATGAGTAGTTGCGTGGAATTATAACTTAAATAACCAAAAATGAAAGAAATAAATAAAAGACTTAAAAATATAGAATTGTGGCTTGATAATATGAGCGACAAAAATAAAGAGACTTATAGTTTACTTATAAAAGCTGATATAAAAGCAATAAAAGAGCAATTACTTATACATAGTTGCTTTACCAACCTAACAGATCAAGTAGTCGATTTAAGAGTTATTCAAAAACTAGCAGGACACTCGTCAAGTAAAACAACAGAGATTTATACACGTGTATCAACACGTTTATTAAAACAAATAAATTTACCAATATGACAGACAAAATATTAAAACTTATTCCTATTATAGTAATGTTAATATTAGCATCTTGGTTTTTCAAACTAGGAATAGATTTTGAAAAACAAAAAAAATCCTTTAAAAACATTTATTTAGACTCAAAAGTAATTTGTTATGATTGTCAAAAACTTACAAATGGCGACACTATAAAATATTTTAAAAGAAATAATAACATTAAATTAATAATAGTAAAATAATAAGTTAATTTTGTTATATGGAATTGTATTCTAATATAATAAGCACTCTATTATTTATAATAGTGTTTTTTCTTATACTATTTATCAATAGGCTTACGGGTTCTTTTAAAGATTTTTCTAAAAAAGTTGATAGATTTATTGATAATAAAGAAGAAACTCAACACGAATACTATATATTGCAAATAAATGAGTTAAAGAATAGTTTAAAAAAACTTTCAAATAAAATAGAATCATTATGAAAATTAATTTTAGAATGCCAGACGACAACCCCCCGCCAAAACCGCCTCCCCCTCCTCCCCCTCCAAATAATGGTTAAATATATAATCCCTTTAGGTATTTTTTTAACGGTTCTTATTTGTTTATTAGATGATCCGTTTAGAAATGATTTAAACAATCATATATCATGGTCAGGAGAATTAGGATACCAAAATTATTTTCATTATTGGTACTTAACCAACCACGAATTAAAAGGAATGCTAATAATGTCTTTATTAGCATATAGTTGTAGAAAGAATAATTATACATTTTGGATAATTATTAGTTATATTTGCTACGATGTATATGAGTTATTAAGTTACTTGTATTACGGAGGTGTATATTTTACAGATGCACAACAGCAAAACATAGAATCATATATAACAATAGGATTCTTTTTGACAACAATTGTATTATTAATTAAAGATAAATGGAGGCATCACAAATAGCAGACCTTTTTAAATTTGCAATCCCTTTTATTATAGCTTATAACGCTTACATTCACAATCAAGTAATAAAGAACTCAAAAGATATAGCTGTTAATTCAGCTAACGACTATTCAAGGGTTGGACTAATGGAAGAAATAAAAGAAGCTATAAAAGAAATGAAATCTGAAATACATACGCTAGGATTACAAATAGCGGAATTAAAGCCTAAAAAATGATATTTGGAAACAAATCTTTTAGTAATATACAAACTTGCGAAAGAGATATTCAAACTATCCTGAATCAAGTAATTAAAATAACAAGGGTAGATTTTGGCGTTTCTCACGGCACGAGATCACCAGAAGTTCAATTTGAACTATACAAACAAGGCAGGAAAGAAACCTCTACAGGATGGATTATTGAAGATAAAAGCAAGGTTGTTACATACTGCGACGGATATGAAAAGAAGTCTAAGCATAATTACGAACCTTCAAAAGCGTTTGATATATACGCTTTTGTAAACGGAAAGGCTACTTGGAATAAAGATTACCTTTTATATTTAGGTGGATTAATAATAGGGGTTTCTGAGCTTCTTTATGAACAAGAAAAGATAACCCATAAATTAAAGTGGGGTGCTAATTGGGATATGGACGATGAAATAATAACAGATCAGGGATTTATGGACTTACCACATTTTGAATTAGTATGAAAAACGATACAGAAAACTTCGATATAATTGGATGATGAAAAAGAAATTTAAAGACACTAAAATAGGAAAGCTATTGTCTAAAGTAGCCCCCAGTATAATTGAAACGGTAGGAGACGTTTTTCCGCCTGTTAATATACTTTCTAATCTTATTAGTAAAGATGCTTCAATAAATGAAGTGGATCGTTTAGAGGCTATTCAAATGCTTAATGATTATGAGATAGAAGTTTTTAATTTAGAAGTTGAAGATAGAAAATCTGCTAGGGAAGATGGTGATAAATCTTTACAAAAGATACTGGCTTATTTTAGTTTAATAGGTTTTTCATTGTTTTTGCTTGCTACCATGATTATGAGTTACCAGATATTAGTAAATCAATTAAAGATAAATGAGTTTGTTATAATGACAGTTTCAAATGGAAATGGAGTTTTTACGGCTCTTTTATTCACGTTAAAAGATTTTCTTTACGGGGGATCATTAGAAAATAAATAAGTAGTTTTTTTCATAGTTAGTTGTTTTAAGGGGTGGGTTTTTCCACCCCTTTTTTTATCTCATCTATTAACATTTCTTGCTTTAATTCTTTGTTTTTTATCAATATATTTTTTAGATCATTCTTACACTCATTAAATAAATCAACTTCCGACCCTTTTAAATCACAATTGTTTAAGAAATATAATATATTATTTATCGTTTTGTCTTTCATTTCGTTGCAAATACTCTAATATATCCTGTATTACCCCCTACTGTTACTTCTATCCAATCTTGCTCGGTTGCACTTGTAGACCCTGAATCAATTATGCCTAAATCTTCCGTTGAGTTATCTTGCAAAATACTACCGTAAAACCTAGTATTTGCCGTTCCTGTAGGAACATCAAAAACACTACCCCCAACCCCATTAGCTAATAAAAATTCAGTACTAGGTGATGTCACCCCTCTCCTGCCTAACAATACAACTCCGTCGGAATCGGTATAATAAGTACTAGCAAAACCAGCATCACCGAAAGTACTCACCCCATATCTAAGATACCCTAGAGTTCCTAAGTTATTTTGTGCCTCAACTAAGTCTGGCTCTATAGTTAATTCTGTAGTCCCATTCACATTAAAATCTTGCCCTGTAGTAGCATTAATAACTAATAGACCTGTTTTGGTTAATGTGTCTGGCTCGTATAATAAAGTAGTCCCATCATATTCTCCTAAATATAATGAGTCTAATATGTCTTGATTCCAACCCCTTAAAATTTCAGCCGTTATAGACCTATTCCCGTTAGTTGTAAAATCGTCTGTGTTATCGGTTTCTAATGTTGTTTTACTCTTGTATGCCATAATTATAATTTTATACTGATGATGTCATTACCCTATTTGTTCCGTCTAGTGAAACAGATACAAAAGTATTGTTTCCGTACGATATGGCATTCCATAAATTTTGCTCTGGTGTTTCATCGCCTATAAAAACAGTTGATGTATTTAATGTAAAAATACTTCTATTTAATCCTGACTCTGAAACTGCAACAATATAACCTCCTCCAGAAGCTATTTCTGAATAAGCATTTTGCTCTGGTGTTGTAATAGAAACCCAAGACAAACCCAAATCAGTAGATATCATTGCTCTGTTTGTACCGTTTGATGAAACCGCCCAAAAAGCACCATTATTATAGGTTACACTTTGCCATGAATTTTGCTCTGGTGCTGCTACAGAAGACCAACTAACACCATCGTCAGTACTCCTCATTATACGGTTAGTTCCTGATTGTGCAAGAGCAACAAAAACTCCATTGCCAAAAGCAATATCAGTCCATGAATTTTGCTCTGGTGTTGTTACCATATTCCAAGTTATACCGTCATCATCTGACCATGCCGATCTATCTGTTCCAGTTGTAGATACTGCAACCCAAGTACTATTGCCATATACTAGTCCTCTCCATATTTGAACATCTAAAACAGATGATAAAGTACTCCATGATACCCCGTAATCAGTAGATTTAATTACATCTCCACTAGATTGGGAAAGAATTAAAAAGTTGCCATTCCCATATCCTATTTTAGACAAAGCTAATGCTGAAGATGATGCTACAGAAGACCAAGTAGATCCACTGTCGGTACTCCTCATTGTGCGGTTAGTTCCTAAAGGAGCAACAGCAATAAAAACGCCATTACCAAACGCAATAGACCCCCAGAAATTTTGTTCAGATGCAGACCTAGAAACCCATTCTAAATCAGATGTTTTGCTAACGATATTTGAGAAAACACCATAATCCACATCTCCAACACCATCATTATAATAAGCTCTTACTTTGTAGTAATATTTTAAACCTACATTAGTAGTTGAATCTGTAAAAGTCTCTATGTTCTGACCCACAGAACCAATTTTATTAAATCTTGTTTCCCCATCTAATCTTCGAAATATTTCTACTCCCGTTTCGAAATTAGATTTATCATCCCATGTTAAAACAAAACCATTTGCTATAGATAAGTTTTGAGGTGCATTAACTTTGTTTAACCCTTTTTCTTCTAAATCTTCTGTAGATACAGAACCTGTAATTTTTTGCCATATTAAATAATTACTCCTATTTGATTTTGCTATAGTTGCCATTATGATTTAAAGTCTAAACTAAAATCCAAGTTAAATGAATTTTCAAACACATACTCACAGGTATTAGGTATTCCGTTAGCTTGTAATTGTGAAAAAGTTAATATTCCATTTACCTTCCACCATGTCAAGTAATTATCATCATTTGATTTATCTAAACAAGCCATTAGCAAATATTTATTCTTAATTCGTAATCAATCCAAAATGCAACACCTTCTAAACTTAGTTTTTTAATCTCAATACCAACAAATTCTTCATTGTAAACATTTTGCTTAATTACCTCATGGTCTCCAGTTTCTAAATATTCATTGTTATTTATAAAAATAGGTAATACATCCGATATAGCTTTACATATTTCTTGGTTGTCTTCGTAAGGTGCTACACTTAATTTAGCCTTACTTCCTATACCAACTAAACGCATAGAATAAACCCTTTGCCCAAAAGCTTTATTACCAAAACCACCATCTAAATCAGACTCTTTTTCAACGTCTAAAATCCTATGATATGTTTGCAATGGGTATTTATCATCCCATGATATTTTTAAACCGTTCTTATTTCCTTTGTTTTCTAAAGGGAATGTTTTACCGTCTTTCTCTTGCTGATAACATAGCCCTCTTGTGGTTATTTTATTACCAAACGAAACAGTTTTAATCTGCGTGTTAATATCCGTTAATATAGAATTTAAATCCCTCTCAGCCATTGATTATTTTTTTAACCTCTTTGTCTACTAATTTATTTATAGCCTGTTTCTCGTTTTCTGTGTGCTTAAAAATATCCTTTTTATATGTAGCCTCAACCCATTCTGATTTATCAGCGTTGACAGCGTTTTTAAACCCTAAACCTAATTGCTTTCCGATATTTATAACAGACCAATCATTTACCATTTGCCTTGTGGCTTGCAATATTACTTTTGTGGAATTAGGGTATCCGTCTTTTCTCCTTTGTTTTAAATACTCTGATGAATAAGTCCCTATTCCTGTATTATTAGCGTCCTTACCTTGGTTAAATATTCTGTCAGCAGTAGCGACAATCATACTTGTAGCAATAGACCTCTCTAATAAATTAGTCTTTGTTAGAACATTCATCCTTTTTACTAATTTTTTTATGCTCATTTAATATAACGTCTACTATTAATTCTTTTGGAATACCTCTATCTCTTAATTCGTCGACTAATATCAATAGGTTTTCAACTTCACGCCTTACCCTAGCTATATTATCATATTTAATCAAGGCAACATGACCTTATAATTAACCGACTTATTACATTCAAAGCATTCATCTGATTCAGTAACTTTAAGGTCTTTTAAGGCTGCCTCTATTAATTGGTCATACTCTAACTTAAACTCATCTCTAAGGCTTACAGCGTCCTCTCTATCCATTAGAGTATATCTATTTATTCTGTCTGAATAAATCCTTTCGTTACAAAATTCAATACCTAGCTTATAAAGAAAAGCATCTTTAAAATTATCTATTCTTTGACATACAAAATTGCTTACTGAACATTCAAGATTAAATACAACATTTAACCCAGTATCCCCATTAGTTAGATTTGCATCTAATACAGAACCGCTCTTTGCAATACTTCCGCTTTGCGTAAACCCAAGCGGTTTGTATTCAGTCATTTTTAATACCGATATTTCACTAGCATCATAACAAACAAATATATTTGAATACTTATGAACCGCATAGTTTTTGTTGATCCTATAAGTGCTTAATCCTTCAACTCCTGTATATCTTATTTCATCTAACTTTTGACCTGTATTTAAATCATAAATAAATATATCAAAATCATTAGACGTATTTAAAAACAAACTAAAATCAGATATATTAAGTACTAAGTTTTTTGATTGATAACCTAAATCAAAACTCCATCCATTGTAATTACTTGCACTTGTTAGAGTTTCTGATTTTGTTAGTTGTCCAGTTATACCATTATCAATATATGAGTATCTTTTAAAGTACTTTTTTAAACTGGTTTTAATGTCTGTTTCTAACAACCTTGAAGCCCTTGCATAAATATCATCCCATGCTAGACGAACTTCATAATGATCTTCATCATCTGATATTTCCTCCAACTGTTCTGTTGTTATACCTTGTAGATCATTAATATAGTACCCACTATCAGGGTCTTCATAAGGAGCTAAACCACGAACACCAATATAATTGTTTAGACAATCTATCATATATAAAAGGGGGTTATTAGCCCCCTTGTTTAATTAATTAAATACTCCTATTGGAACACCGCTTGATTGTGGACTATTTATATCTTTCCATTTACAAATAGTATTCCAAAATATAGCGGTATCTAAACCCTCCTCTACTGGTGCTGATGCGAAAATACTCGTATCAACATTATTCATAAACAAGGTTTGGTAACTACCCCCAACAACGAAGGCAACTCTATACTCATGACTCTTAACAAGCTCATTAAAAAAACCTTCGTTACTTTTAACTCCCTGTATAGAGACTGTTAACGTGCGGTCTGCATTTATAACTCTCGTATCCTGATTTCCAATACCAGGAACATCAATAGGACTACCACCATCAAACGACCCTCTTACTTCTTGAAATATATGAAGGTCAGCGGAATAATCACCGTCAACCCACAAACTCGCATTAGTAGGGTCTGCATAAATAGCAGAGTGTATGTCCTTATGAATAAAAGCTAAAGCGACCACACGCCCAGATTCAAAGTCACACTCTGGATCAATAAAATCTGGTATGCTTGGTCTACAGTTCGCCATTACGCTTGAGTTATATTATAACCAACAGTTCCATTAAAGTCTGTTAAGTTGTTAGTATAACCTTCACCGAATGCCTCTTCTGGTGCTTGCCATAAATCAAAGTAAACAAACAAGTTCCCAACATAAAACCCTTGTGGGTTATTAGTAGAACATCCATCGTCATGCTTCAAATGAAAGTCATAAGTGATAGGATAAATTGGGTCTTGCATTGTAGTTTTAATACTAAGTCCTGTAGTATTCTCTCCTATTCCACCGTTATAATAATTATACTGGTAGAATTGAGAAAGACCCGGATACATTGCTAAAACCTTATTCTTACCTGCATTACCATGTACCGTATTGGTCCATGAATCTTTAAAAAGAGTCATTCCAAATTCATCTTTAACCGACGCAAAATCAATACCTCCACTTTGAATATTACCTACAGCCAATCTGTTAAATACTTTTCTACCGTTGTTTAATCCGATTATTGCAGCATCTCCAAACATAAAGTTGTCTTCTTGGTCATTCTTTATAGCGTCAAATACATCTGCATCTAAAGTTCCGTCCGAATTAAGCATTTCTAAAGTGGAATAAGCACCCTTACCAACACTTGCTCCAGTTCTTTCGGAAGCCGCAGGATTAGCCCCTACGTTAGTACTAGCAGCCGTAAATAACTTCTTATCTATTAACTCTCTAGTATTACGCATTGCGTCCCTAAGTTCTAAACTTAATCTGGCTTGCAATTCTGGCATAGTACCCTCTCTTATAATAGCTTCGTCTATAGTGAATCTATCACCAGCTACTAATGTCGGATTTAATGTTTCTACGATCTCACGTCTAGTCGTGCCTCTAGCACAAGAATAATCTGTGATTGCGTCCATTTCATCCTCATTGCCTTTTTTAGGCAAGTACCTAATCTCAACAGGTTTATACTTCCCATCTTTAGAAGCTGTCCCCATTGTGGTATTAATAGTTCTAGGGTTAGAAGCTCCAAATATGAAGTCATTAAACCCTAACATTTTTGAATAATTAGAAGGGTCATTTATCCCTACATTATTCGATAAGTCTGTTTGGATGGCTTGTAAAGCCTCCGTTAATCCTAAATTTACTGCCATTTTATTTTTAAATACATATTAACTCGCCTTTTGAAATTTTTCTTTTTGAGCTATCATTTCCTTTTGTTTAGGAGTCAAATCATCCTGAACTACTTGATTTTGTTCATTACTTTTTGTCTTCTTTTCAGGACTTGATTTTTTCAAGAAGTCTGATATTTCAGGCTCGAGTAAGCTTTGGAACGTCATAATTTTGTTCCCCTCATAAAGTTCCTTATCTGGCATATCCTTTTGCATTACTTGGATATTACCATCTTCGGAAAGTTTTAAATGTGCTTTGGCATTTAGTTTTTCCCATTTCTGATTTAAAATAGCTTTCTTTAAATCAGGATTAGAATAAACATCTGCCCATTGATAATCGTTTGCTTTAAGTTCGTATTCCCTGCGTAAATCTCTTGCCGCATATTCATTTCGAACTTCATTTATTTTATTTTCAATTTCTTGTTCTCTACTTTCTAAAGACTCTTTAGCCTCTCTTAGCTCCTTATTTAAAGAATCTACAACGCTTTTATTATCCCCCTTAGAAATAGCTTCTGATAACTTCTCCTCAATATCTCCTATTTTATCGCTAATAAATTCAGCATCAGAATAATCAATCCCCATCTTATCATATATCGGTTTCAGTTTCTCCTCAACCTGAGTCAACGCTGTTTTTTTGTGCTTCATCCATGTGTCTTTAGTTATCATTTCAACTACAGTAGGATTAGCAACAGCACTTTCAATAGTCAATAATTGACTAACTTGTTTTTTTGCTAAATTTAATCCGTCTTCACTTAACGCAAATTCACCATCGAATTTATCTTCTTTAATGGCTTTCGTTAATTCATCATTATCAATCTGATTGCCAATGACTTTTATTAGTTCTATAAATGAATTATCCACAGTCTTTGCATTCAGAGTTTAAAGGTGCTGTATATTCAGAACCTTTTGGAATTTTTACACTATGGCTATTTCTTTGAAACATGATGTTTAATTGTGATCTAGTCCAGTAAGAATCAGCGCCATTTACACTAGCTAAAAATGAGCCGTCTTTTTTTAGTGGCATATCTTCAACTATTGTTTTTTTAATTTTAACTTCTTTAACCTTTGTAGGTTCTTGCTTTGTAATTTCATCGCCTTGCAATTCAACTACCTTTTTTCTAGGTCTTCCCATATTACAAATATACTAATTCTATTTAACATAATGTAAATATTATGTTAAATAGAATCTACCACTACAGGGTCTTCTATAAAACCCGTTTTTTCCTTAGACAAATTATCGATCTTTTCTCTTTGCTCTTTTAGAGTAAGGTTTAAAAATTCTGAATCATCTTCTATTGCCATTTCCACTAGCTCTATTAAATGTATAGCTTTATATATCATCCAACTTGGTTCTCCTAGATTTTGGAGTGTTAATAAATCATCGTCTGACCTATTTGGGTATGGGTTTAAGTCAATCAATGCTGTGTTTTTTCTTCTTGATAAATCATTGTTTGAAAACTTGCTTTCTACCAGTTCTTTTTCCACATTCATTAAGTATGAGTTAGAAACCCCAGAATTAGAAGCGTTTTTATATTCTTCTGTTAATTGATTTAAGTTTAAAACATTAAAATCTTTAGGTTGGTTTATCTCTGGTAAAATATCCGAAAGCGTATATATTTCCCCATACCTCCAAGCGGCTATATAAAATATTAATTCAGGTAATACATACTCAAAAACATGCCTCGAATACCTCGATAGAAATGCGTTTAAATCTTCTCTATCAACTGTCTTAGCTAATCCGCTTTGATCTTCGCCAACCATTTGAACTATTTCCATGTTAATAGAAGCAAGCCCTCTTTTTTCTTCCTTAGATATTCTATCCTCTACCTTATCAATAATATCAATAGGTTTAGAAATATATCCTGCTGGAGGGGTTGGCAATGGAGCGTCTGGGTTAATGGCATCTCTGTTTATTGTATGTATTCCGTATGGGCTTTTAGAAACCTTCCCAGTGCCATTGCAATTACGACAATGAACGCTACCTAAAACAATGTCTTTCCCGTTTTTTATTTCAGTTTCTACTAACCCCCCATTACACCCTTCCGCTTCGCATTCTGTTGCATACTCCCATTTCTCCATCCATAAATGATTCATATAAGAAGCGTGCGCATCACTTGTTAACTGGACTACTTGATTCCAGTGAGGCAAAACACCCCTTATCCATGATTCAAAATAATAAGGTTCTTGTTTGCCGTTTATAATACCTCCCAATCTAAAAACAGGAGGTAATCCAAAATCATGTTTATACTCAAAATATAAATTCCAGTTTTCTTTGCCTCCTTTGGTGTTCTTTTTATAGTATAATATTTCTGTTTGTGTAAATACTTTTATAACGCCATCCATCATAAAAGTATAATACTCGCCATCTACAAAATCTTTTAAGGTTTCCGAACCATATATTACAGCAACAGGATTAAACATTTCAGTTTCTTCTATATCAAAATCCTCTGGCATAACAACTATAGCAGCATTTGGATCGCTAAAATCTTTAGTTGTAAATGTCTCTGTTATAAAATTCATTATAGACCTGTAATAAGGGTAATCCTCCATTAAGTACTTACTTAAAGTGTCTTCACCTACTACCTTTGTCATTTCAGGAAAATTTAAAGACCATATTCTAGGGTTAAATATTTTATTTACAGTATTTACTACCTTTTCGCTTAATGACTTAGTAACTGGCTCGTATGATTCTAATCTGTATTTTTTTATTTCCTTCTGTTCATTAGGTCTGTTTATATTAAGTAGTTTTTCTGGTTTGTCGCCTTCTACATGAACTCCCATTTCCTCGGCATGATCTACCGTCTTTTTGTAATACTTATGTATTCCGTTTTTAGAAATACTCTTAAAATATTCGTCGTTAAATTCCATTTATTTTACTTTAAATCTTTACTCATTAAACCCCTTTATTGGAGCTAGACCTACTATCTATTTCTAACCTAAATGAGGCTTCTATAAAATCATAATTATCCTGCCAGTCCACAGAATAATCAAATTCTTCTGGGAAATTCATTAATCTAAACACTCCATCTAACCCTAAATAAAAATCACTATGAATTATCATAGAGTTAGTTGCTTCATGCTCATTTTCATCAAACCATCCAGTAATAATTTCAATATCCTTTGTTCTAATTGTTCTAATCCTTTTAAATGAACCATTTGTTAAATCATACCCTTCCGTGCTTAATTTGTTTTGTGGCTTTCTGTTAAACATTTCCACATGAAATTTATTTTCAAAACTTGGTAATCCTTCGTAGTTATAGTTTAGCATATTTACAGAATTCCTATATTTAACGTACATTAAATCATTAGATGAATCTACAACCTCAAATTCATTACTAATATATATAACATTGTTTTGAACGGTATCAACTATAACAAATCTGTAACATCCAGTTTCTATATTAGGAAATGAAAAATCACTAGCGTACCACCTGTAATCTGTTCCACTTATTATATCTTTAGTTAATACTGTAACATCTTCATAAACTGTTATAAATGTATCTGAATGAACTATATTAAAGCTCCAATAATTAAATTCAACATTATCCTCTAATTCATTAGAATTATTATAAAAAGAGTATGTTTCCCCTATTACATATTTATGTTTATACTGCATAATCATCAGCTTTTTCTATGGTTTCTATTTCTGCTATATTTTTGTTCTGATTCCATTTTATGTTAATAACATATCCTTCTTTTATATTGCTATCGTTGTCCAAGTACCTTAAATACCCTGCTTCATCACTTTCCATTTCTTCTACAATATTGTCTAATTGCGATTGAGTTAATCCTATTTCAAATTCATGATTTATTGGGTTAAACAACCTTAATCCTACATAGTTATTTGATAACTCAATATCTCCAACCGAAGACCTTAATAACCTTTGTGTATCACCTAGTAAACAATTTTCTCCAGAATCAAATTGAGCCTCAAATGATTGGTTGATTTTTGTATCAACATTTATGAAATTAGAGCTAAACGGCTTTCGCATTAAAGAGCTATTAACTACTAAAGCATTATTTAAAAACATATAAACAGGAGCATGCCTTATATTATATTCTGTGTCTGCATCGTCTACTCCATTAACCGTGCTAAAATTCTCGTTGTTTTCTGGTATCAGTATTCCGAAAGAATCGACAACAGCAACAAAAAATATAGAACTGTCATGCTTCCAGCTTTTAGTATCATCTGTTTGCTCAAAAGTTGACTGAATCAACCTTCCGCTCGCAATAAAACTACTTAACTTAGAATATGTGCCTTTTTCAGTAGATGTAGGGGTGGAATAAATAGTGCTTGTTAAAAAATCTTCTCTAGTCTTATCAAAATCTTCATCATCAGCAAATTTTTTATATCCAATTTCAACTTTATTAAAAACAAGATCGTTAAATGTTGATTCCTTATAAGATTCTAATTTATATCCGTTTGAAAAATCATATATTAATTTATCTGAATAAAAATGTTCTATCAATTCAACCCTTAATTTATAAGACCCATCATATTGCTTTTCAAATCCCCATCCAATACCGTAGATAGCTTGTAAGCTTTTAAGAATTTCGTTTAAGCTTACCGATATATGAGTATCTGTTAACCCTCTTAATTTATATCCGTTTGTAATAACATTTTGAGAACCACACCCATCTACAGAATAACCATTACTAGTTGTTCCTAAAAAATATGAATAGACCTTATCTCTTTCACCTGTTATTAAATACATAGCCCATTCTAAAGCATCGTATATTAAGTAACTTTTTACCACTTGTGAACCAGCATTTCTAAGTATAGAGTATGTTATTTGACTGCTATCGTACAAATCTAAAGAGTCTAATTCTAAGGTAACCTCATCTCCTGCATTTATGCTTGTTGGTTCTCCTTTTATCTGCCAGTATAGAATCAATTTATCCGACCCTACAACCGTAAGTGTAGTACTAAATGTGTCCGTATCTAATGTACTATCATAACTAAGAGGTGAGCTTGCAGACTGAGTAGCTGTTATTAATGCTGTGTCAGACTTTAAAGTACCAGTTTGTGATAAATGCCTAACTCTTAGAGAATGAGTTATTCTAACATTACTTAAAGCCAAATCTAATGTAGCTGTAGCCTGTAATCTATATTTAATACTACCAGTAAATGTAAGAGTTCCAGATATTCCACAAACAAAATTTTCTATTACTGGCAACACTTCCGTTGTCTGTTCTGTTACTGAATTAAATTCCTTTAGTTGATCAAATACAACACCGTCAAAATTTAGCTCACTATATAAATCTGCTTCCGTAGGGTCTGCTCCAGAAGTTCCTGAAAAAGTACTAAAAGATGAACTATCACCACCGAATTTATAATTAGTTATGTAACGATCTGAAAGCCTAATATAATTCCACCCACCACTTTGTTCTGTTATTGAACCAACAACAGAGTTTCCATTTAAATCTAATGATGAGTCAAATTTAACGGGTGTATCAGCCCTGTTTATTACAGTTTGTTGAAATGTACTTTGCTCAAAATCGACCTGAAAATAATTACTGTCTAATTCTCGATTAGACATAATAGCTTTCCCAATAAAAATAGATGTGTATGAATCAAACTCATCATCCCTTCTTTCAACCTCCAAAGAAACTATAGCGTCAATCCCGTCGTTCTGAAATGCCATTTCTAGTATAGTCCTTCCCTCTCCAGCAAACCCTAATTTCAAAGTTCCAGAAGTGAATTTAAAAAGTACTCCATGACTTTTAAAATCTCTTTTTATTTCAGATTTAAACTCACTCCACCCTTTAGGCTCAATAACCTCTGTATCTGTTCCACTATATGTTAAAGTAAATCTATACTCCATTATGAATCAACATCTCTAAATTCTATCAAACTAAACCTACCGTTGACTTCAGTATTAGCCTTGTCAGTTGTTGCCTCTATCCAAAAAACCGACCTCTCTCCTATTATTAATGGCTGTGAAAATATTAATGGTAAATGATTCTCAACGTCTGTATCCATTAACTGTCTAAATACTAAATATTTCGAGTTAGATATTTCAGAATAGACCCACCCTCTAAACGTTATTCTAGGAGATGTACCTCCCGCTGTTTTTTCTCCACCAACTAATAAAAAATCAATCAATCCCTGATGAGAATCCTTTATAAAAAACATACATTGCTGCGATGTTCCCTCGGCTACTTCAATTTGTCCTTGAATAGTTAAATCTGTTGTAGCTGTTGCTGTTATCACCCCTTCGTTTATTTTAGAGCTACCAGAACGAAATAATGCTATTCTATTGACTCCTAACCATGTTTCATTAGTGACTACTGGAGTTAATCCATTAAGAAAAACAACAACTGTTTGTTCCTCCCAATTTCCGTTAATACCATAAACAACAACCCCATGCGCACCCGTTCCTCCGTTAATATCATTAGAACTATCTGATACAATAGATAATGTTCTGTCAGTAGATAATGGTGAAAAAGAACCCCCAAAACTTGCTAATACTTCCGTTCCAACATCAACATCACTATTATAACCGAATTTATTCCAAGTAGTAGACCCCTGCCTTCTGCCTAAAGCAGATTCATACTCAAACTTTGTTGATCTAACAGAAATAGAATCAAAATCTTGCGATAAAACAGAATCTAAAGGTGTGTTTAATTCCGTGTAGTCTCCTAATAATGTTTGAAGCCTTAAATAAGTTTGGTCAGAAGAACTGGTGTTTGTAAATTCTATTCTAGCATACTTTCTTGTTATAGTAAACCTATGAGGCGGCTCTATTTGGTTAGTTCTGTAATACCTTGTTAGAGTGGAATCCTGATTAACTCCATCAGGCGAAAATTGCAAAGTGTACATTCCATTTTGATCTGTCTTAGCGGCTATTGTTATTGAGTTATATTTAGAAACATCCTCCCATTCACCAGTAAACACACCCGAAGCAACTAATAATGTGCTAGTACTATTTTTTACACTTTCAGTATTAAATCCATTTGATAAATTTCTATCAAGATAATCCTGAAATGATGAATCATCACTAAACGGATTTCCATTATCATCTAAAAAATCAGAATATAATTTATCTAAAACAAGGTCTTTTTCTGGCTGCTTCTGATACAAACTATAAAGTATTGGATTACTTATATTGTTGAATTTATACCAAACGTCCGTATAAGTTCTTTTAGTCACCTCCCAAGTATCGGTATTAGTTATTACTAATAAGTCTTTTATTTTTTCTATCTTAAAACTCATACAGAATATCTACTTACCTTCTTAATTGTCGTTGCGTTTTGCGCCTGTATGTATGAAGTAAAACCGTTACTATCAATATTTAAATTATGATTAGGTCTATTTCTAAATTCTTTTGCTAAGTCACTATTATCTATTACCACCACATTAGAACCACCAGATTTGCCGTTTATTATATTAGGGTCTAATTCTAAATTGTTTATCTTATCGAATAGATTATGTCCATATAGATTAGTAGCTTTTCTATTCATTACGTGTTCTCCTAGTTCAGCCTCTATTATCGTACCTCCTTGTGAATGCCTTTTACCCCCTATTCTACCTCCTTTTTCGAATTTAGGCAATGGAGTTGTACCTAATACCTGTCTAGCTTGCAAAGCACCTCCTATAACTGCTGAAATACCAGTGGCTATTGCAATTAAATTAGCAGGAAATGGACCAGACTCCGCACCCACTTTTGTAGCGGCAGAAACACCTACTGCGGTATTAGTTCCTATTTGAAACAACGCTAAAGCCTTACCTATAGACGATTCTTTGCCAGCTAATTGTATTAGTTGACCTAGCAATCTTTGACCAACTGCTATTTTATGTGCTGCTACTACCTCGTCTGTTTGCATCTTAGATGCTGCTGCCGCTTGATTTAATCCCTCTATCTTAGCGTTCTTTTGCTCCTCTAATAAAATTAACTCCTCGTTAGTTAATTCTTGACTGTTTTTTATTGCAGCAAACTAAAACTCTTCAAACTGTATAAGCTGTTCTAATCTTAGTGCATTATCCTCTTCATTTAAAGCGTCTTGTTCTTTTCTAAATATTCTT
>JAGDZP010000045.1:0-4821 GCA_049115735.1 Cyclobacteriaceae bacterium | reverse complement strand
TGGCTGAATTTGAAAAAAGAGGTGTTGCGGTGGTAGGAGCTTCTACCGATACTGAGGAAACTCACCTTGCTTGGTTGTGCACACCGAAGAATAGAGGCGGAATCGAAGGTGTAACTTATCCATTGGTGGCTGATACCAGCAAAGTGATTGCCAGCAATTACGGCGTTCTTGCCGGAGACTGGGATTACAATGAATCAGGTGAATTGTCTTTTGAAGGATTGCCAATTGCCTACAGAGGCACTTTCCTTATCGACAAAAAGGGAACAGTTCGTCAGGAGACCATTAATGACCTTCCTCTTGGAAGAAATATCGATGAGATGATTCGTTTGGTTGATGCATTGCATCATGTAGAAGAGCACGGTGAAGTTTGCCCCGCAAACTGGGAAGAAGGAAAAGATGCTATGCAAGCCACCAAGGATGGCGTAGCTGATTACCTGTCTTCGCACTGAGAAGAAAATGGTTGAGCCTATGTGCTCATAAAAAGAATTGAAAACCTCTCGTTAGCGGGAGGTTTTCTTATTTTTGGCCTCTATGTCCCTTCTGCTGTACAACATTGGACTTTCGCTTTTCAACCAGCTTTTTCGGCTTGCTTCCATATGGAACAATAAGGCAAATTTACTGCTGAGAGGTAGGGAGTCTACCTGGGAAAAACTGGAAAGATTTCACGGCGAAGGTCACAAATTTGTGATTTGGTTTCATGCAGCGTCATTGGGCGAATTTGAGCAGGGCCGACCTATCATTGAAGGATTAAAAAATGCTCAGCCAGAATTGGTAGTTCTGCTTACTTTTTTTTCCCCTTCGGGATACGAGATTAGAAAAGAGTACAAGGGTGCAGATTTGGTGGCTTACCTTCCCTCAGATAGCCATAGAAATGCAGCCAGGTTTATTGAACTGGCGAACCCCAGCATAGCGATATTCATCAAATATGAATTCTGGTATCATTATCTAATAGCATGTAAAAAAGAAAAAGTCCCAACGCTTTCAGTATCTACAATTTTTAGAAGCTCCCAACCTTTTTTCAAGTTTTATGGAGGCCTTCATCGAAAGATGCTGAGCTGTTTTAATCACATTTTCGTTCAGGATAATCAATCAGGCGAATTATTGGAAACTGTTGGGGTAAGGAATTATTCAATATCAGGAGATACGCGATTCGATAGGGTGGCCGATGTAGTGAGCACAAAATTGGATTTGCCTCTGATTGAAGAATTCAAAAATGACAGTCTCGTGATGGTCTTAGGTAGTGTATGGCCTGGTGATATGGAAATATTGACGCCATTTATTTCCAAATATTCAGATAGGATCAAGTTCATTATTGCTCCTCACAATGTGGATGAAAAAGATATAAATGAATTACTCAACCAGCTTGGTGCTAATGCTACAAAATATTCTAAAGCTGAGGATGCTGATTTGCAAAGCAGTCCTGTACTCATCATAGACAGTATAGGACTCCTTTCTTCCTTATATGGCTATGGGGAATTGTCCTATGTGGGTGGGGCTTTTAGGCAAACGCTGCACAATACTTTAGAGGCAGCCGCACATGGCATTCCCGTATTTTTCGGACGTGATGAGAGCAATAGTAAGTTCAGAGAGGCTGGGGAACTAGAGCGTCTGGGAGCTGGTATTCCAGTGTCAAGTACAGATGAGATCGTTGAACACATAGAACCTCTTCTAACTAAGGAAGAACTGAGGAGTAAGCTCGGCAACATATCTTCTAACTATATTCAAGAAAACCGAGGCGCTACAAAAATGATTATTGATTACATTGTGAAGAGTTCCAACAAGATGTAGTTCAATTTTTCACAAATACGAAGCAGAATATGACAGGAACGGTGATAAAATCGATGGGGCTCTGGTACGAGGTGACCGATGAGAGTAGAAAGAAATACAACTGTCGATTAAAAGGAAAATTTAAGCTTCAAGGGAAGAAAATAAGTAACCCAATTGCTGTCGGGGATCGTGTCACTATAGCCAAAGACGAAGCGGACGATGAGGCTTGGCTGATTGAGGATATTCTGCCAAGAGACAATTATATTATTAGAAAGTCCCCAAAGAAGAAAGGCCACAGTCATATTATTGCCTCTAATGTAGATCAGGCCGTACTGATAGCTACCTTATCCACTCCAAAAACCTCCTTTGGTTTCATAGACCGATTTCTCGTCACTGCTGAGGCATTTCGAATTCCAGCCATTATTGTTTTCAATAAAAAGGACTTGCTAGAAAAGGAAGAGCTAGAAGAACTGGATCTGGTGAAGATGGAATACAAAATGATTGGCTATGATTCGTTGGTGATGTCAATAGTTGAGAACGATGGAGTTGAGGAGTTCAAGGCTTTGCTATCTGGAAAAACAACCCTTTTGTCAGGGCATTCGGGAGTTGGAAAATCTACCATCATCAATACGCTAATCAGCGATGCAGATCAAAAGATTTCTGAAATATCAGAATTTTCTAACAAAGGCATTCACACGACCACTTTTGCCGAAATGTTCTACGTTGATAATACGAGTCGACTGATAGATACACCAGGAATCAAGGAGCTTGGACTAGCTGAAATAGAAAAAGACGAATTGACTCACTATTTCCCCGAATTGAGGGACTTGTTTGGAAAATGCAAATTTCACAATTGTACCCATACCCATGAACCAGGCTGTGCGATCGAAGAAGCGTACAAAGAAGGGAACATCACACCCAGTCGATACGACAGTTATCTAAGCATGCTGGCCGATGATGACAATCGCCGATGATGGACTAACCAACCAGTTTATAATATGCTCGGCGCAAGGGTGACAGGTTAATTTGCATGTCATTCAACTCTTTTAATATTTTCAAAGAAAACGGGAGTCGTGATAATTGAAGGTACAGCGAGATATACGCTTGAGTCTGCTTGAAATTCCCAGAAGTGAATCCATGAATGATTTCATATTTCAATCGTCTCAACAAGGCTTGATTTTCCTCTTCATTTTCATTGAGCGCTATTATCTTCTCACAAACCATGTAGGTGCTTTCAAATTGCCGGTCTGATTTTGAATATGCTTGGGTAGACAGGGAGCCTTTTATTTTTCTAATTTGTGTTAAAACTTCTGGTTGATAGTCATAGTGCCACTTCCTTGAGGAGCGAATCCAGAAGTCAAAATCTTCATAGGCTAGTTTTTCATCATATCCACCCAGTTCATCGAGTACCTCTTTTTTAATCATCATGGTAGGAGGTGGTACGAAGTAAGTATCGATCAACTTAAGATAAATATCACCGGTATGGGGGTCGTACTTGGATGAATCAAAATGATAACTTATATGCATTCCTTCCACATCAATATATTCTGCATCAGAATAGATTACCCCAATTTGATCAGTGGATTTTTCGAAAAACTCCACTTGTTTTTCAATACGGTTTTTTAGAAGAATATCATCGGCTGCCAGGTCTATGATGTACTTGCCACTTGCATGAGCGTAAGCTTTGTTGAATGCTTTGGTATTTCCGACATTCGAACTGAGCGAAAGGAACTTTACTTTTTCGTTGGCAATGGTGTCTTTTATGATTCCACTACTTTGATCTGAACTCTCATCATCCACTACAATCAGCTCTATATTTTGATATGTCTGATCGAAAACAGATTCAATTGCTGCTTTCACAAACCTTTCGTGGTTGTAGCAAAGGCAGATGACCGATACTAATGGATTCGCTCCCAAAGAATTACGCCAATTTGGAGTGTAGATTACCCGGTGAAAAATGGAAAATCATTATTNNCTTTTTTATAGGTACTTTTGTGGGCTTTTATGGTCGAAGTAAGAGACATATTGAAACACAAGACACTTCTGTTGGTTACAGGAATCCTCATTGCGTTTGCCCTTGTTGCGGGCCCTGTGATTAGGGACTATGTACAATGCGAAGTGACTGCAAAGTGTGAGCAATCCGATAAGCAGGATGACGAAAAACCTGAAACCAAAGTATCGTCATTCGATGCTGTTGCTCTGGTACTTCAGCTCAACTTCAATCTCAATGATCTGTTATTCGAAGTATTGAATATTGAGTATATCACTACTCAAATCAGTATTTCTGATGAGCTCAGCGAACGGCCTCAAAAGTTACTGCAAATACTATTTAGGAGAATAATTTCCCCTAACGCTCCCTAGTACCAATCTGACTATTTCGGAAATTACCCTATTGCCGTTCATGGCAGAAACCATTATATCATTAAGTAAAACTTTTAATTAACAATAAAATGAAAAACAAAGGTGGAGTAATCTTACTCACTGTTATTATTTCGGCACTGTGCCTTTACTACCTGTCATTCACATTCGTGTCTCGCGGTGTACAGCAAAACGCTATGGAAATGGCCACAGATGTTAATAACAAAACAGATTTCGCAAAAAAGCAAGCCTATCTGGATTCAGTTTGGAAAGAGCCTGTTTATAATTTTTTAGGTATTGATTTTACCTACCAGGAAATAAAAAAGACGGAGCTGAACCTTGGACTGGATTTGCAAGGTGGAATGCACGTTACACTTGAAGTGTCTCCCATTGAAATCGTAAAAGGAATCAGTGGAAATAGTCAGGACGAAAAATTTCTTCAGGCACTTGATGGCGCTAAAGAATCTATCAAAGGCACTCAGCTCGATTTTGTTGATGAGTTTTATAGAATCTATCAGGAACTAGCCCCAGACGAAAAACTAAGCTACATATTCGCGACAGAGGCCAATCAGGGTAAAATCAGTCTGAAAAGTACTGATGAGGAAGTGCTCGAAGTGATCAATGATGAAGTAAATGGTGCCATAGACCGTTCTTTTAATATCCTCAGAACAAGGATTGATAGGTTTGGTACTTCTC
>JAGDZP010000044.1:0-85515 GCA_049115735.1 Cyclobacteriaceae bacterium | reverse complement strand
TCAACTCCCGTCTTCGCTACAAGAACCCTTATATGTAATATAGGGGTTTTTTCGTTTTATAGCCATTGCACCATAGGTATTTCATTTTAGAACTCGATAAGTATCATTTTGCTATATTCTATATTTTGGTTGTTAATATTAGAGGTCTTTGGTTGTCTACAGTATTTTCATATTCTTACGTATAAATTATTAATAATGAATAAATCGCCTGCTGCCACTCTTTCTGAACTCAAAAAATCTATACTAGAAGGTTATACAGGTATAATCCAAGGGCATACAATAAGATTTTCCAACAACTTGAAGAATGACCTTAAGAAATATAGAGAAGCAAAAGCGAAGTAATCTTCTTCGCCATCTTTATTGGCCCAGGCGGCACCTACCTGTGTCCAGTGGGCATTGCCAGAGCCAAGGTCTTTGACGTGGTAAACATTGAAGTCAGGTTGGTTTTTTGTAGTTTGGTCAGTCATGATAATCTCCTTTTGGTTAAATGTTTCTGACGGATACTCAGGTCAAATGCTATTGATCAGAGTGAGCACTCAAATCAAGCGAGAAGCTGCTTGCAGCTGGTGACCGCTTGCGGGAGCGAGCATTTGAATGAGAACGGCAATAGCATAAACCTGGCCGTTCTGAATACATTGCTCCAAAAGGTATGACTATACCAAACATAATCAAAAGCAATGCAGCGTTCATCAAAGAGGAGCCTTTTCAATAGAAGCCACAATGATGGATGCTTCATTTTTGTTGACAGTTTTGTCTCCATCAATGGTTGTTTCAAATGGTCGATAAGAAAGAGAACCTGTGATTCTGATCCTTTCGCCTTTGGATAGCTCTTTGGCTTTGTTTATTGCAGAAGTGTTAAAAGCCAACAGGTTGTTGTGCCAGATTGGGTCTTTCTTCTGCCACTCATCATTGTCGTCTTTGTAGCTGTCTTGTGTGGCCAGGGAAAACACGACAAACAATTTATCATTCTTGTCTATGACTTTGGGTTCAGCGCCGATATTGCCAATAAGTGTTACTTCATTGTTTTTAGATATGATTGTCTCCTTAGAAAGTTGGTTGGAAGTTCTATAGTCATGATTTCTACAAGTTTTTCAAGAAAAAATAAAAAAAGAAGAATGGACCACACTTGCAGATATATGGAAAACAGCCGGTTTGCTGTTGAAAAGGAAAAGTGACTGTGGTAATTATGAAACGCAACGTATCGGAATGAAAGGAAAATCTGCGTCAGGCCTGTCTACCGCAGGTAGAGATTGAAGTTTTGTTTGAGCTTGCGGTGGAATGGGAGTAAGAGAGCGAGTACTGAAAGCCCGGTTTCCTGCTCGCCAGGAAAGACGCTCAAGAAATCATCGAGGTAGACAGGGACTGAGTTCGTCTGTCGATTGATTATTTAGTGAATTGTGAATAAGAAGCTTTTTGGCATCAATGCCTAGAGTAGAATCCATGTGCCACTGATTCAGATCTTTGTAACCCTTATAGACTGGATTCATCGAAGTGAGGCTGATTTTTGGAGTAATGAGGTTTTCCCTTGCAAAACCATCGGCCTTTTTACCTGAGGGGTCATTGTCTAGCCATAGCAAAACATGCTTATATTTATAATCAGCAATGAGATCTACCAAATCATGAACCATACTTGTCGAATTTAAGACCACAACATCATTTTCTAATTCTGTATGACCTTGAATAGTAAGTCGGGTTAAATAATCCATAAAGCCTTCAAATACTTCGACTGTATCATTGGCTGCCGTTCCAGCTATATACGAAATATCCTTTTTGCCCAAACAAGATTTGAAACCTAAAGGATTGCCAAAGTCATAGTCACCTGACCTGTTTCGGAATCCAAATCCGAAGATCTTCTTTTTGGTCTTGTTGTGCATAAAATACAACTGTCTCAGGTGTCTTTTTGCACAGGGGAAGTTAATTCTCCTTTTTTTAAGGTATTCAAAAAGCACGGGGCTTTTAAGAGGAGTGTTAGCTAAAATCTTATATGCGGGCTCCCTGGATTGCCTTAAAACTGGCTGTAGATCAGAGTGCCTATATTGAGGAACCGTAATTTGTGCAGAACCATCCAATTCTCTCAACCATTGAAGAGCGTCCGACGCAGATGATGCTTTCCCATTGTATTCAAGGTATTTTCTAACAAAGGCGATCAGATCTCCACCTTTTTCTCCAAGACCAAAGTCTTTCCAGATATTAAATTGTTTATCAATATGAAAACTTGGTATTTCTTCTCCCGGACGGAATGGAGATTTATACCAAAGATCGTTTCCTTTAGACTTCTTTTGGTCAGGTTCAAAGCCTAGGAGAGCGAGTAGCCCCCACAAAGCGAATCGCTCCTTGGCTTGTTTGATGTTCATTGAATATTTCCTACTAATCTATTCGAGAAATGATTATAAAGGGGCTTTCAGAAAATGGCAATGTCGAAATTGAGTATAAATGGTAGATTGAGTTGGATGGAATTAAAAACTTACTTTGTAAAGCCTTGAATCACATTAATTAAAAGTGAGCCTTAGCATCTTGCCATTATTCTCACTCAAATAAGGAATTATTTTAGGGTGTAAGTAACTAGTTGATTTAAAATAAGCCATCAGTGTAATAATACTTTTGATACAATGATTTCCTATATAGGAACCGAATATTATGTATTCACTCCCTCCAATTAAACCAATCGGTATCAGGGTTGACCCAGATGCTATCAGCCCATTGAGCAAGCCCTAAAATTACGATCTTATCTACACCTATAGCTTCTAGGCGGTTTTCTCCATTGTTGTAACTACCATCAAGTAAGCGATAAAAAGCATGGGCTTCCACAGCGTCGAAGCTTCCGTCTGGTGCAAAAAGTTTTCCTTTACCATGCCCAGGGTTTTCTTTTTCTGTGGGATCGTAATGCACAAATTCTAGTTTGAACCACACATCACTACCGAATCCTATTGTAGATGTTCTAGGCCACTTATCTAGATCGTATTCATTAGATTTCCTTAGCCACTGACTCAGGATGGAGCTCGTTACATCAGCTCTCAAACCTACTCTGTAGTTGTTTAGTAGTTCCATGGTTTGCTGATCTCCTTTGTAGTTGCTGTAAGCCCGCCACGGACTGACTTCCCGCATCGTCCAACCACTTATGTTGATCTCATCATTGATGCCTTTATCTCTTTGTTGATAGGCTTTGATCATATTTTGATAGTAGCGAAGAGGTTCGTAGATGCCTGTTCTTTCGCCGAGAAGGTTGATGTGCATTAAATTGTATGACCAATCGGATGGTGCTACGTTGTAGCCTGAGCGCATACCGGAATTGACTGTGATTTGAACCTGGTACCAAATTGATGAGTAATATGTGCCCACAACCTGGCTTTCCCATGCGAAATGAGAGGTACCGCGATTATCTCCTGTGAAATGAGCAGGTATGATAAACATGGAGAATCTGTTGATAGGCCAGTTGTATTTTTCAGCAGTTGCCCTCTCATCGTCTGCTTTGTCTTGAAGCTCATACTCCATCATCACCTCCCAAAGCTTCATGTTTTGCCACAGAGCCAGATTGTGTTTGGCTTGTTCTGCCGTGTATTGAGTCTTTCTTTGATCTAGCATTGGAGCAATTGTGGCTGTCCAGGGGTGACCAGTATTATTATCGTGTCCCACCCACCACATTACATCGCGAGCAAATTTCTCAAGCGTTTCAATGAGGTCTTTTCTTTGAATTAGTTGTTCAGCCCCATAGGTATCCAATTTCCTTTTTAGGGCTTTGTAAGCCTGTTCAGCGTTGTTGTTTCCATTGTGTCCATTACTATACAGCCATGTGTTTTTGCCCCATATATCTACCGGATTGATGCGTGGAATCCAATGTAACCAATCCGGAAACTGTACAGCAACAGGAATTTCACGAAGGTTGAGGTCTGTGCGAATATCTGTGCTGGCATCAATTGCTGCTCTAGAACCATCACCAAAAATGTAGGGTAGCATGTCTTCGTCTTTGTCTAATACTGCACCAAGGCCCGCTCCAGCTGCCCACTCAAACACCGGCATGCTATCCGTGCCAGAACCAGGTTGGTAGGGCGGATTATAAACGCGAGCTTGCTTTGGTGAAGTCATTGGATGTGATCGGATATAACTCGCTATTTGCTCTCCTTCTATTTGTGTCAGGTTGCTCTTCTTTGCTTGCTCAACGATTGTCTTGTTGGAAACATTGAAGTATTTCAAATCCATTCCTGATTCTGTATGGCAATTCGAGCATTTTGCTTCTATTCCTAAATTATAGTTTTTCCAAAGCCATTCTCCTCTTTCAATATCTTCACTGTCTGTCAAAATGGGCTGCCAACTATGTGGGTCATCTTCAACGAAGACATCAGGAGCAATTATTTTATTGCCGTTCGCATCCAGGATATTTAAATCAATGACACGGTATCCTGCCGTTGGTCCATTTCTATGGTTGTATTCAAATTCAATTTTATTTTCTCCATCAACAAACTCTAGATGGTCATTGCTTAACGCAAATGTAATGGTGCTAAAACCTCCTCCAAAACCACCATAAGCCTTGTCTGGCTTGTTCAGAATTAGGTTACTATTATTATTACTCAGCCAATGCCAATCCCCCTCATTTACTCTCAACCTTCCTTTTCCATTGTAGGAAATATTGTGCACCCGGACCCAAAGTTTTTCAGCTGCATTTCCATTTTCTCCCAGGTTGAGAATGACTTCCTCAATGTGTCCCGGGGCACCCATTACCTCAATGGGAAGTTGAATTTTTCCATTTGTTATTTGATACTCAGCGGTGACAGAAACATCTTCACTAGTAATAGATATGCTTGTCTCAGGAGAATGGATGTCAGCAATAAATTCTGTGTCCCCAGTCCATTGTTCAAATGCGTAATTGTGCTGAGCCTCTTTAGCTTTTATGGGTACTATTTCGCCAAAATCATACCGCCCACTTCCACTGCCGTTATTCACAATTAACCTACTGTAATAGTTTGCGTTCCAGGTAAATTTTTTATGAGTGCCATCCTCAATTTTAATCGTTTCTCGAATTGTAGCTAATTCCTTTTCCGGGTCGCTAAAAGTAACGGCGTATTCATCGTGATCTGTATGACTGGATTGAATGGTCGAGGGAACTTGAGGAGTTTCAGTGTCTATGTCTGCATTGACCTCAATTTGCTCATTATTCGTTAAAATTTTTCCTATGAGATGGGGCCCTGAGCTGTTACTATACTTAAATAAAACAATGTTGGATGTGTTAGATATAACTAATGACTTTTTGTGCGCCACATCTAGGTGTCCGAGTGTTTTTCCTGTCAAGTCGTAAAAAGTGACATTCCCTTGCAACAGTCTTTTCTTATTAATTTTAAGCGTAATGGGTTGCCCGTATGAGGGGTTTGGATAAGCCAATATCTCAAAAATTGGCTCTACTTTAAGGTCAAGAATTTCACTGAGGATAAAATTGGCCTGACCGTTAACGAGTTCATTTTCCAGGGTTTTATCATTACCCACTACTTGAATAATACCAGTAGCGTACTGTTTGTCCGGATGAGAAACAGTGACTGTGAGCTGAGTTGACTGAGCTGTTAGGAGAAAAGGAAGCAAACAAACTACGACCAGAATATACTTCATTGTTTAAGGGTTTAGCAGTCTATTCCCTTAGTGGTCGCTTTGGTTTTGGAAAGTTAGAATTGATCGTGAAACCAAACAATGACGTCAGTCATGCAATTATTTGATCTTTTTTTGATTGGTTAAATCATATTCGTAAAGGCCTTGAGAGCCACAACGAGCATATAGCAATTGAATATAAAGGTTGCTCCAAGTGCCATATTTAATCCGATTCCAATCTTATGTTCTTTCATTATGCTTTCGCGATTCATTAGGATCAACAAAAACAAAGTAATCAGTGGCATTACAAAAGGGCTTAGCGCCTGAGAGGCTATTAATATCCATACGGGTTTTCCACCTACAAGAGGAACGATCATTCCGGATAATGCTACAAGTATTACAAGGCCCTTGTACAACATTTTCTTCATGTTTCGCTCTGTATGGGAATAATCGGAGATGAGCCATGGAAACAACAATAGATTTGGAAATGTTGAGGATAATCCTGCTCCTACAATGCCAAGGGTAAAAATGGTTAAAGCGAATTCCCCGGCCCAAGGTCCTAGGGCATTCATCATGTCGGTTGCATTATCCACAGAAATGCCTTGAAAATAGAGCGTTCCCGTTGCGCTTATCATAATGGCCAGACTAATTAGGAAGGTCATGATCATAGAAATGGCCGCATCCTTATTCTCCATCTTCATGTCCTTTATTTCCCATCCTTCTTCTTGTACAAGAATGCTTCTTGATGCCAGGCAAACACCGGCCATGGTAGTTCCGACCATTCCTGCTACAACGAGTCCGGTATTGTCTCCTTCCGGTGTGCTGGGAAAGAAGTCCGCTAGTGAGGTACCAGCTTCATTGACCACCATCAGGCTGGTGGCTACAAATGAAAAGGCCATTAGCCCTACCATGATAGTCATGGCATTAATAAAGTTTTCATGCTTTCCACTCCAAAAAAGAGTAAGCAGAAGTACAATAAAGAAGATGGTAACTACGGGACCACTCAAAAATCCAATCGAGGTATTGACTTCAACCCATTCCATGACAACTTCTGCCAATACGCCCATAATGCCAATTATGGAAGAGACTATAGAAACGACAAGTGCTGTAATGATGAAAATGGTAACAGGCTTACCAAACGCTTGTTTGAAATTATACATCAGAGTTTCACCTGATACAATGGTGAGCTTGCTGATGGCGATGATTAGAAAATAAGTGAAAAAACAGGATAGGAGCAAAGCCCATGAAAGAGTCAGTCCGTATTTGGCACCTGATACTACCATAGATGTGACACTACCTGTGCCTACTACATAGCCAATGATAAAAAATGCAGGCCCAAACCTTTTGATGCTGGCTTTGATTCGGTGAATGAGTGACTCTGAGTTGTTAGGCATAGTTTTAAGTTTAGTTATGGTAAATTACTCTAAAGCAAACAGATATCCATTCTTGCAGAGGGCGTAAACTTTGTTGCCATATATAGCAGGAACATTTTCAGTCATTTCCCCTCCGGTAAATGTCCTCCACAAGATTTCTCCCGTTTCCGGATTTAAACTCGTGATAAACATACCATTGGAAGAGCCGGTGATTAGTTGATCGTCAGTTAACACCGGAGCTGTGAGTCCGCCCAAATCCATTTGTTCCCAGACCATTTCACCACCATTTTCTACATCCTTGAATGCAACCATTTTTCCTGTATATGGGAGAAGGGTTACTTTTCTGGTTACAGCACCATATATCAGGTTGTTGTTGGCAGCTGGAGTTGCATTATATAAATGACCTCTTGGTGCCCACCATTCCCATTCTATTTCACCAGACTCGATATTGATTGCTGCCATCAAGCCTCCTTTTTTCTGTACATAGAGGTGGTTTTTCCATAGGGTAGGAGCAGCCGAGTCTGGTAGTCCTCCCCAGTCATTTCCCTTTGTTTCACAGCGCCAAACCAGTTTGCCTGTTTTTTGATCGAAAGCGTAGTAATAGCCAGACCAGCTTCCAGTATAGAAATTCTTATCATCTGATGTTGGCACACTATAAACTCCCATAGGATACCCATGTACAAAGGGAGTATCCAGTGGAACAAATTCTTTACTGGTATTTTTTCCAGTCCAATATTCCCAGAGCTTGCTGCCATCTTCCGGATTTACTCCATAAACATTTCCATCAGTATCCCCCATACATAAAATGCCATTAGAATATGCAGCACCCACCCACACTCTTGCAAATTCGTTGGATGACCAAACAGGTTCGCCTGTATTTTTGTCCACTGCCCAGTATTCACCTGGGTTGTCAAATCCATAATGTTCTGTAGTAGCACCCAAGTAGCCGAAAAATACTTTTCCTTCAGCGACTGTCGGTGCGATGGATACAGTACTGTTGGTTTCGAAGCGCCATAATTCTTTCCCCGTTTCTGAATCTAAAGCGTTTACAAAGCCATCAGGTCCGCCGAAATATACAATGTCGTCAACAACAGTAGGGGAGCCTAGCAACCCACCATTCCAATCAGCAAAGTAGTATTGATCATCAACCCAGGTTCCATCTACTATTCCTGTTGACCACTGAAGTTCACCCATTTCGGGATGGAATGAATACATCATCATATCCCTGCCAATGGCAAGAATTCCATTTTCATTTCCGGCTAAATCGGCTGTTATGCCATGTTTTCCAGCACTTATTAAAAAATTCCTCTCAGCTTTTGTGCCTTTATCTTCAAAGCCATATACCTTGCTGTCTAGCGTGGCAACATAAATCATTCCATTGACAGCCAAAGGTTTCGACCTGATCCAGTCACTCAACTCTTCTTTCCAAATCAACTTGCCTGACTCAGAGTCAAGACAGTACAATTCCTTGTTGGCCGCCCCAACATAAAGTTTATCGTCAACCTGCGTTACCCCTGAAAAAAACTGATTGGCTTTGTTCTCAGCTTTGGGAGTCTCAAATGTCCAGTTGATGGACTTGTCGGCAGTAGCTATGCTGTAGAGTTTCCTTGATTTTGTACCAACATACACTGTTTCACCTATGAGTGTTGGCGTTGCAGCCATTTTCTCTTGTAGCTCTATTGTCCAAACCGGCGTATTGGCAGAGATGTCAAACTTGTACAATGTACCATTTCTGTCTGCTGTGTAAATAGATTGTCCATCTAGGATGGGCTCACCAGAAAAGTAGTTTTCAGTTTCAAATATCCAAGCATCTTCTCCTGTGTTGGCATTGGCTAAAACCAAGGTTTTTCCATCTCTGATATACACCATATTATTTTGTACCGCAGAAGCTTGAGGGTTTTCCATCAGTTTTCCTGTACTTTTATCAAAAACCCGAATGGTCTCAGGTGTGTAAGCACAGCGTACGGTCATATAATCATCAGAGATTATTGGTGACCACCGTGGGGTTGGGGCTCCATAAAAGTGAATGCCGTTTTGGCGCCCTCTCCAAATGGTCTTACCCGTCTTTTCATCTAGACAAAGCCCTACAACATCAATGCCCGGTGAACTGGCGTATATTTTACCATTTTCAATTTTGGGTGCTGCATTCCAATAATATCCCTTAGGGTATTTCCAGGCTATTTCACCCTTTGAAGGTCCCGCGTCAGGGGAGTACCCTCTTTGTGATTCTTGAGTTCCAAAAAAGAAGGGCCAGTTGGTTTTGGTTGTTGACTGCTGGCCCGTTCTTTTAGATTTAATCTCGGGTATTTTCTTTGGGTTTAATAATATCCTCTCAAGGATTAAAAATCCTGAGTCTATTGCTGCGAAGTTTTGATCTTTGTTTCGAACACTATTAACAAGAATATCGGCGGTTTCATCAAACGAATCAAGATCCAGGCCTTGCCTCCAGAGCAAGCGAAACCATCTGAATAGGGCCGCTCTCCTGCTATCAATATTTTCAACATTAGTACGGTTGGTGCTTAATTCTGTCCTGATTTGATCAATATCGGAGAGACCAGAACTAATTGCAGTGGGCTTTTCTGGCTCGGTTTTGCAACCAATTAGGAGTATGAATGTACTTAAAACAAAGCAGGTAAGAAGATGCCGGTTAGTGTTCATGAGATTCTTTTTCATTGATTCTTAAATGATCAAATTATTGTAATGAGAATAGAAGCACTCTTGTGTTTTGATTGGTCGGGCGGTACAAGACAGAGTAGGGTTTCCTGAAATTGGTTGAGGAAAATGCACGAATGACAATGCTCAGAGCATTGAGTCACCTTACCATTATTAATTTCTATGCTCTTCCAGGTTGAGATTAAAATCAAACAAGCTGTAAATAGGCTAAATACACAAATTTTGAATTTTTGATTATTGTATGTGTGAATAGCCGACATCCTTATTTTATTCCAGTAGGGTTTATTCCTTTAGCGTATCGAAAAAACGGTAGTATTTTCCTTCAGATAATCTTTTGGCCAAAAGGCAAAGCTCAACCATGTGATAGTCACCCCACATACAGGCCTCCCCGTTTGGCACAGAGCTTCCTTCTGGGATATGATCCCAGCCGTTTGGTTGATGATATACTGAATGTAGCAATATGCCCTGGTGGCTTTTATCCAGTCCCAAATAAGTATCGCCAAGTAATGTGTTCAAGGTAGTCAGTCCGGCTTGCGTGTATTTGTTAGCACTTTCTTTGTCTGAGCCTTCAAGCAGTTTACCAAGTCTCAATAATCCAGCTGCTCCAATGGCTGCTGCAGAGCTATCCACAGGTTCATAAGGGTTATTCGGATCAGCTGCTGAGCTTTGATAATCTCCTAATTTGTGAATTTGAGGAGCACCAGTATCCCAGTAGGGAATGCCATCGCTTGAGGTATTATCTATGTAAAAATCGCAAGTTGCTTTCGCAGCTTTAAAGAATGTCTCCTTGATATCAGCTATTCCTTCTACGTCTATATTGTTATCAATCAGGTATTCGAGAAATTCCGCATATCCGACCATCGCCCAGGCCAATCCTCTTGTCCAGGTAGTAAAGCCAGAAAAACCCTGCTGGGCATTCGGACACCTGTAGTTGCCATCGTTTAGGTTAAATACCGATTCGTGGGCTACCCGGCCCCAAACGTCGTAGCTGTCTCTTCCTTCTCCATAGTAAACCGCATATTTTGCGGTCGTCATTCCATGCACCATGGCTCTGTCGAGTAAGTCGATCTCTACATCATTTTCATCCAGCATTCTGTGCCCCACCAGGTGAGCGGCAAGCAATATCCGTACTGTCCTGATTGTATCAATAAACAAAGAATGAGGGCCATTAAAAGAGTAGATGTATCCACCATCCTTCACATCTGACCATCTCTTAGCTTGTACCGAGCCAGACATTTGCAAGGCCAACTTGTAGAATTCACGGTCGCCAGTTGTACTATCCAATATACCTTGTCTACTTAGTCTTAGTAAGTTACCATAGGTGCTTAGATTATTGAATCCATGATCGTGAACACCGAAGTGACTCAAGTGATGAGCCATTTTTTCGATTGTATTCTTTTTACCCAGCTCAATCAGGGAATTATCCTCAAGTGCCTCTCCAACAAGGATTTGGGTTCCGTAAACAAAACCCTGGGTCCATTCGGTCCAGCCTCTTGTTGTGTATTTGCCGTTAATCGTAAAAACCGGAGACCCTATGGACGTATCATATTCCTTTTCCAGTAGTAATGCCTTTTCTCGTGCGTGCGTCCAGAACCTTTCAAGTTTTGTACTTAATAATCCTACTTTAATATCCTGATCAATTTTCATTGAAGATAAAATTTGTTTTTTGATAAAAATTATTGTTTTCGGGCAGCATGAACTGCCATTATATCAAAATGAAGGTCTGTACCTTCTGTTGTTCTTGTTCTATCCATAAGCGAATCTTTGGCCATGGAATAAATTTCTGGTTTCATATCCTTAAGGATAGCAATAAATTCCTGTAATTCTGCATCGAGGGTTTCTTCTGGAAGAATTTTGGTAAGCAACCCTAGCGATAGTGATTCCTCGGCTGTTATATGCTGCGCTAAAAGAACCACTCGTTTGGCATTTGCCTCACCTATGAGTCTAGGCAACCTGGCCATACCACCCCAGCCAGGTAGCCAGCCATTCTTTAGTTCAGGGCTGGCCAGCAATGCATTGGTAGTTGCCAGTCTAAAGTCACAACAAAGCGCTAGCTCCAGACCACCACCCATTGCATAGCCATTGATTAATGCCACAGTTGGCTTGCCAAGTTTTTCAAGCTGGTTAAAAATCTTGTTGCCATCTTCTATCCACCTGTTCACATCCTTATCGACGAGTGCATTGAATTCTTTAATATTAGCACCTGTGGAAAAAGACTTTTCACCTGCTCCGGTTATTACTACAACTTTAACATCATCGTTACCGGAAGCTTCGTCAAATGCATCTCGCAGTGCATACAACATTTCAAAACCCATGCAATTATGTTTTGATGGGTTGTTGAGGGTAAGCGTAAATACTCCGTCCTGAAGAGATGTCAGTACAGTATCAGACATGATTGGTGGCTTGCTCTTTTAGGCCTAAAGTGTTTTTGCTGAATATGGTCACATCCATAATTGCCAGTTCTTTGCTTATTATAGGCTTGAAGTCCATCAGGTCTAATACGTCCTTTTGTAAATCTATACCTGGTGCAATTTCCTTCAAAAGTAATCCCTCTGCAGTTAATTCAAATACTGCACGCTCTGTAATGTATAGGACAGATTGGCCATGTTCTAGTGCATATTCAGAAGAGAAGGTAACCTGGTCTACTTTCGATATGAATTTATTGAATTTACCCGGGTTGACTATGTCTAATCCATTATCTGAAACTTCCAGCTGGGCCTTTACGGCAAAGGAGCCACAAAAAACTACCTTTTTGGCGTTTTGAGAAATATCTATAAATCCACCACAGCCCGTCAGTATGTTTCCAAACCTACTGGAGTTCACATTACCATGTTGGTCAATTTGTGCAAAACCCAGATAGGCAATATCTAAACCGCCACCCTGAAAGAAGTCGAATTGATAACCATCATCCACTATGGAGCCAGGATTATACATAGCACCGAAGTTTAGACCGGTTGTGGGAATGCCTCCCGTCGGACCCTGTTCGATCATAAATGTAAGTTGATCCTCGAATCCTTCATCCTGAGCAACAATAGGAACACCGTCTGACATACCATAGCCCAGATTGACAAATGCACCTTTATATAGCTCTTTGGCGGCCCTACGGCTTACAACCCTTTTTAGGCCTTCAAGTTTCAATTCTTCAGCTACATATTCAAAGTCTCGTTTGACAAGTGCCGGGTCAAATTTTGAAAGGAATGTCATTTCCTGACCGGTATCTTGCACAACATAGTCAATTAATACCCCAGGTACTTTTACTCTACCCGGGTCGCAATGACCTTTGTTGATGTTTTTCACCTGAGCTATAACGATACCCCTGTTCGTTTTTGCAGCCTGCGCAATAGATAGCATAGAGAAAAAGCCTACTTCCTCTTCCATGGTTAGGTTGCCTTCTTGGTCCACTGATGTACCTCTGATAATTGCCACATCAATTTTGAATGACTCATAAAACAGGTAGTCCTCACCCTTTATCTGTATAGGGTGGACAATATCTTCTGTGGTTACGTCATTTATCCTACCACCTTCCAGTCTGGGATCTACAAATGTTTTTAGCCCAACTTTGGTTACTATACCCGGTTTTCCTGAAGCACTTGCCCTCATTAGGTGACTTAATATACCTTGTGGTAGGTTGTAGCCTTTTATTTTATTGCTTTTAGCCAGAGCAATCATTTTTGGGGCATTGCCCCAAAAGCCTCCTATATCGGTGTTGATTAATCCTTCATGGGCCAAGTGGTTCAATCCCCGCACATCATTGTCTCCAATTCCGCAAGGATGGACCGTTCTCAAATCTTTAGGGTGACCGCTTTCCAGGAAATGTTGACCTATTCCCTCCATAACCTTGTCCGGAACAGCATGCCCGGCACCAGCACCACCAAAAGCCACCACAGAGCCATCTTTGATATGATTGGCAGCTGCTTTATAATCTATAATTTCAAACATTTACTTTCACGTGTAAAATTTAAACTCTTACATTAGAATAAATGATGTTTTTTATTTCATCTGTTATTCTGCCCAATTACCTGGAGTCGCTCCAGTCTTAATAAGCACAGATCGAATCTCCATAAATTCATCAATACTATGAGGACCCAATTCCCTGCCTAATCCACTTTGCTTCATGCCTCCAAATGGAATTTCCGGATACCCGGACATCCAATTGTTTACCCACACGGTTCCAGCTTCTATTTTTCTGGTCATTATCATTGCAGTATCCAGATCTTTCGTCCAAACACCTGCTGATAAGCCATAGTCTGTGCCATTGGCAATCGCTATGGCTTCTTCTACAGTCTTAAATTTGATGATAGAGAGTACTGGACCAAATATTTCTTCTTTGGCTATATCCATTTCCGGCTGAACTTCTGTGAATACCGTTGGTTCGATAAAGTGACCTTCGGTCCCCTCAATAGCATTACCACCAAGACACACTTCAGCGCCCTGGCTTTTGCCGGATTGAATATACCCCATTATCTTATCAAACTGAGCGTTATTTATAATGGCGCCAACCTTGACTGTTGGGTCTAATGGATCTCCAACCTTCACCTTTTTTGCATGCTCCAGCACCTTTTCAAGAAAACCATCTGCCACATCTTCATGAATAATAATGCGGCTTCCGCTGTTGCAGCATTCCCCCATATTAAAATATATTCCAAAGACAACCGCATCAATCAGAGTGTCTATATCTGCATCTGGGAAGATTATTTGGGGATTTTTGCCTCCAAGTTCCAGTTCTACTTTCTTCAAGTTACTTGCTGATGCCCTTACTATATGCTTGCCCACTGCTGTGGACCCGGTAAAGGTGATCATGTCTACGTCATCACTTTCAGCCAGTGTTTGTCCCACTGGGTCTCCATAGCCTGCTAATATGTTCACCACTCCGTCAGGCAATCCTGCCTCTTTCAAGATTTCTCCCAAAAGAAGTGTGGTCCCAGGAGTCATTTCAGATGGTTTTATGACTGCTGTACAGCCAGCTGCAAGGGCTATAGGTAGTTTTTGTGAAATGATCAACAGTGGAAAATTCCACGGAGTAATCATTCCTACAACCCCCACAGGTACCTTTTGCATCATGGCAGTCATGTCATTCCCTACGTTAGTATTGACATCACCTGCAATGTGTCTGGCGAGCGTGGAGGCATAGTCCCAAATGCCAGCAGCCCATTCCATTTCATCTATCGCCTGGGAGATTGGTTTACCGCTTTCCAGGGTTTCTATGAGTGCCAACTCCTCAGCGCGTCTTCTGATTATCTCAGAAGTTTTTCTTATTATTTGTTCACGATCTGAGCCCGCCAAATTAGCCCATTCGCTTTCATAAAAAGCCTTTTTGGCGACTTGTATGGCCTCATCCGTATCCTCTTTAGTACTTAATGGGTATTCGCCAATAATCTTCCCATGCCCAGGACTTTCTCGTGTGAAAGATTGATTACTAGAAGAGTTTATATACTCTCCATTTATAAAATTCTTGTAGGAGAAAGGTTTGTTGGGCAACTCAAATTTGCTCATTCTAACTTTAATTAATAATATTCTCGAAATTCATAAGTATGACCCCACCAATGATGGCTATTAACACTCCAAGGAGGGTCAATTTAGCCGCTCTTGATTTAGGATCAGGTTCTTTCAAAATAAACACGCCCACAAGCGCATTTACTACTACGCATAGCTGAGCAATTGTAAACCCTTTGCCAGCACCAATAAGGTCGACCAGGGCGAGTGCACCGTAGTTACCGATACCCCAAAGGATTCCCGTACTAAGTACTCTTGCATAATCGCTTCCCTTTTCAAGTTTAGGAGAGGACCTTGAAATAACCATAAGTATGCTACTGCCTATGAACATGCCCACTGCTAAAGGTAGTGTACCTATCCACATGTTAAATCCTTCAAATGCAGCCCCTGCATTTTTGCTTCCCCATGTAATGGGCACAAAGTAGGTAGCAAAACCAACACCTGCACCCAAGGCTCCCAAAAGCCCAACAAATTTGGACTTCCCTTCATCACTATCCTCATCCCCACCTCCGGCGAATATTATGATCAGGATACCCGCTACAATTATCACGAATGCAAAAATGGCCAACAAAAGGGCATTGGTTTCAATATCTGCAAACTCACCGAAAAGTATTACGCCCCATAAAATAGATACTACTATGTTCATTGGTGCCCAAATTCCAAAAGCCTTAGCCATTCCTAAATTGCTCGTTCCAACGAATGCGCTCCATCCACTGACAGCCCATATTAGTCCTCCAATGAATGGATACCAAAAGGTAGTTGAGTTGAGGCCATCAAGGCCAACAAATACGGTGGCTAATATGGCTAATAGTAAAACTGCAATAGTCACGTAAAATGTCCTTGTCTGCTGACCTTCAATGTTCACATTTTGAGAAGGAGCAATCCAGGTACCCCAGGCTAAAACAGCGATTAAAGCGTATATGATGGTCATTTTGTTAGTTGATTAGTATTATTTGCTCAAGAATTAATTCAGCTTTTTGAAACTGGCTTCAATTATAATGAAAAAATATAACACGTGTAAGTAAATCAATAATATTATTGGATTATTAGTGATTTTTGCCGAATTTAGCACAAATTGCAGGTGGAGGTGTATGAACAACTCCTTCAAAACTTAAGCAACTGGGCAATTGAAAATTAATCAACAATATATAGCAGACCTATTAAAAGTGTCTCGGGTTACCGTTACCAAAGCCTTGCAGGATCACTCTGATATTGCGCCTGAAACAAGGCAGAAAGTAAAGGACATGGCTGAGCAACTGGGCTACATTCCTAACGGTATCGGCAGGAGTCTTTCGACTAAGAGGACGCACACCATTGGGATCGTAGTACCTAAAATTAATCACTCGTTTTTCGCCTCTGTTATAGAGGATATGTATAGTACGGCCGCTAAGCACGGCTACAAAATATTAATGATGGTTTCCTTTGAAAACGAAGAGATCGAATATAACAGTGTTAAGACATTGTTGTCTATGAATGTCGATGGCATATTGATAGACCCTTCTTCCGATACTTCTTCGGACAAATCATTTTCATTGATAGAAAAACACCATAAACCCTTAATGTTTTTTGATAGGAACTTGCGGACTTTCGATTCATCTGGCGTATACTTTGATGACTATAACCTGTCTTATAAGTTAACCATGGAAATGATTAAGAGGGGGTATAGAAAATTTGCTTATATCACTGGTCCTCAGCAAATTAATATATCTTACGAGCGTCTGAGTGGGTTTAAATCTGCTTTGAGTGATGCTGGAATAGAACAGCCAAAAAGCTGGATAATCAAGTCCGAATTGGAACGTGATAATGGTTGTGATGCTTTTAAATTGTTTCTCCAAACAAGTGAAGAGAGGCCAGAGGCTGTGCTCTGTGTAAACGACTCAATTGCTTTAGGTGTTTATGATGCTTGTGCTTCAGAAGGGTTGTCAATTCCTGAAGATTTGGCCGTGGCAGGGTTTGGAAATGTTCTGATATCTAGCCTGGTTCAACCTCCTTTAACAACGGTAAATCTTTTTGAAAAAGAAGCAAGTGTTAAGGCAGTAGAAAACCTTATTAAGATGATTGAGTCTGATAATTCTGAAATGGATGACGAGATTTTTGATGGTGAAATCATAATGAGGGAAAGTGTAAAGGACTATCAAAATAAACGTTCTAATAGCCATTAAAATTCGCTTATATAATAAGGAGTAGTTCGAGTAAAAATGCTGTAGATAAAGGGCAAGACGGTGCAATAATTTTCGAACAATTTCTACAGAATGTCACGAATTTGCTTTTTGATTTTCCAAAAAATCTAAAATTAATTTTGAATACTCATTTATAATATCGTAATTTGTATTACACGTGTGAAATAGCATTAAGCATACAAGAACACGTGTAATACTATTTTCAACTAAAAACAATCATATATGACTCAGTATTTACTCACACGATTGACGATTTAAAATTACTAGTTAACGGTTCGGGTAATGTTTGGCTGACCCGAACTATCTCCTATGCCAATAGACTCTGTTTTCACGCTGTTTAAAAAGGGGCCTGAACGATTAGAGTCGATTGTGTTTGGAGTTTTGCCAATTCATTATTCATAGTTTAAAAATCTATTTCACTTTTATGAAAAACTTAAAATTACTCTGTTTTTTAGGCCTTGCACTGACAATGTTTGTCGGTTGTGAGGAAGATCCAATTGAGTATCCTGGGGAAAAGTCCAACAGCGAATTATATGGCGTTGGTCTATCCAGTGTACTTAATCCGGGCTCGTTTTTATCAACTTACATAGGAGATATGAGGGCAGCCGGAGATGCGCTACTAACTGATAAGATAGCAAATGCTAAGTCATTTGCTACTGAGCATAGCGCTTTGGCTTTGCATCACTTTGTGCCATCCGGAAACATTACCACCGGTTCTTTGACAACTTCTGATCAAGCTGTAAGTGGTTCAAGTGCAACAGGAAGTGTTCTTGTTTATTACTTCACTAAGGGAGGTACTGAGCTTGCATATCAGGTTTCCGCAACAAGTGAAGGCTTTTTGCACGAAGGGTTCTCCGGGTCTGGAGGATCGTATACTAAGGTTGTTGAAGCGACTGAAATAGTTGCTGATCTTAGTTCCGGAACGATTACCGATATGGCTTCAGGTACCTCCACCTCCTGGCAATACACAGAAAGTACCTATACACTCACGCGAGTTTCTGGTTCTGGGGGACAAGCTTCCGTTCTGATTATGGATTTGACCTCAAACAATGGCACTCTTGATTATTCTGTCAATGGAGACCTTAGAGTTGATTCCGATTGGGCCGGTGGAGGAATAGAAGGTGCAGCTATTATATACGATGAAAATGGTGATATAGATATAGAAGGTGACTGGCCTTTGATACCTGTTCCTGCTGGTTTTGAGGATTATCGAATTCTTTTATTTAGCCAGGAAGGCTACTATGAAACAACTCAAACATTGTCAGATAATTTGGGAGATTGTGTGCGTGCCAACTGTGCGGGTGATGACGGTTGGATAGCTAACGCCTATTCTAATTACGGTGACTTTGTGCCAGTATTGGCAGGAATATTATATATACCTGAAGATGCTAATGTTGAGGTGAGTCCGTCAGGACTTAAAAGAATATATTCATACACAGCATTAAGTGGTGAGTCAGTGGTTTATACAATTACAGCTTCACCGACTGTATTCGGGCATAGTGTTGAAGTTGATGGTGTTCAGAAATATGTGGCAGAAGAAACCCGTGATGATGATGACCGAACGACCTTCCTGGATGAGGTTGGTAGTGGTGATTTGCTTCAAGAGATGCTATTAAAGGCTGTTGGTAGCAGTGTGGATGGAATTGGTCGTGGTGGTTTGAATAATGGGTTTTTCTGGTGTATGTCGGTTACCGTTAATGCTGATAATTCGGGGAAAGTAAACTTGACATGGGATAACAACGCTGATTTGGGTGTTGACTGGACCACACATCAAAGACTGCCATGGCGGGAAGCTGTTTTTTCAGCTGGCGCAACAAGCGGGACATGGCAAAATATACAAAATGATCCTTATCCTATACTCTACACATGGTAACAACTAAATCAAAAGAAATGAACAAGAAGAAATATATACTCACGTTGTTAGCACTCATTTTTTTGAGTGTCCAGGCTTGGGCACAGGATAGAAGTGTGAGTGGCAAAGTGAAAGACTCGAACGGCGAGTCTCTACCAGGGGTGAACGTCCTAATCAAAGGAACCACTACCGGTGTAGTAACAGATATTGATGGTAACTACAAAATTTCAGCGACTGATGAATCGATCATTGCTTTTAGTTTCGTAGGGTACGTAGCACAGGATATACTTGTGGGTGCACAGTCAGTAATTGATGTTGTTCTTACAGAGGATAATGTACAATTAGAGACAGTGGTAATTAGCGCCATGGGAATTGAGCGCTCGGAGAAATCATTAAGTTATGCCAGGCAGGCCATTGACGCTGATGACATGAAAGAGGCCCGTACCAGTAACTTCCTTCAAGGACTATCTGGTAAGGCAGCAGGTGTACAAGTAACGAATTCACTAACGGCTACTGGGTCGAACCGAGTGACAATCAGGGGAAATGCATCCCTTTTAGGAAATAACAACCCATTGTACGTTTTGGATGGTGTTCCTTTGGATCAAACTGCTGGTGATGCCCAGCAGGGATCCTGGGGAGGAGCTGATAACTACCAACCGGTAGATTATGGTGATCCAATGTCTAACATCAATCCCGATGATATTGAAAGCATAGAGATATTAAAGGGTGGTAATGCCACCGCACTTTATGGTTCAAGAGCTTCGAATGGTGTCATTCTAATTACCACTAAAAAAGGTAATTCTAAAGACGGATGGGGTATTTCTATCAACTCCAATACCATGTTTCAGAACGTGAACCAATGGCCAAACTATCAATATGCCTATGGATCTGGAAACAATGGAGCAGCAGCACCATCTGCTGATAGGATTGATCCTGCATCCGGATTGCCGGTTGCAGATGTGAGCTACTCTTATGGTAGTCCATTATTAGGAACTTACAATGTGGCCAATGCAAACGGTGTGATTGGTCCCTACAACCCGGTATTTGGAAACGTCAAAGAGTTGTTTCAAACAGGAACAACTTTGAGTAATACCATATCATTAAACAAAGCACATGATAATGGGACTTTTAGGTTTGGCTATACAAGTACACAAGGAGAATGGATGATGGACGGCCAGGATAAGATCAATCGTCATAATTTCAGCTTGAGAGCCACTCAAAAACTAAGTAAAAAATTGAGTGCTGATGTGAGCATGTTTTACACTCGTGAAAATGTTGACAATAGAATAGTTGAAAATGGAAGTACCCAGAACCCTGCACAAAACTATATTAACCTTCATCCAAATTTGGGCGCAAGAAATCTTATTCCCTGGAAGACTGAAAATGGATTTGAGCTAAGTTCTGCTGCTGGTGATGGTTTACTAAGAAATCCGTACTGGAATATTTATGAAAATTCCAATGGTGATGAAACTGATAGGGTGATAGCCAATATGCAACTGAGCTATGAAGTCTATGAAGATTTGACAGTGACAGCCAGGGTAAACAATGATATTCGAAATCAAACTGGATTTAAATATGATGCTCCAAGAGGACCAGATGTGAGAGGAGATAAGAATGGTAGGTATCGAGCATGGGATAGAAGAATCTCCAACTGGAATTTCGACGGATTAGCTTCATATAGTAAAACGTTTGAAGAGATCACAGTAGATGCTACTGTGGGTGTGAAGCGATGGAATTTTAATTCATCCAATAGGCAATCCATTAATCAAGAACTTCTCGAGATTCCCGGAGTAATTAGTATTCAAAACAATGCTGGACAGTCTGAAGCGTCCGAACAAGATTCTAAGCGTGTATTGAATTCAGTATTTGGGTCTGCTAATGTTGGCTACAAAGGGATAGTTTTCCTTAATGGTACTTTGACAAGGGAATGGTCGTCAACATTATCACTGGACAATAACAACTACAGTTATCCATCTGTTGGTGGAACCTTTATATTCACCGAAGTGATACCAGAGAATAAAATTCTGTCATTTGGTAAGTTGAGAGCATCTTATGCAATTACAGGTAACAGCGCCAACCCATATCAAGTCTATCCGACCTATACGTATGGTGGTAATTACAACGGAAGTGCCGCTTTCCTGAGGACCAACGGACAAAGAAATAATTTGAATTTGGCCAATGAGGAAACGTCTTCTATAGAATTTGGTATTGAAGCTAAATTTTTAGGAGATCGAATCAGTGCGAATTTAACTTACTATAGCACCGAATCTTATGATCAGATCGTTCCAGGAAATGTTGCCGCTGCTACTGGTTTCAATACTGTAATAGCCAATGCTGGCCTTTTAACAAACAAAGGGTTTGAATTGTACATAGGCGCGGAAGTTTTGCAAGGGCCAATCAAATGGGATGTGGATCTTAACTGGTCTAACAACAGAAACGAAGTTGTACATTTGGATGGAGTAGATGCATTGGGTAATCCCTTTAGCTTTGACAATTTCAGTTTGAACAATTGGGGCGGAGGAGCAAGGATTGTAGCTCAGCCTGGAGAACCTTATGGTAACATCACAGGTATCGATATCCAAAGAGACTCGGAAGGAAGACCATTGATTAATGCTGATAATGGCCAACCTATTGAAAGCCCCAACAGCATATTGGGTAATTACCAGGCAGATTGGCTCGGAAGTGTAAGAAACTCTGTAAGATGGAAAGGGATTTCATTTAACTTCTTGATAGACATCAAGGCTGGTGGAGACCTGCTTTCTATGACTCACGGCAGAAGTTCACAATTTGGTGTGAATGCTTATACGCTTGAAGGTCGTGATGAATTCATCATGTCATCAAGAGTTTTGGGTGAAAATCAACAAGAGAGGAGTGGTGATGGCATAGAGGGGACTGAGTATAATAGAGGTGATAGAGTTCAGGGAGCTCTTTTCGAAGGTGTACTTTATGAAGTGTTTGATGCCGCAGGAACAGGAAATGGCGTCTCAGTAACAAGCGGAAAAGCAAATGACATTTATTTGGATCCGAATACCTGGGGATTTTTAGCCTGGAGGCATCACTGGAGGAGTGTATTTGATGCATCATATGTAAAACTTAGAGAGGTGACATTGGGCTATAACTTGCCGAATTCTATTCTTGATAAGACTCCTATTAGAACAGCTAAAATTTCGATTGTTGGAAGAAATCTTGCAACGCTGCTTCATCATACCCCAAGAGGAATCGATCCTGAGGCCAACTCTACTTCTGGTAATGGTCAGGGACTTGAGTATGGTGCATTCCTTCCATCTCGTTCTGTTGGATTCAATATTAATCTCTCATTCTAAATAGAATATAGCAATGAAAAGAATATATAAATATTTCGTTTTGACCATGCTAATCACCGCATTTGGTATTAGCTCGTGTACAAATAATTTCGAAGAAATAAATAGAAACCCGAATCAATTTACACAAGCCTCTCCTGAACTATTATTGGCAGGTGCCATGAAATCTAATTTGGATACAAATGGAGGAGTAATGAATTTCTGGATGTTTTTGCAATATGGTAGATACTGTGGAGGTATGAGAGGAAATGCCATGCAAAGGTTTGGAGTTTTTGAAGGCTTTGTGGACACTTACTGGCAAAGAATGTACATAGAGGCATTAAAACCAGCTAGGGAAGTTCAAGATCTTTATAGTGATGATCCAGCCTATACCAATAGGGTGCAAATTGCAAAAGCTTTGGAAGCATGGACTTTATCAGTAATTGTATCTACATGGGGACCTGCGCCTGTTACTACAGCGGTTGGAGAGTCTTTGTTTGGATTAACATTTGATGACGAATTGACTGCTTATACACATATCCTTGGCATTCTTCAGGAAGCAAGTGATGTTATGTCAACTACTGAATCAACAGACTTTTTAGCCACCGACTTAATGTATGGGGGCAACAATGAAAACTGGTTGCGATTCACCAATACATTAAGGCTGAAGATTGCCCTGAGACTAACCGGATCGTCCAATTCTGGACTATCTGGCCTTGGACAAACGCACATTTCTGATGTAGTTTCCAATGACTTATCTATGCTAATCGTTAATAATTCTCAAAATGCAAGATTATTGTGGGGTTCGAACTCCGTAGACAATTATTCGATGTTGTATGAGAGAACAGCAATCAATAGCAGTGACAACTGGAAACCAAGTGTATCAGATGAAATTGTTCTTTGGAGCAAAGCATATAATGACCCACGATTGACTGCTTTTGCGAGCCCTTCATCAGTGCAGCTAGCCGTAGTTGACAATCTTGATGATGGAGGTACCCCGGTAGATGTGACCTATGGTATACCTTATTTGGGTAGTCCGATAGGAGGCAATGCCAGCTATGGTCCATGGCAACAGAATCCAACTGAAAATCCCCTGGTAAATGCTACACCAGATCATTATTCTGATTTTCATCCTGAATATACAAAACAGGATTCTGAATTCATGATCATATCCTCGGCAGAGACAATGTTTATGTTGGCTGAAATAGCACAAACTGGTCTAGCTACTCTTCCTTCTACCGCTGCTACTTATTATTATTCAGGAATTGATGAGTCATTTGACCGATTTAGTCCTTTTATCACAGGATCTTATGACCTGAACGCATACAAAGCTCAACCTGGAGTTGCTTATAATACAGCTAGTACTGAGACTTTGTACAATTGGACAAGTACTGCCAATACTGGGATATCTGATAATCAGGGCTTGAAGCAGATCGTCATACAAAGATGGATTGCAATGTTCTTCCAGGGGCATGACGCCTGGTGTTTGCAAAAAAGAACCAATTTGCTGCCGTGGGCTCCTTATTTGAATCCAGCGGATCGCTCAACACCAATTGACCATCCTGAGAGGATGAAATATTCAAATACTGATAAAGGTAGATCCGCCAAAGAATATGAGGATGCGATCGAAAAGTTCCTGGGTGGTGTGGATTGGATTACTACTCCAATAGAGATGAACAAAGTCAGAACCGTCACGGATTGGGTGAATTTTGCTCCTGCATGGTCATCTGATTTTGGTACTAAATGGTATGGAACATCCATCGCTGACCTGGAAGCGGCTGGTATGACAGATGTTACGGGATTAAGTTCGGATGAACAAATTACCGCACTAGGAAATGGAACAGGTTATATCAGACTTTAAAATACACATCAAATGAAAAACGTAAAAAATATATTCATAATTCTTCTGGCACTATTGATGGTAGCATGTGTCGATGAATCTGTACCCACAGCAGAGGGTACGTTGTTGGACTTTGAAGTGCCGGATACACCTGCAGAAGTAAATTATGCTGTGGGTGCGCATTATGTAAGTTTCGACTGGAGCAATAACGGAAAAGAAACTCCGGCTATTGGAGAGTACAACTCACAGGCCGGTGACCCAACCGCCTACGCTCAGCATATAACCTGGGCTCAGGCTGCAGGGATAGACTTCTTTATATTCAACCTGAGTTCAGGTGCTGATGCCGGAAATCAAAGTACGGATAGAGCTTTTATTGACAACCTATTAACAGCAAGCGGGGCGAGTGGGCAAAACTTTGCTATCGCATACAGTTTTACGGGTATGGATTTATCTCTAAACAATCGTATTGATGTAGCCGATGAAGCAAATATGATGAGCCAATTGGTAGATGATTTTGTTGCAATGGCTGATTTGTTTGCCATGTCAAATTATCAAACGGCTTCAGGCGGTGCGAAAGTGTTGTATATAAGAAATGGTAACACATTATTTGCTGAAAATTACGCCAATGTCTATCAAACTCTGAGGTCTGAGGTCAGCACCCAGCTGGGAGTAGATTTATACATTATTGGTGAGCAGCAAGAATGGACTCCTCCATTGCGCTTTGAGGTGAAATTCAAAGGTGGTGTGGATGCGATTAGCCATAGAAGTTATGCACGTATTTCCAGACAAGGTAATAACATATTTTATGACAGAATGATCATGTTTGAGCAATATGCTGACTTGGCACTTTCTACTGCCAGTGATGAAATTTCAAAAATCAACCTAAACTATATCCCTCAGGTATCACCGTCTTATGATGGCACAATCGTCAATGTATCTAATACCGATTTCGTTATTGATAGAGAAGAAGAGTGGTTTAGGAAGTTCTGTGATATTGCAAAAAGAGCTAGTGGAAACAATCCTGAAAACATAATTATCCTGGATTCTTTTAATGACTGGAACTTTGATAAACAAGTGGAGCCAGCTGAGAGCTATAGTACGCAATTCCTTGACATTGTAAGGGACGAATTCAAATTAAACTAATGACAATGATGAATAAGATATATCAATTTTTAGTATTGTCGCTTGTCGGAGGAGTTCTGATAAGCTGCAGCACGGGGTTACCCGATGACATTCTTGGGGATATTCCAGAGCAATTAGTGCTTCCTGCTGATCTTGAAGATGTTAAGAGATCAATTGTAGAAATCTCAGAAACCGGACTTGCAGCTGGTTCCACTATTGAAACAGCGATCAATTCGTCGAACACCAATGCACAGGCATTAGGCGCATCTCTGAGCGATATTACTGATGGTTTGGAGCAAATCAAGTTTATTTCAAGAGTAGCCCCCAATGCGGTGATCAGTCAGGAACCGATAGCCAGCACGGGTGCAACAGGAGATGTAATAGTGTACAATTATTCGCTTTACACACTACAGGGTGGAGAGTCCACAACATTCGTTACCTATCAGGTATCTCAAACTGAGGATGATTTTGTGCACCATATCTTTTCTGGTGCAAGCGAAAATCCTACTACATTAACTGTACATGCCTCGGTGTCCAAATTTAATGGTTCCACATCCATGACAGTCAACCTGGATGGGTCGGTAACAGTGAAATGGTCGCAAGATTCATCTGGCGGATATGTATTTGATATCACTGAAGGATCAGATGGACAAGTATTCATCGCCAATGCGGACAACTCTGTTACATTAACCGAAACGTCTGGCGGAATTGTACAATCAGAAGCTACCTGGAGCCCAGCCGGATATGGCATCTTCAATGGAGAGCTTGTTATTGAAGGTTATAGGAACATTTCTTTGTGGGACGCTCTGACACCTCTAAACACAGTAGCAAACGCTGCGGATGATGTACATAAAGGAGTAATGCTTGGTGGTTTCATCAACTTTGTTACTGAAGCACAGCCATATTTTGATCTTCCTACTGATGCTGTAGTATCTACGGGTTCAGTAGGTGAACTAGCAGCAACAGTGATGACCTGGACTGAAAATCAATCTGAAAGAGTATATAAGTTTTATTTCGATGAAAGTAATTTATATCATGAAGTATGGAAAGACGGTGTATTGCTTTATTTGGCAGAAGAGTCTCAAGATGCTAAGTCGCTTACTCTGAGTAACCAGGTAGGCGTGCCTACACCGGATGAATACTGGGATTACCAGAAAAAAGTAATATATGAAGAGCAGGATGACGGTAGTAATAGGTATATAGTTGAAGATCCTTGGCCAAACTCCTGGACAGGACAAGCAATGGGATTTTTCTATACGATAACGTATAATCCAAGTGATATTTCTGGTACACTAATTCATCAATTAGCCACTAAGGCTGATTATTGGAACGGTGGAGGATGGGGCAATAGCTATTGGCATACATCCTCGTGGGCAGCAAATGGAGCAACCGGATCTTATACTCACAAAGATGTATTTGACTGGGGTGGCGCAACGCAGTTTGATGCGACATGGTAAGAAAGTTTGGTATAGTTAGTTAGCTTGCAAAGCTGCTGTGGATAATCTGCAGCGGCTTTTTTTCGCTCTTAATCCTACTTATGAAAGCTTCTTTTTTGACAATTTTTTGTGGAGTACTGATTTTCTGTAATGCCAGTGCTCAAAAACAACCACTCCCAATTCCTAGGGGCTTTGATCCCAAACTTAACATGATTGGGGATTCCGTGGATGGCAAAGTCTTCCATCGGGTATATTTCAATGCTCAATACATAGGAAAACTCCTAAGGAATGGCACTAAAGAAGATGTAGCACTTGCTGAAAAAATTGTTCCCGGCCTATTATCCTGCCAGGATACAAATCCGAAATCTCCAACGTTTGGAGGATTTAAGTGGGAAGTAGAAACACCCATGGTGGACGACCTGAACGCCGTTGAGTTTTTACTTGATGGACTCATTCCTATGATGATTAGAGATGGTCATTTATTATCTTCGGCTATTGACGGCAGGTTGAGAGAGGCAATTCGAATGGCTTTGGTTAATGTGGATAAGGTGGATGTGCATTACAAGTACACCAATATCATTCTAAAAGATATTACGAATAGTTGTCTGGGTGGTGAACTGCTAGGAGATACTGCCATAGCCAACCGAGGATATCGGCGTATGCAGGAGTGGATCAAATTCACCGACAGTCAGGGAGGAAGTGTATATGAATACAATGCCCTCCCATACACTGCCGTTGCATTGGATGTATTATCCAAATTGTCTCGGTTGGTCAGAGACCCTGATACCAAAGTGCGAGCGAAAACGATGCTGGCTAGACTAGCCGTAAGTGCTGGGTTGCACATGCACCCGACAACCAAAAGATGGGCAGGTCCGCATGGCCGGGCATACCATGCTTCGTACATCAGCGAGGGCGGATGGTATATCATGGATGAAGAAGAACAGAAAACCATCGAACGCTGGATAGATGAAGGTATTTTGCCCGACTGGACCTCATCGGCATTGTCTGAGGAGTCTATGCCAGATCAGATCATAGAAACAACGGGTGCAGATGAAGGCATCAGCATTTCGACCTATAAATCCGAGCCCTATGCTTTCGGTGTGGCCTCCCGAAATATGTTTAACCAGGACAATCGATTCATAGCCTGGCAATCAAATGTATTTAGCCTGGTGTACAACAAACCTGAAGAACGAGTACCTGGCATTATCTATACCCGATACATCAACAATGATGAATGGCTAGGTGATTTCTCAGCTGGTCCCGGGCGACCCACAAACATGCTCATACCTGATGTTGGTAATTTTCAAGGCATTCAGGATAAGAATAGAGCGATTGCGCTATATGCACCTCGTCATCTAAATGCTATGGATCATTACACCAGCGCAAAATCTGTAATTGCCTTACCGCGATGGAATAAGTCTATGGACAAGATTTGGGTGAATGATCAATTGGTGGATCAGTTTCCTTTTCAGGTAGACAAAGGTGCCACTGTAGTTATAGAAAGTGGAGACGTATTGGTGGCCATAAAGCCTTTTCAAATTGGGGACTTGGGTATGGGCAATCACATGGAAATTAGAGAAACAGGGGACGTAAATGGTACGCTCGTTTTCGAAATGTACAACTACCAGGGACCTGCAAAAACATTTTGGGAACTGGCCTGGCCCGGAGCTTTTTTCCAGGGATGGCCTGAAAACGGATGGTATTCTGAAATAGCAAAAAAAGGCGAGTATGAAAATGGAGCTGCTTTCGCTAAAGTGGTGAATCAGGGACAAATCATAGATAAGTCAACTCCTCGTTTTACCTATTCCGGTACAGAAGAAAGGAATTGGAAGCTAGAATATAGTCGTGATGGCAGAACGCTTGGGATGGAGGTCGACCTTTTTGATTGGTTCAAAAGCCCGAAGCGATGGAATCAAGATGGACAAATCACCTCCGAAATGATGGAAAGTGAATTCGCTTGCCAGAACATGGAGGGCAAGGTGTCGGTTAAGGATGTGGAATTGAACTGTGGTAATCAATCGGCATGGCTCTATGTATCACCCGACGGGAAAACGGTTGTAGCTGCCTATCATGGCCCTGAAGTAGCACCTTTTGAATTGAACTTACCAAAAGGCAGTGTGAAACTGGAAGGACTGGAATCCGGACTAATTGTTTGGCAAAATGGCAAAGTGTCCTTAGAAACCGTAGGCCTGATAGGCAAATCAAAGATAAAGGGCGGAAAACTCATAAAATAAAAGAGTGCTTAGTTCCACAAGATATATCTTCTTTCTTGTCTTGTTTTTTGCATGCAATGAAGTGCAAAAAAGGGAGGCCTCTGAATTACCTAAAAATTCATCTCAGAAAGTACCTTTACCATTACCTGAGTCATTTGATTATGAAATGTATATGGTGGGGAAGCAAGTTGGAGGAGAGACTTTTCATGGCCCCAGAGCATCGGCAAGGCTTTGTGAAAAACTACTGGTCAATGGAACACCGGAAGATTTAGCCAATGTAGAAAAAATCATCCCCGGGATACTTTACGGGCAGGAGCTTGATTCAACTTCACCACATTACGGAGGTTTCCGATGGGAAATAGAAATGGAAGCAGTAGAGGATCTGAATGCTGTTCAATTCCTACTTCATTCTTTGATCCCTATCGTTATTGAGCATGCTGATAAGCTGAAACCGGAGACTGTCGAGCAGTTGAAAGAGAGCATTAGGCTTGGTCTTCTGAACATCAGCAATGTTGATGTTGGGCTAAAATACACCAACATAGTTTTGAAAGACGTCAACAACACTTGCCTGGGCGGAGAGCTGCTAGGCGAAGAGGAAATCGCCCAGAGGGGATATAACAAGTTTCAGCGTTGGATGGATTTCACCAACCAATCAGGAGGAGCTTATGAATACAATAGCACCCCCTACACAGCTGTAGCCATTGATGTTTTGCATCGCTTGCATAAGTACGTGGCACACCCACCCACGAAGCTGAAAGCAAAGTTGATGATGTCCAGAATTGCGCTTGGAGCGGCACTGCACATGCACGAACCAACCGGACGTTGGGCTGGTCCGCATGGACGAGCTTATCATGGTTCTGTAGTAGGCAAGGGTGGATCATACCTTCTCAAAGAAAAAGAAATGGAATCATTTCAGACTTGGATAGACGATGGTAAAGTGCCCTCCTGGTTGCAGGGTCTGATGACAGCTGATGTGACAAACGACCAAATTGTTGAAACAGTTGGTAAAAAGGATGGCCTGGCAACCTCAACTTATAAAGGAAAGACCTACTCGTTTGGTGTTGCCTCAAGAAATTTATCCAATCAGGCCAACCGCTACATTGCATGGCAGTCCAATGTTTTCGCCATTCATTATCAACGGCCAGACAATCCACAGGCTGGTTCGATATATACCAGATACCTACTCAACGATCATTGGCTAGGGTATTTTTCAGCAGGAATAGGACGAGGGACTTCAGGCTTGCTGCCTGATGAAGGTAATTTTCAAGGTGTGCAAGATGGCAATAGAGCGATTGGCCTTTATGTCCCACAATCGATGGGAGCACTTGATCACTACTCCAGTGCCAAGGCAATCGTGGCTGTGGCTCGATGGGACTCTGCTAAGGATAAGGTATGGGTAATGGACAAAGAGGTTGCTTCCTTTCCTAAAATTGTTGAACCGGAATCTGTGGTTGTTATTGAATCCGGTAGTATCCTTCTGGCCATAAAACCTTTTACAATTTCCCGGCTAGGTAAGAATGATCAGGTGGTATTAAATACAATGGAAGATGGAACTCTTGTGCTGGAATTGTACAACTACAAAGGGCCGGCAAAGACATTTTGGGAGCTGGCCTGGCCCGGTGAATTCTATCAAGGACAACCGCAAAATGGTTTTTATTCAGAAGTGGTTGAACGAGGTGATTATGAAAGCACCGGGGCTTTTGTTAAAGCAGTTGCACGAGGTGAGGTAGTTGACCTAGCTGACCCAAGGAAAACTTATTCTGGAGAAGAAGAGAGAAAATGGAAGGTAGAGTACAGCCGTGATGGCAAAACTCTGGGTATGGAAGTCGACCTTTTTGATTGGCACAAGCCTGTAAAGCGATGGAACCAAAATGGAGAGATCGACTGGCCAATGCTTCAATCAAAGTATGCTATTGAGAGTGCCTCCGGATTACTGAATATTGGGTCAGTTAAACTCACATGTGGAAAGGAACCAGCCATGTTATACGTTTCACCAGATGAGCAAACGATAGTTGCTAGCTATATGGGAAAAAGTGCTGCTCCTTTCAAGTTGGTTTACCCAATTGGCGAGCTTCAGATAGAAGAAATCCAAAGTGGAATTATTATTTGGGACAAAGGAAAAGTGACAATTGAGTCCATAGGACTAGTTGGGAATCCGCTAATATCGGGCGGTGATTTGGTAGGAATAAAAAGTTATGATCGTGAATAGGAGCATGTCACCATATTTCGCTTTCTTCATTGCGATAGTTTTTGCCTCTTGCATTAAGCAAAACAGTGGACAACTCACGCTCAACAGAAAGGTCGGTAATAATTTACTCTTGGACGGAAGTTTTGAAGATTCTGAATTGGGCCAGATGAAGGCGCCCTGGATTTGCAGACCGACCACAGCCCCAGAGGCTTTCGCTATAAAGGAGGGTAACGCGGCAGAGTCGCAGAAATATTTATCATACCAAGCCCAAAGTGGTGATTGGTGGGGTATTTCTCAAAAAGTACAATTGATACCGGGCAAGAAGTATACAGCCAGCTTCCTCATTCGTGGTGATAGTACTGAAATCCATACAGGCGCTTTCAACTCGGGGAAGTTTTTGGGATGGAACAATTCAACTGTCCCAGACAAAGACTGGCAGTTGGTTTCCTTTGATTTCTATACTGATACTACTGAAGCTAAAACTACCATCTATATAGCTGGAAAGAATAACACTAAAGACTTTCAAGTAGACCTGGACGACTTGCAGGTTGTACAGGAACTACCAGAACTAAACTGATTTGCAATGAAAACAAACCTAACACTCATATTAGCTGCTTTGTTGGCTTTCTCTTGCCGGACAAGCCCGGAAGAAAGTTCCAAAGAGGTTTTTGACCCGGAACAGGAGAAGGAAGCCATTTTGAAAATGGCTGGAGATCGATTTGGTCGAATGTTGGCCGCAAAGACGCCAAAGGCCGTAGCTCAGGTTTATACCGAAAACACCATTTCAGAGCCAGTGTACATGCCTCAAAATGGCAATATTCTGGTTGGACGTGAGGCGATCATTGAATGGGGAATTGAGTTTTTCGGAGAGTATGACCTGACAGCAGATTGGGATGCCGGACCTTATTATGACAATTGGACAGTCAAAAAAGATTTAGCTATCCATCAATATGTTGCCAAAGGCTATTTCATAGAAAGGGCGACAGGCGATTCGGTCCGAACGGATCAAAAAACGACAGACATATTTCATAAAATAAATGGAGAGTGGCTATATGCCTCGCATTCCTGGAATGCAAATAGGATGGACGTTGTGATGTTCAATCCGGATTGTGTAAGAAATTAGAATTTGTAAATAATTGAGATGATACATTTACCTAAGGAGGGTCTTGAAACTTACGAGCAGGTGAAGGATATGGCAAGGACTTTTGCCAACGAATACATCAGACCGCATGCAGAAAGATTGGATGAAGAGGAATCATTTCCGGCTGATATATATAAGCAGATGGGTGAGTATGGGCTGTTTGGAATTACCGTACCTACTGAATATGGAGGAAGTGGCCTGGATGCTTATGCCTATGCACTGGTGATGGAAGAGCTTTCCCGGGGCTATGCATCAGTGGCCGATCAATGCGGCGTAGTGGAGTTGATTGGTGCCTTGCTTTCAAAATATGGTACGGATGAACAGAGGGAGCAATACATGACGAAGATTTTGACCAATGAACTTAAAGTCGCATACTGTATTACCGAAGCGGAGGCTGGGTCGGATGTTTCAGGTATTCGTACAACTGCTGAAAAAACTGCAACAGGCTGGAAGCTGTCTGGCGATAAACAATGGATACACAATGCACCAGTTGCAGACTTAGGATTTGTGCTGGCTTGTACCGATCCTGATGCCGGACACAGAGGCATGAGTATTTTTATTGTAGATCTAAATGAGAAAGGAGTCACACGTGGGCCAAAGGATCATAAGATGGGACAGTGTGCTTCCCAGATAAGTGCTTTGTTTTTTGAGGACGTAGAAATTCCTGAGGATGCTCTATTAGGAGAGTTGAATCGTGGATTCTATATCATGATGAGTGTCCTGGAAAATGGCAGGGTTGGAATCGGTGCACTGTCAGTTGGAATTGCCCAGGCGGGCCTTGAGGCTTCCCTGGAATATGTCCAGGTAAGAAAGCAGTTTGGCAAGCCTCTATCGGAAAATCAGGGTATTCAGTGGATGCTGGCCGATATGGCGACTGACGTCCAGGCCGCCCGATCACTGGTGCACCGGGCAGCAGTAATGCTCGACAATGACATTGCTGCAGGCACGGCCTGTAGTATGGCCAAGCGTTTTGCAAGTGATGTAGCTGTGAACAGAACCGCTGATGCCGTACAAATATTTGGAGGGAGTGGATACATCCGAGGATTTGAAGTTGAGCGGCTATACCGTGATGCCAAAATCACCCAGATATATGAAGGCACCAACCAGATTCAAAGAAATATCATTGCTAAGAATTTATTGAAGAATGGAATAAACTAATGAAAACTCTTTTGTCACTTCTTTTTATCACGGTCTTGCTTTTTCAGCAGGCAATATGGGCAAATTCGATGTTGCCGGTGGAAGTTCTAGGCAGTGAAGGCACTATTGAAGAGGTCACTTTTGAATGGACAAGACAGGCCAAAGCAGCCACACTCTACTTGCAAGCCAACAACCTTAAGTATTCCAATAAAGGAAGTCTGCGGCTCAATGATGGCGGCTGGTTGCTTTTCAATAACAACAATGCTGACTGTTATCAACCCGACGAGGGGTTTGGCTGTATCGGAGGTGGCTACAGCACTATACGGTTTACTATTCCAATTGATAAACTCGGAAGACTACAAAAAGGAGGCAATATACTACAGTTCCGCTTTGACAAATCGGATGAAGTGTCTTCGGGATACCGAATATTGGACATTAACTTTCTGGACGAGAATGGGACTTTTCTACTGGGAGAAGACCAATTCGAAAATGATGATCCTTCTATGTGGGAAGTGCCTGAAATCAATACAGTATCAGAAGGCAAACAGCTATGGTACACGGCACAGCTTATTCAATCTCCTGCCGGAAAAAGAATTAAAGCCACCTGTAGCGATTGCCATGCCCAGGATGGACGAGATTTGAAATATTTCAATTACTCCAATAAGTCGATCATTAAGCGTGCGGAATTCCATGGGCTTAGTACAATGGAGGGAAAACAGATAGCCGACTATATCAGGGCGTTGGATACTCCTGCTCCCAAGCAGGCAAGGCCATGGAATCCTCCCTATCAACCTGGCCCTGGACTGGATGATATTCCAGCCATAGAATGGGCTGCTGGTGCTGGTTTGGAATGGGTGCTTGACAGGGATGAGCAAATGATGCCATACCTGTTGCCATACGGCACCTCTAAAGAAGGCATAGCCAAAGTCTTCGATATAAAGGCTACATTAAATGTCCGGGAAATGCCCGTTGCTATCCAATTTCCGGATTGGAAGCAATGGCTACCACAAGTACATCCAAAAGACTTGATGACAAAAAAAGACTGGACAGCCAGCAGGATGTACACCGGTTATGTCAAGGTGAGAAATCTATTTGAAACACAGGGAACGGCAGGATTAAACGAAATCGATTATGGCTTGCATGATGCTATAATGATATTATCTAATGCGGGTAGAATGTTTTTGTGGGAAGGTTTTCAAAAAGGGCTTCACCCCTGGACTGTTCTGGAAAGTACGGGTACTTCAAAAAACACTTCAAATCTGCTGAATGAAGATTACAAGTTAAATATCGCCCGCTGGACTTCCGTCAAACATTGGGAAATAATGCAGGAGTTTGAGGTTGAAGGAGTAACGCCAAAAGGAGCCCCGGTACCTGAGGCACGTCAGTGGCCAACCAGGCATTGGACGCTCTTCGCCCTGGCGCCTCACATTGTCGGTGACGAAAGGTTTACTTCCCATTTTCAGGGTCAGGATCCTGTGGTTGGTTATTATGAATCCACCGCCTGGTATCAATTGCAGTTGACCCTCAATGCTGGTATGCGCGACCCCAGAGAAGTAGAGCCGGTTGATTGGTCATATAACTTCATGCATATTCTTCGTGCCAGTCGGGTGACCAGACACCTAGAACCACTTCGCTACTTTCAAAATATACTTAAATGCTATCAGCAAAGAGACAACCACCATAAGGTTTCTCGTGCAGGGTGGACGATGCGGGAGGTAAGCCCATGGAGGAACTATAGTAGTTCCGATGGTTATGACGATGATTTCGTCCAACTGGATGCTTATGAACCAGGTCTTCGGGCAAAACTGACAGGCGCCATGGTGAGGGAGTTTACGAGAAAAGCCAATGAATTTGAAATTAGTGATTGGCCTGTTTGCGAAGATATCAGAAATAGAGGTGCAGCCTATTGGTGGTGTATAGAGCCAAAGGATTATGTGCCGGTTGAAAGTTATGACGCTTGTCAGTTCATGCCACGAGAAGATCGTTGTGGGGATTCATTAGATGCTATTGAGGCTGATGCAATCAATATTCTCCTTCCTAAACTCCAGGAAATAAAGGTTGATGAAAACATAATATCAGATCTGGCACAGTGGGCAGAAAGCATGTGGCCTAAGGGCAACTGGGAACGCTATTTTTAAACAAATTATAGGGTGTCGATAAATCTGAAAACTAAAACTAATCGAATGAAAAAAGTTATTCTAATCCTTGTTTTGACCTTGTTTGTTCAAGAACTGGACGCCCAGGTGGGGGTGATCAATAACCAGGTACAAGCAAATTCATATCCCGGTGCTCAAGTATATGAAATCCCTATGAAAACCCCGGGATTGATAGGTAGCACTTTTCTAAGTGACAGCTGGTTAGTTGGTGATGTATGGATGACTAAGGATGGTGTTCTTGAAAAAATGCCTTTAAAGTATAATATCCTCGAAGAGGAGTTATTGTTTCAGGCTAGTAAAAGGATAATGATGGTCAAATTGCATCGGGTAGATAGCTTTAGCATGTTGCAACCTTTATATAGCAGTTATACGACTTTCATCGTCAACAAAGATTGGACAATTGGCGATGTGCCAGCAGTTGGAGTTTTTCAGCGGTTGACAAGGCTAAAGGGTTACGTTCTACTTAAGAAATATGAAATTATCTACAAAGACGCCAACTACAACAAGGCTCTGGCAGTAGGCGAAAAAGACAACAAGTATGTGCAAAAGTCCAGTTACTATATTCTAAATACGAAAAGCGGTGAATTAGAACATCTCCCGGCCAGGAAGAATAAGTTCGAAGATTATTTTCAAAGCAAAGAAATTAGCTCCTTTATCAAGGAGAATAGGATCAATTTCAAAGAAGAGCAGGACTTGATTAAGCTTGTTAAATACTCTAATTCTTTGGAGAACTAGTTACCACATATCAGTATTTGAAATTCGGAATGGACACTTTGTCAAAGAAGATCAGTGCATCGAATTTCTTTGAGAGTTTCATTTCATGGGTTTGCTTTAGGTCAATGAATGTATCATTCACAACTATTTCCTCGAATGCCCATTCTATACCCTTTCTTGGTTTTTCGGAAATGCGAAGGTAATTCACGGACGCTGTTAACGAGCCAATAATATGCTTAATGTCTGTTCTCGAAGTATCGGCTGGGGAGATGTCCTTGATTTTCCCAGTATAGTCTGAATAAGTGCCGGATGCTGAAAACATGCCTATATTGAAGAACGCATCACCTAATTTGGTATACAAATTTTCACCCATCATTTCTTCATGTTTATTGAACTTCGAAATATGGATGTTATGCGAATGAATAATGACTTTTTTGTCAGGATATACTTCCTTCATAAACCAAAGGATATTGGAAGCCATAATGGAATCCCTGGCTGCTAGTCTTTTGTGAAAATCATTGTCTTTTTTGTATTGAAGCAGATATTGCAGGAACCCGATCCTATTTTCAATAGCTCTGGCTACCACCTTGGCTTTTAGGTTTTGTTTGCCTCCAATAGTTGTTATCAAGGATTGATAATCCCCAATGAGCTTTTCTGTAGACATTTTCGTTTCTTCATAAGTGAGTTTGCGATTTTTCAATGCTTCGATTTGCGTGGAGAAGCGGGCCTCTATTTTTTCAAACTCAGTGGAGCTGAAATTTGATGCTGTCAGAAGTTGATTTAATTTTTTTTGAAAAGACTCACTTGTAACAAAACAATCAAAACCCCCGAGAATAAGATTGCTTTTCTTCGAGTAATTCATTAGGGTTTTAAACTCTGAGCTACGCCATGCTGGAGGTTTGAGATTACCCACCATCTGAGTAGGAGTAAGCTTTTCCTTATCAAATTCCGTTTCTATCATTTCTGCTATTCCAGACTCTAGCAGCAATACATCAAAACCATGCTTTTGATGCAGGTATTCAATTATGCTATTCTTCAACTCAAAAATTTCCTTCGATCCATGGTTGGGCTCCCCCAGCAGTACCATTCGTTTCCCATTCAGTTGATTGTCAAGAAATGACCAGCCGTTGGTGCCTTCATTGTTTTTTATCGAGACAGCATTTTTAAGGAGATAGTCTTTCTGACGCTTTGTAATTCCTTGAGCAAAAAGGGAAATTGAAAAGAATGCCAGTAAAGAAGTTAATGCTAGTTCTTTCATAAAGACACTTTCCCTTAAGATTGAAGAAGGAATTGGACAGAGACTATGATATTGACATCCGCCATGTCAATATTTGTAAAACTTCTCTCTGACTGATGCCAGTTTTTTGGTAGAATTGGGAACTTTGGTAATGTTCAATGCACCTGCCCATAACGTGCTATCATCCTGAAAAACCTTTTCCAAAACCATTTTCATTCCATCGAAAGGAATGATCTTTAATGCTTCTTCAGGTGTGTACCATTTGATGTCTTTACAGCCTGGAGGGATTACGAGTTCACCAGATTTATACTGAGCAGTTACATAATTGAACATGATTGGGTACTTGGCATCACCATAATATTTGCCAATCATCGCCCTCAATTTCAGCCTGCCAACTTCGACTCCCATTTCCTTGGCCATTTGTTTCAAAACTGTTTGCATGGTTTCCGGGCTATCGTATTTCCTTCCTGCTGGTTCCCACATGTCCTTAAAATTCACCAATAAAACTTCTCCCTTTTCATTAAGTACACAGAGTTTGAAGTAGTTGAAATTTTTCACCTGAGAGAAAACTGGTGCCACCAGAAGTAGAAAAAATATGCTTAGAAAAAATCGTTTCATCTTAAAATTAATTGTGGATTTATATCATTAGTAAAAGCAATCTTTCGAATTAAATGACTGTTTTAGACAGCTGCTCTACATAATGAAAAGTTTAGTTCGCTTCAAATTGGTAAACATTAAATATTGCGCTATAATTGCAATATTACACGTGTAATATTAATACTTATTTTATTTAGAAAGCGACATGAGTTGGAAATTTTTTTGTAAAGGGTTGATGATTGTAGGTCTCATGACTGCCTCCCTTGGACAAGGTATTGCAAACGCACCTGACATATTGTTGCCTGTGGAGGTACTGGGGGTAGATCAAACGACAGAATCAAGGTCTTTTCAGCTTGTCACAGGTTCTGAAGCGAAATGGTTGTTCATGCAAGTGAATAATTTTAGTTTAGAAGGGAAAGTGGAGGTTAGTTTCAATAATTCTGGAAAATGGACAGCATTGACTAACAGCAATGTCACCATACCAAGTCCGGACAGCAACTATGGAGGTATTGGAGGTGGATATAGTACAGTTCGCATCTACTTTGACATTTCTTCGGAGGGATTATTGGATGGTGACAATACAGTTGCTTTCAGATTTAATGCAGCCAATGATAAAGTTTCCATCGGATACCGGGTGGTGGATTTTAATATCCTCAATGAATCGAAGAACGAATTGATCGCAAGCGAGGATTTTGTGGAAGATGATCCCAGTACTTGGCAACCTCCATCTTCGGATACGCAGGATATTGCCGATGGTGAAAACTTATGGAGAACCGCAGTGCTGACAGAACCTGTAATGGGGACAATACTTGCATCATGCGCAGATTGTCATGCTCAAGATGGACGCGACTTGAAATATTTCAACTACTCCAATAAGTCGATAGTAAAAAGATCGGAATATCATGGATTAACAGAAGAGGAAGGGGAAAAGATCACATCCTATATCAGAAATCTGGATGTTCCGGCACCGGCGGGAGCCAGACCTTGGAATCCTCCTTATCAGCCCGGTCCGGGACTAGATAGTAAACCAGTAGAAGAGTGGGCAGCTGGAGCTGGTTTGGATATGGTTTTAGATTCTGATGAAGAAATGCTCCCGTATTTTTTTCCCAATGGAACATCAGATGAGGAGCTTGAAAAGGTTTTTGACCTGAAGGGAACACTAAACATCAGAGAAATGCCAGTGGCACTTCAATTTCCAGATTGGAATCGCTGGCTGCCAAGGGTACATCCAAAAGACATGATGACCGGATCTTCTTATGAGGAAATGATCAGTGGAATAGGTTTTGGTGGTAGGTCTGCTGGTAATTATGGATATAGTGGTATTAGAGCCGATTTTGAAGCCAATGAAGCTAACACATATAATAATTCAAGAGATGCGCTGAGCAATAAACTGTTTCAACTTGGTGCTGGTGTTCAGGATTTTTTATTTAAGAATTGGACAGATGCGGGAGGCGTTTTTTGGTGGACCGTATTGGCTAGTCCGGGGCTTAGCAAAAACACAACGAACTTACTTCGGGAAGAATTTAAAATGAATTTGGCACAATGGAATTCAGTTAAACATTGGGAGATTATGCAGGAGTTTGGGGTAGAAGGATTGACTCCAAAAAATGAGCCATATGCTGAACACGCGCAATGGCCATTTAGCAATTGGACTGTATTTGCGATTGCTCCACACATTGTAGGGGATGTAAGGGGCACTTCGAGATTTCAGGGGCAAGCACAGGAAGTAGGCTATTATTTTTCTACTGCCTGGTATCAACTTCAACTAACTCTTAATGCAGGGATGAGACGGTCCAATCGTGTAGCACCCGTGGATTGGGCATACAATTTTATGCATATCACTGAAGTGGATATTTATACCGGCTTTCATGAACCCTTACGACTTTTTCAAAACTTACTCAAAGCATATCAGCAGCGGGACAATGATGTCATTGACAATAATAATTCTGAGGTTAATCATAGTGCCTGGAACATGAGAGAAGTTAGCCCTTGGAGACTTTACAGCAACAAAGCAGGTAATACCATAATCCATGATAAATTGAATGAATATGAAGAAGGTCTAAGGAACAAAATAGCAGGTCACATGCTTAATGCGTTTATGGACAAGGTAACTAGCCTTCAGGTTTCGGATTGGCTCAGAGGATTCGATGAGTGGCATTTGTTAGAACCAGCAGATTACGAGCCGCAAACAAATCCACCTGGCGCTTGCCTTTTCCCAAATCCTAGCGGTAATGGATGTTCAAACGCCCAGAATACTAATGAAGCTGATGCCATGTACACGGTAATTCCACTTTTTCAGCAAATAGGAATGGACTGTGACGCTGTTGAAAATTTAAGGCAGTGGTCTGCAGAAATATGGCCACTAGGCGATTGGGATAGGTATATTCAGGGAGCCTGTACCGGTATATACTTACAGGATGTCGATTTACTTGTTGAGTTGAATGAATCCGTACAACATACACTTGTGGGAGACGACCAGATTACGATGAGTGAACTGGATCTACGCGATGGTTTGAACATATATGCAACAGCTTCATCTGAAGTAGGGAGCGTCGTTTTTGACCTCAACAATGGGGAGCATACTTCAACGGACAACCAATACCCATTTGCCCTATTTGGAGATGGAAATGACTATACGGATTGGGCTATTAGTCCAGGCACATATACTTTAAATATAAAAGCCTATGAACAAGCTAACGGAGCAGGTACTGTGCTTGATGAAGACGATTATAGCCTCACCGTTGTTAAGGGTACTTATCTGAAAGGCATCAGTCTTATTCAACAAAGTACAAATCAGCTAATCACCAATTTGACAGAAGACGAAGACTACAATGTTGGCGACTTTCCAATGGTACTACTCAACATTCGTGCAAGAACTGATGCAGAAAACCATGTTGGAAGCATGACTTTTGATCTGGACAATGGAACCAGGGTATTTACAGATAATTTGACCCCATTTAAACTTTATGGAGACGGTTCTGAATTTTCTTCCTGGGTTCCTGACATTGGAACGCACAGCCTGAATGTGAAGGTTTATGGAGATGTCGATGGGGCTGGAGATTTGATTGATGAAGCTACATATACCTACACCTTTTCTGAAGAGCCAATCACTGGAATTGAAGGAGATTTTGTGGAAATAAAGGTCTATCCAAATCCTGCAACTTCTATGCTTACATTGGATAGACATGAATCATGGAAGGTTGTCTCCATGCAGGGTCAGGAATTGAATAGAGGATCATCAAAGACAATCGATATCAAGTCCTTACTTCCAGGAATGTATCTTCTGGAGGCATCAGGAAAAGTTTTAAGGTTTATCAAACAATAGTAACAAGCAGTACTTAAATGCTAATGCAGGTCTTTTTTAGAACACGTGTAAGTAATAATACATTGAAAATGAAACACAAATTGTCCTCTTTGATTATCGTTCTCCTGTTGTTTGGGACATTTGTTTTTGCCCAAGAAAAAGTGACGGACAAGGTGGATGTTTTCATTGGAACAGGTGGACATGGTCATACTTTTCCTCATGCCATGGTGCCCTTTGGTGCCGTATCTGCTGGACCAGATTGGGAAACCATAGGATGGGATGCTGCAGGTGGATATCATTATGATGCCAAGAATATTAAAGGGTTTAGCCAGGTGCACTTAAGTGGAACTGGCTTGACAGAGGGGGGAGATCTGTTGCTAGTTCCTACGGTTGGTGAAATTCAGGTCAACTCCGGCTCGCATGATGATCCGGATGCCGGTTACAGATCTCGGTTCAGTCATGAAGATGAGTCAGCTAGACCCGGATATTATCAGGTCAGATTGCTGGATTATGATATCAATGCGGAGATGACAGCCACCGAGCGTGTTGGCTTCCATAAATACACTTTCCCAGACTCTGATCAAACGCATATCATGATGGACTTGCAACATCACATTCATGGCGGGGGTGACAAGGTCAAAATCTCACACTTACGGGTCTTGGATGAAACAACCGTTTCTGGCTATCGAATAACAAGTGGGCTTTGGGCACGAAATAGACATACTTATTTTGCTATGCGATTTTCCAAGCCTTTTTCATCGCATGTTTTCCATGACCCCATTGGCCAGCCTTATAACCGTGAGAAGAAATTATTTTGGAATCTACCGGATCATACTGGAGACAAAATCAAAGGTATCTTCAATTTTCAAACGGAAGATGGTGAAGTGATTATGGTCAAAATTGCGATTTCTTCTGTGTCTATGTCCAATGCACTTGAAAACCTTGAAGCCGAAATACCCGATTGGGATTTTGAGAGAGTGAGCATTGAAGCTGACCAAAAATGGGAAAAGCAAATGGGCAAGATTGTGGTCAAGGGTGATGAAGATAGAGTTGCAAAATTTTACGCCGCTCTATACCACAACAACATTCACCCGACCATCAATCATGATGTAAATGGCGAATACCGGGGTATGGATCACGAGGTACATAAAACGGATGATTTTACCCATTATACGATGTTTTCACTATGGGACACCTTCCGTGCCACGCATCCGCTCTTTACATTGATCCACCAGAAAAGAACGAATGACATCATCCACACTATGCTGAATTTTTATCGTGAAAATCCGCGCAAAATGCTTCCAATGTGGAGTATGTACCAGGGAGAAAATACATGTATGATCGGTCTTCATTCTCTTCCAGTAGTAACGGATGCATATCTGAAAGGACTGACAACAGCCAAGCCTGCTGATCTGCTGGATGCCATGGTCGTTTCGGCCAATAACCCTGGAATAGACAGCACAGTGGCTAGGAATATTTATCCTTCGTATTATGGTCAGATGCATTATTTGGAAAAGGGATATCACCCGACTGACCTGGTCCGAACCGGAGTGTCTGTGACTTTAGAGCACGCCTATGACGATTGGACTGTTGCTCTGATGGCCTCAAAAATCAAAAACCAAGAAACCAGTCAGGAATTCTTAAAAAGGTCTCAGTATTTTAGAAATGTATGGGATCCTGAGACTAAGTTTTTTAGGGCCAAATTAAACAACGGAACATTCCGGGATCCATTTGACCCAAGAGCGCATCATAGAGAGGAATTTTTGGATAGAGACTACACTGAAGGAAATGCCTGGCAATACTTGTGGTTTGTGCCTCATGATGTTTATGGACTTCAGGAAATGCTGGGTGGAAAGAAAGTGATGGCCAGTAAGTTGGATGAGTTGTTCTCTTTGCCCTACATCGGTGAATCTAAGGTGCTTGATGTGTCCGGATTGATTGGTGAATATGCACATGGAAATGAACCTTGCCATCATGTAGCTTATTTGTACAATTACGTTGGGCAACCATGGAAGACTCAAGAACTAATCCACCAGGTGGACAAAGAATTCTATAAAGCGGCTCCTGATGGGTACATTGGGAACGAAGATGCGGGACAAATGTCAGCTTGGTACGTTTTTAGTGCTCTTGGATTCTATCCGGTAAATCCATCAGGAGGTATTTACATTTTTGGTTCTCCATTATTAGAGGAGGCAACTTTAAATCTGGAGAATGGAAAGACTTTCAAAATCATAGCAAAGAATTTTAACGAAAAGAACATTTACATCCAATCAGTAAAGCTGAATAGGAAACCGTACAACAATGTTTGGCTGAGACATGAGGATATCGTTCAGGGGGGAACCTTGGAATATGTGATGGGACCAAAAAAGAGCAAGTGGGGAACAAAATCGGTCAAGGTTCCTTACTCGGATGGAACTGTAAATTTTGAAAAGTAAGAGAATGAAAAGAGGATTGCTATTTCTCATAATACTGCTTTGTTGCATTGAGTTGAGTGCTCAGGATATAAAATACCCAAGCGGAGATGCTGAATTGGATATACCTGATTTGAATAATAAAGAGAAAATCAGCAAGTTCTCATTGGTTCTGGATTTGAAGTTATGTTCCGTGAATGGCCTGCGGTAGCGCAACTAATTTATTTTTTTGATCAACGAAGAAATTTACAATTATGAAACATTATGCTTTAGTCATTTTACTTGCAATCCTTTTTACAGGAGTAAATGCACAGGAATTCAATCCTACTGGAATTGAAGATATTGATCAAGCCCGCAAGGGCGTGATGCAAACTCCAACCAACATGGAAAATGCTGTTTACCGTCAATCTGTTCTGTTTTCCTGGTTCCGTCATATGATCAATAGAGGGGTTGACCTCAAGGACCTGCATGAACTTGGGTATGATCTGGCACATTGGGGACCAACTCCGCCAGAGAACTATCCCAAGATTGACGAAGCTTATGCTATTATGGAACGGTTGCATGAAACCCCTGTATACATTACAGAAATACGCGGATCGAAAGCCCCTCCTGTTAAAAAACCACACGACTGGGCGTTCTTTGGCGGAAGTCCACTTCAATCAGGTCTTTCAAAGGATCCAGGTCCAACGACAGGTGAGATTGCCTGGAAATTCCCGACCGGTCACTCTTTCTACGCTTCTGCTTCTGTAGAAGACGGGCGTGTTTACATCACCTCTCCTTCTATGCGAACCTTGATGTATTGCCTGGACGAATCTACGGGTGAGGTGATCTGGAGAACAAAACAAGATGGCCTTCAAATGTATTCTACAGCACGAGGAGCATCAAATGTTGTCATTCTGGAAAAGGATGTGGTTATGCGAGCTGTAAGTGGAAGTTGGGAGTTCGAGGGTGACGTAAAACACGTTTTCTACATTGATAAAAAAAGCGGAAAGATCCGGCGGCAGGTGGATGCTAATCGTGTCGACTACCGCCGGGGAACAACTACCGTCACCGCCAACGAAGAGTTTCTGGTTTACCCCTACGGCCGATTGGACCTGAAAGCTGGACCTGCCACAGCCATCATGCAAAACACGGTGACAGTTAAGCGCCGAAACGGCCAGCGCTGGTGGTCTTATCACGTAGGAGATCTATTTGGGGAGATTGTCATGGACGATGACTTAATTTTTGCAGGCACTGATAACGGGACGTTGCATGCTCTTAATCTGCATGGAGGCAACAGGATTCGCTGGGCATTCGACGCGGAATCCCCGATTCGCATGACACCTGCCGTTCACGAAAACATAGTGATCATTGCAACTCAAGCAGGAGAATTAATCGCTATTGATCGTGAAAGTGGAAAAGCCCTTTGGCGCAATCCACTTAACAAAGGTGAAGCAAGGGCCTTCCAGTTATTCTCGAACCCGGTCATCTCACAAGGAAAGATATTCATTGGATCAGCTACCAAAGAGCTGTATTGCGTTGACCTAAAATCTGGTAAACTGCTTTGGAAAAACAAAACCAGCGATTGGGTTCGATCTAAACCCATGGTGATTGCAAACCGGGTCTATTATGCCACTCTCGATGGAAATGTTGGCGCGCTTGAATTTAACGATACCGGTTACAAAAAACTCTGGACCGGGCAGGCCGGTCATCATCAGATTTTTGCTGACTTATCAGGTACTGATAAAGGAATCCTAGCTACCAGCTCCGATCTGTATCTCTACTCCTTAAACCCTGAAACAGGAAAGGTCCAGTGGAGGCGAAGCTTGATTGAATCGACATTTGATGAAAATGGTGAACGCATTATGGGTGATATTGTAGCAGGTGGAGGTGACTTTCAGAGTCCGCCTACCGTTAAGGATGGAACCGTTTATGTGGGGACCCCTGCTCGCTTTGTGATTGCCATGGATGCCAAAACAGGGAATGAGATCTGGCGTTTCGAAACTTCGGGGCAAGTATCAGGAGCTCCCTCCGTCCACAACGGACGAGTTTATTTCGGGCAGCAGGGCGGTAATAATGAAATGTATTGTGTTGATGCTAAAACCGGCAGCCCGATTTGGAGCAGCAATGTTGGCTGGGTCTGGACCACATCTACCCCCGACGAAACTCAAGTATACACTGGTACTGTTGATGGAAGAATTATCGCGCTCGATATAGAAAACGGGGAAGAAGTGTGGGAACACCTCACCAATGGTGGTGTTTACCCTGCCCCGGCGGTTGACGATAAGCGTGTTTACACCGGATCATGGGACGGCCAGTATTTCGCCATTAATAAAAAGACCGGCAAGGTCGAGTGGGCCTACTCCTCTTTCGGTGGCCTTCCGGATTCCGCTGCAGGAATCCTTTGGAGAAACATGTATATCTGCCGAACCGATGGCCGCCTTTGTGGCCTTGATCGCGATACAGGAGAACGCTACTGGGCTTTTGAAGATCCACGTAACGGACTTGGCAAAACCGTGATGAATGCCACCCCGTCTTGCTCCGGAGACAAAACCTTTGTATCTACATCCATAGACCATGATGGTGCAGCCCTTGGTGGCACACTTTACTGTATTAGCAATAAGACCGGTGAAAAACTGTGGGAATATACAGGAGCTGGCGGATGGACGGGCTCATCTTGTACTGAGAACACGGTAATCGTTGGATCTTCTACAGAATCATACGTTACCTGCCTTGATGTTGAGCCCAACCCCGACGGATCTCCGAAAATTATCTGGCGCACCAAAATCGGCGGAATTTTGGAAGAAACCATCCCCGCAATTTATGGCAACATGGCATATCTGCTAGCGACTGATGGATACGTATATGCATTTCAGTAAAATCAGAAAAGGGCTAATGTGATACCTCTACTTATTGTTAATAAAAATTGAACAAGATAAGGTTATGTCTAAAACTATTTTTTTAACGATGGTTATTTTTGTTCTGACTGTTTCATTTGCTTTTGCCCAGATGGGATATGATGTATCAAAATATCCTAGTGGAGATCGTGAGATTGACCGTTTGCGCAAAGAAGTGTTCGAATCACCAACAACCTGGGATAACTACGATCTGCGTCTTCTAATGATGAAATTATGGGCCGTATCCCTTCAACAACAAGGTGTTTGGCTGGGGGAAGATTATTATGCCATTGATCAGCATCTTAACAAGTACTCCAAGTGGAACCCCGTGTTTCAGGGTTTAGAGGCACAGGTTTATTCAGAGACGGAGCTAGACCAATTTAAGATTGTTGTTAAAAATGGGTATACGGAATTAAATCGACTTCAAAAAGGGCTGAAGGATGATCCTAAATCTGTTGATTATCCTTATGAAGTGGTTAACACTGAAAACCCAACACCTCCAAGAAAGCAAGATATTGACTGGTCAAATTACAAGGCAAATCCGCAGAGAACTGGATTTTCAGGAGCTGACGGACCCGTTAAAGGTGAGATGGCCTGGGAATTTCCGGTGGGACTGAGATGGGAGTCTAAGCCACTTGTTGTTGAGAATGATGTTTATTTAGCCTCTCCGGGGATGAGAAACATCATGTGGAAGTTGGATTTGGAAACAGGAAAGGTAAAAGATTTATCAACTCATGTTCCGATCATTAGAGGAGATCAGCTATTTAGTACACCTGCCATGGTGTCATCACCAGTACTGTTGGAAGACCATATTCTACTTCGCGAAATCGGCAGTCGTGGTAATAAAGGCATTGCCAAAGACATTACTTTTATTAATAGAAAAACAGGCGAGATAGACAAGGAAATAGAGTCAGGTCATGTGGACTACAAGATGGGTTACGCACCGCTTGATGCTAACGAAAAGTACACGGTATTTCCTTACACCATACATGATATTGAAGAGAGACCTCCTCTATGTTCGCCCTTTACTCGAATCATCTGCAAAGACACAAAGACTGGAAAACGTTATTGGGATTTCAACATCGGACCGACTTTCTCTGACCCATTGCTTGAGGACAATCGCATATATGTTGGGAATCAGCAAGGGGATATCTTCTGCCTGAAAGCTGAGGGAATATACCGGCCTTCATCCGCCCAAAGAATTTCATGGGAACTAAGGTTGGATGGTGCCGTCAATCGAAAAGTAGAAGTAGATAATGACAATGTTTATGTAGGAACAAATGCAGGTTCAGTCTACTGTCTTGATAAAGTTTCAGGAGAGATTAAATGGCAATACAAGGTCTCAGATCCTGAACCGAATGCTTTTCGCCATTTCTCAACTTCATATGTAGTTGGGGATAAGGTTTTCATAGGTTCGGCAACTAAGAAGCTATTGAGCCTTGACAAAAAAACAGGAAAACTTCTTGCTGAGTACAAGACCTCAGATTGGGTCAGATCACGTCCGGTGGCGGATGAGTCCTTCGTATATGTAGTTTCAATCAATGGAGAAGTTTCAAAGCTTGACCATCATTCCGGGCTAAAGGAGGTCTGGAAGAAACAAGTCGGAGATCATTACATTTTGAGTGATTTGGTGCTTTCAAATGACAGACTTCTTCTGACCAATACGGATCTCTATGCTTACTGTCTGGATACCAAAAAAGGAAAAGAACTCTGGAAGCATTCTGTTATCAAAAGTTTTATGATCGATGATTATCGCGTTTTGACTGATCAGGTGGCGGGTGGTGCGTATTATGAATCGAAACCGACAGCTGCTCAGGGGAAAGTTTTTATCGGATCACCCAATGGCTTTTTGTACGCCGTAGATGCTGATTCAGGTAAAGAGGTATGGAAGTTTGAAGTGGGCGGGTCTATTTGCGGTGCGCCAGTCATTGCTAATGACAAGGTATACTTCGGATCCCAGGGAGGCGAGGAATACTACTACTGTGTCAATGTAAACACAGGCAAACTGATCTGGAAACAGCTGGTTGGTTGGGTCTGGGGTTCTGCGAATTATAGTGATGGAATGATCTATCTCCCGGGTGTCGATGGATATGTCAATTGTCTCAACGCTGAAACCGGAACAATTGTCTGGAGGTATCGGACTGAACGATCGACCTGTAGCGAGCCTTTGATTATTGGTGACCATGTGTTCTTTGGTAGTTGGGATCATTTTCTATACAAGTTTGACAAGAAGACCGGCGAAAACATCTGGAAGTATCAGCTTAGTGGCGGATCGGATTCAGGGTCGGCCATTAGTGGAGAAGGGAAAATCTTCCTTCCTGTTGGAGGAGGGACTTTCAGGTGTCTGGATCCGGAAACGAAAGAAGTGCTGTGGACACCTGCGCTTAAGGGCAAAATGTACAACGTGACACCCGGTTATCACAATGGAACAGTGTTTCTCTCTTGCCTGAATGGGAGAGGACTTGGAGGCATTCCGATTGGCGCAGAGGTGTTTTCTGTGGACTCCACAACAGGCAATTTGAACTGGACATTTAATGGAGGTGGAGGATTGACCGGACCTGTCATTGGTGCAAATGACCGGGTTTATTTCGCCTCGACGGTGGCTCCTTATCTGTATTGTGTGGATCAAAAGGGAAATAATGATGGCACTACCAATATGCTTTGGAGGGTACACATGGCCAACAAGACTGAAGAGTCAGTGCCGGCAATATACAATGGTAAAATCTTCATCCTCAATTCGGGGGGATATCTAACAGCGATTGAATAAAACTCAGAAATGTCAACAATCAAATCACTTTTGATGGTATTATCATTGTCCTTATTGTTCATAGGAGGAGCAGTTTCCCAATCGAATAAGAGATTTGAAGTAAAAGAGGTATTTAATGTCACTTATTTGAAGTTGGGTGATCGGGAATTGAAACTGGATTTATTTATTCCCAAGAACCTAGATAACAAAACGCCTTGTATAGTTGGATTGCATGGTGGTGCCTGGATCAAAGGCAATCGTAGAAATTTTCATCGAGCCTGTCGGGGATTGGCAGAAAGGGATTACATCGCTGCTTCAGTATCTTATCGTCTGGCGGGGGAGGCCCCTTTTCCAGCCCAGATACAGGACATACAGGCTGCTATCAGGTGGCTGAAGAAGAATGCGGAGACATATCAAATTGATCCTGACCGAATTGGAGTAGCCGGATTTTCCGCCGGTGGTCATCTGGCAACTTTGGTGGCATCTTCTGGTAACAGCGAAGGAGCATGGCCCAAATTGGACGACTTAGAGGGAGATGCGATGGTGCGTGTAGCTATTCCAATGGCTGCTCAGTCAGACCTGGAAACTGATCGGATCAGAAAAGTGTCAGCTTCGGAGGAACAGTATTTCTATCGCGTGTTCTTGAGTGGTAGCTTGAGCGAAAACCCTGAAACTTACAGATTGGCCTCTCCATTGGTACATTTGGATAAAAATGATCCACCAGTGGCATTTATCTGCGGTTCAAAAGACAATGAGAGCACAAGGGGGAGCAGCTACAGAAGTAAAATGACCAAACTAGGGATTGACCATGATTTACTGGTCATAGACGGTGCTCCTCACGTATTTTTGACAAATCCACAGTGGTATGAACTGGCCATGGACTTCATGGTTAAGTTTCTTGATAAGCACTTAAAGAATTGATATGAAAATTAAGATCCAAGTCACAATATTGACTCTATTACTTTCCCTCAGAACTGTTTGGTCTCAAACAATTGCAAACCCAAGTGGAAGCCTGGAATTGGATCAAATCCGTTTGGATATTAAGTCAAAGCCAACGAATCGCGAAACTTTCCAACTGCGTGCAATCCGCAATGGAGATGGCACCACGAATGAAATTTTTAAGTACCAGATGGGAAATAAGGTTGAAGAATCCTGCACGGCATTATACAAAGAGAAAGCCTATATTATGTCTTCTGATGGATATGTACATGCGATATAATGAGAATTTTTAGAAAGCTATTTTTACATTGTTTTGCCTGTGTATCAGTTTTTCTGACCGGACTTTCGGTCTATGCCCAGAACAAACCAAATATTGTCATTATATACGCAGATGACCTAGGGATTGGATCGGTAGGTGCTTATGGCGCACCTGAAAGCCTTGTTCAAACACCGGCTATAGATGGATTGGCTACAGAAGGACGAAAATTTATGAACGCATATACCCCATCATCCCTATGCTCTCCTTCTCGATATGCCATACTCACCGGGCGATATTATTGGCGGGATGTCAGAGAATGGGGGATAATTCGCGGAGGCGATCCAAATGTTGTTTCACCAAATAATAATTTGGCAGCCCGTCTTAAAAATGAAGGATATATTACGGCCTGTATTGGAAAATGGCATTTAGGTTATAACAGTTCAGGAAGAGTTGGCGGTCCAGAACTTGTCGGCTTTGATCATAGTTATGATTACCAAACCGGAATCACTGACGATAATGAGACCAGGACGGCAGAATTTACAGATAAAAATACGAGCGATTGGATCGATTCGCAATCAAGCGATACGCCATTCTTTCTATACTTCGTTCCTATTGCTGTGCATACGCCGATTATTCCCGGTGTTGAATATCAAGGAAGCAGTGGGGCAGGGGCGTATGGTGACTTTATTAATGAATTGGACGGTTCTGTTCAAAACATATTAGATGCTCTGGATAGAAATGGATTCAGCGAGAATACCCTAATCATATTTACCTCAGATAATGGGGCAGCAGCAGGTTCGGCTAGAAGCAATGGGTCGGGAGATTTAAAGGTCAACGGCGATTATCGCGGTACAAAACTCACCATTTTTGATGCCGGCTTCAGAGTACCCTTTATCGTTAAATGGCCGAGTCAGGTTCCAGCTGGAACAACATCTGACAAAATCATAAACATTGTTGATGTATATGCCTCACTTATGGAAATGTTAAACATTGAAATGGGAACGCCAGCCGAAGAAGCGGGTGACAGTCACACTTTCTACAAAGCCTGGTTTGATGATGCCAATCAACCTGACAGAAAAAATATGATTTTGACGAGCTATGAAGGGATTAATGCCATTGTTGATGATAGATGGAAATATATTGATGGCATTGTTAGAGAACCGGCACCCTATGATTTTTTAAATGATAACAGACAACAACAGGAAGCTCATGAACAGCTTTATAACTTGACAAAAGATCCCAATGAAACTACTGATCTGGCCAATACTAACCCAGACAAAATGATAGAATTGACAGCCATTCTGGAAGAGGTTCGAGATAGAAATTATAGCCGTCTGGTTGATTGTGATGCTTCAAATAACAGTGCTCCAACAATTATCGGAACTACATTCAGAATAGATGAAAACATTTCTGAGCTTGGTGCTTTGGGTCTTGTTAACGGCCGAGATCCTGATGGAAACCCGCTTTCATTTTCAATTATTTCCGGGAATGACCTGGGAAGCTTTCAAGTCAACGGAACAACCAGGCAACTGGAAATTGTGGATACTCAGCATCTCAATTTTGAAACCAACCCCTCTTTCAGTTTGGAAGTGCAGGTCAGCGACTGTGAGTTGAATGATAGAGCAACAATCACTGTAAATTTAAATGATAAGAACGAGGCTCCAACCAACATCATGTTGTCCTCCAGTAGTATCACTGAAAACAGTGATATCGGAACCGTTATAGGCACTCTCTCTTCGAGCGACGAAGACGCAAACGAATCTTTTACTTACTACGTGAGCAAGGGCTCAAGTCGTTTTGAGGTTGTTGGAAATGTACTTTCTTCTAAAGTGACTTTTGATTATGAATTATTTTCAGCGTACAGTGTAGAAATCACCACCAGGGACAAAAGTGGCCTGACTTTTTCTAAAACTTTTGAGATCGACATTATTGATGAAGATGATAACGTTTTAGGCTTTGACAGGGAGGACTCAGAAATGGTCATTTATCCTAATCCCACCAAAGATTTTCTATTTATCAAGTGGGACAAGTTTATGAGTGCTACCGTCTATGGATTGAGTGGCAATAAAATTTTTGAATCAAAATCCAATGAACTTGATCTAAGTAACTTGAATCAAGGGATTTATTTGATAAGGCTTGTTGGTGGAAATAATGAGCGATTAGTATTCAAATTTAAGAAAGACTAAACTTCTTTTATCATATAAATCTCTTTGAACTAAAATTGCTCTTAAGTATATTTAACACGTGTTCTGTAAAACATTTTAAGCAATTTCAAATGAGTCCCAAAAAGAAAGATTCTACATCAAAAAAGTTTGATTCAACCAGACGTGATTTTGTAATAACTGCTGCAGCTGGTACTGCTCTGGCTTTGGCAGCTCCATCTCTCGGTTTTGGGCAGGATACCAATGGAAAAATGCCAAAACGTCGACTCGGGCGAACAGGAGAAATGGTGTCACTCATTACGGTAGGAGGTCTTCATACAACATGGAAGGAGAAAGAACCAGATGTACCAGAGCAAATAGTAGAAGAGGAGGGAATCAAGGTTGTTCGTGGGGCGCTGGATATGGGTGTAAACTTTTTGGACAATGCATGGTCTTATAATGCCGGTCGCAGTGAAGAGATGATGGGAAAAGCCCTAAAAGATGGTTATCGTAAGAAGGCTCTGGTGATGACCAAAATTCTGGCCAGAAATCTGGATGATGCAAAAAAACAATTAGAGACCAGCTTGAAGAGATATCAATTGGATAGTATTGACCTGATGCAATTTCATGCCTTGGGCGCATGGGAGCAGGATGTCGATACAATCTATAATGGCGGATTTCTGGACTGGGCGATGGAGATGAAGTCACAAAAAGTATTTAAATACATTGGATTTACTGGGCACAACAATCCCGCAGTTCATCTGGATATGATCAAAAGAGGATTTGAATGGGATACAGTTCAGATGCCTATCAATGTTGTCGACTACCACAATAAAGAATCTAGTTTCGAGCGAGACGTTCTGCCTGAGGCACTGAAGAGAGACATTGGTGTGATTGCGATGAAAACGAATGGGTACGGGCGTCCCTGGTTTGCTGGTGTTACTAATCCTCTTGATGGATTGCGATATGCCATGACTCTTCCTGTAAGTACCGTGGCATCTGGTATGACATCCGAAGCGATCATGAAGGAAAATGTAGGCTCCACTCTGGATTTCAAACCCTTTTCTAAAAAGGAAATGGCTGCATACCGAGATGGGCTTTTAGATAAGAGCCTTCTCGCTCAGGAGCACTATCGATCCGATCCAATACCTAAGAAAAATTAAGCTGGTAAAAGCTAAGGTCGCTGACCTTTCGTGGAAGTCGTGACCGAATAAAGCGAGCTTGGTGTAGTGATAAATAATTGGTGGAAATTGGGACCCCCAAAGCAAACATTCGTTGGAGTCTCGGGAATGACTACTTTGTTTATTAATTCACCCTCTGATGTAAATACGTCCACAGTTTTATCGTATTTGTTTACGATATAAACACGGCCATCCTTATCTAGTGTGAGTCCGTCATCGCCTACATTGGCAAAAAGCGTTTTGTTGGTCAGTTCTGAATTCTCTGTGATGTTGTACCTCCATGTACGGCTGTCAGCGTCCTCCACTACATAAAGGTATTTCCCATCAATTGAACCCACCAAGCCGTTTGGTCGAACCAAATCACTTATCAATTGTTTATTCTCTCCGTCAATCACCACGTACACTGCTTCGACAAATATTTCCCGTTGACTCTTGTCCTTGTAGTAAGCAGGATCCGTGAAAAAAACATGTCCTTTTTGATTTACCCAGAGGTCATTGGGTCCAGTGAACCTTTTACCATTAAATCTCGTGGCAATGGGCTCCTGTGAACCGTCTTTTCTAATTTTAACCACTTGTCTACTCGTCATAGCGCAAGCAATTAATTCGTTATCGGGAGAGAAAAAAAGCCCGTTCGCCCAATTCGATTCTGTTGTCACTTTTGTCAATTCATTGTTCTTTCCCAATTTATACACGATATCATTGGGAATATCTGAGAAATAAACAGTTCCGTCTTTTGATGAAGTTGGACCTTCTGCAAACTTGAAACCACCTGCTATCTTATTGACCTTGCCAAAAAGTATTTCATTTTGTTGGGCAATTGCGCAGTTGGAAATAGCAACCAGTATAATGATGATAATCGTTCTCATTGGATTAGTACTTAACTTCCGACATTTTTACTCCTGACATTCCTGCTGTGGAGAATATATGCAAGAACTCCAACAATTGCGGCAAATAGTAAATAGTAGGAGAGGTGCTCTAAAATGTGTGTAGATCCATCTCCATGGTGTGAATGTGCGATGACAGGTAAAAAAGTTAGTGTAATTGCTAATGTCTTTTTCATGATGATTGTTTTTATTTTGAAATGTGAGTTAGAATTCTTTTTTGTTCTGATAAAATATAATTTCTGATGGCTTCAACTTCGTTTTTACTCAGTACGTCTTTAAAGCTGGCCATTCCAATGGAGGCAAATGCTCCGTCATAGACGATGCTTTCAAAAATGTCTTGTTTGGCTTTTGTCAAGTATGCCAGGTTAGGATAGTGAGAATACCTGTCATTGCTTTCACCAATCATATGGCAGTGTCCACATAAATGTCCGAATTTGTTACGACCCAAAGTGACCTGAGCTTCATTCACTACCATACTCAGCACTGCTTCCTTATTTTCAAAAATCACTTTCTTTTTAAGCGGTGGCAATGGAGTCTCTCCTCCTTTGAGCTTGAATGTAAGAATCCGTCCATAATTTTTATATTTATGATAAGCAGCCCTTGGGTCGGTCACACTGAATGCCAGCAGTCCACCACCAAATCCAGCCATTACAGAAACATATTGTTCACCATCGATGATGCAAGTAGATGGTGCAGACATGGCTGCAGTACCGATTTCTATTTCCTTCAACACCTCTCCGGTTGTGGCATTATAGACCTTGAGGAATCCAGTATTGGTACACTGAAATACCAGGTTGCCTGCTGTGGACATGATCCCACCATTGCCTCCGGGAACATCATTTTCAACCTGCCACTTCACTTCTTGTTTCACCGGATCCCAGGCTTTCAATATGGATCTCCTTGTGGTATCTGTCTGTCCTTTCAGGTATTTCTTCATGGATGGTGGAAATGGAGGTGCCCACACTGCACCAAGTCCTGTACCTACTGTCAGTTTTGTGAAACTGTAATCATCGACTGCACTGTAGATCATGGGATAGATGATCTCGGGTATATAAACCAAATTCGTCAGTTTGCTATAAGACATGGGATTCCAGCTATGACCTCCGGTCATCGATGGGATGACAAACTTAGGTTCATCCCTGTAGTTTCCCTGGTCAGTCAAGACTGGTTTGCCCGTTTCTAAATCCACATGGCTGGCCCAATTTACTCTAGTGTATTTTTCAGCACTCAGCAGTTCTCCGGTTTCCCGGTCAATCACATAGAAGAACCCGTTTTTGGGAGCTTGCATAAGCACTTTCCTCTGTTTTCCTTCGATTTTGAGTTCTGCCAAAACAATGTTCATGGTACTTGTGAAATCCCACATTTCGGCTGGAGTAGTTTGGTAATGCCATTTCAATCTTCCGCTATCAGGGTTGATGGCGAGGATTGAGCACAAATAGAGGTTGTCACCTCCGGAAGGGCTTCTGAACCACTGAGGATATGGAGATGAATTGCCTGTGCCGACATAAAGTAAATTCAGTTCAGGATCATAAGTCATTTGCCCCCAAACGGATCCGCCACCACCGGCATCCCATCTGGAATCCGGATCCCATGTTTTCGCAGCTTCTTCCAATTCTGGATGTTCGTGCCATTTTTTCGGGTCCCCTGGTACAGTGAAAAAACGCCACTTTTCTGCTCCCGAGTATAAATCGTAAGCCGTAATGTATCCCCTTGTACCAAAGTCCGAACCGGAATTTCCAATCACTACCATATCACCGGCAACTATTGGTGCGCTGGTGATGGTATATGAACTACTTCGGTCATTGAAGGTATCGACCTTCCAAATTACCTGTCCGTTTTGAGCATCCAAACAATAAAGAAACCCATCTAATGTACCGACGTACACCTTACTCTTCCATACGTAGACCCCCCTATTCACCACATCGCAACAGGCCCTTCTGTTGTAGCTGGCATCCACTGGAGGATCAAAGCGCCAGATTTCTGCGCCTGTTTTAGCATCAAGTGCATAAACCACACCCCAAGCCCCTGAAGTATACATAATCCCATCTACCACGAGTGGGGTGGCTTCAAGTCCACGTTCTATACTACCAACCTTTGAAGAAGCGTCATATTCCCAAGCGAACCCAAGTGATTGTACATTTTCATCGTTTATACTATTCAATTCTGAGTAGTACTGCTCTCTGAAGCCTCCTCCGGGCGTCAACCAATTGCTCGGGTCAGGACTCAAAAGCTTATTCTCATCGATGGAACCATAAGACTGGTCTTTTGGAGTCTGGGCACATCCTGTTGTCACTAAGATGCATCCTAAAAGATATCCTATGGTTTTCAGAAGTCTCATTTTGGATTGTAGTTGTTCCAAAAGGTCATACCCTGATCGTTGTTGTCGTTTAGCTTACGGCTCGCTTCCCTGAGTTTTTGCCTCATTTCCAACAACTTTTCTCTATACCTGGGATCTTTAGCCAGATTTTTCATTTCTAGCGGATCATTGGAAAGATCGAAAAGCTGCGTGGTGGTGATAAATTCTCCCTTCCTTTCAGGTGGTAAATACATGTTTTTATTGGGTACGACATACTCAATCAACTTAAACTTCTCATCTTTTATGGATCGTTGTACATCGCGGTAAGCGAAGTACAAATCCTTTCTCACGGTTTTGCTTTCCTGAATAATAGAAAGTAGACTTTTAGATTCAACCGTTTCAGGAATATCCGTACCAATGATTTCGCACACAGTCGGAAAAATATCATGTATGTAACTAAACTGATCTCTTTTTTCATTCATGGGAATCCCCGGCCCTGAGATGATCAACGGTACCCGAACGCTATGTTCATATACATTTTGCTTCCCGACCAAACCATGTTGCCCTAGTGCCAAGCCATTGTCTCCAGCCAAAATGATAATTGTATTCCTGTCTAAACCTGTAGATTCCAGATAGTTGAATAATCTTCCGATTTGCTTATCTAAATGAAATATGATGGCATAATAATCAGCTATTTCCTGTTTGACGTCTGCTTCAAAACGAGGTGAACGTAGCAGCAACTCATCTCTTATCTTCATCTCACCATTGTCAAATGGGTGAATGGTCATGAAGTTTTCCGGCAAGCTCACTTTTTCTTTGGTAAATCTTTGGGCCAATTCAGCTGGGTACTGACGAGGATCATGAGGTGCAACGTGAGCCAGATAGAGAAAGAATGGTTTTTTGTCCTTCTTGTCAACAGCCTGCCGTTCAGAAATAAATTCAATCGCGCCATCAGTGAATACCTCTGATGAATGACGACCCTTGGATTTAGTATGTTCGTAAGGCGCAGTAAAATCCTCTAGAGGAGGATCATGATAAAACTCCGAAGGATCATAATTTCCATCAGCTTTAAAGTCATAGACGGGCGTGTGCCAGTGCGCATTAGTTGTCTTCCAGGGAAGATAACTCATACCAAAGATTTTCTTGGCTGTATTAAAAGACCGATGATGTGACTGCCGGTCATTGTGCCATTTGCCAACATGAGCAGTGAAATAGCCTTGCTTTTGAAGGTGCTCGCCAATGGTAATGTGGTTAGCGGGAATATTAGCCCCATAGCTCTCAAGGGAAAATTGGTTTTTACCGGTCATCAACATGGCACGACTAGGCATACATACCGCCGGATGTGCCCCACCCATGATATGCGCCTGAGTGAAAGTTGTTCCACTTTTTACCAGTTTGTCCAGGTTAGGGGTTTCAATTTCATCATTACCTAAAGCAGAAATGGTATTAAACCGTTGGTCATCGGTTAGGATAAGGATGATGTTTGGCTTGTCTTTTCCAATCAATACTTTTTGTGCAAGGCTTAAAAAGCTATTGAGATATATAAGTGCAAGAAGGAATGTTTTAGTCAGATTCATATTCAAGTTTTTACTGAATCATATCTTCAAAAACCTCCGTGAGCGGATCATTGGCTGATTTCATATAATTAAGTAGTCCTTTTCGAGCCTTGCTCAGCACTTCTCCATATTCAGGGTTACCAGCCAGGTTCACCTGGCTACCCGGGTCTTTTGACCAGTCATACAGTTCTTCTGGTGCTCTCAATAAGTAAGACTCAAACCTTTTCTTGACTGCCGGATCACTTTCGCCAGCAGCCCTCATAGCTCTGATTGATTGTCCATTATAAGGCACTATGGTGCCTAACGACCCTTTTTCTAGTCCGTCTTCCCGATAACAGTTGTTGTAGATGTAACCGTATTTCCCATCATAGAAAGTTCTTATTTCCTTATCCCTAACATGAGTGCCTTCAACTTCATGTTCCGTACTGGGTCTCCATCCAATGGCTTCTAGTTTTTTACTGAAGTCGGGATTACGTTTCAACACCGTCTTCAAAGCATCTCCATAATAAATATCTTGATTTCTGATAAAAATTATTGATTCTCTCCATGTTTCGGGAGTATTGTTGTTAATGAAAGGCACGAGGGATTTTCCGTCAATCGGGGAGGGAATTTCCAATCCGGCGAGCTCAAGAACCGTCGGTGTGATGTCCATGAGAGACACAAGATGCTTTTCAATAGAAGTGCCTTTTTTAATTCGCTTGGGCCACTTCATCAGCAGGGGTGAATGGTTGCTCCCAAGGTATGTATCGAACTTTCCAAATGCCAATGGCATGCCATTGTCGGAAACAAAAATCACCAAAGTGTTTTCACTCTTATTCGTTTCATCCAACACTTTTAAACATTCCCCCACCATATCATCCAATCGTCTTATTGATGATGCGTACTTAGCCAAGTCTGTTCGAATTGCACGTATATCAGGAAGTGCGGGAGTAACAGTAACTTCGTTAGGTGAATAGATCCGAGATGGATCCGGGAAAGAGATTTCTACTTTACCATTCCCCCAAAAAGTTATGTTCTTATTTGGAGGATCTCCATGAAACGGGCGATGTGCATCGGCAGAACCAGCGAACATAAAAAATGGCTTGCCTTCCTTGTCTGCATCATCAATCATTTTCCTTAAACCACTGGCAATGAGTTTTGGGTTACGACCAACCATTCCGTCAGGGTCTGTCAACCCGAGTCTTTCGTTTTCATAGTTCCAATTGAAATCTTCCTCAGGCTGAAGGTGATGTTGCTTGTGGATGATTCCTGTGAGATACCCAGCCTTTCTCAAAATTGTGGGTAGGTTTGGAGTGCCAGGTTTCATGGGAAAAAAACCCTGAGATCCATAATGATTGGGAATCAATCCAGTGAGCATAGATTGCCGAGACGGTTGGCAGACAGCAACAGTGCTGAATGCCTTGGCGAAAGAAAGACCTTCATTAGCCAGGCGGTCAATATTTGGGGTAACATCTGGTGCTACACCGCCAGCAAAACCAAAGCTATCGTAGCTTACATCATCTGCTATAATGATAAGAATGTTAGGGCTAATTTGTTCTTCGGAGGAATTTCCACTATTTGTGCACCCGGAAAAGAATAGAATTGAAACAACCAATGTGAGTATTTTGTGCGTTTTTTTATTCAATTGTTGTGTGTTCATTTGTTCGATGATTTTGTTTATTGCATCTCTGCTAACTTTATCTGGTTTCCATTCATTCAGGAAAACTATTTAATAGCATGTACATAGCCATCAGCGGATAACACATAGATCTTGTCACGGTAAATGCAGAGTGTTGCTTCCTCTACATGTTGTCCCATTTTGTAAACCCAGTGAGGTTTTCCGCTTTCTGCATCAAAGCAGTATAACAACGGAGTACTCCCAGAGGCAGCATAAACTCTATCGCTTGCTATAGCAGGAGCTGATAGTCCTCCGCCATCAGGGAATTTCCAGAAGACTTCTCCTGTTTTATAGTCCAATGCATACATTCTTGTGGACATGGGTACACCACCCATACCTACGCCAGCTCTTGCAGAAAAGTAGGCTTTATTGTTTTTGTACATTGCACCTGTAGCATTAAAATTCCTGTAATTTCCTTTTACTGCTGGATCTTTGATTCCTTCAAAAACAACATCACCTGTTTTGCCATTGATATATTTGAAAACGTCCTTATTGTTTGGAACACAGATTTCTCCGTCTAAGGCAAACAAAGTTCCCGAGTCAAGTCCAACACCACTCTGTTTCCATACGATTTCACCTGTTTTCTTGTTAAAAGCAAAAAGGGAGTGGCTCCATGATCCGAAATAAACGATATCCCCATCAATCGCTGGTTCGGCAGGAAGTGACCTGGCTGTTCGGTACATCCAAACAATATGACCTGTACTAGCATCAAGAGCCACGGCATATCCATCCACAGTCGGTACGTAAATCATGCCATCATCGGCTACAGCAGAGCCCCAAACCCATCCACCTGGGAGCGTTTGTTTCCATATCAACTCTCCGGTTTCAGCATCCATACAGTAAAAAAATCGTTCTCCTCCTTGCTGGCCACCATAAACCTTTCCGTCATAAATCACTGCACCAACTGATATAGCACCGCCCATTTCAAATTTCCAATTTTCATCTCCTGTTTCAGAATCCACGCAGAAAAGGAAACCTCCGGGATTGCCGAAGTACACTTTGCCTTTTGCGGCGGTAGGTTTCGATTGGTAATAAGTACCTCCGGAAAGTTGGTCGGTGAATATTCTATCACCTTTGTCAGTCACATAAGCGTTGAGTATGCTGTGCTTCCAAACCTGATTTCCCTTGTTATCATAGCAATACAACCATAAATCGCTATCGCTCATAAGAACTAAGTCACCGGAACCCTTTAGATCTGCATAGAATTGATGATTTGACACTTTTTTAGTCCACTTGATTTGGCCTTTAAGGCTTATAAAGGTTAGACTTCCATCCACGGTAGCTATGAAGAGTCCTTTGGAAGTCAGGACAGGTTTTGACCTTATCCAGTCGCTTAACTCCGTCTGCCAAATAATTTCTCCGGACTTAGCATCCAAGCAATAGAACTGCTTATTCGCCGAACCAATGTATAATTTCCCGTCTGCAAGTACAGGTACTGTGAAGTGCTTACGTGTTCTTTTTTCCACGCTTTTAACTTTTGTCTCCCAGTTAAGAGAACCGTTCCGTTCATTCAAAGAATAGATAACACCTCCATTGGAGCCGAAGTAAATAGCGTCATCTTGTACTGTAACAGAAGTGTGAATTCCACCATCAGCTTTGAATTTCCATGCGATCTCACCTCCTCGAGCTTGAAATGCCCATTCATTATCTATATCATCTTTTTGAAGAATACCTACACTGTATAGATATCCGTCCGTAGTGCCCTGAATGACATTGGTTTGAGTCATCACAGGTTCAGCGAGAACATCAATATCACCAAGTATAAGATCCCAGTGTTTATTGTTGTTGTCGATATCAGCACAAATCAATCGATTGAGGTTTTGGCAAATTGCCGGAGTGCTGTAAATGTCATGAACACCGAATGGATAGACTATTTGCTTGCCATTGGATGCCACCGGAGCGACCTGAGTACGGTAGTCTATGTGACCAGCATATTTGCGAGAAAGCGTTTCGCCCGTTTTTTTATCAACATATACCAGGTTCCGAGCTTGACCTTTATTTCCACCGTGACTATTGACTTCTCTTAGAATGATCCTGTCCTCCAGAACAACAGGAGTCGACATAATAGCGGGATACTTATATACACCAACTCTCTGGTGGTGCTGTGTTGACTTCCAGATCTCTTCCCCCGTTTTTAGGTCAAGGCACTTACTAGTCGTGTGCATTCCGGGAGACGCTAAGTATACGCGATCTCCTTCAATTACCGGACTGGCATACCAACCGAGACCTACCGGGAATTTCCATGCGGTTTCACCTGTCTTGGGGCCTGGAGCAGATGTATAGCCCGTATTGTGCTTGTCGTGTTGGAAGGATGTCCACTCATCTTCCATATCCCCGCCTTTAGGTAAGCTTGAAGGATCCCCTGTAAATGGTTCGAAAATGGGGCCGTCTTCATTCAACTTGCGGAAGATTTCTTCCATGTTTTTGTATCCATCATCGATGGCGGTGCATATCTTTTGAAGTAATCTTCTTCTTTCTGCTTCGCTTTTTGCTTTTATCAGGTCCGATTCAGCAGTGAAATACGCATGGTCACTATCAAACAATGAGTGTGTATTGGCACTTCTTTGTTGGGCGATGTATAACCACAGATTCAAAAAGAGCACCCTTTGCTGGTAGTTTTCTGGAGTAGTGGGAGACTCCTTTACCAGTTTTCTATATCTATCAATATCCGCGCTTCCACTTGAATAATATGTTTCTGGCACTTTTGATTCGAGACTTGCATCTTGTGCAACAACGTCCTGTACAAAAAAAACCATGACAGAAACTACTAAAATTGATTTGAAGTAAGACTTGTTTATCATCATTGTCTGTTATTTTCATTTGGTACCAAAAACATTTCAGTAGTTAATATTATAATAGTTGAAAAAATACGATATTACACGTGTAATATTACAATGAATAAAGGTTAATACCTAATATTTTGCCTAGCTGATTTTCCGCAAACCCAGTGATCTAAACAGAGTCAAGGGTCATAATATAGTCAATGTCATTATACATTATTCCTGATTAAGTATTCATTAGGAATTAATTAATGCCTCAGGTTTAGAATTGGGTCAATCTTCAAAACCTTATTATTCAATAATATAGAATAACATGACTAATTCAATTTCAGAAAACACAAAGTGGCAAACGGGTCTTCTTGTTGCCGCAAGAATCCTCGTCGGATGGCACCTACTATATGAAGGGCTGTATAAGTTTCTTTCTCCCTCCTGGTCAGCTGCTGGGTATCTAGCCAATGCGAACGGTTTTTTTGATGGCCTGGCCAATTGGATAGCCTCTAGTGCCAATGTTTTGAACACAGTAGATTTTTTAAATATTTGGGGATTGATCGCAATAGGTTTAGGTCTTGTTCTTGGTTTTTTGACGAGACCAGCTGCGGTTTCAGGAGCAATTGTTTTGTGTATGTATTACCTATTCAATCCGCCCCTGATCGAAACGGCTCAAACCATCAATATGGAAGGCAATTACCTTATCGTAAATAAGACACTTATTGAAGCTGTTGTTCTAATGATAATTGCTGCTTTTCCTTCCTCCCAGGCATTTGGCCTGGATCAATTATTTAATAAAATAAAACCGTAAGAAGATGAGTGGAAATACAAATAAAGGAAGAAGAAGTATTCTTAAGGCTCTTGGTGGGATTCCTGTTCTTGGGCTTTTCAGTTTCGGTGTAAATGAAAAAATAAATTATGTCGAGAAAAGTGATACAAGGAAAGCGATCATCAAAGAACTTGGCCTTGACGACCTAGACTTAAGTATCAAGCCAATTAAAATTAGTAAAGGCGATTTAATTCGGGTTGGGATTATTGGGTATGGCATCCGTGGGAGGCATCTGTCTAAAGCATTGGGTTATTTGTCTAAAGAACGATTTGAAAAAGAACCTATAAGCGGTGCAATGGAAAGCCAAATTAGGATGGGTAATCCTAACGTCGCATTGGTTGGAATCTGTGATGTTTTTGATAATCATGCAGAAAATGGAATGGCAGATGGAAAACATGATTTCTATACAGGTGGAAAATTTGCAAGGAAACATCCTGTAAAAAGATATTTGAGTTATCAGGATATGTTGTCTGATCCCAATATAGATGCAGTCATGATTGCCACGCCTGACCACCACCATGTACGCATTACTATTGATGCGGTCAACGCAGGAAAACATGTGTATTGTGAAAAGGCGCCAATTCATAGAGAAGAAGAGCTGGAACCCCTTTATCAGGCGGTTAAAAACAGTGGAGTTGTTTACCAATTAGGTCACCAAATACCCCAAAATGCCATATTTCAACAGGCCCGAGAAATAGTAAAGCGTGGAATCCTGGGAGATATTTTACACGTTGAAACTTCTACCAATAGGAATACCGTGAGTGGTGCCTGGATTCGTCATATTACCCGATCAGGGAAGACTAAACCTGGAAGTGCAAAAACAATTGATTGGGATCAATGGCTGGGTAAAGCACCTAAAGTACCTTTTAGCATTGAGCGTTTTTATAGCTGGGCCAGGTATGTTGATTATGAAACCAGTATTTTCGGACAATCATTTTCTCATGAATTTGATGCGGTAAATTCACTTTTGGATTTGGGTATACCCAATCTCGTTTCATCTACGGGAGGTCAATATCATTACAAAGAATTTGGTGATATGCCAGACATTCAACATACGACTTGTGAGTATAGAGAAAAAGGTTTGTCACTCACCTACAGTTCTAATCTGAAATCTTCCAAAAGCAGACCAAGGACCATTTATGGAAGTGAAGCATCTATGACTTTTGGGGCTGATTTGCAGCTGCTTGCAGATGGGAGGTCGAATAAATATTCCCAATTGATCAAAGATGGATTGATTACTCCAGACACTTCAATGCTTGAGTTTTTTTCCGGTTCTGGTAGTAGTTCTGTTGATGCTGTTAGTGGTGCATCGGCAAAATACTATGCTTCGAGAGGGCTTACGTCCACCACTATAAATGGTAACGAGTTTGATGTCACCCACCTGCATGTTGCTGAATGGTTGGATTGCATAAGAAATGGCGGTGGGCCGTCAGCCAATATAGAAAAAGCATACAAAGAAGGTGTTACCATAGCCATGGCAGATATTGCTTATAGAGAAAAGTGCAATACCAGATGGGATGCTGATAACAAGAAAATTATCAGGACATAACTAAAATCCCGCTAGATTGCCCTTTCGCCCATGGGTTGAGGAAATGGCTGAGGTTTGCTCAACACTTTTTAACCCTTTTTACATCGACATTTGACCATAAATTTTAATTGAATTAAATATTAAGGTCTCACCGGAGTACCGTCTTGTGTGCGTACCTGTGTCCAGTTGTAATTATACTTCACCGGCGGGAATTTTTTCGCTAGTTTCTCATCAATGTCAATACCCAGTCCTGGAGCTTCATTCACGTACATATAGCCTTTTTCAATCTTCGGTGTTCCGGGGAAAAGTTCCAGCCATTCATCCTTTGGATTTCGGATGTTCCAGGCAGCTTCCTGAATTCCGAAATTCCAAACAGCCAGGTCGATGTGTGCATTGGCAGCATGACCAATTGGGGATGTATCTGGTGGTCCATGCCATGCAGTCCTCACGTTAAACCATTCGCCAAGCCGTGCTACTTTCATTGCAGGTGTAATGCCACCAATTTGAGAAATATGGATCCTGATGTAGTCATACATCCTTCTGCTCATTGGCTCAACCCATTCATGAGGATTGTTTAGCAATTCGCCCATCGCAATAGGTACACTAGTATGTTCTCTCAACCTTTCAAACCAATTCATATTTTCTGGCGAAAGAGGATCCTCGATAAAGAAAGGTCGGTATTCTTCTACCTTTTTAATCATATCTATGGCATCCATGGGTTGCAAACGTTCGTGCATGTCATGCAAAAGCTCAATCTTATCTCCAAAACGTTCACGTGCCATTTTGAAAATTTCAACTGTTCCACGTTTATAGGCCTGTGGATCTATAGTTTGATCACCAGTACTGCCAAAGCCTCCTTTTTTCCAGTCAGGATCTTTTGCGAGATGCGTAGATCCATAACCACCAAGTTGGATTCGGATATTACGATAACCTTCACCGATGTACTTTTCCACATCATCCATTACATCCCCTGGAGTTGGGCCAGAAGCATGGGTATAAGTATCTACTGCAAATCTGACCTTTCCGCCCAAAAGATCATACACCGGCAGACCCGCTACCTTGCCCTTGATATCCCAAAGCGCCTGATCCAGACCGCTTAATGCATTGTTCAATATTGGGCCATTTCGCCAGTAGGAACTTTGATAGGCCGTTTGCCACAGATCTTCAATATTTGCGGGATTCTTTCCAATACAAAAGTCATTGAGGTAGGTATCAATTTCTTTGGCGACTGTATGTGCTCTTTGCGTGAAAGTGGCACAGCCTACTCCATACAATCCATCCTGATTGGTCTCTACTTTTACTATCACCAAATTGATGTTGAAAGGAGCTGTAACAATCGAGCGAACCTTAGTAATCTTGATGTTACCCGGTTCTTTGTCCTTCTTTTTTGATTGCAAAGGAGTTGCATTTGCACCCTGGAACAATCCCATTGCACCAGCTGCGGTTCCTAAACCAAATGTGCGAATTACGTTTCGTCTACTTAAGTTTTTCATTTTGGCTTGTTTTTAGTGATATAGTATTATCGTTTCTTGTTGGTAGATTTTGATGCTGTTGTTGCCCGAGAGTAAAGTCTCATTTCTTCCAGAAAAAGAACTGCCATCCCCCGAAGTTTATACTTTATAGCTGAATTATTAACAGGATGTCTTTCACCCGGATCTGTTTCAAGGTTATAAAGTACCAGGGTTGGGTTCAAATGCAGTTTCCATTTGCCATACCTGACTGCCGCTAGTGCACCCTGGCTTCCATGATAGAAAAATGCATTTAAATACTCCTCTCTATTAATGACATTGTCCCATTCATACACCGGATTCCAGGGTCTTCTTAATGGAACTGAAGCATTAATCGCATTATCGCTTGCTACAAATGAGACTTCCTTTGATTCCCCTTTTAATAGACTACTAAGGTCACGGCCGTCCATAACGATCCCTTCTGGTATCTCTATGCCCGCTAGTGATGCCAGTGTAGGATACCAGTCCATTGCATGTGTCATCACTTTGGAAGTTTTCGCTTGTTGAATTCCTAGTCCAGGACCCCATACAATACAAGGAACTCGGATACCTCCCTCTAGTGTTGTCAGTTTAGATCCTCTTATTGGTTGGTTAGGGTTTCTTCCCGGTTTTCGCCCATTGTCTGATGCATAAACGACTATGGTATTATCAGCGATTTCAAGTTCATGTAGTTTATCCATAAGGCGCCCAGTATGAAAATCCAGTTCTTGAATAGCATCACCGTATTCACCCCAATTTGATGTACCAACAAATTCTTTACTGACGCCCAGTGGATTGTGCAACATCGTATGGGGTAGGTAGAGAAAGAATGGTTCAGAATCTTTTTTAGTATTCGTACCAACAGCAGACTCTATCCACTGCATGGCCTCATTAGTATACAGCTTGGTTAATTTCGCAGGATCCGCCGGGCGCTCTACAACCTTTCCGTTGCGAAGAAGGGGAACTCCACCGTTTTTTTCAAAATGTACAGTTTCATATGAGTCCAGGTTATGCAAAAGGCCATAGTAATGATCAAAACCTTGGTTTTTAGGCAAATAGGCTTCTTTGAAACCAAGGTGCCACTTTCCTATACATGCTGTTTGATAACCATTTTGTTTGAATAATTCAGCCATGGTCAGTTCATCAGGGTTTAGTCCTGATTCAGAGTCCGGGCGGTGCACCCAGGATTCATTGCCAACCCTTCGTGGATAACATCCTGTAAGCAATCCTGCACGTGAAGGGCTGCAAATTGGAGCTGCAGCATAGTAATCAGTAAAGCGGATACCTTCATCAGCCAGCTTGTCTATTCGTGTGGTGTTAACTTCAGTCGCACCATAGCTGCTCAAATCATAGTAGCCCATGTCATCTACAAATATGAATACTATATTCGGGCGGGAGGATTGTGCTACAATGGTATAGGTTCCAAGTAGCAGGAGCATAAAAAATATCTTCTTCGTAAAGAAAGCTTTTCTTAATATCATATTAATTTTATTGAAGTTCATCTAGTTAGTTGATTAGGTATTGATATTCTTCTAATAATGGGTCCTTGGATGATTTCATCCATTTAGCCAGACCCTTACGAGATTTTTTTAATACAACTGCATAGTTCGGATCTAAAGCAAGGTTTTGTCTACTCCCAGGGTCGGTGGACCAGTCATACAATTCTTCCTTAGCCCTTAGTAAAAAGAATTCATATCTTTCCTTTACAGCCGGATCATCCTGCGACATTTTCCTCATTGCAATTATGGAAGCTCCATCATAAGGAACTATGGCGCCCAGTTCGTTCAACTCTAATCCATTTTCACGGTAGCAATCATTGTAGATGTAGCCGTAGCGACCGTCGAAATAAGTTCTGATTTCCTTACTCCTGGAATAGGTGCCTTTAGAAGGGTGATCCGGACGCAATTCCCAACCGGATGCAATCATTTTATCCATAAATAAAGGGTCCTTTTTTGCCCTCCTCTTATAGCTGCTCGTGTAATTAATATCTTCATTTCGGATAAAGGTGATAGATTCTCTCCATGTTGCATTTTTATTCTTTTTAAGCAAAGGCACAAGAGATTTACCGTCCATTGGGGTAGGAACTGGCACACCAGCCAGTTCCAATACAGTTGGAGTGATGTCCATCAATGATACCAGGTGATCATGGTCAACTCCTGGAGTTGAGATCCCTTCTGGCCACCTCATCAAAAAAGGAGACCGATTGCTACTCAGGTAAGCATCGAACTTCCCGAAAGGCAAAGGCATGCCATTATCTGAAACGAATATCACTATGGTAGAGGATTTTTTGTTGGACTCACGCAATACCTTCAGACATTCACCAACGGTATCATCCAGACGTCTTACAGATGATGCATATTTCGCAAGATCTTCCCTTATACCCGGAATGTCCGGAAGCGTCGGAGGCACAGTAATTTCTTCAGCTGTATAAATTCTGGACGGCTCTTTAGGCTTGGGCCCTCCGTTCGATTTATAGTCTCCATGAAATGGGCGATGCGGATCCGCTGAGTTGACAATCATGAAAAACGGTTGATCATTTTCTTCAGCTATTTCTATCAATTTGCGAAACCCTCGGCCCATAGCTTGTGGATCACGACCTACTATACCTGTCGGATCGGTCAATCCTAATGCCTTATTGTCATAATTCCAGTTAAAAGATTCGATTGGTCTCATGTGACCCCATTTGTGAATATTACCGGTGACATAACCTGATGCTCTCAGCAACCCTGGTAATGTTGGGGTTCCGTCAGCCATAGGGAAGAATCCTTTAGAACCATAATGTTGAGGTATCAGACCAGACAACATGGACTGTCGTGATGGCTGGCAAACAGAAACTACAGAAAAAGCATTTTTGAATGAAAAACTTTCTGATGCCAGCCTATCCAGGTTAGGTGTCACGTCAGGTGCTACTCCACCTGCAAATCCTGGGCTATCATAACCTAAATCATCTGCGACAATCAACAGCACATTCGGCCGAGCATCTTGTGCAATAGTCTCAACACAAATCAGAAATACTATTATCGCAAATACAAACCTCATAGTCTCTATGCGTTATTTTTTCTTACCCTTTTTACCCGCTGTGGATTCTGCTGCCAGACGTTCAGAACCCAGAGAGCGTATTTGTTCTAGCGTGTTCTTTAAATCTTTCACTTCTTTAGGTTGACTTTCTAAAAGGTCATTTGATTCTGAAATATCATCCTTCAGGTTGTAAAGTTGCTCGCTGAACTCACCAGCATAGTAATCTCTTATTCCTTGATTTAGTTTTCTGGTTGCAATACCCTCAATGTATTTCCAGGGCCCCTTTCTGACGGCCATTGTACCACTTACACTATTGACAACCATATGTGGTCTCACAGCCGCTTCGTTTCGTTCTCCAATCAACTCATCATAAAAACTGAAGCTGTCTGCTCCAGCCTCTAGAGGAGGCATAACCTCTCCACTGACCAATTCCTGAACGGTGGCAAAAATATCTACTACGTTTATGGTTCGATCAGATACTGTTCCAGCTTCCACTTTTCCTGGCCAGCGAACGATAAAAGGCACGCGAAAACCACCTTCCCATATCGTATGTTTGTCGCCCTTTAAATCGCCATTATTTTTAAAACCAAGTTCGCGAGCATTTTTTTCCGCAATTAGGTTTCCTATATCTCCACCGTTATCACTTGTGAAGATGATGATTGTTTCTTCCAGCACATTGGAATAGGCCAGGGCATTAATGATTTCTCCTACAGAATAGTCCAAGTCATGTATGTAATCGCAGTAAGCTCCGCATCCACTACTTCCGCGCAGACGTTCACCTGGTGTAATTGGGTTGTGAACAGCGACGGGAGCAAAATATAGAAAGAAGGGTTTTTCAGGATTTTGTCTTACCGACTTAAATATCCACTCTCTTGACTTATCTGTAATGTCGTCCATCACTTTTGTAATCATTCTTTGTGGGGCATCATAGCCATGGTATGGTCGATTTTTGTAAGAACTTTTCCCATAAGGAGATTTCCCTTTTGATCTTAAGCCCCATATCTGCTCATTTTCGATGTAAACCTTGGGTAACCAGTCAATGTTATTTGGAACTCCAAAATGGTAGTCGAACCCGACAGTATTTGCACCAGGAGTTAGCGGTTGAGCAGAAAGATCATCTACATTTTTCAACCTGGTATAACCCAGATGCCATTTCCCTACTTGTGCTGTCTGGTAACCATTGTCCTGTAAATAAGCTGGAAGCGTCTTGAGTTCATCTTCGATAAGCAGTGCTCCTTCCGGTGGGTTAAGCACACCATATTTTAAGGATCCACGCCAGGCGTATCGACCAGTCAACAACGCATATCGTGTAGGAGAGCAAACCGAACCAGGTGTATTGGCATCTGTAAATCGCATGCCTTGTTCTGCCAGGCGATCGATGTGCGGTGTTCGAACCATAGACTTGGGAGCACCGTAGCAGTTCGCACTGGCATATCCCAGATCATCTGCAAGGATGACCACTATGTTGGGCTTTTTTTGAGCGAATGCGCTGATTGACAGTAGTATGAGTATTAGTAAATACGGAAACGATTTCTTATGTAATTTCATTGGATATTGTTTTTAGTACTCAATTTTATCTTTTGTTTAAAATACTTTTCTGCTATAGCCTTGTTGTCTAAGTTCAGCCAAAAGGGCTTTCATTTTTTGTACTTGCTCAGAGTTAGAATTCACAAGGTTATTTTGCTCTGCTATATCAGTCGATAAGTCAAAGAGCATTTCTTGGGCTTCTACTTTCATTCTTTTTTTATCAGTAAACCGGAGCGGCGGGCCTGGTTTGCCTTCAATGAATTTCCAGTTCTCGTGCTGAATAGCAACCACGCCTTCATAGCTGGTGTAGACCATCGGACCTCTTGATTCTTTACTTTCTCCGTTCATCCATGCTGCCAAAAAACTAAAACTGTCAGGAGCCTCAATGTTTGGAGTAGCTAGTTCAATGTCCAAAAGTTCAGTTACACTTGCATATATGTCAACCAGATTGACTAGCTCATCTGAGCTTGATCCGGCAGCTACTTTGCCAGGCCACCTCACGATATAAGGCACCCGGAAACCACCATCCCAGATGGTTAGTTTTGTTCCCCTGAAAGGGCCATTGAGTTTTAATCCTGCATTGACCGCATCGTGTGCCCGGGAAGGATGTGCTCCATTGTCTGAGGTGAAAACTACCAGGGTGTTTTCAGAAAAGCCATGACGATGAAGTGCTTGTAATACGGTATCCACGGAAGCATCCATTTCCATGATCCAGTCGCCCATTACACCGGCTTTGCTTACACCAGAAAAACCTCTGGAAGGAGTCATCGGAACATGGATTGCAGGCATGGCATAATAGAGAAAAAATGGCTTGTCTTTTGATTGATCTCCGATCCAGGTGCTTAGTTTTTGATTCAGCGTGTTCATTACAGTAGTATCCACTCTGAATGGGGCGGGAATGTCCAACATATCATCTCCCTGCCAATTTTTTTCAGGTCGACGTTGATTCACAGGTATATCTTCCTGGCTACTTTTCAACCCAACAACACGATCATTTTCGATCCATGAACCTACTATATCACCGTGGTTATTTGGTATACCCCAGTGATAGTCAAAGCCAATATCCAATGGTCCTGGGGACAAAGGTTTCAAATAGTCAGTACTGTCATTCTGATAACCCAAATGCCATTTTCCGATTGCAGCGGTGCTATAACCGATTTCCTTCAATCGGGAGGCTATGGTTGGACGATCCGTTTCAATTGTCAAAGGGCTGTCAGAATGAGATACATCATTGGTTCTGCCCGTTCTCCACTCATATTGCCCTGTCAAGAGTCCATATCGGGTAGGTGAACAAACTGAAGAAGGTGTGTAAGCTCGGGTAAATTTTCTTCCTTCTTTTGCTAATCGATTTATGGCAGGAGTCGTCAATAATTCCGGTTGTGCACCATAGGTGCCAGTGCATCCATAACCCAGGTCATCTGCAAGAATAAGCACAATATTCGGCCTTTGTTTTTGCTCTTGAGTTTGCACTTGACTTTGTCCTTGCTCTTTATTCTTGTTCTGGCCACAGGAGGCAAGCAACAAACAACCTAAAAAAACTATTAATGGTGATTTATAAAGTATCATTTTTCTGATTTCCGATTTTTATTCAACAGCATGCAAATAACCATCTCCAGCCAAAGCATACAGCTTATCCCTATATATACAAAGAGTGGATTCTTCAATCCGGTTTCCCATTTTGTAGATCCAATATGGCTTACCAGTTTTTTGATCTAGGCAATACAAGTATGGATAGTTTCCAGATCCGATGTACACTCTACCACTGGCCAAAGCCGGAGCTGAAAGCCCTCCACCATCAGGGAAAGTCCAATGCACCTTGGCAGTTTCCGCGTCGACACTGTAAACCTTGGAGGTCAGCGGAACTCCCCTCAATCCGATTCCTACGCGAGCTGTAAAGAAGCCACGGCCATCATGAAAAGCAGGGCTTGCGTTGAAATTGGAGTAGTTTCCTTTGTCTTCTTTGTTTGTATTTCCATTCGTTAAAAGTTCTCCAGTCTTTGCATCGAAGTACATGAAAATATTGTTGTGGTGTGGTAAATAAATCTTCCCGTCTTGGGAGATCAGTGTACCTGAGTCCAATCCAACACCATTAGCTTTCCAGAGTACTTCACCAGTCTTTTTGTTGAATGCATATAGCGAGCGACTCCAGGAACCGAAGTATACGATATCCCCATCAATTGCTGGTTCAGCAGGTACGGATTTAGCGGTAGGGAACATCCAAATGATGTGCCCTGTTTCCGCATCCATGCACACAGCATGGCCATCAACAGTGGGTACATAGACCATGCCGTCATCTACAGTCGCTGAGCCCCATACCCAGCCACCGGGGACAGTTTGTTTCCAGACTAATTCTCCCGTTTCTGCATCCACGCAGTAGAAGAAACGCTCACCACCTTGCTGGCCTCCGTAGACTTTTCCATCTGCAATAGCAGGCCCCACGGATATGGCCGCACCCATTTCGAATTTCCATTTTTCTTCACCAGTTTCAGAATCTATGGCATACAAGAATCCTGCAGGGTTACCGAAATAGACTTTGTCTTTTGCGGCTGTTGGCTTTGACTGATAGTAGGTACCCCCAGATAATTGATCTGTAAAGATTCGCTCTCCGTCCTCATTCCAATAGGCGCTTAAAATACTGCGTTTCCAGATTTCTTTAGCTTTTAAGTCAACACAGTAGGTCATCAGGTTGCTATCGTTGATGAGAATTTTGTCATCTGAAAAGGCAAGGTCAGCATAAATGGGATGGGAGCTTATTTGTTTTTTGAAAACCAACTTTCCATCCTTTTTGAAGTTGTAGAGATTACCGCTAACATCGGCCACATAAATCCCTTTTTTAGAAAGCACTGGATTCGCTCTTACCCAATCATCGGTGGAGGCAGACCAGGCTATATTGCCATTGTTGGTGTCAAAAGCGTATAGATTTTTATTCGCAGATCCCATGTATAATATGCCATCTTCAATGATGCCTGTGGTAAAGTGCTTTCGGGCTTTTAATTCTACAGAAGCAACTTTCTTAGCCCAGATCTGTTTTCCGGTTTTTTCATCTAAACAATAAACGGTTCCTCCATTGGCACCAAAATAAACCTTGCCATCATTGACAACTACTTGGGTATTGATGGCACCATCCGCCTTAAAATTCCAGGCAATAAGTTTTTTTTCGTTAGTTGAATTGAAGTTAACCGGCTCATGACCCGAAACACCTGGAATCAGGTTTAGTGCATAAAGGTAGCCTTCCATGGTACCCTGAAATACCTGAAATTCCGTCATTGTGGGTTCAGCCAAGGCATCTATATCTCCAACATTAAAATCCCACATTTGTTTTTCATTGTTCTTGTCTTTACAAATCAGGCGATTGAAATTTTGACAAACGGGATCGAAACCGTAAATGTCGGCAACACCGAATGGGTAAACTACATACTTGCCGTTTGAAGCAACAGGTGAATTCTGCGTACGATAGTCAACATGACCGCCGTACGACCTACTAAGCGTTTTCCCTGTTTTTTTATCGACGTAGACTAAATGCCTTCCCTGTCCTTTGTTTCCACCATGACTGTTCACCTCGCGCAATATGATTTTGTCATCCTGGATTACTGGTGTGGACATAATCGCGGGGTACTTGTATATTCCGAACAGTGGATGATTCTGCGTCGATTTCCAGATATCTTCTCCCGTATTCAGATCCAGGCAAAAGCTGGTGGCGTACATGCCTGGAGAAGCAATATATACACGGTCATCTTCGATCACTGGTCTGGAATACCATCCAAGCCCAATAGGGAATTTCCATTTGTTTTTTCCGTACCTCGGGCCTGGTGCTGGTGTATATCCGTTGTTGTGTTTATTTCCTTGAAACATTGGCCATTCTGCACTCATGTCACCACCTTCGGGAAAACCACTTCCATCACTTTCATAAGGGTTATAGATCGGACCTTTAGCCAGAAAATTATCATGAATTTCTTCCAACTCGGAAAAACCCTTGTCGATGAGTTGGCACACATCGGTGATGGCTTGTTCTTTCTTTGCTCCCTGACCAAATTTGATTAATCCCTCAAGTCGATAGTACTCTGCATCTGTATCGAAAAAAGAACTGAGATCAATGGCCTGCTGCTGCATGGCACCCAGCCACATATACATCAATACAGACCTTTCTCTAAAATTGTCGGGAGTAGATGGTTTGGACTTAATTTCTTTTCTAACAGCATCGATCTCTTTGCTACCACTAGATACAAATGCATTTTGCGCATTTGCCTGAAAGGCTAGAGCGATCAATACAGAAGCGATTAAAGTTTTAATTTTCATTTAGTATGTGTTTACATTTATTCAAAAGCATATAAATAACCATTCTTGATAAGTGCGAAGGCCTTGTTTCCATAAATGGATGGCACGCTTTCCAGCATTTTTCCGCCCACATGGGTTCTCCAGATCACCTCTCCATTGTCAGGATTAAGGCATGTAACGAAGGGATCAGCTGAAGAACCGAATATTAGTTTATCCCTTGTCATTACAGGGGCGGTCAGACCACCACCACCTTTGTATTTCCATAAAAGTTCGCTACCACCTTCAACATCTTGAAAGGCGTAGATTGATGCGTTGTAAGGTAGACTGGTCACTCGTCTTACCACCGAACCATAAACCTTATCTCCGTATGCTGCGACAGTTCCGTTTTGAAGAAAACCTTTCGGGGCAAACCAGTCCCAGACAATTTCGCCATTGGACTTGTTAATAGCGGTAAGGTAGTGCCCTGCTTTTTGGACATATATGTGATTCTTGTGTAGCACAGGGGCTGAAGAGTCAGGCAGTCCTCCATTAGACCCTTCAGGTTGAGTTTTCGTTCTCCAAAGAAGTTTTCCTGTATCCTGGTCAAAAGCAAAATAGTATCCAGACCAGGAGCCAACGTAGACTACAATTCCATCCGTGATGGGATTACAGTATACGCCCGGAGGCCATCCATGTCTTTGGCTTTCATCTAATGGTCTGCTTTCATTAGGTGTGTCTTTGGCAGTGAAGTAATTCCAAAACTTTTTTCCGGTATTGGGATCAATGGCGAAGAAGTTGCCAATCATATCCCCAAGAAAAAGCTTGCCATTAGCATATGCAGCACTAATCCAGACTGATCCTAATTCTTTGCTAGACCAAATAGGTTCACCCGTATCTTTATCCAAAGCAAAATACTCCCCATAGCTTTCATAGGTTTGACCTACGAATACCTTTCCTTCGGCTACAGTAGGGGAGGGCGAAACACTACTTTTAGTTTCGAATTTCCAGATCTCTTTGCCTGATTCCGTATCTACTGCATTGACAAATCCGTCAGGGCTGGCTATGTACAAAATGCCATCAACTATAGTGGGAGAACTTTGCTGTCCTGATATTTCACCGGCGGCAAAGAAATTTTCGCCCATCCAGGCACCATCCAGTTGACTGTGTATCCATTGCTTTTTACCACTTGAAGGATTTACAGATGTCAACATCATGTTCGTATCACTGAAAAGAATGCCTTGTTGGTTGCCTGAAAGGTCAGCAGCAATTCCATGGTTGCTGATTTTTTCTTTCCAAATTAACTTTGGTTCGTTTCCAGTGATATCAAGCCCATAACCTATGCTAGACAGGTCAGCAACAAAAAGGGTATGATCAAGGATGATTGGTTTTGCTCTTATCCAGTCATTCACTTCGTATTCCCATAATTTGCTACCAGTTTTGACATCCAGGCAATAAAGGAATTTATCTGCTCCGCCGATGTACACTTTTCCATCTGAAGAAATTGCAGAACTATAAAAATCATAGGCCCTTGGTTCATTTTTGTTGGATTTAAACCGCCAGACTTCATCACCGGATTTGGCCGAAATAGCAACTAACTGTCCTGACTTAAAACCGACCAAGATCAGATCATTTGTCAGAGAGGTATTTCCTCTAATTGTTTCGTTGAAAGATTTTTCCCAAAGTATGCTCCCATCTTTTCTATCGAGTTTATAGCATATGTTTTCTGTGCTTGAGACATAAACAGCAGCATCAGTAACCGCAGGTTCTCCTGTTACTTTGCCGGTGGAAGGGGAGAAGTACCAAATCATGTTGCCAGTGGCTGGGTCATTACAGCTTACACCACGGTTATTGATCAAGCTCACAATGGATGTTCCAACTTGAGGAGAGTCAGCTTGGTTGAAAAATTTCTGGACGTATTTTTTTTCTCCTGTTTCTAAATTGAAGGCGCGAAGGTTTGCTCCTGTACGGGTGATTAAACTATTGCCTGATACAATGGGACTTGTTTTGGCGCCAGCGCTATTGTAGTAACTGTCAGAGTATGTTCTCCCTTTCCAGATAATATTGCCCGTTTTCTGATCTAAGCAAAAGGCAACTACATCGGTTCCCGCCCCGGACGTGTACACTTGGCCATTATGCAATACTGCGGATGCTTTCCATCCATTCGTTTTCGGGAACTTCCAAACCACTTTCCCCTCGGATGGACCCTTGTCTGGAGAAAACCCAGACTGAGTACCATCTACTCCATGATATACTGGCCAATTAGTAGTACTACTGGCTGAAGAAGGTTTTGGGCTTCCTTTGATTTCTTGAATGTATTCTGGATTCATCCACATTTGGTCAAGTCTTTTGAACCCAGCACTAACTGTATTTCTACCAATTTCAGAATCATTATTATTGTTAATCAGAAGGTTGGCAAGGGAGTCAAACCTGTTCATGTCCATTCCTTGCCGCCACATAAATCGCCACCATCTATATAGTGCTGCACGCCGCGCGGCTACATTGGCCTCATTGGTAGGGGATTTAGCTGCTTCTAATCTTGTACTATCTATGTCACTTATTCCAGAAACTAAGAATGTAGCAGGTTCTTTCCTTGGTTGACATGCTAATAGGATGCTTAAGAAAATTAAAATAAGATTTTTGTGCATTCTGGAATTACTTGTGATTTGGAGTTGGAAGCGGTAAATAGTTTTTGCAAATGTAGCGAAAAATATTACACGTGTAAGTAAATTATAATTTTTAATAATATATTTGCCTCAATGAGACCTTTGATCTTTTAGAATGTTCATGGAGAAAGATAAAAGAACATGAAATGATCGTTAGGGTAGGTTGTTGATGTGACAAACACTAATTAGTTAGGAGGCATGCAATTCAGAAGCGAATAATTGACCTTTTATTAGCATATTTACAGGCATAATAATTTTTGAAAAAGCACTCTCTTGTTTGATCTACGAATGATCACAAGCAGAAAAAGAAACTAGAAAATAAAACTTATTTACTTTATGAGATTTTTTACCAATACCTGTTTGTTGTTTGGACTATGCCTGGTGCTAATTAGCTCTTGTACTTCCAAAAAAGAAGAAGCTAAATCTGAACCACAAAGGCCGAATATCATTTTCATGATGTCTGATGACCATGCGTATCAGGCCATCAGTGCTTACTCGGATAAACTTATTCAAACACCGAATATCGATCGAATTGCCAAAGAGGGTATGCTTTTTTCCAATGCCAGTGTAACCAACTCCATTTGTGCTCCATCAAGAGCAGTAATCCTGACAGGAAAACATAGTCACATCAATGGTAAGGTTGATAACCATTTTCCATTTGATACAACCCAAGTGACTTTCCCTGTATATTTTCAAGACGCTGGTTATCAAACTGCAATGTTTGGCAAACTTCATTTTGGTAACAATCCAAAGGGATTTGATCAATTTAAGATTCTACCAGGCCAGGGAACTTATTACAATCCTGATTTCATAACTAAGAATGAAGGAAAAATACGCGTTGAAGGCTATGTCACTGATATTATCACAGATATGACCCTAGACTGGTTGGATAAGGAACGGGACAAAGCAAAACCATTTATGCTCATGTATTTGCATAAAGCACCCCACCGCGAATGGCTGCCAGCACCAAGACACTATAAAGAATACATAAATAAGACTTTCCCCGAACCGGAGACACTATTCGACGACTATGAAGGGAGAGGGTCAGCTGCCAAGACTGCAGAAATGAACCTGCTGACGCATATGAATTGGGCAGGTGATTCGAAGATATACCCTGAGGTAATGGAAGAATTAGGTATTCCAGACGCCTCTGGATGGGACATTAATGCATTCAATAGAGAAGTTGGTCGATTGAATGCGGAGCAGAGGGCTTCCTGGGATAGCGTGTATATGCCTATGAATGAGGATTTCAAAAAGCGTTTTCCTACAATGACAGAGAAGGAAAAAATGCAATGGAGATATCAAAGATATATGCAGGATTATCTCGGTTCAATTGCGGCAGTTGATGATGGCGTAGGGCGTGTATTGGATTATTTGGAGGCAAATGGATTGGCTGAGAATACTTTGGTCATGTATACCTCTGATCAGGGGTTTTATCTTGGAGAGCATGGGTGGTTTGACAAACGGTTTATTTATGACGAATCATTCAAAACACCGCTATTGGCAAAATGGCCTGGGGTGATCAAGCCTGGAACATCAACAGACCAAATGGTTCAAAACCTTGATTTTGCTCAAACACTACTGTCAGTAGCGCAAATAAATGACCCTGGCGATATGCAGGGAGAGACGTTGATTCCTTTGTTCAAAGGCGATGAGTCATCATGGAATAGAGATGCTGTTTACTATCATTATTACGAGTATCCATCTATACACATGGCCAAAAGGCATTATGGGATAGTTTCTCGTGAATACAAGCTTATTCATTTTTACTACGATGTAGATGAATGGGAACTATATGATCGCAAGAAGGATCCCAATGAAATGAAGAATGTCGTTGATGATCCGGCATACGCTGATGTGGTAACTGAGATGAAAGAGAGGCTAGAGAACCTTAGGAAGGAATATGGGGATAGTGACGAACTGAATCAAGAGTACATCGATACTTACCTTAAAAAACTTAACAAAACTAAAAAGAATGTAGGTAAGGGATAAGTTCCCTTGAATGATCTAAGTGATGAATAGAAAAAATATTTTCCTGATAGCTGTTATAGTTGTGACTGCCCTGATTTACCAGTGCCAGCCACCAAAGGGCAATGATCAAAATACTGATGTTGAAGTAGAAGCTGTGCAAGAACTGGATAGTGCCCAAATGGCTTCTGAAAAGCTTTACACCGAGTATTGCTCTAGCTGCCATGGTGAACAAATGTATGCATTCGTTGATCGGAAGTGGAAGCACGGAAAAAGTACTGACAGTCTGAGAAAATCAATTACCTACGGCTATCCTGATACAGAAATGCTTGCCTGGGGCGAAGTGTTCAGTTCAGAGCAGATTGATGATATGGTCGATTATATTTTGATGGGTATTGAAAATGTGGACCGTTATGGTTTTCAGGAAGATAAGCCTGAGTCTGATACTTTTAATACAGAACTACTAACGATTAAGTTAGATACTGTTTTTTCAGGACTTGAAGTGCCGTGGGATATGAACTGGCTACCCAGTGGGGATATGCTTGTAAGCGAAAGATCAGGAAAACTATATAGAGTAGACGCTGATGGAAACCAATTTGAAATCAAAGGAGTTCCAGCGGTGAGAACCAAAGACCAGGACGGCTTATTTGAAATTGAATTGCATCCTGACTTCACCGAAAATAATTGGATTTATTTATCCTATTCGAATTTAAAGGTTGACAATAAGGACTCAACAACAACTACCATGGTGAGTCGCTTCAGGTTTGAAAATGATCAACTGTCCAATAAGACCAAAATCCTGGAGGCATTACCATATTCATCTAAGCAGTACCATTTTGGTGGTCGGATGACTTTTGATAAGAATAGTAAATTGTTTGTAACTGTTGGAGACAGGGCTGTTCGGGATGTGAATCCTCAGGACATTTCAAAAGTAGCAGGTAAAGTACATCGCTTGAACGATGATGGATCTATTCCTGAAGACAATCCTTTCGTTGATTCTCTTGATGCCGTAAAATCAATTTATTCCTATGGACATAGGAATCCGCAGGGCCTTACGATCCATCCTGAAACAGGAGAATTGTGGGAGCATGAGCATGGCCCGAGAGGTGGAGACGAAATCAACCTGATCGAGTCGGGTTTGAACTATGGTTGGCCTGTTATTTCTTATGGCATCAACTACGATGCAACAACCTTTACTGATAAGCTTGAACAGGACGGTATGGAGCAACCTATACATTATTGGGTGCCTTCAATTGCGCCTTCGGGGATGGCATGGGTAAGCGGAAACAAATATTCTGCATGGAATGGAAACATGCTGGTAGGTTCACTTCGGTTCAAATATCTCAACAGGTGTGTTATCGAAAACAACAAGGTGGTAAAAGAAGAAATCTTATTCAAAAACATAGGAAGATTAAGAACTGTGAAAATGGGACCGGATGGCTACATCTACGTTGCAGTTGAAAAACCAGGCTATGTATTTAGGCTGCTTCCTATATCTCTAAAAAATACTTAGTGCTTATTGTTTCGTTATTAAAGGTGGGATGAGAACTATTTCTTTCAGCATCGGAATTCTGGCTTTCTTGATAGTTTCAAACTGCTCTACCAGTTTGGCTCAGAAAAAGGGAAGTGATATTGATACCCGGTTTACGCTGATGAAAGAAAGCAAAACCAAAGTTCAGTTCAACAACAAAATTAGCGAAAGTCGATTCCTTAATATTTTTATTTATTCTAACTTCTATGGGGGAGGAGGAGTGGCTGTGGGCGACTTTAATAATGATGGGTTACAAGATATTTTCTTTGGAGGGAATTTAGTTGCAGACCGACTTTACCTCAACAAAGGCAATCTTGAGTTTGAGGATATTACAAAATCGGCAGGGATAATTGATAACGGAGGCTGGTCTTCGGGTATAGCCCTTGCGGATGTCAATAACGATGGCTTTATTGATATTTATGTTTGTAGGGAACTTTATGACGATAAAATTGAGCTCCGTAAAAATCAACTGTACATCAACAATGGAAACCTGACCTTCACCGAATCTGCCGGGAAATATGGAATAGCTGATATGGCACGATCCCGTCACGCGGTGTTTTTTGATTATGATAATGATGATGACCCAGATCTATTCGTATTGAATCAACCTCCAAATCCAGGTAGTGCCTCAACTTTCAAAGGAACTAATCTAAGCCTGCCGGAATATGCTTCGAAATTATATCGAAATGATGGAGGAATCTTTACAGATGTCAGTATGCAGGCTGGAGTAGCCAAGACCAGTTTCCCAAACAGTGTTTCAGCCAGTGATTTTGACAAAGACGGATGGATAGACTTGTATGTGGCCAATGATTTTGATTCTCCGGACTATTTCTACAAAAATAATGGTGATGGAACATTCAGCAATATTCTCGATACATCGATGAGGCACATTAGTTATTTCAGCATGGGAGTGGATGCTGCTGATGTTAATAATGATGGGATGCTGGATATTATGGTATTGGATATGGTGGCAGAGGATAACTATAGGCTGAAGGCCAACATGAGTGGTATGAATCCGCGAGCATTTATGGATGTGTACAACCGCGGAGGGCACTACCAATACATGTTCAATACGCTACACCTAAATCAGGGGAATGACATATATAGTGATGCAGCTCAATTGGCAGGAGTTTCTTCAACGGATTGGAGCTGGTCGAATGTATTTGCTGATTTTGACAATGATGGATTTAAAGATCTACATGTTACGAACGGTCTATTGAGAGATATCCGAAATACGGATGCAGCAAAGAAGGTCTCTGAAGAAATTAGAAAGAGGGTGAAAGCATATTATGAAGCCAACCCATCTCATCCGAGAAAAGAGGATTTGGATATTGTGGATCTTGATGAAATTCTGGCATTGATTCCTTCAGAACGATTGAGTAATTATCTTTTTAAGAATACCGATGGCTATCGTTTTGATAAGAAAATGCAGGACTGGGGTATGGATCAAAAGACATTTTCCGGTGGTTCAGCCTATGCTGACCTAGATAATGACGGGGATTTGGATTTGATAGTGAACAATATCAATAAAAAAGCATTTATCTACAGAAACAATACTGAACAATTTCAGTCTTCTAATTATTTAAAGGTCAAGCCAGTTAAAGAAAATGGACTTCCATATGCTGGAGCAAAAGTGCAAATCGATGTTGGCGATATGAGTCAATATACCGAGATAACACCTGCACGCGGGATGTATTCAGTAAGTGAACAATTGGCGCACTTTGGTGTTGGCAACTCTCCAAACGTTGACATGGTGAAAGTAACCTGGCGAGATAATACCACAACAGTTCTTACTAATGTTAGGGCAAACCAAACACTCACTATTGAAAAAAAAGAGAACCAAATTGTGGAGAGAGAGAAATCAGAGCCTTTATTTTCTGAAGCAAAAATTAAAGGTCTTGATGATTTAAAGCATCTGGAAAATCATTTTGATGACTATAGATACCAGGTGTTGTTGCCGCACAAATTGTCTCAGGAAGGTCCGGCCGTGGCAGTGGGGGATGTGAACGGTGACAACCTGGATGACTTGTATTTTGGAGCTTCAGTAGGATTATCAGGATCGGTATTACTACAAACTAAAGAGGGAGCCTTTACCGAAAGCCCTCAGCCAGTCATAGCAACTCATGCACGCAGAGAAGATATCGACGCAGTTTTTTTAGATGTGGACTTGGACGGTGATAAGGACTTGCTCGTGACGAGCGGCGGGAATGAGTTTGAGCCTGGCCATATTAATTATACAGACCGGCTCTATCTCAATGATGGAATGGGGAATTTCACATCTTCACAAGAATTGGATAGTCGTCAGAGCAGTTCGAAAGTAAGGTTGTGTGATTTTGATAATGATGGCGATCTGGATGCATTTATTGGAGGCAGATTAGTACCGAGGGACTATCCATCTCCTGCGTCTTCGGTGCTACTGGTTAATGTAAATGGAACCCTGGCTAATAGGACAGAACAAATTGCACCGGAATTGAATGATCTCGGTCTTGTCACAGATGCTACCTGGACTGATGTTGATGGTGACGACAAACCGGAATTGGTTGTTGTGGGAGAATGGATGCCATTGACAATATTTAAATACAAAAACCAGAGGCTTGAAAAAACGGGTGATTTTCAGAGTTTGGAAAATCAAATTGGGTGGTGGTACAGCATCACTTCAGCTGATATGGACAATGATGGAGATCAGGACCTTATCGCTGGAAATTTGGGATTGAATTATAAGTATAAAGCTTCAAAAGAAGAGCCTTTTGAAGTGCATTATGATGATTTTGACGACAATGGTTCCAAAGATATTGTATTGAGCTATTACAACTTCGGTAAGCAATTTCCGCTAAGGGGGAGGTCTTGTTCATCCGAGCAAGTACCTGAGTTGAAGAAGAAATTTCCAACTTATAACATGTTTGCATCTTCAGATTTATTTAAGATTTATGGAGAGACTTCCCTTCAAGAGGCCCTACATTACAGAGCCACCAATTTCGGATCAGCTTATATAGAAAATATGGGTGGAGGGAAATTTGAATTTCACACACTTCCTGTTGAGGCTCAATTTTCAAGTGTTAATAGCATATTGGTTGATGATTATAATAATGATGGTCATAAGGATATTCTACTAGCTGGAAATTTGTATGGATCTGAAGTTGAAACTACACGAAATGATGCGGGCATTGGACACCTCCTATTAGGAAATGGGAATGGTATGTTTGAACCGGTTCCGGCAAAAGAAAGTGGACTTTATCTTGATTCAGACATCAAGCAAGGCAGGATTCTAAATATCGCTGATAAAAAGCATGTCGTTTTTGGGGTGAATAACGGTAGGGTCAGAATCCAAAGGTTAAACGATAATTAGCTAGATAAACAGGGTTAGCCTAAATTCACAGCTAAGGAAGCAAAATTTCATAAGCTTGTTCCATTGCCTAAAAGTCAATTGTCCATTAAGAATGAAATTTTTATTTCTTGTTAAGTGAATGATT
>JAGDZP010000043.1:0-39485 GCA_049115735.1 Cyclobacteriaceae bacterium | reverse complement strand
GAAATCAGCCAGAAAGCACTTTGGCATATAAACGATAGCGCCTGTTATCCTCATGTTTTAGCCGCTTCATTTATTCCGTTTTGGAATTTCCATATGCCAATTGGATAGAGAATGAAGAAGATGAAATTCGGAAAAATTTCAAGTCCAGTTGGTTCATGATTGTTCACAGTTGCCCCGTGGATCCGAGTTAGGATGTAAACAAGGTAAAAACCACAAAGCGGAAATAGAATATTCAGAATTGTTACGATGGTTGTTCGTTCAGTTCCCACGTCGTTGATATCTATGAGCAGCAAGTCAGTAATTAGAATTGCAATCATCACTGTTCCCGCAATTTTTGAAAGCGTCAAGTCAAATTCACCATTCTGCTTGTTAAGGAGGTTAGCTGAGGTTAGCCACCAAAGAGTTACTACGATAAGTGTAACAGAGTTCCAGTCCACAAGGTTGAAGTCGAGAATTCGGCTAATGACTGCAGCAAGAGTCGGTAATACAAAGGCTATAATTAGCAGTTCTGTTCTTGTTCGTTCGACCAATATGCGCATAGAAGATAATTGAGGATAACGTCCAGATATGGCGCTGTGGGCTCCGAGCTTAATTAATTCCGATAAAAGTAGCTTATCTACCGGTGCATTCAAAGTAGCAGACAGGCACTGCGCCAAATAGATAAAAAACTCCCAAGAGCAGAAGAAAGTAGAAAGCACTTCAGTTTCATGGCGGCAGATAGGCGGGATGTTAGGCAGACACTTGGTAGATGGCTAGTAAGGCCATGCGACCATATCGTCTGTTGTACGCTGGCATTTTAGCTTCAGAGTTCGTCTTAAGTTTCGATGAACATCAATTACTTTTCAGCGTTTCGGCAACTTCATCATAGTATTCTTGTGTTACTACTTCTGTCCAAGTAGTAGGTTGTCCGCCACCATAAAGAGCCAAATAGGTCACATCGCTAATCTTGGTTGAAGAATGCCAGTGTTCTATATCTTTTTCACACTTAATTATGTCACCTTTTTTCAAGATTATAGGCTCATTTCCTCTCTCCTGATAATAGGCTTCTCCATCAACAATTATTAAGATTTGCGCTGAACTGTGTTTATGCCAGTCTAATGTGGAGTTTGCTCTAAAGGTTGCTTTTGTGATATTATAGCCTAGTTCCTGGTCATCATGAATAATGGGGTTCAACCAAGCATCTCCTATATAATGAGTATTGGGTGCTCTTGTTCCTTCAGTTAGAAAAGAGGAGACATTATATTCTGAGTTCTGGGAAAAGCCAGATACTGAGGTTATAAGAAATAGGAAGAAAATTGAAATTTTCATTTTCATAATCATAGTTAGTTAAGACTTTTAATTCTGCAGGCTTGCGTACAACTTATGAATAACACGCACTTTGTGCATGTTATTTACATTATCAAATATACCCGTTATTATTCAAATGATCCAATGGACTGGTGATATCTGAAAGTTTATGACTACATACATGGGTGTATATCTCTGTAGTCTTGCTGCTGGTATGCCCCAGTAGCTGCTGTATGTAGCGGAGGTTGGTGCCACTTTCCAGCAAGTGAGTGGCAAAACTATGCCTCAACGTATGTACGGTCACTTTCTTTTTTATCCTGGATTTTGCAACAGCCCGGTGTAATACCTTTCTTATGCTTCCAGCAGAATATTTTCCACCATCAGGACCTTCGAATAGATATTCTTTTGGCTTGTATTCTTTGAAGTATGTTCTCAAAAGCTCAAGCAGGATAGGAGAGAGTAGCGTAAATCGATCTTTGAAGCCTTTTCCATCCTTAATCCAAATGCGCATGTAGTCCGAATCAATATCTTCGATACGCAAATTAATGGCTTCTGATACCCGTAAGCCACCTGAATAAATAGCTGTGAGGATGGCCCTGTGTTTGAGGTTTCTAACATTTTTGAGAATTCTGCCTACTTCTACTGCCGATAGTACTACCGGTAGTTTGCTTACTTTGTTTGGTCTTTCAAGGTTGAAAATTTTACGCTCGCTTCCCAATACTGCCTCCAGGTAAAACTTGATAGCGTTGATAGATTGGTTTTGTGTCGATCTGGATAGCTTTCTGTTTCTCACCAGGTCTTTGTGATAGGCATATACATCCTGGTCTGTCAGCAAGTGTATAGGCTTTGGAGAGCAAAACTTTAGAAAGTCCCTGAACATATAGCGATAGATTTTTTGAGTAGACACGCTATAGCCAAGTACTTCCAGCTTTGTGGATAGTTCATTCACAGCTTGTTGGTATTCAGTCATATGTCCTTGCATAGTGTAAAACAAGTAAAACTCGCTACCTTAGTTGAGTATTTATACGGATATATCCGATTATAAACGGAATTATACGAATAAGAATATGGAAATATTTCAAAGAAAAGAGTGTTTGTATTGTCATGAACCCATCGCAGGAAGGCTGGATAAAAAGTTTTGTGGGGATCAGTGTAGGGCCAACTACAACAACAGGCATAGAAAAGCGAGTGAAACACTAATTCTGGAAACCAATCGTCAGCTTAGAAAAAACAGGACCATACTTAAATCCCTTTGCCCAACAGGGAGGGCTACAGTAAGGAGGGAAGTGCTGGCTGAAATGGGATTTGAGTTTGCCGTATTTACTACCATTTGGACATCCAAAGAGTTGGTGTATTATTTTTGCTATGAATATGGTTATGCTGCGATAGTAGAAAAATCCAACGTTCGGAAAGCGCTCATTATTCAAAGACAGGATTACATGACTTCATTTGATCCCTGGAAAAATGGTAACAATGCTTAGACGCCACCTTAGCAGAACTGTAGTTTGTATGAGTGGTCAGTCAAAACAATTACGTTACCCAGCACAACTTTCCTCCAAGATGCGGTGAAACATGATCGAAGCACACGTGGAATTGGAAAAATGATACGTATTGTTTTGAATTAAGACACGTATCTAAATTTAAAAAGATACCTATCGTAATGAATTTAGATACGTATCTTTTTGCTAGAAAGTAAGGTGATTGAAGGCGATTGATGCTTAGATCAAGAGGGATATCTAAGCACATCTATGCCAAACTTACCTCTATCTCCCGAAAGTTTAGTGAAGCGTCACTTGTGGCAGGTTAGCAATTCATTCCATACAGGATAGACAAGCCAAATTGAACTGTAATTATGCCATGGGATACTATTGTATAATCACACGATTTGAAAACCAGTATTCCCATCAAATTATTAATTATCCTAATGAATAATTCGGGTTAAAACTCCTTCGCTCCAAACTCACTTTTGATAAACCTGGCCTTTTTACCTGATCGGTTGATCGTATAGCTCAGGTTGAGCATGATCACGTCCACTTCATATACATAGTTGGTGGTGGTGTAGAAGTCACTGCCCCAGGTGGAGATGCGCTGCTCATTGGCTGCCCACAAGCCCATATCCATATTGAGCCATTGTGCAGTGGCTGTCAGCCTTCCGTCCAGCCATGATTTCTTTAACGTTAGGTTAGGAGAGAGGTAGCGCGAGTCTTCACCCTGTGCTGTGTTTCTGTCCGAGATATAATTCAGCGTCCATTGCAGCGTCATACTTGGCGACAATTTGAAAGTAGTATTGGCATTGATGCTGTAGATGGATGCGGAGGTATTCACTGGAATCACAGCATCCTGGTTGAATACCGGATCGAAAACAAATTGCCCCTCAATTTTGTATTTGTAAATATTTGCCCCGGCAAAAACTTTCCACCAGTCGGCAATACTTAGCTCAGTACCTATTTCAAGTCCAAGGGAACTACCGCTTCCTACATTCGAATAAATACGATTCAGAATGCTGTCGTTGTACACCGTGTTCACCCTATTGATCAGGTTTTGAGTATTTCTAAAATATCCGGTAGCAAATACCGAGTTTTCCCCAAAGTCTTTGACAATCCCAAGTTCCACAACATCCACAAATTCTGGCAGCAGGTTTTTGTCTCCCTGCTCCAGCGTTTCGGAGTGTTCTCTTTCCGGAAATGGGTTCATTTTGAATGTCGTTGTTCTTTGTATCCTTCTGCTGTAGGCCGCTTTGATTTTCAGCTCGTCATTCACCGCATATTGTAGATTGGCTGATGGAAAGGGCTTTACAAAATCGTAAGCTAGTAGCTCCGGTGCAGCACCCGTTTTATTGTCGAGCAGCAACTCTCTGTCCATAGACTCTAGTCTGATTCCGGCACCATAACTCCATTTTCCCAATTGTCCGGACAACTGTGTGTAGACCGAATGGATTTTTCTGTCCAGGCTTACAAAACTTGAGAATTCAGGAACATCTTGAAATGGGCCCGTTTTCCCAACCCTGCGCATATACTCAAAATCGCCAGTATGATCCAGGTGTCTGAATTGGTAGCCGGCTTCTATTGTACCGATAGATAATGGTTTTGATTTGTAGTCCAGGTTGAAACGTGTACCATACAACGGGTTGTCGTTGGAGTTTCGTTCGTCCTGGAATCTGGTGTTTAAGTCTGGCCAGCTTTCGTTAAAATTTTCTGTAGGGCCACCAAGCAATGTGTACTCATATAGCAGCGAAGTGCTCAGTTCTGATTTGCTTTCAAATACATGTTTGTAGTCTACACTTCCCAGTACAAAATCACCTCGCCTGATTCTAAGGTTGTGGTTGTAATATTGAATCTCATGAAGCGTATTGCCAGGATCATTAATAGGGAAAGCCCTGTTGTCGTAATAGACAATATCGGCTAATCGTTCTTTGTTTCTTTTTCCTCCAAAAAAGCCAACATTAAGACTGTTGTTTTTGTTGGGGTTGTAACCCAATGTGAACCTTCCGGAAAAATTTGTTTCATCAAAGCTCCTTTCTCCATCTGATGGGAATTGATACCTGATTCCACCGATCTCTGTCCATACATCTCCTTCTCGTCTTCCGGCAATGTCATTTCTGATATAGCTGGCACCTGCCGATACATCCCACTTGTTTTTATGATAGTTAAGGGAAAAATCTCCTCCATATCGCGGAGCATTTTTTGGATTGTCGTAATCCTCTATGCTCGGCATCCCCAGTTTAGTATTGAATTGTAAAAACAAACCATCTGTCGCACCAGTTTTGGTTAAAATGTTAATGATACCTGCTTTTCCTTCTGGATCATACTTGGCAGACGGGGCAGTAATGATCTCTACATTCTCGACGGAGTTAGCTGGTAGTTGATTCAATATCATTTCCGGTGAACTTTGCACAGGCTTGCCATTCAGCAGCACTACGAAATTGGAACTACCGCGAACCGTTATTTCCCCATTGGCATTCACATTTACAGCAGGCATGTTTCTGATCACATCTGTGGCCGTGCCGCCTTTGGCAGCAGCGAAACTTTCGGCAGCATATACCTGTCGATCTATTTTGTTGATGGTGGTGAGCTTGTCGCCTTTCACTTCTATTTCATTCAAAACCTTTTGGTTCATCGCGAGAACAATGGCCCCTACGTCAGAGGTATTTCCTTTTTGAATAGAAACACTTGACACAAACTGTGGATCATACCCGATAAATTGAGCTTTGAGGTAGCTATTGCCTGCTGGCAGGTTTGAGAGTTCAAATTTCCCGGAAGTATCAGATACCGTACCACCTATTAATGTAGAATCTTTCTCATTGTAAATTGAAATGGTAGCATATTCCAGAGCACTTTGGCCATCACTGATGGTGCCGATTACTTTGCCATTTTGTGCTGCAGCTATGTGTAGTATTGCTAAAAAAACTAATGCTGTGCTGTAAAAATATTTCATTAAAAATCGGTTTGTTGGTGCCTAACTAAACGCGGCGCAATTTATGAAAACAATGCCTGAAAAAGACTGCCAGTAAGCAATTACTTTGCCAATGCTCTTGATTAAGTAGCTGAAATTTTCTTGACTGAATACTTCAAAAATTTTGAGTTGAGATGAGTTAATAATTCAATGCAAGGACACAAAGGATGCGCTTGCATTATCATGGTTGTGGTACTACATTTGTTAGCTGGAGGTTGTTCTTTTGGTATATTGCAAAATCTCACTGACCAATCGAATACTACTTCAGAGTCATTCAAACTAAATCTATACAAATAAACTATGAAAAATGCTTACTCGCGGAGGGCTTTCATATCCTCTGTTTCTATGCTTGCGGCTGGCACTGCCCTCAGTCCATCAGCATTTAGCTTCGGTCTAAGAGAAAGAAAATTAAAAGTTGTACTGGTTGGAACCGGGGTTCGTGGTAGTTCCTTTTGGGGCAAGCGACTCGTCGATCAATACTCGGATATTCTTGAGTTTGTTGGCTTGTGTGATGTCAACCCTGGCAGGCTGGAATACGCACTTGGGTATATAGGTGCTAAGTGCAAGACCTATTCTGATTTTGACCTCATGATTTCAGAAAGCAAGCCTGACCTGGTAATTGTAACAACCACCGACGCTACGCACCATCAATATATCATCAGGGGTCTCGACCTTGGTTGTGATGTACTCACCGAAAAGCCATTGACAATAGACGAATTGAAATGTCAGCAAATATTGGATGCGGAAAGGCGATCCAATAAAAACCTGATCGTTGGATTCAATTATAGATGGAGTCCATATAGTACCAAGGTTAAGGAGTTGTTGATGAATGGGTCCATCGGAGATGTTACTTCGGTAGATTTTCATTGGTACCTGAATACCTATCACGGTGCGTCTTACTTCCGAAGGTGGCACGGACTGAGGCAGATGGGTGGTACGCTATGGGTGCATAAGGCGACCCATCATTTCGATCTGCTCAACTGGTGGTTGGATTCCGACCCTAAGGAGGTGTTTGCCTATGGAGATTTGGAACACTATGGAAGCAATGGTCCTTTCAGGGGTAACAATTGTCGTGATTGTCAGCATACCAAATCCTGCGACTACTACTGGGATATCACCAAGAGCAAGCGTGATATGGACCTATATGTGAAGAACGAGAAGCATGACGGCTATGTAAGAGACAATTGTTTGTTCAGAGAGGACATCAACATCTATGATAAGATGTCGGCCCAGGTAAAATATGAGAACAATTGCGTGGTGAATTATTCACTGACAACATACTCACCTTTCGAAGGCTGGCGGGCATCTTTAAATGGTACCAAGGGCAGGATAGAAGCTTGGCTGGATATTCCATACCAGAAACAAGAACAATTGAGCCAAGAGGAACTTCATGCATTGGAGATGCAACAGGACGGCACGGAAGTAGAACACTATGAGCCAGTAATTTTACATAAGTTGTGGAATCAACATGAAACCATTCAGGTGCCTTACGAAAGAGGAGGTCATGGTGGCGGAGATAAGCGACTACATGACAAAATTTTCAAAAGTCCGGACGCTACGGATCCATACGACAGAGCAGCAGGAGTGAGAGATGGCGCCATGTCCGTATTGATAGGTGTAGCCGCCAGAAAGAGTATTGAAAGTGGCGATCCAATTAAAATCAGAGAATTAACAGATTTAGAACCTAGAACCAAAAGAATAAAATAGTATGAAAAATTTAATTATTGTGAGCCTTGTATTGACTTTGGCTTGTTCAACAAAAAAAGAAGAGAAAAAAGTGGTAGCAGAAGTAACAAAACCAGCTATTGAGCTGGTAAGAGATGACGCCAACAGGAAAGTGGATGTGATGATGGATGGCAATCTATTTACATCCTATATCTATCCAACAGATATTAAGAAGCCCGTACTTTGGCCTGTGGTTTCCCCTGGTGGTAATGAGTTGACTAGAAACTTCCCTTTGAAAAATAAAGCAGGGGAGAGAGTTGACCACCCACATCATGTAGGGATCTGGTTCAACTATGGAGATGTAAACGGATTGGATTTTTGGAACAACTCGGAAGCAATTAGTCCGGAGAAGGCTGACAAATTTGGAACGATTTATCATGAAAAAATCCTGGGTGTAAAGAGTGGAGACGATTCCGCCACACTTTCAACCACTTCGAGCTGGAAGGACAATTCCAATGCCACGCTGCTAGAAGAAGAAACAGAATTCACTTTTTCTTCTGGAGAGAATGTTAGGATAGTGGATAGAAAAGGAACCATTACCGCTGTAGCGGACGAAGTAACCTTTACTGACAACAAAGAAGGCATGTTTGCAATACGTGTAACGCGTGAGCTGGAGTTGCCGAGTGACAAAGCGCTCAAGTTGATGGATTCGCATGGCAAAGTAACAGAAGTGGAATCGCCCGACAACTCAAATGTGACTGGCGACTACCTGAGTAGTGAAGGTGTGACTGGTGGGGACGTATGGGCGACTCGTGCCAAATGGATGAAGCTTTTTGGTAAAATCAATGGAGAGGAAGTGGCCATTGTCATTTTTGATCATCCAAACAATGTTGGTTTTCCAACTTACTGGCATGCCAGGACTTATGGATTGTTTTCGGCTAATACACTTGGCCAGAAGATTTTCTCGAAAGGAGAGCAAGAGCTCAACTACAGTATGAAAAAAGGAGAATCAACTACCTTTCAGTACAGGCTGGCGGTATTCTCAGGAAACCCAACCGAAGATCAAATAGAAAAAATATACACTGCTTTTACTATGTAGTGGTTAACCGTATTAACTATTCAACTTATGAATCAAAGAAGAAAATTTATCAAAAAAACTGCACTTGGTGCAACGGGTGTGGCCTTGGGCGCATCAGCCTTTTCAGCCAAATCTTATGGCAACATTCTAGGAGCTAACGACCGGGTGGTACTTGGGTCAATTGGGATTAGAGGAAGAGGAAAAAACCTACTTGAAAGCTTCTCTAAGATGTATGGAGATGGTGTGACAATCAAAACTGTTTGCGACGTAGACTCCCAGTTTTTTAAAGAGCGCATAAAAACTGTTGCTGACAACCAAAAGGGAAATAAGCCGGGAACAGAATCCGATATGCGAAAAGTTTTCTCTGATAGCGATATTGACGCTGTTGTAGTGGCTGCTCCAAACCACTGGCATGCATTGGCAACCATTTGGGCTTGTCAGGCAGGAAAACATGTATATGTAGAAAAACCAAGCTCGCACAATGTGTGGGAAGGTAGAAAGATGGTGGAGGCCGCTCGCAAGTACAACAGGGTTGTGCAAGTAGGTTTCCAAAATAGATCCATCAGCAACGTGATGCAGGCAATGAACTTCCTGCACGATGGGGGAATTGGCGATGTGTATATGGCCCGGGGTACCTGCTTCAAACCCAGGGACTCATTTGGTATAGTCAAAGACAGTGCACCACCGTCAACCTTGAATTATGATCTTTGGCTTGGACCTGCCAGCTACAGACCATACAATGAGAAAAAGGGACATTACAACTGGCACTGGCATTGGGATACCGGTAACGGTGATACTGGCAACCAGGGACCACATCAGTTTGATATAGCCAGGTGGGGCCTCAACAAAAGAGTTCACCCGGTAAAAGTTCAGTCCATGGGTGGTATATATGGAATTTCACCGAGTGAGTGCTCGCAGGAAACGCCTAATACCCAAACATCCATTTTCGAATATGCCGACGGCAAAATGCTGGAATTTGAAACCCGAGGCAGGTATACTGGTGGTGAAGCTAATATGGGGATAAAAATAGGGAACACATTCTATGGAACTGAGGGATGGTTGGAAGTGAACGGTAGCAACTGGAAAGCATACAAAGGCAGGGAGAAAGAGGCATTTGCAGGATCAGGCATGAGTGAAGGAGCCGCTGTGGGTGGTGATCAAAGCTTCCGTACGGCACCAGATAGTAAAGGCCATTATGGCAACTTTATCGATGGTGTGAGATCTGGTAATAGGGCCGACCTCAACTGTGAAGTAGAAGTGGGCCACATGTCAACAGTATTGCCACTGATCGCCAACATAGCCATGAGAGTGGGTGAAACTTTACGATTCAATGGAGAGTACGAAGAATTCATTGATAACGAAGAAGCAGACATGATGCTGACCCGAAAATATCGATACCCATATATTGTACCCGAAAAAGTATAAGAGCAACAGAATTTGATGCTTTCGTCCCAAGCTCATTATGGCCGCAGATATGCGGCCATAATGAGCTTTTTCTTTTTATAAAACTGATAAATGAAACTCTGTTAATTAAACCCACATTATTCATTTAAGTAATGAATAATTTGACGAAAATACTGGTTTTCAGTATTTTATCAGGGTTAACCCAGACATTTGAAAACCATCAAAATTATATATGAATATTCAGCGTAATTACCTAGTTTTCAAATCGTCTGATTATGCAATAGAATGCTATTGCATAATTACGGTTAAATCCTGCAATGGCAGGTGTCCTAATGCTCGCACCGGAATTTCCTGAAGATGGAAGAAATACCATTGTTGAATTCCCTAAAGGTGACGTTTCATTCCTTCATGGTATAAATGCCATTGGAACAAAGTTTAAGAAAACTACTTCTCAGGGGCCGCAATCTTCTCCTTATTTCTTCAATGCTAAGAAGGTTGCCGGGAGAAAACTGAGGATGGATATGACTTTTGAATTTTAAGTGAAGTATCTGTGCGCATTTTTTGACGAGTGCTTGCAGTAGAGATTTTTTCAAATGACAACCCCAGGTTCGTTCATTTTGTAATCAACAATCAGGGAAGGTTGTCATACAGTAAACAGCCCCGGGTTTCTTAATGATTCTTGGGGTTGTTTTTTTGTAGCTCTTATGGTTTTTATCAGGGCAAAATTCAGTTTACAATATTGGCAGGTGGATTAAAAAACTATCTTTGCCTTTGATAAGTCTTGATGCCATTTGTGATGTGCAAACCTGATAATCAAGAGCTTTTGTTGGAATCAAATAACTACTAAACAAAAAATACAAAATGAAGTTTTTTATTGACACGGCGAATCTGGCCGACATTAAAGAGGCCTATGATCTTGGTGTACTGGATGGCGTAACCACCAATCCATCATTAATGGCCAAGGAAGGCATAACAGGAGAGGAAAACATCCTGGCACACTACAAGGCTATATGTAATATCGTAGATGACAAAGTGAGTGCTGAGGTAATATCTACTGAATATGAGGCCATGGTCGAAGAAGGTAGAAAGTTGGCCAAGATCGATCCAAAAATCGTAGTGAAAGTACCTATGATCAAGGATGGTGTGAAAACAATCAAAACTTTGAGTGGTGAAGGGATCAGAACAAACTGTACCTTGATCTTCAGTGCTGGTCAGGCAATTCTTGCAGCCAAAGCTGGTGCTACTTATATCTCCCCATTTCTTGGAAGAGTAGACGATATTTCATGGGACGGCCTTGATTTAATAGAGCAGATCGTAACTATCTATGATAACTACGAATTTGAAACCGAAATCCTTGCTGCATCTATTCGTCACAATGTGCATTTGCTCAAATGTGCTGAAATGGGTGTTCATGTAGCTACTTGTCCATTGAAGGTGATTGTAGGACTCCTCAAACACCCATTGACTGACCAGGGTCTTGAGCAGTTCCTGGCTGACTATGCCAAGGGAAATGGTTGATAAAATATACTGACATTGAAAAGGGGCTTAGGCCCCTTTTTTTGTGCGTTCATTTTAATTAAGGGTCAGGTGAGATTACTCATATACTCTCCGTGAACTCTTAGGATTGTTTCCTTGATTTGCGCCCATTGTGTTTCGATTAGCATATTCAAATCCTCGTCTTGATCTGCATCCTCAAAATAGGTTAGGCTTTTTAGTGCTAGAAAAACAGACCCGTCATGATATTTGTTTTGATAGAAACTTATTAATTCTTTGAGACTATATTTTTTCAGCAAAAAATATAGATCCACGAAATTCTTTTTTGACCCCCTTCCGGTGATAGCAGCCAGTTTCATTGCTCCAATATCTTCAGGGTGAGCCAATCTTAATTTTTCTTCACTTATTATGTCATTTGACCATGCGTATGGATAGTTGACAAAGTCTACTTTTATCCCATTCAGGCTATATATTTTTATTGCTGGGGAATCCTTGATTACCTGCACATCTCCAACTTTATTGAGTATGTTAGTTAATTCTATTGTTTCGTGAGTTTGCTTGCCAAATAAATCCAGATCAATGGATTTACGGTGACCAAATTGTAAAGCGAGGGCAGTACCGCCAACCAGCCTTAGTCCATCGAACTCGTCAATAGACATGAGCTTTTTCAGAAGTCCCAGTGTGCTGGTCTCGACTGCTGCAAAGTGTAACATCTGAATTTGTCTACAGGAATAGATGATAATGAAGAAATAAAGGAAAGGGCCTTTGGTTCTAATGTTGGTAGTTGAGTCGCTATTGAAGCGATTTGGTCAATGCCGTAATAATTTTCAATGATTATCCAGTCTTTGATTTGGCCATATTCCAAAACTTGCTGAACAATGTAGCGCTTACTTTTCTCAATATCCAGTTTGGCCTTGTTTGTATCCCAAAACAGGTGAGGTGAAAACTGTTGTATATCGGGTTTGGCGCTTTTCATCATATTGATAACTCAATATTATTAAATTCTATTGAGTCACACATATTGCTGAACCACAATTATCCCATTCTGCTGAGAAGGCTCAAAAAACTTATTCTTTACCATATGTCACCGGCTGTGTCCAGGCCATTTCATATAGAGCTGTTTCAATAGGATTTGAATGCAGTTTGCTAGACACTACTTTCATTCGGACAAAATTTGTCTTTTCAGTCAAAGGGAAATTAGCCTGAGTACCCTTAATGGTCTCTAAAACCTTCGTTTCTTCATCCCCAACATTACAACCGACTATTGATATTTCATACTCGATACCTGGTTCTTGCTCTACTTCTACAGTGAGTACATTGTTCTCTAAGCTGACATCACTTAATGTCACCCCACTCGAAGCGTAAAACTGTCCATTCTCCATGGCATCAATCAGGCTTCCAGGTGTTAGCGTGTCGGCTTGTACCATCACCCATCCTCTACCTGCGTTGCTCCATTTGCTATCAATTCTATGATAATGATGGCTGTCATCGGTCCCAAGGCCATAGAGTAGTGGTTTGTCAGCTTTTGAATAAGCAATGTTGATCAGGTCCCACATTTTTTCGGTTCCGATATGAATGGAATCTCCCAGATTGTGAACACCAGGATGGCCGTTAAACACCTCGAAAAAACGTTCCCCTTTTATTTGAATCATATCTTCTAGTGTAATAGAATAATGGAAATTAGGATGATTGATATGGACAATCATCGGTACACCTGTTTCCTCTCTCTGTTTTTGTACAGCATCAATATTGTTCTGCATCACCTCTACAACACTCCCGCCACCTTGAGGTTCTATAAGCTTTTGGATATTGGTGGCATTCATATGTACGTGCTTTTTTTCAAACCTATCTGTGATTTCTTCAGATTGAATGATTAGGAATTCACCGGGCTCTTCAAATAGCGGTTTATACTCTTCATAAGTTTTCAGTTTTACATTTATTACTCCTGAATCAACTTTGTATTCCACCCAGTTAGAATCATACTTGGCCAGGTATTTTTTAAAGGCTTCCTGGTAAATGTCTTCACTTCGAATCTCAACCCAGTAGTCTATGTTGGCTAGGATGTTGTGATCAGATAATACGGCAAAATCGTAACCCTTCGATTTGTACCAATCCATGATCATTTCCGGAAACTCATCGCCATCACTCCAATACGAATGTGTGTGCAAATTACCTTTATACCATGTTTTAGCTTTTTCTTGAGGCTGGCTACAGCTAAAAAGAGTGCAAAGGATTGATGCTATAAGAATGGTCAGGGTTAAATTTTTCATCGAGGTGTTGAGTTGTAAGGTTACCTAAAATTAGCTTATACAACTCAAAAAGAAGAATGAATCCTGATGTCTATTTTCAATCAGTATTATCAAATAAAATTTCGAATGAATAAATAGCATTCCGAACTATCCCTACTTTATCAAGTTGGGTCGATCAACCTGAATTACCCCTAACTCTAAAGGGAGTCAGGTTGAAAATAACCTCCTTCCCTTCAGGGACAATCGAGACGAGAGTCGAAGATTGCGAGCGCCGCTCAGGGTGAAAAGGAGGCGATATAACTTTATCAGATATCTTGACAAAGTAGGACTATAATCATTCATCTTTCAAAGCATCTACCGGATTGTTATTCGCCGCTTTGAAAGTTTGCAAACTGATCGTCAGGAAGGCAATAGCTATTGACATAACCGCTGCAACCACGAATGGTAGATAGTTCATGTCTATTCTATAGGCGTAGTTTTCCAGCCAGTCGCCCATAAACTTATAGGCAAGGGGAAAGGCGACCAAAACACTGATTCCGACGAGTATCAAAAACTCTTTCGAAAGTATGGATACTATTTGAGCGACTGTTGCGCCTAATACTTTCCGGATGCTTATTTCTTTGGATCGTTGAGAAACCGTGAAAGAAGCCAAACCGAATAGGCCAAGACACGCAAGGAAAATGGCCAGTAGCGAAAATCCTGTAAAGAGCTGTGCACGCTGATTTTCTGCTTGATATAGCCTGTCATATCGTTCGTCTATAAAGCTATATTCGATAGGGGTATTGGGAGAAAAGTTAGCCCATTGTTCTTCAATATGCTCTATTGATTTGGGTACATCAGAGCCGGATATTTTTACGGATATATTTCTCAAATCAAACCCTCTTCGTGGTAGATGCATGACGAGGGGAGTAATTTTGTTTTGAAGCGTTTCAAAGTGAATGTCCTGAGCCACGCCTACTACTTTGCCTTCCATTCCGGCGTATTTGAATTTCTTATCAATGGCATCTTCATTGGATTTCCAACCGATCATTCTTATTGCCGCTTCATTCAGTATATAAGCCGCCGAGTCGTCAGATTGTATGGTTTTGTCGAAGTTTCGCCCAGCCACTAACTTAATATCATAAGTAGGTAGAAAATCATGATCTATCCTTACGTTTTTGATTACTACTTCAGGAGCAACCATTTCTCCATCTAGTTCTGCTTCGGCACCCTGGCTGTCGAGTAGTTGTATTGTAGGTACGCGACTTGAAGCGCCTACATGATCTACCAGCGAATTGCTCAGAATTGAATTTTTGAAGGCATCATATTTATTCTGGATTTCATCGTTTACCGGTAGCACGATTACATGGTCTTTGTTGTAACCGAGATTTTTGTTTTGAATGAATTGAAGCTGCTGAAAGATGACACCAGTCGATACAATAAGAATGGCTGATATGGTAAACTGGAGCACAACCAATGACCTTCTCATAGCCGTACTTTTCGATCCTGCTGAGAGCTTTCCTTTTAATACTCTAAGTGGCTGAAAAGAGGAGAGATAAAAAGCAGGGTAGGAGCCTGCGAATGCTCCTATCAATACGCCAAACCCAATTACAATGGCCGTGGCTATTACTCCTTCGGTTGTAGTATAGCTTAGTGATCTTTCGGTAAATGTTCTTAAGTAGGGGATAGCCAACTGAACGATAAAAAATGCTGCAGTAATAGCCATAAATACCAATACGATAGACTCAGTGATAAACTGACTGACGAGACTTGGTTTACCAGCACCCATTACTTTTCTCATGCCTACTTCTTTCGCTCTATTGGCGGATTTAGCTGTCGCTAGATTCATGTAGTTAATAATGGCAATAAAAAGAATGAGCAGGCCAATGGCTGAAAATGTGTAAACATATTTAATGTCACTATTTACACCGAGTTCATCATCGAGATGAGAATGCAGATGTATGTCTGTCATTTTCTGAATGTGCAGCGCATTCCAATCCAGTGCATCTTCTGCCACATGATTTACCAGAAAGTCAGGTAATCTTCTTTCTATTTGTGCAATACTGGCATTCTCAGCTAATATAAAATAGGAAGCAAAATTGTTGCTACCCCATTGCTGCATCATATTCTCCCGACCGCCATAAAATTGCTCTACCAAAGCAAAATCAGCTATCATCTCAAGGTTGAAATGAGAGTTTTCAGGCATCTTCTTGATGACACCAGTTACTTTAAGGCTGGCCATATTTCTATACTTCAGCATCTTTCCTAGCACATCCGTAGTGTCAAAGTATTTCATGGCCACTTCCTCTGTGATGACAATGGACATGGGATTGGTAAGTGCATTTTCAGGATTTCCCTTTACAAAATCGAAACTGAAAACTTTAAAAATATCGTTATCCGCCCATCCTATATTTTCCTCAATGAATACTTTGTCTTCATACCTGACCGTACCACCAAAGTTTACAAACCTGGTCATGGTCTCCATCTCAGGAAAATCAACTTTCAGTAATGGTACAAATGGTGGCGCCAGATGCGCCAGGTGGAGAGAGGTGGATCCATCAGGGCTTTTAAACTCTCTCGTGATGCGATAAATCTTATCAGCGTTTTCATGAAAACGATCATAACTCAATTCATCCTTGATGTAGATTGCAATGAGCATACAGCAAGCCAGCCCAATTGACAACCCTGAAATGTTGATGATTGAAAATGCCTTGTGCTTTTTGAGCGTACGAATGGCTACTTTGAAGTAATTTTTAAACATGGCGTATTAGTCTGAGTTTTCATTAAAACAGCATTAGGATATAAGGGGATTGCAAATTATCTGTTATGACCTTTTACGCCTGAAAGTGATTGGAATATAGTCGTCGTTAGGTATCCCGATATGAGCTAGCTGCCATTTCTTGTCATAGGCTGCTACCAGGTTCTTTATGCATTCTACCCGGTCTTCAGTCGGAAAGGGACATTCTTCCCAATAAAAAATCTCTACTCTGTAGTTGTACTCTTTTTTTATGCCGTTGATTTTAACCTCTACCTGTATGTCCTGATGTTCTCCAACAATCTCTGGCACTTCAATTCCAATTATTCCCATATTCTTAAAATTTAGTTGCGGTTAGTCGTTTCTGTTTCTTCAAAAAACATACCTTCAATGTTAATTATTGATAATCAGTGAGTTGCATTTTTTATGTATTTTGTAAAGTGATCGGTTTTGTGACACCCTTGTTCGATTTTAAGTCAATTTCACTGTGCAGCAACGCGTGTAAAGATCTTAAACCTATTTTTTTTGTTAGCGTACACAGGTTTACCATTTAGCTAATGGAAATAATATTTATCTTGGCAAATCTTTTTAATCTGTATAATGTATAAAGTAAGCCTTCACGGTTTAGTGTCTTTTTGTGTCTGCCTTGGTATGTGTACCCTGGTTTCCTGTGGTAAAAAAACTGGCGAGCAAATGGCCAAGATGGAAGAGGACTTCATGACCTCTCACTATAAGGACAAAATGGACAGGCCATCGCCTCCTGCAAGGACCGAGGCTACTATTGGGAAAGCTAAGGTGTCTCTCGAGTACAGTCAACCTGCAGTGAAGGGAAGAAAAATATGGGGAGGTCTGGAAAAATATGATAAAATATGGCGCACGGGTGCCAATGAGGCCAATGTGTTGCAGACTTCACATCCATTGCTGCTGAATGGTGATACCATACCTGTCGGTAAGTTCAGCCTATTCACAATTCCAAAAAGGGATGAATGGATAGTGATCATCAATAAAGATTTTGACCAGTGGGGAGTGTATAACTACAATGAGTCCCTGGATGTCACCAGGGTATTAGTTGTTCCTCAAAAGGTATCGGACCTAAAAGAGAGAATGACTTTTGAGCTCGATCAAAGTGGTGATTTGTCTTTTTCCTGGGAGTACCTCCGCTTCAGTTTAAACCTAAAGCCGCTTAATTAGTCAGGCGGTCACTAGATTTTCTTCCAATGACTCAATGCTCATTGTAAGATTTTCCGTTACCTCGCTAGTTTTCACAGTTCTTACTTGATTGATCAGCGAAGCTTCTTCATCTGCCTCTATTCTTATATAGTTTGCAGTGAAACCATGGATTTTACCATTTTGAATATCTTCTTCAAAAAGCACTTCCATATTTGTTCCCACATTGGATTCATAGAAGGCCCTCTTCTTCTTTTCAGATAATATTCTTAGCATCTTCGATCGTTCATTCCTTTCTTTCACGAGAACTACTCCTTCCATCTCAATAGCTTGGGTATTTGGCCGCTCTGAGTATGTAAATACATGAAGGTAGCTCACATCCAGGTCATTGATGAAATTGTATGTGTCCAGAAAATCTTCATGCGTTTCTCCCGGAAAGCCAGTAATAACATCTACTCCGATACAGCAATGCGGCATGATTGATTTAATAAGTGCTACCCGATCTTCGTATAGTTCACGCAGATAGCGCCGATTCATCAATTTTAATATTTTGTTGCTACCTGATTGTAGTGGAATGTGAAAGTGAGGAACGAACCGCTTAGAAGTTGAGACAAAACGAATGATGTCCTCGGACAATAGGTTAGGCTCAATAGACGAAATGCGGAATCGATCTATTCCTTCCACTTCATCCAAGGCTCTAATCAAATCGATAAATTTCTCTTGCCTTTTGCCATCCTGTATACCAAAATCTCCAATATTTACACCCGTCAATACTATTTCTTTCACGCCCTTTTGTGCGATTTCTCTGGCCGAAGCAACAATGTTTGAAATCGTATCACTTCTGCTTTTTCCGCGAGCCAGTGGAATGGTACAGAAGGCGCATCCATAGTTGCAGCCGTCCTGAACTTTAAGGAAAGTTCTTGTTCGGTCATCTATGGAGTAGGCGTTGTTGAAGGTGTTGGCGCAGGAGATTTCTGAGGCCAGCACGCGTGTTTCTTTTTCTTTTACGAAACCATCCAGGTGCTCCAGTAATTTGAATTTTTCAGCTGCTCCTAATACGGCATCCACTCCGGGGATTTCAGAAATCTCCTTTGGCTTCAATTGAGCAAAACAACCGATAATGGCCACATAGGAATCCGTGGATATTTTTTTGGCATCCTTTACAATACGCCTACACTTTTTATCCGCATTCTCCGTAACAGAACAAGTGTTGATAACGAATATATCAGGGGTGTTATTGAAATCTACCTTCGAATAGCCCTTCTCCTCAAACATCCTTGAGATAGTCGAGGTTTCTGAGAAGTTGAGTTTACAACCGAGAGTATAGAATGCTACTTTTTTCATTGTGCCTTGCAAAGCCGCAAAGTTAGTACTTATCTGGAAATTTCATTACTACCTGCGATGCGTCAATTTCTCTATTGTCGCCACTGCGAGTCTTGCTGGCCCGCATTTGCAATGCGTGCCTCTCTAAATGGTACGCGTTACAAACACGCACCAGCGTAGCTTCTCGCTATTGTCGTCACTGCAAGCCCGACGAGTCAAGAGAAGCAGTCTCTGTTGGTGAGATCATCCGATCACTGATATTCCCGGCCTTGTGCCGGGATCTCTTGGAGTAGTGCAAGACCCCATGAGACCCCAGAACAACTTGCCTGACGGCAGTCAGGGGTCTGGGGATTATTCTATTTTCTTTTTCGTCCCTTTGAATCCGACGTGTCGGGAGAAGAATCTTCTTTCCACTTTCAAACTTTTCCCTTTTCAACTATTTTTCACTTTTCATTATTCACTATTTTTATTCATATCGTATCAACCTCGCCGGATTCACCGAAGAAGCCCGCCAACTCTGCCAGATGATGGTGAAGGACGCTACAAAAACGGTAAGCCCGCAAGCCACCGCAAATACCCACCAGGGTAGGTCTGTGCGATAGGGATAATTGTCGAGCCACTTTTGCATGGCGAACCATGCAATAGGCACGGCAAGTAGAGAAGAGAGAATAACGATCTTGACGAATGAACCCATAAGTAGACTCAGAATTTGGAAAATGGAAGCACCCATAATTTTTCGTATGCCTACTTCTTTGATGCGCAGTTTGATGGTATGTGTAGCGATACCTAGCAAACCCATGGCGGCAATCAATATCGCAAGGGTAGCAAAATAACTTACGAGTTCTGCAAAGTTCTCTTCGCGTTGGTATTGCCGATCAAACTCCTGATCGATAAACTTAATATTGGCAGGTTGTGCGCTCTTTTTTTCTACCTCGGTTCTTATGTACTCTATGGTAGATGCCATGTTAGACGAAGTAATATTTACAACCATTTTATTACCGTAATTCACGTTAACAAAATGCATGGGAAGTATGGGGTGATCAAGAGAGTTGAGATGAAAATCTTTAATAATACCTATCACTTTGGCCTTACCCCTTGAATGATCCAAAATAGTACCAATTGGATTCTCAATTCCCATTAATTTAATGGCACTCTCATTTAAAACCATAGAAGGAATAGTTCCCTCTTCGATTTTTAAAATACGGTCACTAGGTCTGTTTTTTTCATAAAACCGTCCTGCAACCATTTCCAAACCCAAAGTTTCCACATAGTCTTCATCCACTATTGCCCAACCTTGAGGATATGAAACTCCTTTATATTTAAATTCGCCAAACTCCTGATCGGCTACTGTATTCATACCTGGTATAGCAGACGTGAAACTGGCACTCAATACATTTGGATTTAACAAAAGGGCTTGCTTCATTACATCTGTTTTTTTCTTGTTTCCCCGAAAATCAAAGGAGATTCTATGTTCTTTCGAAAAACCAAGTTCGGCATATTTCATAAATCCAATTTGTCGATAGATAGTAATCGTAACAATCAATAAAATGGTGGTAACAGCAAATTGGATAAGAAGATTAATTTTTTTGAAACTGAAGTTTTGACCGTTGTTGGTAGGCAGGCCTTTTACGGAGGCCACCGGCTGAAAAGAAGACATATACAACGCTGGAAATCCCCCTGAAACAAGACTGATAAGTAGTAGTCCGATCACCATAGAAGCAAAAACTACTGGATTGATTAGTAGTTGCATAGAGAGCGATGTGTCCATGAGCTGATTAAAGTAGGGTAGGGTACTATGGGTAAATATTAGGGCCAAAATCAAAGAAACAAAGCACAATACGGCCACTTCACCAAGGAAATGAGCAAAGACGTTTGCTCTTGATGCTCCTGATACTTTTTTAATCCCAACTTCTTTGGCCCTTTCAAAAGATTTGGCACTATTAAGGTTAATGAAGTTGATACATGCCAGGAGCAAAGTGAAAAATGCTATAGATGTATAAGCCAAAACTTTTTTTGTGTCTCCATGAATGGCATATCCCATTTCTTTCACCGTACTTCCTTCAAAATATATGTCCTTCAAAGGTCTTAAATGATAAGTGATATTGGGTCTGTCTTTTTCGTGGTACTCAGGTCGCTTTGACCTCACATAATTTGTTATTTTTTTCTCAAGACTAGCAATGTCTTGTTTTGGATTGATTAATAAATACGTAGGCGATTCTAATTGTCCCCACCTCCCCGAATACTCACCAATTGATGACATGTCATCCCTTTTTAAAGAGACCAAGGATTTGAGCATTTTAAAAGGAATATGAAAAGTGGGCATATCTTTTATTACTCCTGTGATGATAAATTTCTGGTCTTTTGGTGCATACCACTCAGATTGGGGACTAATAATTTGTTGACCTATAGCTGTGTCATCACCAAAAACGGTTTTGGCGAGGCTTTCTGTAATGACCACCGTATTTTTTTCCGACAAGGCAGTTTCAGGATTGCCGGCAATAAAGTCAAAAGAGAAAATATCGAAAATTTCATTGTCGGCATATATATTTCGTCCTGCATCGAAAATATCTTCCCTACCCTGTTCTTCTACTAATGAAATGGTAGAGTGACTTATGTTAGACGGACGAAACCTTGCAAATTTTTCTACTTCAGGCAGGCTTTCATGTATCAGCGGCGCAACGATTGACGAGCAAAGCGCATTTTTTTCGCTGACATCACTCCATTCGAGCCGGTGAACCCAATCGGATTTTTCATTAAACTTGTCGATGCTGTTTTCATGAAACACCCAAAGGAGAATCAATAGAAATACTGTTAGACCTGCTGTCATTCCAAACAGCTCAATGAAGGAGCTTAAAGGTGACCTGATGAAGTGTCTGTAGGCGAGTACTATGAAGTTTTTGAACATGGTTTTAAATTAAACTCTCAACATTGAGACTCTTCGCTGTGCTCAGAGTGACAAGGAAACATTGGCTGTCAAACTTGTCATCCTGAGTGTAGCGAAGGATCTATTTTTCACTTTTCATTATTCACTATTTTTATTCATATCGTATCAACCTCGCCGGATTCACCGATGACGCCCGCCAACTTTGCCAGATGATGGTGAAGGCTGCAACAGCAATTGTGAGACCGCAGGCAACAGCAAATACCCACCAGGGCAAGTCTGTGCGATAGGGGTAATTGTCCAACCAGCTCTGCATGGCGATCCAGCCAATAGGAATAGCCAATACAGCCGAGACCGATATAGTTTTGATAAAAGGTATTGTAAGTAAGTTTAAGATTTGATTGGAAGAAGCCCCAACAATTTTTCTTATTCCCACTTCCTTAATCCTAAGTTTGATGGCATGATTAGCCACTCCAAGTAAACCCAAGCAGGCAATCAAAATGGCCAGTGCAGTGAAGTAGCTGATGAGCCTAGCGAAATTGTCATCATCGCTGTATTGCTTGTTATAGATATTATCTATAAATTCAACATTGGCATTCATTCCAGTAATTTTCTCAACTTCTGTTTCTATATACCGAGCCGTAGAAGCAATATCATTCGAGGAAATTTTGGCAATCATTTTGAAGTTCGTCCTAAACACAAAGAGGGCCGTCGGAAGGATGGGGTTGTTTACAGAATTTAGGTGATAATCTTTAACCACTCCAATTACTTGAATATTAAGAATTCCGAACTTCCCAGAAGTACCTATAGGGTTTTCCAACCCAATGGCTTTAACCGCTGTTTCGTTCAATATTATATTACGAGTATGTAAAGGATCTGACCATCGATCACCTGCCCTAGTTTTTTCAAAAAACCTACCTTCTAGCATTTCCAGTCCTAGAGTTTCCAAATAGTCCTCATCTCCACCTGTAGCCGTCAATCCATGTTCGACCCCATCAAATGTAAATTGTTTAGGATTCTGATCTGCACTTCTATTCTCGCCAGGCACACCACTAACCCATACATGGCTGACTTTCAGAATATTGGGATTGGACAATAAATTGCGTTTCGCTAATGCTACTTCGTTAGATGGACGATTGCCAAAATCAAAAACAACCATGAGTTCTTTGTCTTTGACAAAGCCCAAATCGGTATTTTTCATAAAATTGACCTGACGGAATGCAGTAAAGACTCCAATCAACAAAATGATAGTTATTGAAAATTGAATGACAAGGTTGGCTTTTTTAAAATTAAAGCTTTTGCCAAGTTTGATAGAGAGTCCTTTGATAGCGGCTACTGGCTGGAAAGATGAGATATATAAAGCAGGAAATCCACCAGAAGTAAGGCTAATCAAGATCAAACCAATAAGCATGGCGACAAGGGACCATTGGTCGAACAATTGATCAATAGAGAGTGTTGTGTCTACTATTTCATTGAAGATGGGTAGAAGGCTATGAGTGAATATGAGTGCCAGGATAAGAGAAACAAAACATAATAAAAATACTTCTCCAAGAAACTGAATAAACACATCCACTCTCGAAGCACCACACACTTTTTTGATGCCAACTTCTTTGACCCTTTCAAAATATTTGGCATTGTTTAGGTTGATAAAGTTAATACATGCCAATAGCAACGTAATAAAGGCTATGGAGGTATAAGCGACTATTTTTTTACGGTCACCGTGTCTCACTAAATTCGTATCTCTGATACCATCACTATTCAAATATATTTCCTTTAGTGGACGCAAAAGGTATTCGCTATCAGGTCTGGATAAGCCCGTTTTAAATTCTTCCGGAAGAAGCCCCCAAATAGTATCATCTATTTTTTTTTCCAATAGACCTACATTATTATTTGGATTGATCAATAGGTAAGTAGAATGTGTTTGGCTGCTCCATGAATTAATGCCACCAAATTTGATATATTCTGGGTGATCAGTTAGAGATTCAAAGGACTTAAGCATTTTAAAAGGGATATGAAAATTGGGCACGTCCTTGATTACCCCTGTCACAGTATACTTTCCATATTTATCAGTTAAGGTTTTTCCGATAGCATTTTCATTACCAAAAATCGTTTTGGCTAAGCTCTCTGTAATTACGGCAGTATTTTTCTTTGTAAGAGCAGTTTTGGGGTTTCCGGCAATAAATTCAAAAGTGAATATGTCAAAAAATTCATTATCAGTATTTATGGATCGGCCTATTTCATAATATTGTTTTGTGCCCTCATTATTTACTATGCTCACATGACTATGACCATTATCCATTGTTCTAAACCTCACTGAATTTTCTACTTCAGGTAAATGTTCTTTTAATAGTGGTGCGACTACCGAAAGTCGACGAACACTGATCGAACCGTCAGTGTGTATGCGGTCCAATCTATAAATTCGATCTGCCTTTTCATTAAAACTATCATAGCCTGTTTCATGAAATACCCAGAGTAGAACCAGTAGGAATACAGAGAGACCGGCAGTCATTCCAAACAGCTCGATGAAGGAGCTCAATGGTGACCTGATGAAGTGTCGGTAGGCCAGTACTATAAAGTTTTTGAACATATTCGTTTTCATTTATTCCCGGCCTTGTGCCGGGATCTCTTGGAGTGGTGCAAGACCCCATGAGACCCCAGAATAACTTGCCTGACGGCAGTCAGGGGTCTGGGGATTATTCTGTTTTTTTGCGTTCATTGTAATTCCTTTTCCCTCATCCGATCACTGGTATTAACTTTCTACTTTTAAACTCTTCCCTCATCACTAGTCACTACATTTCACTCCTACATTAATTAGCGAATTTTTCCAATTTGCGAAGATGATCTGCTAATCAAACCCGAATATTCCTCACGAATGGCTTTGGCTTTATCTGCTCCTCCGGCTAATTCATTTAGAGCTTTCGTCCAGGCTATATTGTTTGGGCTATTTTTCCAATCCATATCGGAAATTCCACCTTCAAAGCCCCAGATAATCATAAGATCCCATTCTCCGGTCCTCATTTCTAGCACCATTTCCGGGCCAGGTGTACCTGACTTTTTTGATGCTGGTAAGTAATATTTATCTACGATTTCTTTCGCCCTTCCGTATTTTCCACTTTTGAAATCTACATAGACAACTGACTTCCATTCTGGGTTTTCATATTTACTTGGTTGGTCACTAGCTTGTGCAGAAGCGTTTGTAGATCCAAAAATTAGAGCTCCGGCAATGGCAATTTGTAATATTAAATTTTTCATAATAATAAGGTTTAGATTATATAATGACAATTTTTGTTCAAGGCTCATGCCAGAGTTGCAATAGTCTTTAAATCAATAAGTTACAAAAAGTAATTGAAATTAGTCGACCCTAAAGTGTCAAATAATTAGACAGTGAGTGTCCAATAATTGGGCACATGATTAAGCCCATTGTATAAAACAGCTTGCTTAATTCGCTCGTTTGGTTTCTGTTTCAGAACCAGTCTTGCGCTGACGGATGCGCTTGAGTTTTTGGTTGCCAAAGTTATAAGTCAGGTTGAGCATCACTACTCGCGTTTCAAAGGCAAGGGAATAGGCAGCTTTAAAATTCGGACTATCCCGCGTACCGCCATAGAGATTGGATCGGAATACATCCTGCAAGCTGAGTTTTAACTTAAAGGAATCATTGATTGTTTTTTGTAGTCCCAGATTCATGGTGGCACGCCAGGGTGTTTTCTTTTGTGCCGATTCTTCAGGAGTTCTTATCCAGCCTGTTAGTTCCCCTGTCCAACCTTTACCGAATACAAATGAATTAGATATATTCATTCTTACGGAAACTTGCTTTATGGATACAGGTATGCCCTTGAAGTCATATTCGAAGTTGCTGTACAAGCCAAGGAAATTGGTCTGTATGTTCCAACCTTTCATGACTTCAATTGGGAAGCTGACAGTGAGGTTATATAATTTGGATGATCCAATATTGAATGGAAATCGGAAAATACGAATACTATCCAGTGGTTCTATCAATTTAAAAAATTGGTCATTAATAAAATCTACTCCCAGTGATGTGAAGATTTTATCTTTATATCCATGCTTCAATTCAACAGTATGGGTGAATTGCGGATTAAGGAATGGATTTCCTCCATTGGCCAGGTATGGATCTACATATGATAAAGATGGATTGAGCTCTATATAGTTGGGTCGGTCAATTCTGTAGCCATACGAGACACCTAGGGTGTGAGTCTTAGAAAGCGTGTGAGATAGGAACACAGTTGGAAAAAAGTTGATGTAGTCTTTTACAACTCGCTGGTCCAAAGAGATGGAATTGCCATCTGAATGCGTGTGTTCTGTACGTAAACCAATCTGAGCTTCTGTCTTATCCCCAAGTTTTCCGGAAAAGCTGAGATAGCCGGCATTTACTCTTTCATTGTATTGAAAATGATTGGCAAGGTCTGAACTGATCCCTGAGTTTCCAGCCTCATCATTTAGTTGAGTGGTCATGTCATTGTCAGTAAATACATCACTGACTTTATATCCGAATTCCATTTTCCAATTGTCCGATATGGATCGATTGTAATCGATTTTAGCTGTCTTGATATCGATATCAATGGGCATCAGGGCCAGAAAATCTATTCTATTCGATGTTGTCGGGTTTTGTGTGGTCGTATTTATCAACAATTCGTTTAACCATTCTTGTGTGAACTTCACGACATCAAAGTCCATGGAAAGTTGACTGTCATTTTCTTCAAAAGCGTGTATCAGGTGGAGGTTGACAACATGGTTTGATGACGTTCGGTCTTCAGTCTGATCCGTCTTGGCGCTCAAATATTCTATGCCAGTTGGTTGTTTTTGAAAGTCATTTGTGGAGTAACCTTCGCCACGTCTACGACTCCAGGTACCATTCCAGACTAAACCAATGGTTGTCCTATTGCTCAGGTCATAGTCCAACCCTGCGCTGGCATTGTGAGAACGTCGGTGATCACGTATGTAGGTATCCTGGAGCGATGAATAACTTTGCTCTTGTTCAGTAATATTGACAGAATTTTGCAGATCAAAAAAACCACCGCGCCTATCAAAACTATAATTTCCAAAGAAGTTTACTTTGTTGGTACGATGATTTAATTGCAAACTTCCTTGTTCCCTGTCGTATCTACCAGTTCCCAAACTGAGGGAAAGGATTCCATTGGTCCCTATATTGTTGTTTTTTACCAATTTGATATTGATGATACCGGAATTGCCTGATGCGTCATATTTCGCGGAGGGGTTGGTAATAAGCTCGATTTGATCGATGTTGTTGCTGGGCATGGATTCCAGCATATTGACTAAATCTGCCATCGCAAGATAGGTTTGCTTACCATTAATTTGCACCATGACACCACTCTTACCTCTAAACTGCAAGGAGCTGTTTTGTCTATCAACCGATATGCCTGGTGATTTTTCCAGCACCTCCAGAGCAGTGCCGCCACTGGCTACTATACTATTGGCTACATTCACCACCATGCGATCGTTGTGCTGTTCGACAAACGGGCGTTTTTCTGTCACTACTACTTCGCCTAGTTGGGTGGCATCATCATAGAGTGTAAGGCCGTCAATCTTGATGATTTCCTGTTCTTCTGAAACCACCACCGGCGCAAAAAAGACTTCCTGGTAGCCTATCATTCTGGCTTGCAAGATGTAAGAACCCAGCTTTACATTGTTGATAAAAAAAACACCGGATACATCTGATGCTGCACCTCTTGCCAGGGCGGAATCATTGGCATGGAGTAGCAGGACGTTGACAAAGGGTAGGGGCTCATTGTCAATATCCTGTACCGTGCCCTGAACGGACTGGCCATGGACACTGAGCGATGCAAACAAAAGCGTCAATAGAATGTTGAGGTATTTCACAGAGCTAAGATAGAAAAGAGAGTGCTATAAAGTTTTTGAACATCTTGTCTTATTTATTCCCGGCTTTGTGCCGGGATCTCTTGGAGTGGTGCAAGACCCCATGAGACCCCAGAATAACTTGCCTGACGGCAGTCAGGGGTCTGGGGATTATTCTGTTTTTTTTGCATTCATTGTAATTCCTTTTCCCTTTTCCCTTTTCCCTTTTCCCTAATCACTTTTCCCTCATCCCTCCATTTCACTCATACCTTATCAACCTCGCCGGGTTCACCGAAGAAGCCTGCCAGCTCTGCCAGATGATGGTGAAAGCGGCGATAAATACCGTGATCCCACAAGCCGCAGCAAACACCCACCAGGGCAGGTCTGTGCGATTGGGGTAATTATCCAGCCAGCCCTGCATGGCGACCCATGCAATAGGAATAGCCAATACTGCCGAAATAAAAATGGTTTTTATCAAAGGCCCGGTAAGCAGTCTTAATATCTGAATGGTAGAAGCTCCCATCGTTTTGCGGATGCCTATCTCTTTGATTCGTAATTTGATGGCATGGCTAGCTACTCCAAGTAAACCCAGGCATGCAATCAAAATCGCAAGTGCGGTGAAATAACCAAAGAGGGATGCAAAATTATTATCGTCACCATATCGCTCGATATAAATATCATCTAAAAATGTAATTCTAGGCTTTTTACTATTAATTTTTTCGACTTCCGTTCTCACAAATTCAAGTGTTGAAGTCAAGTCTTCAGGAGAAATTTTAGCAATGAGTTTAGATTTGTTCATTGCAGGAAGAAAAATCATTGGCTCAATCGGAATGTCAACCGAATTTAAATGAAAGTCTTTGACCACCCCAATAACCCGATAATTCCATAAAGATTTCTTTATAAGAGTTCCAACCGGGTTTTCTAATCCTATAGATTTAACGGCTGCTTCATTCAAGACGGCATTGGCAGATTGGGAATTTGCAGTTCTTTGATCAGCTGCCCTACCTTTTTCAAAAAACCTGCCTTCAAGCATCTCCAAACCCAATGTTTCAGTGAAATCTTCATCTACCGAGATAGTTGCTAATAGATACTCGATTCCATCAAATGAGTAGGGAACAGGGCTTCTGTCCGCTGATCTGTTTTCTCCAGGTACCGATTGATGACCAAGATGGCTTACTTTTAATACATTAGGATTGGACAATAACCTGCGCTTTATTACATCCACTTTATCTCTTGAGTGATCACCAAAATCAAAAACTATTCTGTGGGCTTTGTCATTGGCAAATCCCAAATCCGCATTTTTCATAAAGTTGACTTGGCGGTAGGCCGTAATTGATCCAATTAATAAAATGATGGATAATGAAAATTGAATGACAAGGTTGATCTTTTTAAAATTGAAGCTTTTGCCGATATTGTTTGCTAGCCCTTTGATTGCCAATACTGGTTGGAATGATGAAATATAAATGGCTGGAAATCCGCCAGAAATCAGACTAATTATTGCTAGCCCAATGAACATGGCAATGAATGGAATCGGATAGAACAATTGATCGATGGATAGCGTCGTATCAACTAATTGATTAAAGAAAGGAAGAATACTATGAGAAAATATGACCGCAAGAATCAGAGAAATAAGGCATAGTAGTATTACTTCTCCCAGAAACTGAACAAATACATCTGTCCTCGAAGCGCCGCACACTTTTTTGATCCCAACCTCTTTGATCCGCTCAAAATATTTGGCATTATTTAAGTTGATAAAATTGATACACGCCAGTAGCAAGGTGATACAGGCTATGGAGGAATAGGCAATTAATTTTTTTTGATCACCGTATTTAGTAAATCCCGTATCCCCGACATCACTACTATTGAAATAAATATCACTTAACGAACGTAAGTAGGATTTATCATCTTGATCTCCCTCTTTCTTTGACTCTGGAAGATGTGTCCAGATGGTATTGGTGATCTTTTCTTCTAACTTTCTTACATCATGAGTTGGATTGAGTAGAAGGTAAGTGGCTGATGTTGATCTGTTAAGCCATGTAGTAAGACCTCCGTTTCTTATATAATCATAGTTGTCAGCCAGAGACACAAATGACTTGATCATTTTAAAAGGAATGTGAAAGTTGGGTACATCTTTCACGACTCCTGTTACTGTCCAGTTTCCGCTAATTATTTTACCCATTGGATTTTCATCTCCAAACATACTCTTGGCAAGGCTACTAGTAATCACCGCGGTATATTTTTCTGAAAGTGCTGTTTTGGGATTTCCTGCTAAAAATTCAAAAGTGAAGGTTTTAAAAAAATTACTTTCAGTATATAGATTCTTACCTATCTCGTAATGGTGAATATCTCCATCGCTATTAATGGCACTCACTGTATTTTGAATGTTCCCTGTCACTTTTATTTTTACCGCCTCTTCTACCTCAGGTATATTCTCTTTTATGAGATGTGCTATCATCGTTCCTCCTCTTGTCCTGTTTTCTCTACCGGGACGTACATGTTCTAGCCGGTAAATACGATCAGCTTTTTCATTGAAAGAGTCATAGCTTGTTTCATTGAATACCCAAAGCAGAACAAGTAAAAAAACCGTCAGCCCGGCAGTCATACCAAACAGTTCGATGAAGGAGCTGAGCGGTGACCTGATGAAGTGTCGGTATGCGAGTACTATAAAGTTTTTGAACATATTGTCTTATTTATTCCCGGCTGCTTGTCCGTCCACTGACGGATGCCGGCATCTCAATGTTTTATAAAGAACAGACGGATCCCGGAATAAATCCGGGAATGTCTGGGGATTATTCTGTTTTTTTTCTTTCATTTTAATAAAGCTTCTCTCATCCTATCACTGTGATATTCCCGGCCTTGTGCCGGGATCTCAACGTTATATAAGCACCAAACAGATCCCGGAACTGGTCCGGGAATGCCTGGGGGTTATTTTATTGCATTCATTGTAATTCCTTTTCCCTTATCACTTTTCCCTTATCACTTTTCCCTTATCACTTTTCCCTTTTCCCTTGTCACTTTCAAACTTTTCCCTCATCCCTCTTCGCTAGTCCCTCCATTTCACTCATACCTAATCAACCTAGCCGGATTCACTGAGGAAGCTCGCCAGCTTTGCCAAATGATGGTGAAAGCGGCAACAGCAACTGTAAGTCCGCAAGCCACCGCAAATACCCACCATGGCAAGTCTGTGCGATAGGGGTAATTATCCAACCAGCTCTGCATGGCAATCCAGCCAACGGGAATAGCCAGTAAAGCCGAGATCAATATCGTTTTGATGAATGGAAGAGTGAGTAAGTTTAAGATTTGAAGAGAAGAAGCACCAACGATTTTCCGTACACCTATTTCTTTTATGCGCAACTTGATGGCATGGGTTGCTACTCCTAGTAATCCCAGGCAAGCGATGAGAATGGCTAGCCCGGTGAAATACCCTATAAGTGAGGCAAAATTGTCATCATCAGAGTAGTGTTGGGTGTACAAATCACCTATGACTTTGACATCCGCTTTCCATCCCGTGATTTTTTCTACTTCCGCTTCAACATGTCCGATGGTGTAGGCTATGTCATTGGATGATATTTTGGCAACCATTGAAAATAATCTATCATTGAAAAGAAGCATGGTTGGATGAATGGGAGTATTGACAGAATTTAAATGAAAGTCCTTTACCACACCTATTATTCGATAGTTCTTTCCATTTCTTTCTTTCAGTGATACTCCAATTGGATTCTCTAAGCCGATCGTTTTTACTGCAGATACATTGAGTACAACATTTTGAGTATTTAGGCTATCAGATTCTCTATCGTTGAGCCTTCCTTTTTCAAAAAACCTACCATGCAACAACTTAAGACCTAGTGTTTGTAAATAATCTTCATCACAATCAAGTCTAGTGAGCCTATGTTGCATGTCATCAAGCTGGAAATCACTAGCGTAACCACCGCCTGCATTTCTACTCTCGCCTGGTACACTCATAAATCCTACATAACTTACCTTGTGTACATTAGGAATAGATAACAATCTCTGTTTCAAAAGATCTGATTTATCTCCATAGACCTGATTATTAAAGGGAAATTTGAGCAAATGAGTAGCTTCAATTCCCAGGTCCGCATTTTTCATGTAAGTGACCTGCCGAAAGGCAGTAATAGAGCCAATCAACAAAATAATGGTGATGGCGAATTGAACAATTAGGTTTATCTTTTTTGCACTAAATCCCTTACTTCTCCCAATGGAAAGGCCCTTGATAGCCCTTACTGGTTTGAAAGAAGATAAATACATTGCGGGAATTCCACCAGATACAAGACTAATTGCAATCAGACCCAGGGACATAAATATTAACGGCCAAAGATTAAATAACCGCGAGATGGAAATGCTTGAGTCAATGAGTTGGTTGAAATGAGGCAAAAGGCTATGTGAAAAGATAAGCGCCAATATCAGTGACACAACACATAATAAAACCGTTTCTCCAAAGAACTGAATAAACACAGTTACTCGGGATGCACCGCAAACTTTTTTTATTCCGATTTCTTTTATGCGCTCAAAGTATTTGGCATTATTGAGGTTGATGAAATTGATACAGGCAAGAAGTAGTGTAAAGAAAGCAATGGACGTGTATGCAATAATTTTCTTTTTATCTCCTTGCACAGCCATATTTATTTGCCTCATATCGGCATTCAAGTAAAGGTCTTTTAGTGGTGTCAAGTGCGTTTTTTGATCGGAAGAAAATGTGAATTCTTTGAGTTCTTCTGGAGCATGTGCCTGTATTACCTGATCAATGTTTTGTTCTAATTTGATTTTGTCGTGATTTGAGGTAGCCAGGATGTATATGGCTCCAGCTCTACTATACCAGGAATTTATCCCACCATTAATTTTATAATTAGAATGATCTATTAATGTTGAAAATGATGTTAACATTTTAAAGGGAATGTGAAAGTTATCTACATCTTTGATTACTCCTGTCACGGTTTGCCTTTGTTTCCTACCATCCAATATTTCTTTGCCCAAAACATCATTACTACCAAAAACTGTTTTGGCAAAACTTTCCGTCAATACAATTGAATGTTTTTCAGCTAGAGCAGTTTTGGGATTGCCTGTCAAAAACTCAAATGAAAAGGTTTGAAAGAAGTCATTATCGACATATATAGTTCTGCCTGCATTGAAGTAATTTCTTGTTCCAATGTTGTCTGTTGTTGAAATCTGACTGTTTCCATTGCCCATGGTTCTAAATCTTATAGCTTTCTCAACCTCGGGTAGTTTTTCTTTCAAGAGTGAGGCAACTATAGTTTTGCTTGCAGCTGTGTTTCGTGATACGTTACTGGTTCTTTCTAATCGATAAATTCGATCTGCTTTTTCATTAAAGTTATCATAGCTTGTTTCATGGAATACCCAAAGCAAAACGAGCAAGAAAACAGTTAAGCCGGCAGTCATGCCAAACAGCTCAATGAATGAGCTCAATGGAGACCTTATGAAGTGTCGGTAGGCAAGTACTATGAAGTTTTTGAACATGGGGTTTAAATCTAAATTCTCAACATTGAGACTCTTCGCTGTGCTCAGAGTGACAAGGAAACATTGGCTGCCAACATTGTCATCCTGAGTGTAGCGAAGGATCTACTTTTCACTTTTAACTATTATCTTTTCACTAACTCTACTCATACCTAATCAACCTCGCCGGATTCACCGAAGAAGCTCGCCAGCTTTGCCAGATGATGGTAGCAGTGGCAATGAAAACCGTGAGACCGCAAGCAAGAGCAAAAATCCACCAGTTCAGGTCAATGTGATAGGCGTAATTAGTTAACCAATGATCCATAATCAACCACCCGATAGGTATTGCTATTATTGCTGAAATTACTACGTTTACAAGAAAAGAACCCATAAGGATACCCAAGATTTGAAGAGCTGAAGCACCCATAATCTTTCGTATGCCTACCTCCTTGATTCTAAGCTTGATGGCATGGGTGGCTATACCGAGCAATCCCATACATGCTATTAGGATTGCCAGAGCAGCAAAATACCCAATCAGCTCTGCGAAATTGTCATCGCTTTGGTATTGTCTGTTAAACTCATCATCTAAGAAACTGATATGTGGCATGGTGCTTGTGATTTTTTCTACTTCACTTTCTATGAACTGAAGCGTAGAAGCCATATCCACTGATGAAATTTTTGCAACTATTTGATCGTTCCTTCCGGCAAACCATGAAAAATACATAGGGATAATTGGATTGTCGAGAGAATTCAAGTGAAAGTCTTTGACTACACCAATTACTTCGAAATTCCTGGCAAGTCTTGAGTGTTTTAATTTGGCGCCAATCGGGTCTGCTAACCCAATTGTTTTCACGGCAGTCTCATTGAGCAGCACACGATAAATATTATTGGGATTAGTTTGTCCTATATGGTATTTGTCTAAAAACCTATTTTTGTCAAAATTCCTACCTTCCACCAAATCAATATTCAATACCTTTAAATAATCTTTATCAATTGTAGTTCTGGTCAGGTTATATTCTTTTCCTTCACTAATTATTTGCATTTGATAGTCATCAGGAGCAGTATTTCGTCCGGGTACAGCTGAAGTATAACTTACGCCTAGAATATTGGAATTTTCCTGTAATTTCATTTTCAAAATATCAGCCTCTTGTCCAAACCCCGCACCACCAAACTCAAATACCACACTATGTTCGCTTGCAAATCCCAAGTCAGCATTTTTCATATAATTGATTTGATGGAATATGGTAATGGTACCAATTAATAAAATGGTAGTGATTATGAACTGTAGAACCAGGCTGACTTTCTTAAGCCTAAATCCAGACTTATTGCTGCGGTTAATTCCCTTCATCACTACTACCGGCTGAAAGGAGGACATGTAGAAGGCAGGCAAACCACCCGAAGCAAGACTGATAAGTACTAGTCCCATTATCATAGCAGTAAAAACCCAGGGATCGAGGAGCGACCCAGTGGATAGGGATGTGTTCATCAGGCCATTGAACCAGGGCAAGATGCTATGAGTAAATATCAGTGCAAGCACCAGTGAAATCAGGCAAAGCGTGAGGATTTCCCCAAAAAACTGGATAAATACATTGCTCCTGGAAGCTCCGGATACTTTTTTTATTCCTACTTCTTTGGCTCTTTCTAGGGATTTGGCACTATTGAGATTGACGAAATTGACACATGCCAGCAATAATGTGAAAATAGCAATAGAACTATAGGCGATTAGTTTTTTCGAATCGCCATGCTTACTGTAGCCTCGTTCAACTGCGTTTCCCCCATTGAAATAGATGTCCCGTAATGCAGTTAATTGAAGTTTTATGCCCGGAAGCGTAGTTTTTTCTCTTTCCGGTCGATTCGATTCCACTATAGCTGTCATTTTCTTCTCTAATGCAGATAAATTCTGAGTGGAATTAAATAATAAATAGGTAGGGAAATCAAAAGCGTGCCATGTATAAGTTGGATCTTCTGATTTAGGCAGGCTGAATTGAATATCCTTGATGCTTATAAAGGATCTTAACATTTTGAATGGAATGTGAAAATCATTTCTATCTTTTATTACTCCTGTTACTGTGAGTGTGTGATTCTCCTCATCAAATAAATGTTGACCGATGACAGAGATGTCTCCAAAAATAGTTTTGGCGAGGCTTTCTGTGAGCACCACAGTGTTTTTTTCTGCGAGTGCAGTGCTAGGCACACCAGCGATAAACTCGAAGGAGAAGAGATCAAAGAAGTCAACATCAGCATAAAGCTCAGAGCCAGCTGCAATATATTCCTTTTCATTTTGCCCATTCAGCCTATATATGTCATGTGCTGATTTTCTACGGTAAAACCTAACAATCTTCTCAACTTCAGGCATGTTTTCTTCTAAAATAGGAGCAATTGTAGAATGGGAAATACCCATAAGAGGATTTGCAGGAGAACTCCATTCTACTCTATATATGCGATCTTTCTTTTCATTGAACTCATCGAAACTGGTCTCGTGAAATACCCATAGCAAAACGAGCAAGAAAACAGTTAAGCCGGCAGTCATCCCAAACAGCTCAATGAATGAGCTCAATGGAGACCTGATGAAGTGGCGGTAGGCGAGTACTATAAAGTTTTTGAACATATTGTCTTATTTATTCCCGGCTGCTTGTCCGTCCACTGACGGATGCCGGGATCTCAATGTTTTATAAAGAACAGACGGATCCCGGAATAAATCCGGGAATGTCTGGGGATTATTCTGTTTTTTTTTGCGTTCATTGTAATTCCTTTTCTCTCATCCGATCACTGTGATATTCCCGGCATTCTTTTGAATAAAATGCCGGGAAGTGAAATGTGTACTAATTAAAACTCAATTCTATTTACCAATCTGCGTACCACTTTTGTAAATACCTTTTAATCAATAAGTTAAGAAATATTTCTAAATCTTGTAAGGAGAAAAGTGTCTAATTTTTTGACAGTGGTGTCCAAATATTAGACACCCGGCAATTGGTATTATTCGGTTTGGAGTAAATATTTTTCCCTCCAACATGCAACCGTTGGTTGTCTTGTGATGTCTAATAAGAAAAAAACTTTAAAACCATGAAGCATTTATTAATAGCCATCTTCTTTTTTGTAGCTAGTTCGGTAGCGTGTGCACAAAGTGAAGAAACCAGAAATTTACCATCATTCAATAAAGTATCCGTCAGTGAGTCCATCAAACTAATCATCAAAGAAGGAAACTCAAACAGCGCCAGGGTAGAAGCCTCTGGTGTGGATGTAGAAAAAGTACTCACCGAGATATCCGGTTCCAGCCTAAACGTACACATGGCCCGGGGTAATTATCGATCCATTTCAGTTACGGTATATCTTACTTATTCTGACAAACTGAATGAAGTAAAAGCCAGCTCGTCATCCAGTGTATTTGGAAAGTCAATGATCAATACTGATGAGTTTTATGCCAAAGTAAGTAGCTCAGCCAAAATGGAGTTGGAGGTAAATGCAGAAGAAGTAGAAATCGATGTATCAAGCTCTGGGAAAGGTGATTTGGTTGTTAATGCACAGGAGCTCGACATAGAGATCTCGAGCTCAGGCAGGCTGGAGCTATCAGGAAAAGCGGCCTTTCAGAAGTTTGACATCAGCAGCTCTGGTAAGCTAATGGCCTATGATTTAAGAAGTGAAAGAGTACGAGCAGATATCAGCAGTTCAGGAAGGGCGGAAATATCTGTATCAGAAGAAATAATCGCTGATGCTTCCAGCAGCGGAAGAATTACCTACAAAGGAAGCCCTGAAAAAGTACTTGTAGATACAAGTAGCAGTGGCAGTGTGAAAAAAGTGAACTAGTAGATTGCAAATTTCGATTTCCCCAGCCACCTCAATTCGTTTTGAGGGGGTTTTTTTGTTTCTTATAAGTACTAAATAATTACCTTATTGCCATCGTTTGTATACTCACAAATGATTCGAAAGCAGCGTATGAGCTGTCTATCAATATCCAAGAGTATACTTTGTCGAATGGAACAATCATAAATAATCTTTCTTTCCCAGTTTCTTAAAATTCCTTCACTTAATTTTGGCCGCTTACTATAAAAGATTGATAGCATGGCTAAACCCTTAATATTAATATCCAATGACGATGGTGTGACCTCCATCGGAATAAGAAAGTTGGTGGAGTTGATGAAGCAACTCGGTGAAGTAGTGGTAGTGGCCCCAGATGGTCCGCAATCGGGAATGGGACATGCCATCACCGTAGGCGATACGTTGAGGCTTTCCAAAACGGATATTTTCGGTGACGATGTAGAGGCTTACAAAAGCAGTGGAACACCTGCTGATTGTGTAAAGCTTGGAAAACACCGCGTGCTGAAAGGCAGAAAAGTTGACCTGGTAGTAAGTGGTATAAATCATGGATCGAATACATCTATCAGCGTACTTTACTCCGGTACTATGTCAAGCGCCATAGAAGGTGCCATAGAAGGCTGTCCAGCGATAGGGTTCTCCCTATGCGATTACAGTTGGCATGCTGATTTTTCCCATGTGGATGAGTATATATTGAAGATAACAAGGGAGACTTTGGATAAAGGGCTGCCAATGGGAATGGCACTGAATGTAAACATTCCACCCAAGCAGCATGATTCAATTAAAGGCATAAAAGTATGTCGTCAGGCTAACGCCAGATGGGAGGAAGAGTTTGATGAGCGAGTAGACCCCAACGGAAGGAAGTATTATTGGATGACCGGCAATTTTGTGAACCACGACAAGGGGGAGGACAATGACGAGTGGGCCATTGCCAATAACTATGTGTCAATTGTGCCCTGCCTGTTTGATCTCACAGCACATCACGGTATTACTTACCTGAATGAAAAGTGGGATTTATAAAAACAGCTTCCTGATACCAAAAAGCTGTTTTACAAATTTATTAGATCGTATTACTTAGAAAGTTCAGGTACGGTCTGGTACATGTAATCAGCATGAAATCCAGTAAAATACTTGCCTAGTTTCTTAAAGAAAGCCTTTCTTTCATCTTCATCAGGCCATCTTTCTTTACGTAGTTCATCTTCTCGCTCCATGCTCTTTTCTATATCCGACATGGAAGCAACTCTGAATACTTCGACGAAATCTCTTCTGTCTGCACCGTACGCATGTGCAACAGGTGAATAGCTTATGATGAATTCATTCTTTTGAATGGTCACATCATTTAATTCCTTCATCATTGAAGAGAATTCTTTCATTGAACCATCATCGGGATAGGCAAATTTGCTAGAACGAACATACAACACCTGAGGTTCTATGCTTTCGGTTTCCGAAATTTTTCTACCATCCATCGGAACATATATTTCATCTGAATGAAAGTCAGAATAGTAAGCTGCTTGTTTTTTAAAAAAGGCTCTCCTGGCAAGTGAGTCTGGCCAGGCTTCCTTAGCTAGTTCCTGGTTTCTCTTTGCTGCCTTAGGTATGTCGCCCCAAGTTTTGTAAGCGGTGGCAAACTTAATTTCTGAATTGTCAGCTGTGAACAAATGAGTAGCCACATCAGTTGACATGATGTACTCATTTTTGGAAGTTACCTTGTCAAAGTATTCTTTCTCAACGGCCTTCCATTCATCCATCGAAAAGTTCTCTAAATCCTGACTCCAGTGGGCCGTGGTGACAGCAATGTAAACTTGGTTATCATCTTGTGCGGTGCTACCAGTGCAATTGATCATACACAACAATAGTAGTCCTGCGAGCAGGTAATTTGCTTTTTTCATCATTTTTAGGTTTGTTGGAAAATTATTTCCTCTAATATACCCATAATGATTGGTAACTATATACTTTATTCTGATTATCAGAAAGTTATGATTAGGAGGTGGGGTTGTATGGCAAGCTCTTGATTTACCCTCCGACTATTTCTTTAAGGTTGTGCATTAGGTTTTCCCAAAGCTCACCTAGCTCTGCTTGATCGTCCATTTCGGAATAGTCAGTAACCCTGATAAAAACTGCCTGGGTCAATTCATTCATTTCAAGCTTGAATTCTACAAAGTTTGGATCTTCATCTTCATCACCTGGAATGAATTCTATTTTTACGTGGCTATTGGTGCGGTGAGCAACCATTTTGGCTTTGTTTTCATCACCGTCCCATATGATGGTAAGGATCTTGTCTTCATCTATATTGACATCATCAGCAAACCATTGGGACAGTCCGCTAGCAGTTGATAAATATGGATATAGCATCTTTTTTGATGCCTTAAATTCAAATTCTCCGGTGTATTCAAACTTGCTCATATCGCCTTCTCTTGTTTAAAAACCAATGTACAGAAATTTTCAAAAAAAACGCCCAAAAGATTTTCAAATCTTTTGGCATATTAAATGCCGATGTATATAAATTTGCATCCCATTTGGCGAGGTAGCTCAGATGGTTAGAGCGCAGGATTCATAACCCTGAGGTCGCGGGTGCAACTCCCGTCTTCGCTACGAAAATGGAACCCTTGTATGTTGTAATATAAGGGTTTTTGTTCT
>JAGDZP010000042.1:0-63505 GCA_049115735.1 Cyclobacteriaceae bacterium | reverse complement strand
GTCCCAATTAGTGTGTCTGTATTAGAGGTTTTCCACTACCAACTTCTGTTCAATTATAGTTCGAATGTTGATCACATCCACAAGTTGATATAAAGCGAGTAGCCAAAGACACTGCTTCACGCCTTTCTATTTGGAATACTGGGAGCTTGAATAAAGAGTGCTAGCCGCGTTGTGCATTATTTTCTTACATTCATTGACTATTTTCCAGAATACATCCATTTGGAAAATAATACCTGTCCCGCACTCATATTTACAGGTGTGTCTTTCAATTTTGTTATCTATTTGAAAATGCTGTCAAAGTAAAATAACGCTTTGTCAGGCACATTTTACAACTATGAGTGAAAAGACTAAAAAAGTTAGCTGGGTGGAGATAGTAGTTGGGCTGTTGATATTGACTATTCTGGTCTTGCAGTTTTTCATCTTATAATTTTAAACTATACTATATGAATTCAATCGCTACTCCAGGTGCCGTAAAGTTTGATCCGCTTTCTACGGTCAATTTTTTAAAGGTCAATACGCTTTCTAAGGTGCCTAAGTTTATGCAGCTCGTAGAAATCATTAAGTCAGATATTGAGTGTGGTATTTTCCAGATTGGAGAACAGGTACCGTCCATCAATGAGACGAGTGCGGAATTTGATCTGGCTAAACAAACAGTTGAGCGCGCCTATAAGCTTCTTAAAGAAAAGGGTATTCTGAGCGCCGTTAAAGGCAAGGGATATTATGTGGCCAGCACCGGGAAGCTGTGTTCCACTAGAACATTGCTTATAATGAATAATTTTAACCAAGAGAAAAAGCAGTTTTACCAATCCTTTAAAAGGGAAATGCCGGAAAATGCTGGGGTTGACTTGCAACTCTTCAACGAAGACCCTGATCAGCTTGAAAGATTCATAATCAGCAATCTTGGCCACTATGATTATTTCGTAATACTTCCTCACCTTGATCATGTGACGGAAAGTTTGAAAAAAGCTATTGACATGATACCAAAGAATAGATTGGTATTTGTACACAGGGAGTTTAATCAGCAAAGTCAATGCTCATCAATCACTAACGATGCTAAAGAAGATATTTACAATGCATTGGAATCTTTGCGAAGTGATACCAGCAAATATGCCAAGTTCAGATTGATCATACCGGATAAATCCTACCATGATGATATTCTGGAGGGTTTTGCCAATTATTGTCTGGATAATAATGTTAAATTTGATGTACACTCGGAGATGGCCACAGCATCCGTTGAAAATGGGCAGCTATATATTGTGAAGGAGGAAGAAGACCTGGTTGAGTTGATAAAGCAAAGCAACAAGAAGCAGCTTGTTCTTGGAAAAGAGGTAGGGATAATCTGTTACAATGATTCTCCGATTAAAGAAATATTGGGTGGTGGTATTTCCACTATAACTCCGGATTATATGGAGCTTGGAGTAGCACTAACCAAAATGATATTGAACAAGGAGATATTGAAAACAAAAAATGGATTTAAGGTTATCAAAAGAAATTCATTGTAACACAAGAAAACTTATTACCAGCTATCTAAAGGCTTTTCTGACTTTTCACTGAGCCTTTCTTTGCCATTTCTAGTACAAGAATCAGGATATCATCCTCACTTATTTCTTTGATGGTGTTTTCATGCCAAAATAAATTGTAAGAAGATAAAGTAGCTCCGGAACAAGAGCCAATTGAGAATTATTATGGTAAAAAATTGGACAGGTTGAGATGGGTAATCATGGTTGATACAATGAAATTAAGCGTGGGCGAAGGACTTCAATGAAAGTAGAATGGCAACCAAAGGCAGTTGAAAGGGCAGGTCTCTGAACGGTATAGGGCAAACTATAATACTTGATTTTCTTTCAAGAAAAAATACAACACAACAATCTGTTGACGCTGACCGATGGAAAATCCATTGATATTGATGAATGTGGGGCATTACCAAATCCTGCTATATTTGACACTCAAAATAAATGGTCTTGGTTTACGGTTTGGTCAGGATATCTATGGCAGCACAATACACCAGAAAAAGTAAATGCTATTTACAATCATTCTAAAGTTAAATCCGAAACTCCTTAAGATACTTATGAGAAACTACATCCTACTCTTATCAATTTTTGGTTTATTTAGTTGTGAACCCGCAAAGGAAAAGCAAGTGGCAAAGAAGCAACCCAACATCATTTTCATTATGGCTGATGACCTTGGCTATGCAGATGTCGGACCTTATGGTCAGAAGTTGATCAAAACGCCGAATATTGATCAGCTTGCCAAGGATGGAATGACATTCACCCAGTTCTATGCAGGCACTTCAGTATGTGCGCCATCCAGGGCTGTACTGATGACGGGGTTGCATACCGGACATGTAGAAATCCGTGGCAACAAGCAAAATGGATTTGCCAATGGGCAACACCCGCTATCCGCTGGAACAATTACTGTAGGGGGCTTGCTGCAGGAAGCAGGATATCATACTGGAATGATTGGAAAGTGGGGGCTTGGAAACCCAGGAACGGAAGGCGATCCACTTAATCACGGCTTTGATCACTTTTTTGGCTATTCCGATCAGGTATTGGCCCACAATTATTACCCTGAGTACTTATGGAGAAATGGAGATAAAATATACCTGGATAATCAAGTGCACTACCTGGATACTGCTCAGTGGCATGATGGACTGGGTAGCTATTCTGTGGTGAAAAATGAGTATTCCCATGACCTTTTCATGAACGAAACGCTCACTTACATCAACGATAATAAGGAGAAGCCATTTTTCCTTTACCTGCCATTTACAATCCCGCATGACAATGGCGAGCAAGCTGACACTATGCGATTTGAAGTTCCAACTCAGGGGCAATATGCTACGGAAGACTGGACTAAAAATGCTAAAGACTATGCGGCTATGGTGAGTCGTTTAGACAAGGGAGTTGGGGAGATTGTTGCTGAGCTGAAGAAATTGAAACTTGAGAAGAATACCCTATTGATTTTTACTTCTGACAATGGACCTATGAAGAATAGGCAGGCCACATCATTCTTCGATAGCAATGGACCCCTTAGGGGAGGAAAGCGTGATTTGTATGAAGGAGGAATGAGAGAACCGTTTATTGCCTATTGGCCAGGAAAGGTAAAAGCTGGCTCCAGTTCTGATTTCATTGGTGCATTTTGGGATATGTTGCCGACTTTCACTGAGTTGGCAGGCCAACCATATAAGGGTGATATAGATGGTATTTCTATTGTCCCAACTTTACTGGGCTCTAGTAAGCAAGAACAGCATGATTATTTGTATTGGGAATTTCACGAGGGAACAGGCTCTCAGGCAATCAGACAAGGGAAATGGAAAGCAGTTAGGGTTAATGCCAAAACTGAGCCGGGCAATCCATTGGAGTTATATGACCTTTCAGCCGATATAGGTGAGCAAGTCAATATTGTTGATCAATTTCCAGGAAAAGTACAAGAATTGGATTCTCTTATAACCGCTTCCCGAACACATTCGGATCTCTTTCCCTTTACAGCCAATTAGGGTTTAAGATAATTCATTAAAATCATGCATAAATCACTACTCACTCTATTAGCCGTCCTTATATCTGCTGTCGTATTGGGGCAGAAAAAAACTGCACCGTGGATATCTTATCCCACGGCCAACAATCAGAGCTACGGGGTTTATCATTTCAGAAAATCAGTTGATTTAGCAACAAAGCCCGATAGGGCCATTATTCACGTTAGCGGAGACAACAGGTACAACCTGTTTGTGAATGGAAAAAGGGTTTGCTATGGTCCGGCTAAGGGTGATCTGAAAACCTATAAATACGATGTGCTAGATATTGCTGAGCATCTTCAAACTGGAAAGAATGTAATAGCTGCGTTGGTGTTGAACATGGGCAAGGATAGAGCGGATGCTATTATCACGGCACAAACTGCTTTTATGTTGCGGGCAGAGGATGAGATTCTTAATATCTTGATAGAAACCAATGAAAGCTGGAAAGCCTATAAAAATCCAGCTTATACACCCGTCTCTTATGTGGAAATGCTTTATACCGAACGATGGTTTTATGGATACTATGCCTGTGGCCCAGGAGATCGGGTAGACGGGAGAGCATACCCCTGGGGCTGGGAATCAACTTTATATGATGATACAAACTGGATGGCCTCTGAAATGCTAGAATTCGATCAAGGTAAAACACCCTGGAACTTGGTTCCTAGAAATATACCTTTTATGGATGGTGCCATTGAGCGTCCAGCCAGGTTAAGGCTTAGTGAAAACGCCAATCCTACTCGGGAATTTTTAGACGGAACATCAAAGGTTACAGTTGCGGCCAATACAAAGGCCAAGATCCTGATGGAATATGATGTATTTACAATGGGATACCCTGAGCTCAGTGTGGATAGAGGAGCAGGTAGTAAGATACAGGTGAAGTATGCTGAGGCGCTTTACGAAAAAGTAAATTTAAAAGCACATCGCGATTCAGTGAACAACCTCTGGATGGCGGGAGTATGGGATGAGTTTTATGCAGATGGACAAAAAAGAACATTTCGGCCATTGTGGAAGCGCGCTTTTAAATACGTCCAACTAAACATTGAAACCAGCAATGACCCTTTGGATATTCTTTCCTTTCAAAGCGAATATTCAGGGTATCCATACAAGAACATGGCAACATTCAAAAGTAGCGATGACCGAATTAACGAAATATTTGAGATAAGTCAGCGGACACTTCGAATGTGCTCGGGAGAAACTTATTATGACACTCCGTATTACGAGCAGTTGAGTTATGGCGGTGATAATAGGCCCATTGGCAATATTTCTATATACAATTCTACAGACGACAGACTTTTTAGAGAGGTCATGAGAATCTATGCCCAGTCTCAAAACCGAGATACCGGAATAATGCCATCGACATATCCATCCAAGAGAGGTCATAGGGAAATGGGAACCTGGTCTTTGGCATGGGTTCAGAGCTTGCATGACTATTTTTTTCTTCGCGGTGACAGTGCATATGTATCACAGTTCATTGGAAATATTGAACGTGTGTTAGACTTTTATCATAGAAATATGGATGAATCAAAGAATATCCTTAGCACTGTCATCAATTGGAATTTTACCGACTGGAGTATTACCAAGGGTAGCCTGCCCAGGACGGATGATGAAAAAAGAATTACACATTCGATATTGCTGACCTTATATTATCTCCATACTTTGGATTGAACAACCAGACTCTATGATCAAATTGGATTGAATGAAGAGGCGGCAGCATATAAGGCCAAAGCAAACAAAATTAGAAAGGCAGTGAAAGAACAGGCCTGGGACTCCAAGGAAGAACTATTTAGGGACTTCCCGGACAAGTCCGTCTTTTCTCAGCACGTGAATATCTTCGCTATACTTTGTGATGTGCTGTCTGAAGGTGAGCAGGCAAAATTATTGGAGCGAATCTTATCATATAAAGACTTTGAAGAGTATGCCAGCTCTTACTTTACCTTCTTCCTGTTCAAAGCCATGGAAAAAACTGGCCGACAGGATTTATACCTGAAAAATCTTACACATTGGGAAAACTTCATTGATAGGGGACTTACAACGGCGGGCGAAACAGGATTTGCTTCTCATGACAGATCGGATTGCCATGCCTGGAGTGCGCATCCTGCCTATCACTTACTGAGCATGGTTTGTGGAATAAGACCTGCTGACATTGGTTTTAATTCAGTTTGGATTTCGCCGGAGTTGGGTCACCTGACATCAGTAGAAGCGGACATGCCACACCCGAAAGGTTGGATAGCAGTTTCTTACCAGATAAAAAAAGGGAAGCTTCGGGGAACCATTACATTGCCCGAAGGTTTGTCTGGAATCTGGGAGTATCAGGGTACTTCCCTGGAACTTAATGAAGGTTTGAATAAGATCAAGTAATATTGAATATCTAGAATTATAAAACTTACACTATGAAAAAATCTATTGCTATATATGTCGGCCTGCTATTTCTCCTATCAGTCTGGGAGGCAAAAGCTCAGCCGAGTAAGAAGTTGGTTGAAGTGGTGGTGACACCCACGAAAACTGATTGGACTTATAAACTTGGTGAGCGCGCAGATTTTAACATTCAGATATTGAGGCATGGGCAAGTGATGCGTGGGGTGAAGGTGAAATATTCTGTAGGCTATGAAAAAATGCCTGTGGAAATAGAGGAAACCATCGAACTGGCAAAGGGAACAACCACCGTAAAAGGTATCAAGGGAAATAAGTCAGGGTTCATCAGATGCAAAGTGACTGTAGAGCATGAAGGGACAACCTATACAGATTGGGGAACGGCGGGGTTTGAACCAGACAAAATTGTACCAACAGTAAACTTGCCCAAAGATTTCGATACGTTTTGGAATGATGAAAAATTAGAACTGGCAAAATTGCCCATGGATGCGAAGGTTACATTGGTACCGGAGCAATGTACTGGCGAGATCAATGTGTATCATGTGAACCTACAAAACATCAGGGCGCCTTATTCATGGCGTGGCAATAGTAGGTTTTATGGAATGCTATCCGTACCGAAAAAACCTGGTAGGTATCCTGCTATCCTGGGAGTACCGGGGGCAGGTGTTAGAGCTTATGGGAGAGATGACCGAGCGGCAAAAGGAGTTATCGTTTTCAAAGTGGGTATCCATGGCATTCCGGTGAATATGCCGTCTGAAAATTATCAGTCCTTGGCGACAGGAGCTTTGGCTGGATATCAGGTTTTTAACATTGGAGATAGAGACAAATATTATTTCAAAAGGGTGTATATGGGTTGCGTGCGTGCGATTGATTTCATTTACTCTTTGCCCGAGTTTGATGGTGAAGAATTGGCAGTTACTGGTGGAAGTCAGGGCGGTGCTTTGTCCATCATCACAGCAGGTCTGGACAGTAGGATCAAATATTTGGCTGCATTCTATCCTGCGCTCAGTGACCTTACCGGCTACAAACACGGCAGGGCAGGTGGATGGCCTCATATTTCGCCAGAGTTTAACCCGCAGTTGCACCCGGACTGGGAAAAAACGATTGAGTACTATGATGTGGTGAACTTTGCCAGGAAACTCAAAGCAGAAGGCTGGTACTCATGGGGTTACAACGATAATGTCTGCCCACCAACCTCGATGCATGCGGCCTACAATTCAGTCGAAGCTCCGAAAGAGTTGCATAAATTCTTGGAAACTGAGCATTGGACATTCCCTGAGCAAAGGGATGAGGCAACTGACTGGCTAATTAAAAAACTAACAGAATAGTATGCCAGTCCAATCCTTTTCATTGTTGAATGCTGTAAGGTATATACTTGTCCTAATTGTAATCTCCAGTTGTCAGCAGGCAGCTAAAAAGGAAGATAATACGGATGCCTTTAGCAAAGTAGTAGTAATCGTCGCAGATGATCATTCCTTTACCTCAGCGGGATTCTTTGGCAATCAATATATAGAGACACCCAATATGGATCGGCTGGCTGATCAGGCCTGAGCCTAGAAGGCAAGATGGTTTGGTTTTGCGAACCAAGGGATGTTGGTACAGATCAGTCACTTGTTGATTCTCCTTTAAGGGTTTTTTGATGAGAAGTTGGAAGTCAGGAGTTGGGAGCTGGAAGTATTGTGGAAGAATATAGTTCTTCAGGCTCTGAATGATGAAAAGCATATTCTTTCTCGCCATCAGTATAGTTAATGATGGTAAGGGCACCTAGCCAAAATAGCTTTGGCCTGCACTATGTAGACTATGATAGCCTGGAAAGGATACCAAAAAGTTTTGCCAAATGGTACAAAGAAGTGGTGGAACATAATGGTATTGATTAGTTCCTATTAATTCCCACGTACTTCATTTCGCAGGTAAGGCCATGATAGAAAGAAAACTATGGCTATTCAATTTTGCTTTATAAGCTGACTAGTATGAATACAACAAAAAATATCCTATTTGCATTATTTATTATGGGGTTATTGGCTACCTGTGACTTGGGATGAAGTAGAATTACTTTCCGGTACACCTGGGAAGGATATAGTCATTGCACGAAGAAAGGGTACAAACTGGTATATCGGTGGCTTGAATGGAGAAAATGTAGAAAAGGATATTGCAGTAGACCTTTCCTTTTTGGATGGATCGTATGAATTGCTGAAAATGGTGGATGGCGAGTCTTCAAGGTTGATCGTTAGTGAGAAGTCAAAATTTGAAGGCAATTTGAATATTCATATCTTGCCTCACGGCGGATTTACATTGAAGCTGACCAAAGTCTAAACCTTTTTAACCTTAGCCAAACCATTGCCGGAATGAAAGAGACAAAATATATATTGATTGTACTGGCCTTAGTCTGCAACTTAGGTTGTACTAAAAAGGAGCTACCACCTCCAAACGTCCTTTGGATTTCCTGTGAGGATATCAGCGCCGCATGGGGTTGCTATGGAGATACACAAGCCACTACACCGAACATTGACGGATTGGCTGGCAATGGCTATATCTTCAAAAAGGCATATTCTAATGCTCCTATTTGTTCGCCAGCCAGATCTACTTTGATTACTGGCATGTATGCCACTTCTCTGGGTACTCAAAACCTGAGATCGGATATACCAGTGCCTGATGATTTGAAAATCTTACCCGAGGTGCTGAGGGAGAAAGGTTATTACACTTCAAATAATGCTAAAACTGACTACAATTTTAGTCATGAGGGTAGATGGGATGATAGCAGCAACAAGGCCCATTGGAGAAACCGCAATGAAGGTCAACCGTTTTTTAGTGTTTTCAATTTTGGCATTACACACGAAGGACATGCGAACTCAGACAGACTTGAGGATACAGAAACACTTACGGCGTTGCACCAACCTGAAGACATGACTGTACCGCCTTACCTGCCTGATACAGAAGAGTTCAGAAACATCATGGCCCATCAATACGATTTGATTACGGTCTTTGATCAGGAGGTGGGCAAGCTGGTGAACCAACTGAAAGAAGACGACTTGTATGATAATACCATCATATTCGTATTTTCGGATCATGGCTATGGTCTTCCCCGCTACAAGCGTTGGTTGTACAATACGGGCCTGGAAGTGCCATTTGTATTGCATGTGCCGGAAGAGTATAAGGATGTGGCGGTAAACCTTTCCAAGGGTGCTATTGATCAAATGGTTGGTTTCGTTGACTTTGCACCTACAGTCCTGGAACTGGCTGGTGCAACAAAATCAACACTAATGGAAGGGCAAAATTTCCTGGGTGCATCGGCTAAGCCAAAGGAGTATATCTATGGATATCGAGATAGGGCAGATGATGTGTATGACATGAGTCGATCGGTATTTGATGGCCGCTACTTATATGTCAGAAATTACATGCCGCATAAGGCCTATATTAAAAATGCAATTATTTTCAACAAAGGAAAGAGATCTTATGAGGAGTTGTTCAGAGTGAAGGCTGCTGGTGAATTATCGGAAGAAACACAGAAGTTGTTTGCACCAAAACCTGTTGAGGAGCTCTACGATTTGCAAAATGATCCAGACGAACTTAATAATATATTTGATGCTGAAAGTTTAGCAGAAATTAAATCCAATCTGCAATCAAAGCTGAGGCAACACCTGATAGAAACAAGGGATACTGGCCTGATGAACGAAGGAGATATGATGACCAGGGCTGAGGGTCACTCCGTGTATGAAATGACTCATGATACCAAGTCCTTTGATCCTGAAAGAATATTGAATGCCGCTGAAATGGTTGGAAGAATTGAAGACTTGAACGAACTAGACGAATTTTACACAGATCCAGACCCGGCAGTTCGCTTTTGGGTTTTGAATGCACTTCAGGCTTTCAATGCGGATATTGCTGTAGCCAAACCCGCACTGATGCAATTGTTGGAAGATGAGTCATTGCCAAATAGGGCATTGGCTGCTGAAATACTGATCAATCGATTCGACTATTTAGAAGCACTCTCTATGCTTGAAGCAGGTTTGTCAGAATCTAACGAACCGGTACTGCTACAGCTCGCCATCAGCATTCGAAATATCGGAGCAAAAGCTGCTCCCTTGCTACCCAAAATCAAAAGCGAACTTTACCCGAAAATATCTGGTGAGGTATGGGGACGTTATAAGTCCTGGTTGTATCCCATGTTTATTGGCATGGCCCTGGATCAAACCCTCACCAATTGTGGAGAGGAAGTGATTTTTAAGAATTAGATCTGGTAATTCCAGAGGTATTTTATTGAAGGCTGGTTTACTGTAGCTGATGCGGATATTCAATATTTCGATTTTGGAATTGAAGAATCTCACTCTTTTGGATAACGCCCTGGTCAAGGTTAATGGCTTCCTGAATTGTAGCATCGGTTTTCCATGCTTCTCTTCCTTGAAGTATTGTTGGAAGATGTACGATTAACGCGGCTGAAATTGATCTTGTCGCGCTCTCCCATAAGTAGCTGGGTGTATGATCCACAGCATAATAGTCCACTCCATCAACTGAAAACATTGGGTTCTTAAATGTTGTTGGTTTTGCAAAATAAAAACCCATTCCTTCATCACAACTCACATCTATAATTAGACAACCTTTCTTCAGGCATGATTTTTCATCATAAGTAACAAAATCCAGCGGGTTGTTTGGATCCTGATATGTGCCATTAATAATAACTTCCGACTCATTGATTAGCTCTGTCAATGGTCTTTGTGTTCCATCATGCTCTATCACCATCATTCTAGCTTCTCCTTCTTCCCCTTTTTTTACCCGAACATAATGCACATCAAGAACTTCTTCTCTAACCTCATGGTCTGGTCTCTGAACACAAATGGTTATATCTCTAAAACCGTGAGCTTTTAAAGCGTAAATAGCTCCTCTGCTTACAGCCCCGAAACTAAAAATCACTACTTTCCGCTGGTTTCCATAGTGGCCATCAATACCTCTTAATTGCATGGCATGAAGAATAGCACAATACCCCGCCATTTCATTGTTTTTATAAAATGTATGACGACCCCTAATACCGTCAGGAGACCATACAAACATGTCTTCAAAAGCAATCAAGGTTAATTTTCGATCAATGGCGGATTGGGTAATAGCTCTTTGTTGTGCGCAATGAGGATAGCCCCAAAGAATACCTTCTTCCTTCAATTCTTCCAAATCAGACAGCACGGGTTTGGCAATGATAACGGATCCGATTTCCGATAATAGTTCACTTCGGGTGGCAAGCCCTCCACAAAGCGACTCCATTTCAGCGTCATCAATATTGAAAGGAAGACCATAACCCTTTTCAAAGACCAGGTTCTTCCTTACTTTGTAAGGAAGTCTTAACAAGTGATCTGGATGAATGGGAAGTCTACGTTCGTCTTCTTTTTTAGAAGTTCCAATTACGCCAATGGTATTCATAAAATAGCTAGCTTAAAGCTGGGACTGCCCATTAATACAATAGACTTTGATTCCCTCTAGATGTGGATTATTCGGAAGTATAGGTGATTACATACATCAGAGTGAATCACCAATTTCATTAGCTCGAAGAATTCGACTAAATGACCCAAGAAATTATTAGATGGGAAACGTAGAATTGAAAAATTCCGATCTCAAAAATACAATTTAATACTGGCAACCGGACAGTTTATCTGGAATGATTGGGTATAGATAACAAATGACTATAATGGTGCAGAAGTAGAAACTCGAAACGGGTGTGCAAATTTCATGAAGGTGCCACCTTCTTTGAGTCACTCCGGCTTGTATCCTGTACCGCTCAGATGGAATATCGTTGCAAAGGATTTGTTGTTGTTGGAGTAGCTTATTATGGTTGGCCTTAATAAAAATTGCATATGCTCTTTTTTCTTGAAATAAACTTGGTCGTGGTTTTCTAATATTTCTAAAATCAAATTGAGGAAACGAGGTTTTAAATTATTTCTTCTTGTTGTCACATTTATCCATGTCACAATAATTTTATCATCGTAATCATGTTTACCGAACCCTCCATAGAAAATGTCATTATAAGCATAAAGATTTTGTTCAATCTTCCATTTTAAGGCATAATAAAATGCATCTCAACCTAGTTGTAAAAACCTTTCATTGACCTAAACTTTACTCCATCAATAATAAATTGCTCTTTGTCCATTTGTGTAATGAGTCTACTAATCGGTTTCAAATGCAATAATTTGAAATTAGCCAGTTATCTTAACCAGATGATTTTGAGGCAATAGCTACGATATTCTTACAGATAAATTATTGAATCCTTATGACGACTAAGAAATTTTTATTGACGCTAGTAGGTTCACTGCTGATGTTCAATGTACATGCACAAGGTCCCAAATTGATTGTGAGAGGTGACGATATGGGTTTTTCTCATTCGGCCAACCTGGCCATCCTGGATAGTTATACCAATGGCATTATGACCACTGTGGAGGTGATGCCGGTCACGCCATGGTTTCCTGAAGTAGTAAAAATGTGTAATGATAACCCTTCGTTGGATGTAGGCATTCATCTGGCTTTGACCAGTGAATGGAGCAATCTGAAATGGCGCCCATTGACAGCAGCTGAGAGCATCTCCGATGAAAACGGTTATTTCTATCCAATGATCTGGTCAAACGATAATTTTGGAAAAGGCCAGTCGCTGAAAGAAAATGAATGGAAACTGAAACATATTGAGAAGGAGCTTAGGGCGCAGATAGAGCTATCTGTTAAAAACATTCCTCATATTTCTCATGTTTCCGCACACATGGGGTTTTCCGGCATGGATCCTAAGGTGGGTGAATTGGTAACGAAACTGGCGGAAGAATACAAGCTTAATATCCAACCATCTAACTATGGAGTGCAGCGAGCCAACTATGCCGGACCGAAGAGGACAGAACTAGAAAAATATAGGAGTTTTATTAAGATGCTCAAGAACCTTAAGCCTGGTGAGGTATACTTGTTTGTTGACCACCCAGCTTATAACGTACCTGAAATGGAGGCCGTCCATCATATCGGCTATGAGGATGTGGCTCAAGACCGACATGGCGTCACCAAGCTTTGGAAAAATAAGAACGTGAAAGTTGAGATAGAAAAACTGGGTATTGAGTTGATCAATTACAAGGATTTGTTGAAGCTATAAAACGAAAAACCTCCATTGCCTGAAGAATTTCAAACAATGGAGGTTAATATTCTTGTCCGAAAGACGCGTTGTGGGAAGTTATTTAAAAGGTTCGATTTCGGCTACAGCTTCACCTCACAGTTTTGCGCTGCAGATTTTTTGATAGCATCTACCACACGAATGTCCCTCCAGCCTTCTTCTCCTGGAACAATCATCGGCTTGTTGTCCAGGATTGATCTGGCGTCATTATCCATTTGTATAGGTTGCTGACGCTTCACCGGAGTATAGATTTCTGTTCCGTCTGACATGCTACCTTTATTTCCGCCGTATCCGGATTGCGGCTCCATTTTAAGCCAACCTTTTTCATAGTTTACCTGAAGGTGGTTCATTCTGATACCGAAGCTAGTCTGACAAGCAGCTCTTGCTCCACTTGGGAATTCCAATTGAAACATCATTGTCTCTTCTACCTCCTTGTACACATCAGGTCTGGTGGTAGAAGCCTGTGCGATCACCGAAATAGGTTCCTCGCCACTAGATAAACGGGCACCTTGAAGTGCATACACACCCATATCCAACATACAGCCACCACCCATTGCTTTGCTTTGCTTCCAGTGGTCCGTTCGCTTGTCGAAGTATCCAGCAGCGGAGTTGATCATGCGCACTCCACCAAAAGGCTTGTCCTTGGCCACCTTCATGTAGGCCTGTATGTTAGGATCGTGCTGGCACCTATACCCGATGGACAGCTTTACATTATTGTCCTTGCATGCTTTGATCATCGCTTCGCAATCAGCAGCCGTAGGGGCCATCGGTTTCTCACACCATATGTGCTTCCCGGTCTCAGCTCCTCTAATCGTATATTCAGCATGCATTGAGGGAGGTAGTACTACATAGATAACGTCGATTTCAGGATTATTAGCAATCTCTTCATAGTTGTCATAGTTGTAAACATTCTTGTCTTTGATACCATATTTCTCTTGCCACTTAGGGATTTTATTGGGGCTGCCGGTCACAATACCTTTGAGTTCACAGTTTTCAGTCTGTTGAAGTCCTGGTGCAAGTAAATCGGTGCTGTAATACCCCAGGCCTACCAGTGCTACTCCAAGTTTACTCTTTTTTGCTCGGGTTGCCCCCAGTAAGACATTCGGTGCAAAGGCTACCGATGATGCCACAATACTTGTCTTCTTAATAAAATCTCGTCTTTCAGTGTACATAGTTGAATTATTTAGATTTTAAATATAATAAGGCTTCTTTTGATTTTATAATATAATGGTATGTCCTTATAGGAGTTCCTCAGAAAATGTTGTCTGATCATTCTTATTGGATATTATTTTGTTGAAACTATGCTGTCCTATAGTGAATTTCTTTAGACTTCAGTCCCTGGAATAAATGTAAACTTGAATAACTTTATTAGGAAAAATCGACAAGAAAATTATATCAATGTCTGTTAGAGGATTTTGAGGAGCAGGGTGTCTCTAATTCTAAATTCAGTCGCCATTCTGAATTTGTTTCAGAATCTGACTGCTTGACAATCTTCTAAATATAGATCCTGAAACAAGTTCAGGATGACCATTTCCTGGTCATTGAGCCGCTTCCTTTCAAGAATTTAAACCACAGTAAAAGTCCATGACCACCTATTCCAAGCGGTTCAAATAAAGCACCTTGGTGTCTAGTTCGGTGCGATCTGCTCCGCTGACCTCAAAAAACACTTCGAAGTTGTCAGGTATTTCTCCAAACTCGTTTTGCATTTGATTTTCAAGGCCTTCTACTGACTTAGGGTCTGTGAAATTCTTCAAGCTCTGAGATGCAGCAGTGTCCCAAAGCCCACAAAACATAAAAATGGTGTTGTTGTTTGGTCCTGCGTACTTGGCGACAAATCCATAATCTGTGTGAAACTCTTCAGGCTCTCCTTTCGGACTATAGCTGAGCATTTCTTTGCTTTCTGAGCGGTAAGTGTATATGTCATCCTTCGGATGGTCAAAGCTGCTATTTAAAAAATAACTGTTTAGAATCCCGGCTGTTTTCTGCATCCCCACGAAAATGATATTATGGTCATGCAGATCCTTTACATCCACCCGGGACATAACCCTGATCTGGAAATCCCTATTGTTTGAAAAAAACAATTTGGTCAAACTCTCTATCCAAAGGGCACTATTTTTTATCAGATAAGTGTAGGTCATTTCATCTAGTTGTACACCTGGATCTTCTATGCTATCACGATGCGCCAGATATTGCTGATAGGAGTTTATACTCGGAATTCGAATCGTTCTACTATAACCAGTCTCGGTATTTTGTTCGCTAAATATGAATAGGTCACCTAGAATGATCAGTATTGGCTTGTCATCCTGAATGAAGTCTTTCCAGATTTCAGAATTGGGCAATGAAGCTGATGGTATTTCTTTAGATGGTGATTTCAACCATAATGAAATGTTTATGACAACAGAAATAATAAGTAATGCGCTTAGCAGGATAAGTGCTTTACTTTTTGGGATGCTCCCAATAGCCACTCCTGATTTTTTCCGCTTCACCAACTCAACCTTGTAGCCCCCTTTAGGAATAGTCAGGATGAAGTCTTCTGAAGTGCCTTCATTATTAAAGTATGCTTCAAGTTTTTTTCTCAGGTTGAAGATGTAGACCCTTACTTTAGCCGTATCGTATTGCTCGCCAGGATTGAGGCCAAAGAGTTGAGCGCCAATGGTGCTCTCTTTTGGAACTTCATTGGAGAGGGTACAGTCCACCAGGTATATTAATAGATTGGCATAGGTGTTTGAACTACCAAAAGAGCTGCTTTTGATAATTCTGTTCACAATTTCATGTTCCACCTTTTTCTTTGCCATTTTTCAGATAATTCGGAATTAACCGTGTCTAACAGTATTCTTAACGGTTGTTCTAACGGTTAATTAACGCTGTTTTTGATAAACAATATACTACTTTTAATGTTCGAACCTACACCTAAATACATTACAATTGGCCATTGCGGTTCTGTTGCAAGGGCATAAATTTTCGTAGCAAATGAAACGAATATTCGGTTTATTAAAAAAGTACCTTTGTTTTTTTAAAACAGTACCCGCCAATATGGTTTACATATTTGGAACGCTTGTATTGGCTCTAGGCTTGTCCTGTAGTTCGGACAAACCCGATGCGGTAGTTAAGGAAGAGGCCAACCTGCCCGAGGTAATAGATTTTAATTTTCATGTAAAACCCATACTCTCAGACAAGTGTTACGCTTGTCATGGCCCAGATATGTCCAATCAAAAAGCGGATTTGCGACTGGATACACCAGAAGGTGCTTATGCTTTGTTGGGAGAAGACCAGGATCATTCGGCCATTGTACCAGGCAAGCTCAATAAGAGTCATGCCTACCTAAGAATGGTTTCAGATGATCCGGAGTTTGCCATGCCACCACCTGAGTTTAAAGTTGAGCTCACAAATAAGGAAATAGCAACCATAGCCAAATGGATAGAGCAAGGTGCGGAATACAAACCACATTGGTCATTCATTCCTCCCGAAGATGGGGCATTACCGGATGTGCAAGATGAAACGAATATCGAACAACCTCTGGACAGGTTTATTCTTGCACGATTGGAGCAAGAAGGAATGAGCCTTTCGGACAGGGCTAGCAAGGAGACCCTGATCCGTCGTGCGAGTTTCGACCTTACAGGCTTGCCCCCGACCTTGGAAGAGATCAATAGCTTTTTGGAAGACGATTCTGCTGATGCCTATGAAAAGGTGATTGATCGGCTTCTGGCCTCTAAGGCCTATGGAGAGCGAATGGCTGCAGACTGGATGGACGTATCCCGATTTGCGGATAGCGATGGTTACCTGGATGACAAGCATCGTGATTTTTCACCCTGGCGCGATTGGGTCATCAAGGCTTTTAACGAAAATATGCCTTATGACCAGTTTGTAACTTGGCAGTTGGCTGGAGATCTCATTCCCAATGCAACTCAGGAGAGTATCCTGGCTACTGCTTTTAACCGTCTGAATAAGAAAACCTCAGAAGCCGGAATTGTTTTCGAAGAATACCGTGTAGAGTACACTGCTGACAGGACTCATACTCTGGGTACGGCCTTTATGGGCTTGACGCTAGAATGCGCTAGATGTCACGACCATAAGTATGATCCCATTTCACAAAAGGATTACTATAAATTATTCGGCTTCTTTAATTCCACAGATGAAATGGGAACTCCAGTATATGGTCCGGATCAAACACCTGGACCTGCGCTGTTGCTGTCTTCTGAGGAGGAACAGGAGCAAATCAAATTCTTGCGAAATCTGATTACAGAGCGGGAAGCAAAAGATGAACAAGTTGTATCTGATAAGGAAAAATATCAGCGCTGGGCTGCAAATCATAAAATCACTTCTTCTGTCATTCAAAAGAGTCTGAAAGAGAGTTTAGTAGCCTATTACCCATTCGACAAGTTCACCAAAAAGTCTGGTGATAAGGTGTCGTCCCCGAACGTGTTGTCTTCATCTAAGCCTGCTGATCTGAACCGGGCGATTATTAAGGAGGGTAAATTTGGTCAAGCTGTTTACATTGATGATTACAACGGTGGAAAACTTGGTGACAAGGTAGGCTGGTATGAGCGAACTGATCCGTTTTCAATTCAACTTTATATCAAGCCTGATACGGTACACAAGGAAGCTGCAATCATATACCATGCGGAAGAGCTACGCCTTGGGAACAAGGGATACTTCATGACGCTGAGAGATAATCGAGTGGAATTTGTGATCTCACACAGCTGGCCTCAAAATGCGATTCAGGTGATAACGAAAGAAGCAGTGGAACCTAAAGAGTGGTCGCAAATAACTGTTACTTATGATGGATCCAGCAAGGCGTCTGGCATCACTATTTATGTGAATGGAGATGCGAAGGAATTTGATGTTGACTATGATAACCTGTACAAAGGAATTTTATATGAGTACAATATTCATACTTACGGTTTCCAAGGCATTGCTTTCGGTGCACGTTCCAAGTATGTACCTTTTAAAGGTGGTGGTTTAGATGAGATTAAAGTTTATAATAAGGATCTGACCTCATTAGAAGTTCTTCATTCCTTCAACTCCAATTTAGCCTATGAAAAAATGAATGCAGGAGATATTCCACCTTCAGCACGAGAGGAATATTATTTTGCCAGGATAGATACGGAGCGCAAAGAAACCAGAAGCCAACTGAAAGAAACCAGGGATAAAGAAAACGATCTATTCAACGGTATTCAGGAGATAATGGTAATGGGTGACCTGGCAGAACCAAGACCGACTTATGTGCTCAATAGAGGCGTCTATAGTGCCAGGGGAGAGCAGGTTGAGCCGGGAGTTCCTGAGAGTGTAATGGAATTTGACGAAAACCTACCAAAGAACCGACTTGGACTTACGAAATGGCTATTTGATTCGAAAAATCCGCTGACAGCAAGGGTATTTGTGAATAGAATCTGGCAGATGCATTTTGGCAGAGGGTTGGTAAATACTACGGAGGATTTTGGAAGCCAGGGATCGCTACCTTCACACCCTAAACTGCTGGATTGGCTAGCATTGCAATTTCAAAATAGCGATTGGGACATCAAAGGCCTGCATAAGTTGATCCTTACATCCGGTACATACATGCAACGTTCTGTAGTGAACGATGAGCTGTTGGAGAAAGACCCGGAAAATGTTTTGCTGGCTAGAGGGCCTAAATTCAGGTTGCCTGCTGAGATGATCAGAGATAATGCTTTGGCTATTAGTGGCTTACTGGTAGATGATATAGGTGGTGAGAGTGTGTATCCCTATCAACCCGCAGGAATTTGGGATGGGCTTACAACCAAGAGTTGGGCCTACAGGTATTTGCAGGAGCCTGGAGATGGTCTATATAGAAGGAGTCTCTATACGATATGGAAGCGTTCTGCGCCACCGCCATCGATGTTGATTTTTGATATAGCAGACAGAGGGGTATGTACGGTGAAAAGGGAGTTGTCTAATACACCGCTACAGGCTTTGGTGTTACTCAATGATCCTCAGTTTGTAGAAGCCTCCAGGGTATTGGCGGAAAAGCTTATTAAGACAAATAAAGATACAACTGAACGATTGGAAACAGCATTCAGGCTGGTCACAGGGCGGAAGCCTGATCAGTTTGAAAGCGAGCAACTCTGCCAGTTTTTCGATGCTGAGTTTAACAATTTTGAAACGAACAAAGTAGATGCATTGGCATTGCTGAATACGGGGGAATCCTCATGGGATGCAAGTCTTAACCCTGCCGAAGTGGCTGCACTTGGGGTTGTGGTTAATTCACTAATGAACACAGATGCCGGATATTCTAAAAACTAATAAGATGGATCAGGAAATTCAAAAAATATTACAACAGGATGCCAGAAGGGATTTTTTAAAAAGAAGTGCCATGGGTTTGGGATCACTTGCACTGGGGAACCTTCTCAACCCATTGGATGCCTTAGCTAGAGGTGGCAATGCTCCAATGCTGGAAGGGGCTGGGATTTTGGGTAATGGTCATTTTCCCGCTAAGGCCAAGCGAGTGATTTACCTGTTTCAGGCGGGAGGTCCTTCGCAATTAGAAACTTTTGACTACAAACCTTCATTGGATAAATGGCATGGCCAGGAAATCCCAGACTCAATTCGCGGGACACAAAGAAACTCAGGAATGGTAGCCAGCCAGTCAACTTTCCCGCTGGTTAGATCAATTTACAATTTTGAGCAAAAAGGGCAATCTGGAGCCTGGGTAAGTGAAATTTTCCCTCACACCGCAAAGATTGTGGACGACCTTTGTATCGTACGCTCGATGTACACCGAGGCGATAAACCATGTGCAAGCTGTAATGCTGATGCAAACGGGTTCTCAGATATCTGGAAGACCGTCCATTGGCTCGTGGCTAAGCTATGGCTTGGGTTCCGATAATAAAAATTTACCAAATTTTGTCGTCTTGCTTTCTCACGGAGGTGGCGGCCAGCCTCTCAATGCCCAGACCTGGGGCAATGGTTTTCTTCCATCGCACCATCAGGGCGTTCAATTCAGGGCTGGTAAAGATCCTGTGCTCTATTTGAACAATCCCGATGGAATAGGAAAATCTGACAGGAGACGAGCCTTGGATTTTATAAAGGAAATGAACGAACACCAGTTGGGCTTGACTGGAGACCCTGAGATAGAATCGAAAATCAACCAATACGAGATGGCTTTTCGCATGCAGACTTCAGTGCCGGAAGCTGTGGATGTATCGGGTGAGCCTGACTATATCTACGATATGTATGGTGATGATGTAAAGAAGCCAGGCACTTATGCGGCTAATTGTCTGCTGGCTAGAAAGCTGGCTGAGCGCGATGTGAAGTTCATTCAATTATATCACTCGGGCTGGGATCAACACGGCGGTTTGCCCAATGGTATCAAGAGACAAGCGGGCCAAACAGATCAGGCCACTGCGGCTCTCATTACTGACCTGAAACAAAGAGGCTTGTTAGAAGATACACTTGTCGTATGGGGAGGGGAATTTGGACGAACTAGTTTCTCCCAGGGACGATTGACAAAAACTAACTATGGTCGAGACCACCATCCTGGTTGCTTTACCATGTGGATGGCAGGGGCAGGAGTGAAACCCGGTACGATCTATGGCGAAACGGACGAATTCAGCTACAACGTGGCTAAGGATCCTGTTCATGTTCATGACTTCCAGGCTACCATGATGCACTTGCTTGGTATTGATCATGAGCAGTTGACATTCAAATATCAGGGGCGTAGATTTAGACTAACGGATGTACATGGTCATGTGGTGAAGGATATTTTGGCTTAGAGCAGAATAATGGGTAAATTATAAACCGTTTCATTGGTAAAAACTATAATCTCTATCCTTTTCACTAAAAACTAAAATTATGTCATCAAACAGAGGAATTGCTTACATCAAGCCTGGTCTTGTCGAAGTGCAAAACATCGCATTTCCTGAACTGGCACTGGGAGATCGAAAATGCCATCACGGTGTTATCCTAAAAATCGTTTCCACAAACATCTGTGGAAGTGATCAACATATGGTTCGTGGTAGAACTACTGCCCCGGAAGGCTTGATTCTAGGACACGAAATTACCGGGATGGTGTTGGAAAAAGGGCGGGATGTCGAATACCTTGAAGTTGGCGATTTGGTATCTGTACCATTTAATATAGCGTGCGGTCGATGTAGAAACTGTAAAGAACAACAAACAGGAATTTGTTTGAATGTGAACGATGCTCGTCCGGGTTCGGCCTATGGATATGTAGACATGGGGGGCTGGATAGGTGGCCAGGCAGAATATGTCATGGTACCATATGCGGATTTCAATTTGTTGAAATTTCCCAATAAAGATCAGGCCATGGAAAAAATCCGTGACTTGACTTTACTGTCTGATATTTTACCTACGGGATATCATGGTGCTGTAACGGCAGGAGTGAAACCGGGCATGGTAGTATATGTAGCTGGAGCAGGTCCAGTGGGACTAGCCTGTGCTGCTTCCTGTCACTTGTTGGGAGCTGCCGTTGTGATTGTTGGTGATATGATACCTGAGAGACTAGATCAAGCAAAAAGTTTTGGATGTGAAACGGTGGACCTAAGAAAAGATGCCACCTTAGCTGAACAAATTGAAGACATTGTAGGGGTTCCAGAAGTTGACTGCACAGTAGATTGTGTCGGATTTGAAGCTAGGGGTCATGGCCATGACAGTGTAACAGAGCAACCAGCCACGGTTTTGAATGCTGCTATGGAGGTGACACGTGCGGGCGGGGGTATTGGTATCCCTGGCCTCTATGTGACTGGTGATCCGGGAGGAATTGATGATAATGCCAAAGTAGGAAACCTAAGCATAAGAATAGGGTTAGGCTGGGCTAAGTCTCACCATTTCCATACAGGGCAATGCCCCGTAATGACCTACAATAGAGATTTGATGCAAGCGATACTTTATGATAAAATAAGAATCGCCGATGCAGTCAATGTTGAAGTTATAAGTTTGGATGATGGACCAAATGGGTATCAGGATTTTGATCAGGGTGCCGCTAAAAAATATGTAATTGATCCTCATGGCATGGTACCAGCCTAGTACGTGAATAGGGTTTAAGAGAAGTAAGTATGGCAAATCAATAGCGGTTGATTATTGATGTTAGCATATTGATAAATGTTGAGCCAGTTGATCAAATTAACTGGCTCTACTTTTGATTTTCTTTAGAGAAAACTGAATGAAAGAAGACCGTAGAGAATTTATAAAAAAAACTGTAGTAGCAGGAACCATGGTGTTGACTGTCCCTGCTTTTAGTTTCAATATCATCAAAGCACCGCGTCTTGAGGATGAAACTTTGGGTCACGGTGAATTTACCTATCGCTTGGAAAGAGCCTGGGGTGATTTGGATCCAGCCAAAACACCTGTAAATAACTGTCATGAGATGGTGATGGATAGTCGAAAGCGCCTGATAATGGTGACTGATGAAGCTAAAAACAATGTGATCATTTATGACAAGTCGGGGAAGCTGTTAGACAGCTGGACTCTGGGCTTTAAGGGAACGCATGGATTGACGTTGCACGATGAAGGTGGTGAAGATTTTTTGTACATTACCGATCCCGGTGCGGGTACGGTGGTCAAGACTGACCTGAAAGGTGAGATAATTATGACACTGACCAAACCTCATGCACTGGGAGAGTATGGTCAATTCAATCCTTTCAAGCCTACTGAAACAGCCATAGGGCCAAATGGGGATATTTATGTAGCTGATGGCTATGGCTCGCAGTTCATTCTTCAATATGATAGCAAAGGTGAATTTATTAGAAAGTTTGGTGGTGATAGTTTTTTACAACCAAATAAATTCAAGCAGGCGCATGGTGTGGCTATTGACTATAGAGATAAAGGAAACCCAACTTTGATTTGCTCTGCAAGAATCAAAAATATGTTTAAGCGCTTCACCCTCGATGGCGAGTTTATTGAAGATTACTATTTACCGGGGGCATTCATTAGCAGGCCGGTGTTTGATGGGGATAATTTGTATTCGGGGGTTTGCTTTGGAATGACCGAAGAAAACTACAACATGCAGATGAATCTTGGGTTTGTTACGATTTTGGATAAAAACAACAGAGTAGCGTCCAACCCAGGAGGAACTAAGCCTACTTACAAGAGCAATGGTCAACTGGAGTTGATGATGCAGGATAAACCTATTTTCAAGCATTGCCACGACGTATGTGTCGATGACGATAAAAACTTGTATATCTGCCAGTGGAATGCCAATAAAGTCTATCCTTATAAACTACATCGTGTTTAAGAATTGCAACAATTATTTTTAGTATAACAAATCAAGTGTAAATTTGAAATTGAACTAATTGACTATTATGGATCTTGAGCTTTTTATCGGGCGTTTTCATCCGCTCATCGTACACTTGCCAATAGGGTTTCTTTTATTGGCAGCAATAATCCAGGCACTTGTTATTTACCGTCGGGAACAATTTGAGAAAATGGAACCGGCCATCTCATTTATACTGTTGTGTGGCGCATTGTCAGCGATAGGAGCAGTTTTTGTAGGTTGGCTTTTGGCCAGTGGAGGTGGATATAACCCTGATACTTTGTTCTGGCACAAATGGATGGGTATTATGCTTGCTCTTGTATCCATTTTGGCTTGGCTGATCAAAATTGATGTGCTGAGTTTGTCTCAGAAAGTGTTCAATGCTTGTTTGATCGCCATTGTTGGACTAATGGGCTTCACCGGACACCTCGGAGGTAATCTGACTCACGGAAGTGATTATTTGTTGGCCTACGCACCTGAATTCGTACAGAAACTGGCTGGAGGTGACGGACAATCTAAAGTGGTTGAAATTCCAACCAGTCCTGATTCTGTGGCTGTATTTGAGCATTTGATAAAGCCGGCACTGGAGGCAAAGTGCTACGAATGTCACAATGATGATAAGAAAAAAGGAGGGCTCTTACTGACAACCGAGGAAGGCATTCTGGATGGTGGAGATAGTGGTGACAATATTCTGGTTGGGCATCCCGAGGATAGTGAGCTTTTTAGGAGGGTTACACTCCCACAAAGCTCAAAGAAATTTATGCCTCCAAAAGGAAATCCATTGACCTACAGCGAGTTGAAGCTAATTGAATGGTGGATAAACGAAGGGGCGTCATTTGAGAATAAATTGACTGACATAGAAGCTCCCAAGGAAATTAAGGGATTGTTGATGAGAGACTATGACTTGGACACACGTCCAAAGCCACTTTATGAAATTTTGACCGCTGATCAAATCTCTGAAGAAAACAAGGAAGAGATTAGCAAGGCTGGTTTTACGGCAGTACAATTGGCCAATAACAATCAACTGTTAGATGTAAGGACCAATAGTAAAGAAGTGAGTGTCGATAATGTGAAGGCGCTCCTAAAGGCTAAAGAACAAATTACCTGGCTCAGCCTTGGTAATAAGAATATCTCCAACGATATGCTTTCTACCATTGGCCAACTGCCTAAGCTGACAAGGCTGAAGCTTCAGCAAAATCCTATCGATGATGAGGGTATGGATAAAATTGCTGACCTGAAGTATTTGGAGTCATTGAACCTGTATGGTACCAAAGTAGGTGATAAGTCTTTGGAAACATTGGCTAAACTTCCTGCATTAAAGCGATTGTACTTATGGCAAACCAATGTCACTGAAGATGCAGTGAATGAATTAAAGAAATCCCGTCCTGATCTGATGGTAGATTTGGGATATTAGAAAGTCTCGTCTAGTTGACGATTCACCATGCTCCCACTTAATCGTATTAGGTGGGAGTATTTTTTTGGTAAGACTCCCAAATCAATTCTGCAAGCTCTTCGCCCTTGTCCTCCTGGATAAAATGACCAGCATCTAATAGTTTGTGGTTTTGGTTTTGAGTTCCTGGAACGATTTTTTGAAAGAACTGCTCCGCACCTTTCATTATATCATCTTTATCTCCAAAAATGGTCAGGAAAGGTTTATTCCATTGACTTAGCTTTTCCCAGGCCTTCTTGTTATTGATAGCCTCCTGATCGTCGGGATGGATAGGCACCAAAGTGGGAAAGATCCTTGCGCCAGCTTTATATTCCTCTGAAGGAAAAGGTGCATTGTAAGCTGCAATGATTTCTTCAGTCAGTGGGTTGACAGTCCCCATTTCAATAACTTTTCCAATGTTAAAACCTGGAGAGTTTTGGGAGAATTCCCTCCATTTCATAAAGCTTTCCGGTGCTGGTGGGTTGCCTGTAGGAAGCGTAGTATTGGAGGCTATCACCATGGAAAATCGATTATCCATTTGTGTAATCAGCCTGAGGCCAATCAGCCCTCCCCAGTCCTGGCAGAATAATGTGATATTCTTCAGGTCCAGAGTCTCGATAAAGACAGTAAGCCAGTCGATGTGCTTTTGGTAGCTATAGGCATTCTTGTCTACGAACTTATCCGATTTTCCAAAACCAATGAGATCAGGTGCTAATACACGGAAGTCTTTGGAAAGTATTGGAATCATTTTACGATAGAGATATGACCAACTCGGCTCTCCATGCAAAAGCAAAACAACTGGATTGTCCCTTTCTCCTTCATCCAGGTAATGTAGCCTTAAGCCATCACTAATTTCCATATATTTACTTGGAAAGTCATACCCGGACAGCTTGTCGAATCTGCCCTCGGGTGTTCTAATAATTTCGCCTTGTTGATTCATTACAGTTTAAGTGTTTTAGTCGAATGGAATTTTAGCAGAACATAACTTCGAACAGGCATTCTATACACTTTTTAACATTTGATTAGTATTTATTAACCTCTTCTAACGCCCAATCAAAGTGCTCAGCCACCAGTTTTTCCTTATTCAGTTCCATGAATTTGATTAGTTCGCTTTGAGCAGGTGTCAGTTCCTTCTTTTTGGGATATACAAGATTCCATGTGGTAGTTATCGGCAGCCCTTTTAAGGGATAGATTTTGATATTTTCTCTTTTCAGGGCAGTTCTGAGTCCAATCAAAGGTACTATGGAGAAACCAATGCCCGCATTGATAGCCTGCTTTACAGCTTCGTTAGATACAAGCTCCATAGATTTCCCTACTTTAACGTTATGCTTCTCCAGGTAATTCTCCATGGCCTTTCTGGTCGCGGATCCTTCCTCCCGGAATAGCAAGGTTACTTTCTCTAAATCTCTGGGGGATCTTATTGCTTTGCCAAATTCACTACTTCCTACCAGGTACAATCTATTATCCATCAGCTCTACAGTATTCAACTTCACCTCTTCGGGAAGTACGGATACCAGGGAAAAATCGCTTGCATTACTGACCAATCCTTGCACTACTTTTTGTTTATTCGAAACATCTATTGAGATGTCAATGCCAGGATGCAAATCCATAAAGGGTTTGAGGAAATATGGAATAACATACTTGCCGGTCGAAACCACAGAAATTTTTATTTTCCCAGAAAGCAAGCCTTTGTATTGGTCGATGGTGTACTTAATTCCATCTGCTTCATCTAGAATTCGGCGGCTCCTAATGGCTATTTCTTTTCCAAAATCAGTCACATAAATGCGTCTACCTATTAGCTCTGTCAGAGGTAATTCGAACTGATCTTGTAATTTTTTTAACTGAATCGATATAGCTGGTTGAGTTAAATGTAGTTCTTCTGCAGCTTTTGTAATACTCTGACAATCAGATACAGTAAGGAATATTTTGAGTTGATGTAAAGTATAATGCATTAATTAATATATATGTATTGTATAAAATAGTTAAATAAAAATATATGATTATAAAGATGTACAATTGCGTCTGAATAAACAAAAATTATTGTCAATCTTTTAAACGTTATCAAAATGCAAAATCAAAATTTATTAGTCGATTCACCAGATGTAATATTTGGAGTAAGTCAAGAAGACGAACTAACAGTTCATGTAAAATCAACATACCAGCATGAAAGTGCCATGTCTGAGGATCTTAAAGAGAAAAAAAGAAAAGATGCACCCGCTCTAGCCGACTTGTTTAAGGATACGCTGAAAAATAAAGGGGAATATCATCTATTGAAAGAAGATGTTGATGAGAACAATGAGATAGAGATTAAAGGGCTGTCTCAAATGACTCTCCATAGCTTCATATTGAAAGCTGAAGAATTGGGAAAGAATGTAACGTACTCTAAAATCTTGAAAGTAAAAATTTCAGATTGATTTTATGGATGCGCAAACTCTGATTGAGAATATAACGAATCCTGCATTATTATTTTTCCTGCTTGGTATAGTAGCAGTGCAGTTTAAGAGTGATTTGGAAATACCTGAAAACAGTTCCAAATTCATATCGATTTATCTGCTACTGTCCATTGGCTTTAAGGGTGGCCAGGAGCTGTCTCACAGTGGATTGGATTTCGAAATTGTTTCGAGCATGGGACTGGGTTTATTTCTGGCCTGCGCTATACCAACCTGTTCTTTTTTCATTCTGTAAAGAAAATTGAGAGTAGAAAATGCAGGTGCTATTGCAGCATCATACGGTTCAGTTAGTGCCGTAACATTTGTTACGGCCACATCTTTTCTTGATTTTGAGGCAATTTCTTTTAATGGTCATATGATCGCAGTAATGGTCTTGATGGAATCACCGGCTATCATTGTAGGTGTGTTACTTATAAGCTATTTCAAAAGGAATCAAAAGAAGAAAAATGGGGGAATTGGAGGAATTTTGAAGCATTCTGTTACTCATGGTAGTGTACTTCTTATTATAGGAAGCTTGTTGATTGGCTATTTGGCATCAGCGGAACAGGCTCAAGGTATAAAGCCTTTTACTACAGATATTTTTAAGGGCTTCCTCTCTGTATTCTTGCTGGATATGGGTATCACCAGTGGTAGACAGTTGAATATCATTCTAAAGAAGGGCGTGTATCCGTTCGTGTTTTCAAGCTTGATGCCCTTCATTAATGGTCTAATTGCTTTAGGGATAAGTATGCAAATTACGGACGTCAATTGAAATCAATTGCTGTTTGCTATCCTTGGAGCCAGTGCTTCTTATATCGCAGTACCGGCGGCAATGAAGCAAGCGATACCAGAAGCGCATCCTGGCCTGTATTTACCCATGGCGCTTGGAATAACCTTTCCAATTAATGTGATGATTGGTATTCCATTTTATTACTCAATTATTTTGATCGCATCATAACAAAAAGACAATGAAAAAGATAAGATCTATAATGATAGGAATGATTTTCGGAGGTGGGTTAGGAGCAAATTTTGGCGTGTTTCTAGCCTCCTTAATCAATCAAATCACACCTTGGATTTCAATGGAAATAGGTCTGTTTTTTGGAATTGCAATAGGTGGAGGTACTTCAATGCTGCTGCTTTATATGAGTAGCAATACAAAAATAGTAAAGTCAGAAATGAGGTACACTTCAAGAAGGCATAACCCGAGTAACGAATATTCAAATGATGAACGTGGGCTGGTGGCATAAAAAAACGGGTCAAGCTGATTTAAAATTCAGTTTGACCCGTTTCAGTATTTTAAGTACTGCTATTCTCTAGCTCAATTCAAAAAATGAAGCTGATTTAGATTCCAGGGAAGATTCACCCATAAGGTATTCATCCACTTGTCTCGCAGCTTCTCTTCCTTCAGAGATGGCCCAAACAACAAGTGATTGTCCTCTTCTCATATCACCTGCTGCGAATACACTCTTCACATTCGTTTGATATTTTTCCTCGTCAGCGCTAACATTTCCTCGATTGTCAGTATCAATTTCCAGCTGCTCCAACATTCCTTCTTTTTGAGGATGTACAAAACCAGCTGCAATCAATACTAATTCACAAGGTATTACTCTTTCTGATCCTTCAACTTCCTTAAAACCGCCTTCACCCCATTTGATGTCGGCCAGTTTTACTCCAGTTAATTCAGCTTTATCATTACCAATGAATTCCTTTGTTAAAATGGCCCAGTCTCTATCGACACCTTCATCGTGAGATGTTGATGTTCTTAGGATCATTGGCCATTCTGGCCAAGGGTTTTTAACAGTTCGGTCTTCTGGCGGCTTGGAAAGTAATTCAATTTGTGTGATTGATTTTGCTCTGTGTCTGTTTGAAGTACCTACGCAATCAGATCCTGTATCTCCACCACCAATCACTAGTACATTCTTATCAGTGGCCCAAATCTCTTCTCCATTCAATTCTCTGTCACCTACACGTCTGTTTTGCTGTCCAAGGAATTCCATTGCGAAATGAATGCCTTTGAGTTCTCTACCTGGAATAGGAATATCCCTTGGAATGGTTGATCCTCCACATAGTACGGTGGCATCATATTCCATGGCTATCACATCAGCTTTGATGTCTACACCAATATTTGTATTGGTCTTGAATGTCACACCTTGCTCTTTGAGCACTTCAATACGACGTTCAACTACGCTTTTCTCCAGTTTAAAGTCCGGAATACCAATTCTTAGCAACCCGCCCAGCACCTCGTCTCTTTCGAAAACAGTCACCTCATGACCCACTTTGCTAAGTTGGGCAGCAGCTGCCAGTCCAGCTGGTCCTGATCCAACTACGGCTACTTTCTTGCCGGTCTTTTCAACTTTCACAGGTTTTACCCATCCATTTTCGTAAGCCTTCTCTACTATACTCTTTTCGATGTGCTCAATAGCAACCGGGTTCTTATTGATATTCAACACACAACTCGCCTCACAAGGAGCAGGGCATATTCTGCCAGTGAATTCAGGAAAGTTATTGGTAGAAGAAAGAATATCAAATGCTTCTTTCCAGTCTTCTTTGAAAACTGCATCGTTGAAATCCGGAATCTGATTTCCTAATGGACAACCACTATGACAGAAAGGAACTCCACAATCCATACACCTGGCCGCCTGAGTCTGAGTTTTTTCATCCTCAAAGGGTAGGTATATTTCATCAGAATCATTGATTCTCGCCTCTGGACTTCTCGAAGAAGGTAGCTCCCTCTTATATTTTAAAAAACCATCAATCTGTCCCATATTATGCTACTTTTTCTTCTTTTTGTTGTTGCTCTGCCATTACTCTTTTTAAATCATGTGGCATCACTTTAATAAAATACTTGCTTAGGGCTTCCCAGTCATTGAGAATGTAAGAAGCCATCTTGCTATCTGTTTCCGCCAAGTGCTCTTCGATCATTGCCTTTACATCCGCAAAATCATTGTCATCAAGCGGATCGATATCCACCATCTCTCTGTTGCAGTTCACTTCGAAAGTGTCGTTAGGATTGAAAACATATGCGATTCCGCCGCTCATTCCAGCTGCAAAGTTTTTTCCAACGTTTCCGAGGATCAATACTTTTCCTCCTGTCATGTATTCACAACCGTGATCACCAACACCTTCAACTACTGCATGTACTCCTGAGTTTCTCACACAGAATCTTTCACCACCTAAACCGTTGATAAAAGCTTTACCTGATGTTGCCCCGTAGAATGCCACATTTCCAATAATGATATTTTCATGAGGAACGAAAGTGCTTTCCTTTGGCGGTTTGATTACCACTTTTCCTCCCGATAGTCCTTTGCCTACATAATCATTGGCTTCACCTTCGAGATTGAATTTCACTCCTTTGGCCAGAAATACACCAAAGCTTTGTCCTGCTGACCCGTTGAAGTTAACAGTAAAGGCATCAGAATCTCCCAAGCCTTTGGCTTGATGTTGAAGTGATATTTCGTAAGAAAGCATTGCCCCAACAGCTCGGTCGGTATTGATGATTGGATAATCTGTTTCGGATTTTCCCGCTTTCCAATCAACGATCAGTTTTCTATCCAAAATATCCTCCAATTCATGATCCTGTTCGAACTGGTTATACAAGCCGACGTTAGAGTTTACTTCTTTTTCGTATAGAATAGGAGACAAGTCCAGGCTTTGCAATTTCCAATGTTCCAGATCGGATCTTACTTTTAATGTTTTGGCTCTACCCACCATTTCGTTCACAGTTCTAAATCCAAGCTCAGCCATTATCTCTCGCAATTCCATTGCGATGAAATTGAAGAAGTTTACAACATGATCAGGGTCTCCCGTGAATAATTTTCTTAGCTCAGGATTTTGAGTCGCTATACCTACCGGGCAAGTATTAAGATGGCATTTTCTCATCATGATACAACCTTCTACAATTAGCGCAGTAGTACTGAATCCATACTCCTCGGCACCAAGCAACGTTGCAATGGCTACATCACGTCCGGTCATCATTTTACCATCCGTTTGTAGTACAACCCTACTTCTCAGGTTGTTCTTAACTAGCGTTTGATGCGCTTCTGACAAACCAATCTCCCAAGGTAGTCCCGCGTGTCTGATCGAACTCAAAGGCGATGCTCCGGTACCTCCGTCATATCCACTTACGAGGATTACGTCAGCCTTAGCTTTAGAAACACCTGATGCAATCGTACCAACTCCAGCCTCAGACACAAGTTTTACATTAATCCGTGCATTCGGATTGGCATTTTTCAAGTCATAGATCAATTGCTTCAAATCTTCGATTGAATAAATGTCGTGGTGAGGAGGAGGGGAGATAAGTCCTACCCCTGGGGTTGAAAACCTCACTCTCGCAATCCAGTGGTCTACTTTGTGTCCCGGAAGCTGGCCACCTTCACCAGGCTTGGCTCCCTGAGCAATTTTTATCTGTATTTCTTCTGCCTCAGAAAGGTAGTAGCTGTTTACTCCGAATCGACCAGAAGCTACTTGCTTAATAGCAGACCTTTCATAATCGCCATTTTCTTTGCGTACAAATCGTGCTTCATCTTCACCACCTTCACCGCTGTTACTTTTACCGCCAATCCTGTTCATCGCAATGGCAAGCGTGCTATGCGCTTCATGTGAAATCGACCCGAATGACATGGCACCAGTCGCAAACCTTTTCAGGATGCCCTCCACAGGTTCCACCTCCTCGATTGGCACTGATTTTCTTTTCTTAAATTCAAAAAGACTTCTCAGTGTATAAAGCTTGGACTGGTGATCGTAAATACTTGATGAGTATTTTTTGAACAATTCATAGTCATTAAGTCTGGTAGACTTTTGCAGGAGATGAATTGTTTCCGGGCTCAATAGGTGACCTTCACCATTTTGTTTCCATTGGAAAAATCCACCGACCTCAAGAATATTTTTGGTGTCTTTGCCAGGATATGCCGCATTGTGCTTAGCGAGGCATTCCTTTTCAAGGCCTTCAAACGTCAGGCCGTCAAGTCGGCTCAAAGTTCCTTTGAAACATTTTTCAATCACATCCGGTCCAAGACCGACGCATTCGAAAATCTGAGCACTTTGGTAAGACTGTAGGGTACTGATACCCATTTTTGACAATATCTTCAATAGACCTTTACCAATACCATATCTGTAGTTTTCGTAGTAATCGTCAATTGGTTTAGAGTTGTCAAGTACTTTCTCATCGTACAATTGATCCAGAATGTCATATACCCTAAATGGGAATATACAACTGGCACCATAGCCTACAATAGTAGCAAAGTGATGTGTTTCCCAAATATCTCCACCTTCAATTACAAGACCGGTTTTGGTTCTAATTCGCTTATCAATCAAATAATGATGGATAGCTCCTGTTGCCAAAAGTGATGGAATTGGAACGCGATCCTTGCTGATGTTTCTATTGCTGACAATAAGAATGCAGTTTCCAGCATTAGCAGCTTCTTCACTTTGTCTTGATATAGTATCAAGTGCCTCTTCCAGGTTTTGCTCCTTCGGATTGTAAGTAGAATCAATAGTTGTCGCTTTGAATCCGCGACCTTCCAGTTGGGTCAACTTGCTAAATGCACTTCTGGTTAATGCAGGTTGCGATATATGAATCTGCTTTGTATGTTCTTCTGTTTCGTCCAGAATATTCAACGATTCTCCCAGTCTGGTAAATAACGACATAACCATTCTTTCCCTGATAGGATCAATTGGTGGGTTACTTACTTGTGCGAAGAATTGTTTGAAGTAATTCGAAACGCTTTGGCTCTGACGAGATAGCGGTGGAATAGGAGAATCAGCACCCATTGATCCTACCGGTTCAATGGCTTTTGAAGCCATTGGTTCGATGGTCATTTTCACATCCTCTTGCGTATAGCCATAAGCTTTCATTTCGCTCAATAGCTGACCTGAAGAAAGTTTTGGTATATCAAATTCAGGAACTTCAATTTCTCTAAGCCTGATTCTTTTGTTGTTTATCCATTCTGTATAAGGCTTGCCTTCTACAACTTTAGCCTTTGCATCATCATCTTTATATATCTTATTTTCCTTCAAGTCGGCAATAAGCATCTTTCCGGGCTGCAATCTTCCTTTCTCAATTACTTTGCTCTGGTCAATGTTTATTACCCCAACTTCTGAAGCCATTACAAGTCTATTTTCACTTGTGATGCAGTATCTCACAGGCCTCAAACCACTTCTATCAAGAGTAGCTCCTATCAAACTTCCGTTGGTGAAGAACAAAGCTGCAGGGCCATCCCATGGCTCCATCATAGCAGCATGGTATTTATAAAATGCCTTGCGGGCAGAATCCATCTGGTCGTTATCCTGCCAAGCTTCAGGTACCACCATCATCATAGTATGCGGAAGGGATCTTCCACTCAATGCTAGTAATTCTACTATGGCATCCAGGTTAGCTGAATCCGAGTTTTTTGGGTCAGTTACAGGGAGTAACCATTTCAGCTCTTCATCAGAATAATAAGGAGAAGTCATTAACGCCTCCTTTGATTTCATCTTATTGACATTTCCTCTGATCGTATTGATCTCACCATTGTGGGCAATCACTCTAAACGGTTGTGCTAGCGACCATCTCGGGAATGTGTTTGTTGAAAACCTCGAATGCACAGTGGCCAATGCGGACTTAAAGTTGGGATCTCTTAAATCATGAAAATATTTTGGTAGCTGGTCAGTTCTCAGCTGGCCTTTGTAAACAATGGTGTTCGATGAAAAGCTACAGATATAAAATTGATTGTTTTCTCCTGCAACATTCCTTTGTACTTCATGGGTGGCATAGTTGCCAAGTACAAAAAGTTTTCTTTCTAGTTCTTCAGCGCTAAGTTTTTCATTTGGCACAACAAAAACCTGCTCGATATATGGCTCAACAGCCTTGGACTCATGACCCGGTACAGATTCGTCGACAGGTACCAACCTATAGCCAATTAGTTTGAGGCCAGACTTTTCTATACAATCATTAACAACCTTTCTGCATTCTTCTCTTGTTTCATAATGTTTTGGGAAAAAGAACATACCCACTCCATATTCTTTTTCTCCAGGTAACTTGATCCCAAAGTCTCCCATTTTTTCCTGGAAGAATTCGTGTGGAACTTGAACCAATACCCCTGCGCCATCTCCAGTATTCGGATCGCTACCAGTTGCTCCACGGTGTTCCATGTTTTCAAGCATTGTCAATGCATCCGATACTACTGAATGTGACTTTTTGCCTGAATAATCTACTACGCAACCTACACCACAACTGTCATGTTCTAAAGAGGGGTCATATAAACTTTTTCCTTGCATATTCTATCTTCTTTTTTCTTAAGCCCGCTCGCATAATGCTAAGCCTGAATAGTCCAGACTCACTGTAAATTTAGCGAACCGCAAAATTATCAAAAATGGAGAGATCATGGAAATGTTTGGCGGGATTATGAATGAATATCATCTTTTTATGTCATAATTATAATTTAATCTTTAAATTCTTATGATTCTCTAAAAAGTACTGTTTGTGTCATATGTTCATTGATAAATTTTCAATAAATCCAAAGAAAAGTACCTGAGTTCGTAAATGGCTAGCAAAATGTGGTGTAATGGCATTAAATCAATCCTGCGGCTCCCAGTATACCTGCATTCTCCAGTTCTGAAAAGACAATTTTTACTTTGGATTTGGTGTTTTGATAGGGCACAGAGTCGATTTTAGAAAGGGCGTCATCCCTCCAGAATTCCTTTGATTTTGCTACAGATCCCCCGATAACAATGACTTCTGGATCATAGGCGTAGATGATGGACAGGAGAGCGTTCCCTAAATGATTAGCGAAGTACTTTAGAAACATGAGCGCCTGATGATTATTCTTTTTGGCCAAATCATAGACTTCTTCTCCTTTCATTTTAAATTCATTAACAAAATATTGTCCGCTACTGTAGTATTCCAGCGTATGGTCCAGATAGGGGATAAGCCCTAACTCACCTGCACCACAATTGGCTCCATGAACGATTTCACCATTATTTATTACTCCTATGCCAAGCCCGGTTCCTATGGTCACGCCAGCTACATGTTTGTAGCTCCTGGCCTGGCCATATAGCATCTCACCCAGAGCAAAACAGTTGGCATCATTGTCGATCTTTACATAAACTTTAAATTCTTTTTCTAAAATATCCTTAAGTGGAACCTTGTCCCATGATGGGATATTCTGTACATCATAGACAATTCCCTTGTTGACATCCACTATACTGGGCACTCCCACTCCAATGCCCTTTACCTGGCTATCAAATAAATCAGAAACTTCTTGCCTTATTAGGTCAAGCATTTGCTTTTTATCAACATTTATTGGGATCGAAATCGCATTGAGTCGAGATATTTTGCCAGACTTGACCTTGGCTGTAGCCATCTTGGTGCCGCCCAGGTCTATTCCGATAATGGTTTTTCCAGAAGGCATACCTTATTCGATGGTTTCTTTGTTTTGCATTATTCCTTTTTCTGCTTTAGACAAGAGGATTTCTCTGGTGAGGTTGGTCATGGCTGGACGCCCTATAGATAGTACTATTAAAGAAAATACATATCCAATGCTAAAAACGAAATACCTGGTCAGGAATAGACCCAAAACCATAATTATACAGCAGAGGGTAAGGCCAATATATTTTTTTAAAGATACAGAATAATGATGTTCAAGTTTGGTTCTAAGCTCTGCACTTTTGTCCACTTTCAGTATCCTTCTTTTAAACTTTCTATTAGTGGAGTACAGTATTGCACAGAAAAAGACGAACAGGCTTACTGATACGACAATAGCTATTTCCGAATTAAGTATGCCAGCTGTAGAACCATTCTTCTCTATATCAAGAAAAAGGAGAACGAAAGGTATCAGCGTGACCGCAATGAGTGCATTAAATACAAGATGTAGTTTATTGAAATATTCGTCACCGTTGGTGAATTTGGGCATGAGGAGCTTTGGTTAGGTTAGCGGCGCTAAGCTTCTTCTTCCCTGTCTTTGTGTAATTTCCTAATTTCCTCTCTAATTTTCACCAAACGATCGGGAAAATCGGTAATGATTCCATCAACAGCCATGTTGAGCATTTTGATCATGTCCACACGCTCGTTTACCACATAGGTATGTACACTGTAGCCTCTAGCATGTAGTCTGAATATCCTCCTTTGTGATAGAGTCGTATAGTGGGGATTAATGGTTTCAAAGAAATGATGCTTATTTCTATTGGTCATAAATGATTTTGAGTTGAGATAAAAGCTGAATAGCATTGACTCATCTTCTCCCATCATTATCTTTTTCATTTGTATAGTTGAATCGCGGGAGTATGCATGCTCTAAGTACTCTTGCTCATAAGATTGAACGATGCACCATTCTTTGTTGTCTTCTTTCTCATCGATAATATCAACAATTACCTCAGCGAAATTATCGTAGAACTCGTGCCCTTTGGATTTGATATCAATCAGAATATCGGCGCTACCATGTACCAGATCGATGGCTTCTCTTAGCGTTGGAACTTGTTCTCCGGCAAACTCTTCGCCGAACCATGAGCCGGCATCCAGTTGCTTTACTTCCTCAAGTGTGAGCTCGTGAATTTTCCCGGTTCCATTGGTCGTTCTTGACACATCTTCATCATGAAAAACAACCACTTCACCATCCTTGGTCATGTGAACATCGATTTCGATCATATCGACTCCCATATCAATGGCCTTCTGTAGGGAGGCCAGTGTGTTTTCAGGAGCGTAACCTGCAGCTCCCTTATGTCCGATGATCTTGAAATCCTTTTTCTTAACATCTTCCAGGTCGGTGCTTGCGATATATCGCTGATAAAACCATGGTTCATATAGCCACATCAGTAATAATAGCCCCATCATGGGCAAGGCGTACCAAATAAAATTCTTACTGTTCATTATCCTAATAGTTAATGTGTCTGTTTTCTTAATTAAACTAAAACAGCGTTCAGTTTTCCAAATTTAATAAATTAATATGTTCTTGCAGTATATATGAAATTGGATTATTCTGACGAGCAATAATGGCTAAAATTTTCATCGATCAAATTTCAAGAAAAGTGGAGCTGCCGGGCACTCCCCGGCGAATTGTATCGCTGGTTCCATCTATTACAGAATTGTTGTATGATCTTGGTCTCTACGTAGAAATTCGTGGTATTACCAAATTCTGTAGGCACCCCTTCGACAAAGGAGGAGATGTAGTAATAGTTGGCGGTACGAAATCGCTCAATTTAGGACGTATTAGGCAAATTTACCCCGATTTGATTATTGCCAGTAAGGAAGAAAATCAAAAGGAACAGATTGAGGAATTGTCGAAGCATTTCCCTGTATGGGTGAGCGATGTGGTTGACCTTTCGGGTGCACTAGGCATGATAAAGTCCATAGGAGAGGTGACAGATACAGGTGAAAAGGCAGTTCAAATGACTGAGGCTATCAAAAAGGGTTGGGTCGCCGTTAAGCGTCGTTTTGATGGAAAGGCACTCTATTTAATATGGAATAATCCTGCAATGACGATAGGAAATGACACTTATATACATGCAGTCCTAACTTATATGGGATTGGAAAACATTGCTAATAGATACTCCCGATATCCCATCCTCACCGATGAAATTTTGAACAGTAATCCGGATTATGTCTTTCTATCTTCAGAGCCATTTCCTTTCAAGGAAAAGCACCTGAAGCATTATCAGAAATTGTTTCCCAATGCACAGATAGCGCTTGTAGACGGAGAGATGTTTTCCTGGTATGGCAGCAGAATGCTAATTGCACCTGATTATTTCAAAACCTTTCTTTCTAACTCAGTTTGAAACCTGCCAGTTCTAGGTGCTGCCAGTATTCCGGGTAGGATTTTTTAACCACCTCAGGCTCTTTTATGCTAATGTCAAAACGGGTTGCCAGAGGCGCCAATGCCATGGCCATCCTGTGATCATCATAGGTATCGAAAACCAAAGAGCTTTCTACTTGAAAGTCCTTGTCTACAGTCAACTTCCAGGTCTTGTCGTCCTTTTCAAATAGACTGGCTCCAATTTTAGCCAATTCAGTTGACATGGCAGCTGTTCTATCAGACTCCTTTATTTTCAAACTCTCCAAGCCTGTCATTTCCATAGATATGCCTTTGGCTGCACCAACTGTAAATATGGTTTGAGCAAGATCTGGACAATTTCTAAAATCATAATCCAGATGCTCTTCAGCATCGATTTTGGTAAGTAACACCCCGTCATCTTCAAATTCACTCTTTACTCCAAGCTGTTCCATTATTTCTACAATAGCACTATCACCCTGATAAGAGTGCTTTCTCAACCCGAGAAGCTTAATGCTTGCATTTTCTGATAACGCCACAATACTATACCAGTAGCTCGCTCCAGACCAATCAGACTCTACAGTGTATTCAGCCGCTTGGTATTTTTGTGGTGCTATAGAAATAGTGTTCCCTGAAAAAGAATGGCTAATGCCAAACCTGGACATTAGGCTTAGTGTCATTTTAATGTATGGAAGGCTGTAAACTTCGCCGCATAGGGAGATTTCCAGTCCCTGTGGCAGCTCCGGCGCTATCATCAGCAGTGCAGAAATATACTGGCTACTGATGTTTCCAGGTATTTCTAGTTTGTTTGTTTTTTGGATTCCAGTGCCTTTTATCTTCAATGGCGGAAAACCTTCATTCCCTACGTATTTAATGTCACTACCAATCTGATTCAAAGCATCCACCAAAAGCCCTATTGGTCGTTGGCACATGCGATCTGTTCCGGTCAGAATCCGTTCTTTTTTAGACAGTGTTAGAAAACCCGTCATAAACCGCATTACCGTTCCAGCATCCAATACGCTCAGCTCTTCATCATCGGATGATAACAGCTTTTTCATGATCTGGGTATCCCGGGCAGAGGATAAGTTGTGGAGTACAGCTTTTTCTCCTGCCAATTCTTTCATGATCAAGACCCTGTTGCTTTCACTTTTTGATGAAGCGAGGGGAATTGAAATGGTTTTTGGACTGGAATTTTTTTGAATATGGACTGATTCTTTTTGCATGGTCTAAAAAATGAAACACAAAGCTAAGTTCTAACTGACTCATAATGAAGGATAACTATAAAATGATCTTAGATGTCTTCAATTTTATAGTGAAATAGAAAACTTTTCTTGGGGGGATGCAGTTAAATAATTGTATTAATAGATGTAGAAAATGAATTATTTCAATTCTTAAAATTGAAGGCGTATGTCAAAAAAGAACAAAATAAAAGGTAACAACATTATTACGGGACTATTAGCCGGGGCTGCTGTTGGTGCACTTACTTTCATGTTCGTTAAACCAAAATTTAACTCCAAAAAGAAAGAGGAGATTAGCAATAACTTGAAGCTCAAAGAGACTCCAAAATCAAGCTCTGAAAATCTATTTATTTAGTTTCGATCATAAGGTTGTTATAGTAAAAAAGGCTGTCGATTATATCGGGCTCACCGATAGGAATATTTACAGCGCAGTTTCCTATTGACTTCAAAAGACTACTATTGATCACTTTTCCCTTATTTTTCTTATCCTGGTAGATAAGCTCGATTATTTTCTCGAAATACTTTTCCTCAATTTTTGCATGACCAAATACCTTTAAAAGGTAGGTTGTTATGCTCTCCAGCGCATCTTGTGTTAGCCCTGTTTTCTTGGTAGAAAGGAATGCTTCACATATCATGCCTTTTGCAATGGCTTCTCCGTGTAGTAGCCGTCCACTTGTGTGGTTGAGATATGTAGACTCAATGCCATGACCGATGGTATGGCCAAAGTTGAGTATTTTCCTCAGGCCACCTTCAAAAGGATCTTCTTTTACTACCTGACGCTTGATTTCAACAGAAGTGCTTACCAGCTCGTTCCAGGCTCCATTTGACAGGTCAAAGTCAGCAATACTTTCCCAATAGGTAGCATCGGCAATCAATCCGTGTTTTATAACTTCAGCAAATCCGGATCTCATTTCGGCGGCAGGTAACGTATCAAAAAATACAGAGTCAATGAATATAACCTTTGGTTCCTTGAACAAACCAATATGGTTCTTGAAGCCCATGAAATCAATTCCGAGTTTGCCACCAACACTGGCATCTACCTGGGCCAGGAGGGTTGTAGGAATATTAATGAAATCAATCCCCCTTTTGTAGGTAGAGGCCGCAAATCCCCCCATATCGCCAATTACACCACCACCTAGGTTGATGAGCAACGAATTCCTATCAAAGCCACCCTGAGTCAATCCATCCCATATTTTGCTACAGGTGTCAATGGTTTTGTTTTCTTCGCCACTTTTTATTTTCAGAAGCCAATGTTCTGGCAGGGCATCCAAGACCAATGGTAAGCAGTGTTCTTCAGTATTTTCATCGCAAAGCACCGCTACAGATGAGTAGTCGTTGACTATGAAAAAATCAGAGAGACTTTTCTTTATACTAGGTGTTATATCAACATTGTTGGCTTCCATATGATGCAATTGAGGCCGCAATTTAATCAATGGAATATAATCCGTAAACTTTTTGTCTCCATTCATCCACTCAATTCTTTTTAAATCAGTTGGCAAATGTGAACTGAATTGTTTTTTATTCGTTGAACCCGGAATATGCAATAGAATTTTTGTCGAACTAATACGAAATATTCCATCGCATATTGACGAAAAATCTCCACCTTCAGGAGATTTTTGTCAGGGTAACCCAGACAAAGCATAGCTTAAGTCTGTCCTTCTGACAAATTATGCCCTTATGCATAATTTGGGTTGAATCAATTTTTGAAACTTGAATATTAAGAATTCTGAATAATGCAAAGATTGCCTTTCCTCATATTTATACTCCTATTTTACTTGGCCCTCGATTATTATTTATTTCAGGCTGTCAAAGTAGTAGCTGAAAGTACTATCCCAAACTATAAACGTATTGCTTACACCGTATTTTGGTCATTAACTGGATTTACCTTTCTAGCTGTCTTTGGTTTTTTTATCGTGGACTCAGCCAAATACCAGTTTTTGAAATCAATATTTGTGTCGGTAGTGGCGATCAATTTTGTATCCAAGTTTGTAGCGGTATTCTTCGTGTTTCTTGATGATATCTTGCGCTTCGGACAATGGGCATATCAGGGCATAGTCCACAATGGAATTAGTTCGTCTTCTGAGGGGGAAGGCATCCCTCGTTCTGAGTTCCTGGCAAAGACAGCTCTAATTGCGGCGGCCGTTCCATCGGCTGTTTTCGGTTTCGGGATTATCTCTGGTGCCTATGATTATAGAGTGAGGAGAAGATCCGTGGTTATTCCAAGTCTACCCAAGGCTTTTGATGGGATAAGAGTGGCACAACTTTCGGATATTCATAGTGGTAGTTTTTACAATAGTACTGCGGTGAAGGGTGGGGTTAATTTGCTTTTGAATGAAAAGCCGGACGTGGTGTTTTTTACGGGTGACCTTGTGAATAATGAAAGTAAGGAAGTAAAAGACTACATCAATGTATTTGAAAAAGTGAAAGCACCACTGGGTGTTTATTCCACACTTGGAAATCATGACTATGGGGATTATACCAGGTGGAGCAGTCCACAGGCCAAACAGCAAAACCTTCAGGAGTTGATCAAATCGCATAAACAAATGGGCTGGGACATACTGTTGGATGAACACCGATACCTTGAGGTGAACGGAGAGAAGATTGGTGTCTTGGGCGTGCAAAACTGGGGTGCCAAGTTTGTGAAGCACGGCGATCTGGATAAAGCGGCCATGAATGTTGAAGCAGATACGAAAATCTTATTGAGTCATGACCCTAGCCATTGGGATGCTCAGGTAAGGCCCAATCATTCTGATATTGACCTTACGCTTTCTGGGCACACTCATGGCTTTCAGTTTGGAATAGAAATTGGAGACTTCCGGTGGAGCCCATCAAAATATTTTTACAAACAATGGGCAGACTTGTATCAGGAGGGAGAGCAATACCTTTATGTCAATCGTGGATTTGGCTTTTTAGGCTATCCTGGTCGAGTGGGAATTCTTCCAGAAATCACCATTTTGGAGCTGAAATCTGCCTAGCTCGAACAATTCTTTTATATTTTTTCTAAAAAAAGGTAAATCCTTTAGGGGTGGTATATCGTTTTATGGTTTTAGATATGAACTCTCGGCGATGATAGATGGTTGGGGGTTCAATTGGTTATAAAGTAACAAATAATATTCGGTAAAAGTCTTTACGTTTTAGGTTGGTAAATGAAATTTTGTAAAGACAATTATTTGTTAGATAGGTGATTTGGAAAAGGGGCAGTAGGCCCCTTTTCTATTTACGGTTTTTTGTAAATAATCCTGCCACCCACAATAGTATATTCAATCTCTGTTTCCAGTAATTTATCTATCGGCACTTCCATAATGTCTTGAGAAAAGACAGTTAAATCTGCTAATTTTCCCACCTCAATAGAACCTTTGATATTTTCCTCAAAAGCTCCATAGGCATTGTTGATTGTATAAGACTGTAGCGCTTCCTGTCGGGTCATCCGTTGTTCGGGTTCGTAACCCCCTGTGGGTTCTCCCTTTAAAGTTTGTCTGGACACAGCAGCAAAAAAACAAGCAATTGGATTGATAGGTTCTACAGGCGCATCAGTGCCATTGACGATTGTTGCTCCTGATTCCGTTAATTTGTTCCAGACGTAGGCCCCCTCTACAATCCGCTTTTTACCTAGTCGGTCAATGGCCCAGGGGCGGTCGGATGACATGTGGATGGCTTGCATGGACGGTATTACTCCTAATTCCCCAAACCTTGGAATGTCTTCTTCGGCAATATGCTGTGCATGTTCAATTCTAAATCGATAATCTCCTTTTTTGCTGGAATATAGAGTTTGGTAAAGATCAAGCACCTCTCTGTTGGCGCGATCGCCAATGCAATGTGTACAAACCTGAAACCCAGATTCAAATCCGATTTGAGTAATTTTTTTTAGAAAATCAAGATCCTGAATTCTATGCCCATGAACTCCCGGTGCATCTTCATATTCTTCCAACAATAATGCTCCCCTGGATCCTAATGCACCATCTGCATAGAGCTTGATGGCTCTGATGGTTAGAAAATCATCAAAAAGTCCGATTTGTGGGCCGTGTTTCGAATATGCATTGATCAAATTCACATTTCCACCGTTTAGCATTATGTAGAGCCTGATGGGTAGATGTCCAATTTCCCCAAATTCTTTATATAGGCCAATGGCCAACGAATCGGCACCAGCATCATGGAAGCTAGTAATGCCATTTTCAGCACAATGGTCTAAAGCTAATCTGAGTGCTTCCATGTTTCTTTCTTTTGATTCATCAGGTACAATTTTTCTAATTAAACCAACAGCAGTTTCATTAAAAATCCCAGATGGATTTCCTCCCAAATCCTTAAATATTTCGCCACCTTCCACAGCTTGGGTACTTCTGTCAACTTTAGCCAGCTCCATCGCTTTGGCATTAGCCAATGCCGCATGCCCACTTGCGTGACCAAGCAAAACGGGATTGTCTGGCGAAACAGAACTCAAATCGTGATGAGAAGGAAAGCCTCCTATAATATTTTCAGGTTGCTCATCCCATTTGTCCTGATGCCATCCTCGGCCTAATATCCATTCTCCTGGTTGAGATGTTTCGACTTTTCGTTTAACAGCTTGGACCACTTCACTATAGCTTTTCAGTTGAGATAAGTCCAGGTTTATAAGATTGTTGCCAATGCCCATCAGGTGCGCATGACCTTCTATAAATCCAGGTGTTATTGTCTTACCCTTCAAATTCAAAACTTTTGTAGAGTCTCCTATCCAGTTATCAGCTTCGTCTCTCGAGCCAACAAATGCTATTTTATCCGATATAATGGCTACAGCATCGGCTTTAGGTTGTGTAGCATCCACTGTATGAATGATGCCCCCGAGAATGACCATGTCGGCGGATGGTCCTTTTTTGTCGCAAGACAAAGTAAAAAGTACTAACAGGCTCAATAGGGATAGCTTATAATTTTTATGCATTTTTACATCTGGTTTAATATGAAAATTTAGTGAAATTCAATCAACTACAGAAGTTGATCTTTATGCTATGAAGATTTATACTAAGAAGGGGGACAATGGAAGTACAGGATTGATAGGAGGTAGGCGAGTACCTAAGAGTCATATTAGGATTGACTCCTATGGTTCCGTAGATGAGCTGAATAGCTACTTGGGCCTGCTACGAGATCAAGAAGCGTTGAGTATTAAAGTTGACGAAATTATTAGTATCCAGAACAATCTATTTGTCATTGGATCTTCCTTGGCTGCAGATCCGAAAAAAGAGAATAAGACCAATCTTCCGATTTTGACTCATGAACAAGTTATTCAACTTGAAATGAGCATCGATGCTATGGATGAAGAACTGCCAGCCATGAAGTTTTTCGTACTTCCCGGGGGACACCAAATTGTTTCATATTGCCATATAGCTCGTTGTGTATGTAGAAGGGCAGAAAGACAGGTTACGGCACTGTCTCAGGAGGAGTTTGTGGACGAATTGGTCATTCAATATCTCAATCGTTTGTCTGATTATCTATTCACACTTTCGCGCTGGATGGCTGTTAAACAGAACGTTGATGAGGTGCCTTGGAAACCTCAAAAATAGCATCCTTCAAATAGGTTGATTTTTAGCGAATGCTTGCAGAATTATTTTCTTGTGTATTATTGATTTTACCTAATAATATTTGATTCAGCTCAATATTGGACTTTTTTACTTCGAAACTCTAAGCCAATTACGCTAACGTTACTAGCGAAAATTTGCTGTAAATTGACGAATAATAGTTTATTTTTTATAGAAAAGGATATCCTATTATCGTCTAAATTTGTAGCTCTTTTATTGTAAGTAGATTAAATATTAGGGTTATGACCGAGACATTAGCATTTGAAATCAATAAGACTCAAAATTCACGTTTACCGCAGTTGGATTTTGACAACATTCCATTCGGAAAAATCTATTCTGACCATATGTTCGCTGCAGAATTTGTCAATGGGGAATGGACAGATCTGAGAATCGAGCCTTATGCTAACCTGTCTATTAGCCCAGCCAATGCTACACTTCACTATGCCCAATCAATTTTTGAAGGGCTGAAAGCATATAAAAACAAGTCAGGAGAGATATTGGTTTTCAGGCCTCAGGCAAATGCGAGGAGGTTGAATGTGAGCGCAGAAAGGATGTGCATTCCTCAGCTTCCAGAAGAGTTGTTTATGTCCGCCATGACCGAGCTTTTGAAATTGGATAGTGGATGGATACCGAGTAAGGAAGACACTTCATTGTACATTAGACCGTTGATATTTGCTGATGATCCCTATGTTGGAATCAGGCCTTCTGATACATACAAATTCTTAATGTTTACATGCCCTGTTGGCTCTTATTATTCAAAACCTGTAAGCGTGAAAGTGGAAACGAAATATACAAGAGCGGTTGCTGGAGGTGTGGGATATGCTAAGACAGCAGGTAACTATGCCGCTTCGTTATACCCGGCTGTTCAGGCTCAAAAAGAGGGCTATGATCAGTTGATTTGGACTGATGGTCAGACCCATGAATATATAGAGGAGGCAGGTACAATGAACCTTTTATTCCTGATGGGGGATACTTTAGTGACAGCACCAACAGGCGATTCTATATTGAATGGTATTACACGAGATTGTGTATTGACTTTGGCTAAAGATTGGGGCTTGAATGTAGAGGAGCATAGGTTGAGCGTTAAGGAATTAATTGGTGCTTTAGAGTCCGGTGAGCTTAAAGAGGCATTTGGTGCCGGTACGGCCGCTACAATCGCACAAATTGAAAGAATAGCTATAAATGATAAAGATTATATGTTAGGCGGAGATCGTCCCTTATCCAATAGGCTTTTTGATACACTGGACAAAATCAAGCTTGGAGAAATAGAAGACAAATGGGACTGGGTATATAGAGTTTGATCCAATGTTCAGCAAAAGATATAAAAAAAGGAGCTGATTTTCAGCTCCTTTTTTGTTTAGTAACGGTAGTTTCTATTTCTTCTTTTGAGTTTTTTCATTTTCCTAAATCGAGTGGTAGGCACCCAAACATATTGCCTGAACTTTGGGCTCCATTTCCAGTATCCGCTAACAAAATTTGGTTGCTGCAGGATGGCTGATCGATGACAATTGTCGTGATGGTACCTGACTCTAGGTCGCGCATCAAGCGATTGCATTGTTGAAATTGTGAAAAATACTATTGCTGTTAAAATGATTGTCTTTTTCATAATTGATAACCTTTTGTTTAATGTCATTTAGATGCATGGGTAAACAAAAGGTTTAATCTTTGGAAAAAATATTTCCAGGAAAGATTAACAACTACGGTAAAGTATTGATTTTTAAGTCCTTGTAACGAACGACCATATTTGGCCCTCGATGAACTTGTAAGGCGATTAGACCGGAAGCCGCTCGTTTGCTTGATTCGTTATCGGTTACATCAATAGTTTTATTTCCATTGATGTAGTGTTGGAGTTTAATGCCATTGGCCACAACGCGATAGTCATTCCATTCTTCCATATTGATTGCAGCCTGGATATCTTCGGCTTTTGCAAACTGCTCAACTGTTTTTGAGCCATCCTCGTTGATTATTACTTTTTCACCTCTCTTAGCTAAAATACCACGACCTTTTTCTTCATAAAGGATGCCTGAATGATTCACGCCTGCTTCCATATCGGCCTGGTATCCACCTAAAACAAAAGAAGCTTCATCCAACACCTTTGAGCGGTACTGCACGCCACTGTTTCCTCCAACTATCTTGTATTTGAAAGTTAACTCGAAATTGGAAAATGGTTTCTCATAGATTAAGAATGTATTTTTCTCTATCTTATTTTCATCCGTAGTTCTACCTACAATGCATCCATCTTCTACAGACCAAATGGCAGAACTTCCGCGCCACCCGTCTAGATTTTTACCGTTGAATAGGGCTATGTTGTTAGTTTCGGTCACATTTCCGTTTGACTTTTTTTCAGACGACTGACACGAGATGCACAGTAATAAGGCAAGGAGATATATGGGGTAGTTTTTCATGTATTTCATTTTTTTATATGCGACTTCACGTGTACTGAAATTACTTTTTAAATATCTTATGATCCTTATCACCACCCGACACCAGGAACGCCAACAAGTCAGTGAGCTCCTGCTCGTTGAGTCTATTGATAAGTGCAGGTGGCATAGGTGAAAGTGTGGAAGTTACTTCCTTCACTACCTTGTCTTTTCGAACTGAAGTAGTAAGGTCAGTGCTAAAGGCATTTGTACTAATGATGAATTCTCTTTCTGTTTCTTCCACTTTCTTACCTGTAACCACTCTGCCATCTTCTAAATAATGTTCTGTATAACCAAACCTGTCTGGAATGGCCGATGACGGATTGATGATTGCATCTGCAAGGTCTTCAATGGAGAAGCGCGTGCCTACCTGGGTAAGGTCTGGTCCGGTGTTTTTTCCTACTCCATTGATATTATGACAAGAAACGCAGAGTGTCGCTTTGAAAAAGTTTTGTCCATTTTCAAAATTGGCGTTGATTACATTCTTAGAATAGGCAGTTTTCACCTCGCTAACTGTCCAATTTTTTCCAGGCCCTTTTGGTTGAGTCACGCCGGCCATGATATCGCCCAAATCACTCATTGATTCACTAGCCAGCGATTCAAAATATAGTCTATCCTCTGCGGGTACATTGCTCAATGCAACTTCCTGAATTCTTCTGATGAATTGACCGTAAGTTCTTCCACCAGACCTGTTTAAAGCACGATTATACCATTTGAAATATCTTTCCCTCAGCTCAGGAGTCCAACCGCTTTCAATCACACTCAAACTTTTGGCATAACTGATATTTTGCTGATTGGGCATATTGCTCAGCATTTTTTGTACGGTTTTTCCATATCGTTCGCTTCTTTGTGAAACATTATCAGTTAGGTAAAGTGCCTTTGTTTCTTCTGAAACAGTCGTATCATTTTCCATTTTCTCCAGAGTGGGAGCGATGATATCACTGACCTGTAGAAAACTAAGTGTTTTACACAATTCTTTGTTGAGACTTTCAGAGCTTTTCAAATAAGCAGGAAGGAGTAAATCTACAATTTTTGATTTTTGAGCATCGGAAACCTCTGACTCATTTCGAATTAAGATCAGATCAATTGCTCTGACCACTCCTATTTTTTGCAGTTCTGAAAGGTCGCCAAGCTTTAAGTTTAGAATTTTATCCAATGCCATGGATCTATCTGAATCATCACCATGATGGGTAATAGCCAATGAAAATTCTATTTGAGCCTGAATAGAATTTTCATCATTGATCTTATCTTTCCATAAATTGATGTCTTGATTTTCGAGTGCTACTCTTGCAGAAAATCTTGTCTGTCGATCTTCATGATCAAGATGGTCGATGATAAAGTCAAGCTCCTTGGCTCCATCCTGTGATTGCAAACTTTCTAATTTATTTCTCAAAGCTCTTTCTTCCTTGCCTTGCGTATTCTCTTCCAGCGTGATTATTTCTGAAGGTCTTTCTCCTACGTAGCTCAGTCTGTACAATGCAGATTCAAGTCTCCTGCCACCTGTAGCGAAATACAAAGCACCATCATCTCCGGCTATGCCGTTTGTTAGTGGTAGAGGCACACCAGAAAGAAATTCGGTAGTCTGAGCAGTATAGCTGCTTCCTTTTGGCGTAAGGCTAGCATAGTACATTGTACCGTAACTCCAATCATATAGATAGAGCCCTTTTTGATAGTATTCTGGGAATTTTAGTCCCTTACCACTCATTAAGCCAGTAGGAGAGCCTTGACCAATATTTACCAAAGCTGGTAGGTTATCCGGATAGTCAACGGAAAATTTACCTGTACCTGTTCTCCAACCAAAATCTCCTCCCTGGGTCAGATGGAGCAGCCTTATTGGTCTGTACCAAGGCATTCCCAGGTCATACTCCATGTCAGAGTCAAAGCCAAATAGCTCCCCATCCTGATTGAATGCTATATCGTATGTATTTCTCATTCCAACATTCACTATGGTATATTCTGTTCCTTCAAAATCAGTTTTTACCAACCACCCTCCTGGAGCCTTGATCGAATTTGCATGACCGCTGGGGTCCTTGATAACTGGAAGCAGGTTGTCTTCACCCCATACTTTTGGTATCACACTTTTCAGATCTTCTGGTTTTTTGGTGTAGTTGCCCATTACCAGGTACAGGGATTTTTTGTCCGGCGACAATTCGATGTTATGAGGGCCATGCTCACCTCTGCCTATGAATTTTTTCATCAACCTGACAGAATCCAGGTCGCCATCATTGTTCGAGTCAATGATTTTATAAAACCCACTAAATGCAGGAACAAATTCGTCACTGGAATTTACAAGGGCGAATAATTCACCTTTATGCCATAGTAAGCCGTGAGCCAGCCCGATTTCTAAATCTAGCTTTTGAACCTCAACTGATGCATCACCACTATCATTGATTATGACATCCACCAGATAAATGTTTCCATATTGATCGGATGTATAGAACCTTCCTTTGTCATCTTTAGTGATACTCACCCAGGATCCTTGCTCATGCTCTCCAGGCTTGTAAAGTTCTTCCAATTTAAAACCCTCGGGAATAGTGATGTCACCCACTGTGACTCGATTTTCGATCGGCCCATCAGTGGGTTTGGATTCTTTACAGGAAAAGAATGATAGGAAAATAAGGGCTATGAGTAGTGAGGCGGTGCTTAGTTTGTGATTCATGCTTTTTTGTATAGTGAGAAGTATTGGTGTTGCACTGGTATTTCCTTACAGAAACCGCAATATATTCAAATGGATGCAATGCCACATATTTTATGCCATTAACCCATCTGTGCGATTATTTCAATGCTGAAATTGTCATTTTTCTTTTTGGCCAGTAATCTGCCTTCCGAAATTCAAATTTAGTTGGTTCGTAGGGCGGTATGATGTCCACATTGGCTTTCTCAGGTACTGGTAAATCTACTGCCCAAAAAACGCTGTTGATCAAGAGTCGTCTTGTGCCTTCAATGAGTAAGTCATTGGCAGCTCCCACAGTACTGGTGAACGCCTTTCCTTGTTTACCTCCCGGAATTTGGTAACTCTTCGTCCAGGCAACAGGCATCAGGATGTCATTGACAGTTTTTTCTTTATTGTTTTCCGTGGCAATTTCATCGTCCTCCGGGCTCATACCAAAGAAAATATCTCCTTCATTGTACTCACCTTTTCGATTAATCACCTGGCCTAATATGATTGGCTCAGAGTCACCGGGAAGAGGTAATCTAACTTCGTATACATCAGAAGCTCCCCAGACATCACCATCTTCTATGCCGTTAGTTATGGAATGCTCCTTTGCATTTTTGGCAACTAATCCTTTTGTGCTTTGGTGCTTGTGATGACCATGATGCGCTACCCATTTTTCTCCTAGTACCAAGCGGCCAAAGCCACCTTGCCACGCCTCTTTCTCACCTTTATAGCCATTGCTATAGTGCACCCATTGGGAAGTACTTTCATCTTTTTCGAAATTAAAGCCATGTGTAGCTGTTCTTAATCCAATTACTGGCTTACCAGATTTCAAATAATTGTCAATATGTTGCATTTGATCATCCGGCAATGCACGGAACCTGGTAAAAATCACCATCAAATCAGCGGACGCCAATTTTTCCATCCCGGGTATATTTCTCAGGTAATTGGCATTCACTTGTCCTGGAACCTCAGGATCTTGAGCAAACAATACGGTACAATTAAAACCATGATGAGTTGATAGGATTTTGGCCAACTGAGGTAGCGCTTCTTCCGAGCGGTATTCTTCATCTCCGGACACCAATACAACGTGCGGCATGTTGTCCTTACCATCAAATTCTAGCCATTGTTCAACGGCTTTGGTTTCGGATGGTGCGTTTTCGGGTTCCGATTGTGTACTTGTCTTGTTGTTTGAGCAAGACAGAAAAAGGGCAATTGTTACAGAATATAGGAATAGTTTCATGGTTTTGATTGAATGGTGGAACTAGTAGTTTAGCTAAAATTAACATGAATACCCTCTTCTACAGAGCGCTCACATGCTTCAATAATCTCTTGGCAAGTAATGGCATCCTCCAGTGTTGAAAGTGGTTCTTCCGCTTTGCGTAGCACATTGTCAATGAAATGGGTTGCGGTGTTTTTTATGGTTTCAGGATAGCAATAATAGGTTTGCGAATGAGCGCCGTTTCTTTCATTGATCACCCAATCCCTATAACTGTACCTTGTACTTCCTTTCGTGCCAATCACTTTTATCATACAGGTCCATGGGTCCCCCGCATGATCATCATTGGCGAAGCTGGCACAAAGGTGGCTCAATGTACCATTTTGCATTTGCATGTTGGCCATTGCCACATTTTCCTGTGGAGCAAGAGTATCGTCTACGGTGTGCTTCAAGCAGGATATCGTTTTTGGTCTACCCGCCAGGTAAAGCATTGTATAGCTGTGATGCGTTAGAATCTGACGAATAACGCCTGGATAACGCGCTCTGATGTCATCGGCATGATGAATATTGTACATCATGTAGAACTGAGTGATATCGCCAAGCTTCCCACTTTGAATCATGGCCTGGGCGCGCTTTATACTGGTTTCATAAATATAGTTATGCACCGGCATACATTTTACCCCGGCTTTTTCTACTGCTTCGGTCATGCGTCTAAGCTCCTCAATATTGGAAGCAGCTGGTTTTTCAACCAAGATATGCTTGCCAGCCTTTGCAGCTTGAATAGTGTATTCACAGTGCGTCTCCATGTTCGTTAGAATGAAGACAGCATCAATGTCTGGATCACTCAGAAGTTCCTCCACCGAGTCGTAAGTTTTACAACCGTATTTCTCAGCCTTTATCTTTCCATTCTCAGGAGTTCTATTCCAGAGTCCAACAAGCTCGGCTCCAAATAAGTTGTTGACAGCTTCGGCATGCAGATCTGCTACATCACCGGCTCCAAGTAATCCAATTCCTATTGTTTTCATGAACTTTCTACTGAATATTCTAAGATTCCTTTTTTCGCCATACTTTGAAATTCCTCTAGTGATTGTCTCACGCCATCCGCAATGCTTGTCAGAGGTAAATTCTCAAATGCATTGTCAATTTTTTCATGACTTAAGTCAGAGACAAATAAATTTGGCGTAGCATCATTTGCCACTGACAGCTGTACATATTCACCCATGCCCAACTCTTCGGCTTGTTCCTTAACAATGTCCAGAAAGTCATCAATGGCTATTGTTTTTCCTTTTACATTGAAAGCTTCAAACCCTTCGAAAGGCTGCAAGGTACATGCAGCAAAATAGCTTCCTATATCTTCCACGAAATGATAATTTTCCCTTCCGTTATAAGGCATTTCAAAAGGCATCAATTTGCCCTCTACCGATCCAATGGCAATGGCTTTCATGGCATTGGTAGGAGCGGAGGTTTTCCCCTTATCCCGGCCTTTTCCATAGGTGGTGTTTATTCTCAAACAGACCGTAGGAACCTTGGTGTTGTCATAGAATAAGCGTGCCAACTGCTCACCTGCGAGTTTCCAAATTCCGTAGTGGTTCGGAGGAGCAAGAGGAGCATCTTCTCTGATACCCGGTTCTGGGTACATGGCCCTCATACCGTATACTGCTGCTGAGCTCGCAAAAACGAATCTCTTGAGGTTTGGTAGTTTTTCTGCTACGTCAAACAGTGCCATTGTGCCCCCGGTATTGATCTCCATACCTCTGATGTGGTACTTTGAGCAGTCAGGGCTTTGATAGGCTCCTAAGTGAATGATGTGAGTCGGATTTACTTCCTGGATAACGGACTCTATGGCATCATAGTCAGCTACATCCAGGGTAACAAATTCAAGACGTGAATCTAATTCTTCACCCAGCCATAGCTTCAAAGGATCAGAATTATTAGATCTTGTGGCAACTACGATTTTCCCTACTTCTTTGGATTGTAATAGTTTATGAATGGTAACTGAACCTATGCATCCCGTTCCACCTGTAATAAATATTGTATGCATATGTTTAGTTCATTTTAACTACTGCCTTGACATTATTGGCTTTTATTGAATCCTCAAAAGCCTGAGTTATGTCATTGAAATCGTACATATTGGTGTAGTGCTCCGCTGGAAAAACTCCAGTAATCAAAAGTTTTTGAGCAACCATATAGTCGTCTCTGCACGATCCCATGGAGCCTCTCATGTTTAAAGAAGTCCTTGTAAGGTGTGTAGCATTTATTTCAACACCAATAGGGTAGGTGGCAATGACGCAAATATCACCTTCCGGTCTTACGACATCTATTGCCTCGCCCAGCACCTGCGGTACTCCAGAGCATTCTATGAGTAAGTCAATTTTACCATTGTTACCAAAAGGCACTCCATTAGAATCGGTAATACCGGCTGCCAATTGAGCCGTAAGGGAATTCTCCGGTGAAACTTCTACCGGAATGAAACCTCGCTCTTTAGCTGCTTTCAAGCGAATCTCCCGGTCATGGGCTATTCCAGTTACTACAACTCTCGCTCCAGCAGCTTTTGCTAGTTCAGCAGCCATTAGTCCTATGATACCACATCCGGTCACGACAACATCGTCACCTGGTTTGATATGGCATTTATTATGCAAAGCGTTAACAACCACAGATAAAGGTTCAACAAGAGCTCCTTGCTCAGGGGTAAGTCCTTCCAGAAAAGGCACCACGCGATCCGATTCCAAAATCACCTGCTGACCGAATCCTCCATTGCGGTGAAAACCGATTATTTGTTTTCCAGGACAGAGATTCCATTTAGCTACACTACAGGCTGGACAGCTCTCATCCTGACAACCCAACATCGCCAGTGGAGTAAATACATCTCCAACCTTGAGGTCTCCATGGTCACCAGGGCCTAGTTCAAGGACTTCCGCACTAAATTCATGACCGATAACCCTTGGGCGTTCTACCCAATCGAAATTGGCTTTTCCCAAAGATGCGCTATTGTCTGACCCACATATTCCTGTGTATAATGTTTTAGCAAGGATTTCACCCTCCTTCAACTCCGGTATCTCCATATCAATTACAGATGTGTTGCGTGTAACTTCACCATCTGCATTAGGTTTTATCTTTTCCCTTCCGTGAAGGCAAAATCCTTTTATTGATTCACTCATATTATATTTCTACTATAAATTAATTAATGATTTCCTCTCTTTAGCGGAGATTCGTTCTTACCAATTCACTCCGGTATCTTTCCAACTTCTGCTGCTGGCAGAATCCAAAACAGCTTCACATACTTTCTGTGTTTCCTGGGCATCTTTGAATGTTGGTGAGCAAGGTTTTCCCGTTTGAAGTGACTCAAGGAAATCTGCCACCTGATGCACAAATGTATGCTCATAGCCAATTGACAATCCTGGAACCCACCATTTGTCCATGTATGGGTGCTCTCCATCGGTTACGTGAATTGACCTCCAGCCACGAACCTCGCCCTCATCGGCATGATCGAAATATTCTAACCTGGTCAGATCATGAAGGTCCCAACGGATAGAAGCATGTTCACCATTTATTTCAAAAGTGTACAATGCTTTGTGTCCCCTTGCATATCGAGTAGACTCAAACAGACCTAAAGAACCATTATCAAAATGACAGTGGAAAAGGCAGGCATCATCGATACCTACTTTTTGTACTTCACCGGAAGCAGAATGTACCCGTTCTTTAATGAAAGTTTCGGTCATAGCAGAAACATCTTTGATGCCCCCGTTTAGCCACATGGCCGTATCGATACAATGGGCTAGCAAATCACCAGTAACTCCAGATCCAGCAGCGTCATTATCCAGTCTCCAAAGTCCTTCGCCACCTTGAGGTAGCTCGGGGCTAATGGTCCAGTCCTGAAGGAAGTTGGCTCTATAGTGGAAAATTTTACCCAGTTTTCCTGAGTCAATGATTTTCTTAGCCAATGTAACTGCAGGTACTCTTCTGTAGTTATAATAAACTGTGTTAGGCACACCAGCTTTTTCTATGGCATCCACCATAGGTTGAGCCTCAGCTACAGTCCTGGCTAGCGGTTTTTCACACAATACCATTTTACCAGCTTCAGCTGCTGCAATGGCTATCTCAGCATGCATGTTATTAGGAGTACAAATATCTATGGCGTCAATATCATCTCTGGCAATCAAAGCTCTCCAGTCTGACTCAATAGACTCATAACCCCATTGCTCCGCAAATGCCTGGGTTCTTTCCGGGTTACGGGCACAAAGTGCTTTCAGTACCGGACGGTACTCTAAATCCGGAAAAAAGTCATTTACTCTTTTGAAGGCATTGGAATGGGTTCTTCCCATAAATCCATAGCCTACCAATCCTATTCTTAGTTCTTTTTTATTACTCATTATTTAGTGATCTATATTTTATAATTGAATTAATCAGCTTCGTACCAACCATGCTGCTGGCGAACTTTGATCATTGCTCCCAAAATGTCATTCCATGTTTTTGGCTGCATCATTACTTCATTTGGGAACATGCATCCGTCCCAGCATATATGCTTAAAGCGTTTGGTTAGACTACCATCTTCATTGCGCAACCAATGTCCTGCATCAGTAGGGATGTCAAGTTTTCCATTAGGATCTGCCGCCTGGCAATGTCTTCCCGTTTTATCATGTGAGCCTGCACCAAATACTGTCCCGTCATTTTGAGCTACATGGAAATCGATCGTCCAGGGTCTTAAAGCAGCTGTCAAAGTCTTGAGCCCTTCAGTCAATGTTGCCCTGTCACTCCATTCAAAATCTTCTGGTAGGATTCTTTCGTCCGGCTTATTGTATCCGAGTAAATACAACAGCGTATGAGCCATGTCTGCCTGGAATCCAATATTAGGTCTGTCTACAGCTTCTAGTGTGTTCACCATAGACTTCCATCCGTGCATACCTCCCCAGCATATTTCTCCTTCAGCTGCCAAAGACTCACCATAGTCGGCTGCTACATCGCATGCTTCTCTGAATGTCTGAGCGATCAATTTAGTATTGCCTACTTCATCAGCTGCCCAGCTCGCTGGATCTACCGATGAGTCAATTCTCACAACACCATTTGGCCTTACGCCAAGTTCTCTCAGTTTCTTAGCAATGTTGCACGACTTGCGCACTTGCGTTACAAACTGAGCCCTTTCTTCTTTAGAGCCCATAGCGGAACCTCCTCCTGTTGGCGTCCAAACAGGAGCCACCAAACTACCAATCTCAAGGTTTTTCGCCTGTGCCTTTTCGGCCATGGCTTTGATGCCATCGTCAGATGAATCAATGTCCATATGAGGATCAAATAAGAATAAATCAAATCCATCGAATTTCACACCATCTACCTCTGCATTGGCTGTGAGGTCTATCATGGTATCAATATCAATTGGTGGCTCTGAATCTGGTCCTTTCCCCACTACGCCGGGCCATGAAGCGTTGTGAAGTTTAGGATAGTTGTTTTCTTGCATAATTATTGTTTTTTATCCTTTTGTAATATTTCCCCTGGCATTATCAGTGAATCCCATCCTGCCAGGTCGGATGGTTTAACATTTGTTTTATAACCACTAAAATTAAATGTTGTCGGCTTATATTCCCCAACAAATTCAATATTATTATCAGGTTTAATGTGTTCTTCCATACTTGCTCCCCAAAAGCACGCGTTGATAAGCAACCTCCTAAAACCTTCACTCAAAATATCTTCCGAGGCTCCATGGGTTGTAGTGAAGGCTCTGCCACTAGCACCTGATGGCAATTCATAAGTCCTTACCCAAGCAACTGGCAGTTCTTCCTTGGATTTATCTGGTTCTGAATCTGGTGTCATCCCATTGAGAACCCTACCTCTTGCCAAAACTTGGAGGTCTTTACCCTCTGGGTAAGCATTGTAGCCACCACATTGAGCCCATGCATCATTCACTCCACTTAGGATTGGATGTTCCTTATTTTCATCCTCTATTAAAACCAGCGAAGCTTGTTTATGATTCTTGCCATAATGGCCAACCCATGTTTCCCCTAATATCAATTCTCCAAATCCACCATGCCATTCATTCTTAGACCCTTCATATTTGTAATCATAGTGGTTCCAATTGGCATTATCTTTATTTCTAAATGCATGAGTGGATGTTCTTAAGCCGACAACTGGTCCCCCTCTTTTTATAAAATCATCTATATGTTGCATTTGATCGTCTGAAAAATCAGCAAAGCGAAGGAATAGTACCATCAGATCGGCATCTTTGAGCACTTCAAGACCTTTTATATTTGAACTACCTGGGTGAATATTTCCCTTGTCATCCAGCGCCCATACTACAGTACAAGTAAACCCATATCTTTTTGCCAGAATTCTCGCCAGGGCAGGCAATGTTTCTTCTCCTCGATACTCATGATCTGAAGCAATAAATACAATATTTTTACCATTTCCAGGTCCTTTCTGTCCCTTATAAACTACCCTATAATCTTTTGTTTCATTTGTTTGACCAGTAGATTCTGATCCTGAATCTTTCCTTGAACTAAATTCTGACGCAATGGATAAATTGATAGGCATGCTTAACACAATAATCAAGCATATTCTAAACATAGATCCAAGGGCTATTTTCATGGTACTAGTTTGTATTAAAGGGTTCAACTCCAATGTGGTACACAAAGGTAAAATCCATTCTGATGCGATTTTTCCTAAATTTTACTAAAGTGTGGTACTTTTTTGTCTTAGAATGTAAAGAATACAGAAATATAAGAAAATTTATGCTTGCTTGTTTGAGTCAGGATTTGGCACAAATGCACTTGATGGTCATGATCCAAGATTATGTATGGTGCTATGAATTTTACCCTCGGTCTCTTTTTCCTTTAGGTCTTTTAGTTTGAAAATTATTTCCATCTGCCACACGGGTTTCATTTCGGGGATAGTCAGCATTACGGTTTTACCGTCATTTTCTAGTTGGGCATTCGAAATAGAAATAGCCTTTTCATTATAATGATCTGAACCGTAATTTCTCGTACGTTTTAATGCCCAGGTTTTTATGGAATAACTGGCAATATCCTCGGCAGATTGTTTATTTAGTTGGGTTGCAAACTCTATCTTCACTCCGGATTTAATAGCGTTGATTTTTACTGGAGCTATCACTGATTCTCCTGTATATCTTACTCGGTACAGACCACCAGCTTCCATCATTTGCTGGGTACCCCAGGCAGACATGCCACAGGCATATAAGTGACCATCGCTTGGGTGAAACCGTCCTCTCATTACCCCGGTTGGGAATATTGGAATCGGCAGTTGAAAGAAAGAGCCTTGCATCTGATCGGCCACTTTCTCATGAGGCACAAGAAATACCTTACCATACCCATATGACAGATTTAGAAGACTGCCATTGAAGGGCCCCCATTGGTCGCTATCCACCCAAAGTAATTCTGAAGGTGAACGGTCTAACTTTTTATCTACCCATGCCATGGGTGGAATCATTGCCTCATCCGAACTGTCTTTGGGTGGATTGTAGCCAAACATATTTCCATAAAAACCATTGCTCTCTACCCAGTTGATTCGATTCATGGGGTTCCAATGACCTTCCTGGTCGGTTACCAAAAAACTACCATCAGGATTGAGGCAAACCCCGTTTGCTGCTCTGAAGCCACTAGCAATTATGTCTGTTTTTGACCCATCCTTGCTTACTCTGAGTAAGGTTCCGTGCTGAGGAACCAGGGCTTCCCGTGCGTGCCTGCCGCTCTTGGCATAATAGAGGTTTCCCTCATCATCAGTTTGTAGACCCATTGCAAACTCATGAAAATGATCAGTGACCTGATGGTCGCTGTTGAAACTTTCGTAGAAATCTGTTTCTCCATCGCCGTTAAGGTCACGAAGGATTACCATTTGATCCCGACAGGTAACATATATTTCTTCATCAATCACTTTGATACCAAGGGGTTGAAACAAGCCTGAAGCGATTCGTTTCCAAGTGAGCTTGCCTGAACCGTCTGTCAGCCCTTTAATCAGCCATATATCTCCTTCCGTACAGGAGACAACCGCCTTGTTGTCATCGGCGAAAAAATCGATTCCGCTCATCCTCAATCTGCTGTACCACTTGTTGTCTTTTGGAGCTGTTAATACATCCACAATAAATGGCCCTTCATTATTTAGTTGTGTTACTTCTGTTGTAAGCACTTCCGGATAGTGTGGTTGTCCTCCTTTAGTGTAATCCCTCAATGAAATAGGCCTGGGTGAGCTCTTAGCAAAATCTTTCAGGCCGTCGGCCGATTCAGCAATCAATATTTTCAGGGTAATGTCCTCGACTTTTGGAATGTTAAGAACGACATAACCATCTTCTTGCGACAACTCAGCATCTTCCCCAATTATAGCCACACCATTTTCAGTAGGAGCTACTCTCAGTTTTAGAGGTTTGGTAACGTTCTGAATATTTATGGTACGGGTATAAACATTTCGTTCTCCCAGCTTTTCAAGGCCAAATTCTTCAAGTATATCAGACTGACCAATAGAATAGGATATTAGTATGTGATCGTCACTATGATATATACCCTTATACTGGCCCCAACTCTTGGGCAGTGGTCCGAACTTTCTACCGTCCCGGGCCTGAAATCTTGGATCCTCAAAGGAGCCGGTTTCCGGGTTGGCCCATCCAGGAGCGACAGGATTTTCATAGCTCAGTTCTCCAACTGTTCTTGGGGATACATTGTGCTTGCCGTTAAGCAGAATTCCATTCCAATCTACAAATCCACCACCTGAACATCCACCTGCCACTCTAAACAGGTCATGATCAAATATTGTCCATACCTTTCCATTGGCCACACCACCCGAGCCTTTATCGAGTCTTATGGCAATCCCCTTATAGGCCATATTCGCTGTTGAAAAGTCTTCATCAGCAAGGGGCGCCTTTCCCCTCGACATTTTTCTATCAGGAGTGTTTTTGTCTACTAGTTCATAAGTATTGATTAAGAAATCCCCATAGTCCATATCAGCCCAGGGTTCCATGATTTCTGGCTTTGGGCCAATAGATGAGCCAAGGGGCAAACTTTCCAAATAGTCTTCGTCAATAGTGGCATATTCTTCAGGATTATTGTCCTTTATAAATTCCTCTCTGATGTAGTGGATCACATCGTACTTCTGCCTTGGTACCAACTGCACTTGAGGAGGCATAGTGGCAAAGCCCCTTGTGACCGTTTGATACATGGAATAGGGATCATTGCCTACTTTGAATTTTTGATTCCAAAATTTGTGAGCAGTTGGTAAGGAGCCTTCATCCACCATATTTCCATGGCAATTGTGACATAAGGTTTGGTAAGTCTTTTCACCCCTTCTAAATGAACCCTGATTCAGTTCCTGAATAATACCTGAATGATCTATATCTTTTTCATATTCGGCGACTTGATCAGGACCTAATGTGAAAGGGATATCAGTATGCCATTCCTTTTTCTGGTTGCATGCGAAAAAGAAGAGCAATAGCACAATGAATATTGCTAGCCTTTGGGTGTTCAGACTTGAATATTTTGGTTGTAAGAGGTGGCTGATCACATCGATATTATTTAACACTTAAGAATTCGTGATACTTTTTTGTCCTAAATTAGCGAGAATTTCTATTTTCAAGAAAATTTATGCGTGGACCGAATATAGAACAAACCCTCACGTCTAAAGAAACTTTCATTTTTAAAGATCTCATAGGCCCTTTTTTTAATCCCAAGTGGCACTTCCATCCAGAGTTCCAAATTTCATTTATTTCAGAAGGGAAGGGAACTCGGTTCGTTGGTGATCATGTGCAGACTTTCGAAGAAGGAGATCTAACCCTGACTGGTCCTAACCTACCGCATCTGTGGAGAAGTGATGAGGCTTATTTTGCCAAGGATAGCAAGCTCATAACCAGAGGGTTGGTGATTTACTTTGACCATGAACTCTTAAGCAACGAACTCCTGGGCAAGGAAGAATTTTATAAAGTGAACAAGCTTGTAGAAAATTCCTTTAGAGGCATGGAATTTTATGGGAAAACAAGAGATAAAATAAATGACCTCCTTCAAAAAATTGGTCACGAAAAAGGATTTAAAAGAATAATTAAATTATTAGAAATCATAGACTTGCTAGCCGATAGCGATGATTACAATTTATTGGCAAGTCCTGGATATGCCTCAGAGTTTAAAGGCGATGATGTAGAAAAAATGAGGACAGTGTATGACTATGTGATGGAAAACTTCAAGGCTAAAATCTCCCTGGATGAAATTGCTTCCATGCTCAATATGACCACTACCTCTTTTTGTAGGTATTTTAAACCACGGGCTAACAAAACCTTTTCGCGTTTTGTGAATGAAATACGCATTGGTCATGCAAAAAAACTTCTCTTAGAGGACAACTTCAATATATCCCAAATCAGCTATGAATGTGGTTTTCTAACCTTGTCTAATTTCAATCGACAGTTCAAGTCTGTTGTGAAGATGACACCTCATGAATATCGCAAGCTTTTCCTTAATATTCAGACCAGCATTTCTTAGATAGTGCTTTCAGGCTAAGCATATTGGTACTTCAATTTGTAGAATGTGCCTATGGATATGATAATATAGTACCATCTTTTAGATCAATACAGGAGTTTTGAAATTTCTATTCTGACTAAATTTGTTTGAAGGTCGGAATTCTGATCTTATCAAGTATTGTAATAAACTATCAACTTTAAGGAAATGATTAAAATAGGAATGAACATGCTGCTTTGGACAAATCACGTGACTGAAGAGCATTTTGGAATTGTAGATAAAATAAAAACTACAGGCTATGATGGCATAGAGCTGTTTTTGGGTGATGGTGATGCCAAACTCTATTCTCACCTGGGTAGGCACTTTTCTGATATCGATATGGGAGTGACCTGTGTGGCATCATTAGCACCAGAGCAAAATATATCCAGTGCTGATGCTAGTTACAGAGCAGCGGGATTGGATCAGCTGAAGTGGTCTATTGATATGGGATCGGAATTGAATGCCGAAGTAATATGTGGACCCTTTCATTCCAGCTTTGCTTTTTTCACCCGCCAGCCGCCTACACAGGATGAAAGAAAAAGAAGTGCTGAGGTGCTGGTAAAAGCTGCTGAATATGCTGGTGAGGCTGGTATAATGCTGACTCCTGAGGCACTGAACCGATTTGAGTGCTACTTGTACAATACTATGGCTGATTTAAGTACGCTTGTTGAGGCAGTGGATCACCCAAGTCTTGGTGCCATGTACGATACGCATCATGGAAACATCGAAGAAAAAAGCCAGGCTGAAGCATTAAAAACAATTGCCCCTCACTTGAAGCACATACACATCAGCGAAAATGATCGAGGAACTCCCGGAAGTGGTCAGGTAATATGGAGTGATGTATTCAAGACGATAAAGGAAATCAACTATGAAGGCTGGTTGACCATTGAGTCATTCAGTACAGTCATTCCTGAGTTTGCCAATGCCATCAATGTCTGGAGGGATTATTCTCCATCAGAGGAAGTATATACGGAGGGGTTGAAGTTCATTAAGTCCCAACTTGCCAAATATTGACACAAGTAATTCTGGCTTGGGCTCATCTCACCCCAATCAGAGTCTCCTGAAAGGGACTCGCACCCCCAATCAGAGTCTCCTGAAAGGGACTCTGATTACTGAAAGAAACTCTTCCCAACTTTCGAATCGATGACCTTTTGACTGTTGTCTAAATAGAGCTCAATTATGAAACCTTAACACTATTTCTTGGTGTTGAGGCCAAATAGGAAATGAGCGAACTTGAATTCCTTTGGCTCGTTTGTTAAATATTACGCAAGTAAAGAAGGAGTCATGACTACTATTACAATAAAGAGTTCCGAAAATTTATCTCGTATACAATTCGAAAACCTTGAAGAGTTAAGAGCCTTTTTGTCCACAGAACACACCCCAATCAGAGTCCCTTTCAGGAGACTCTGATTACTGAAAGAAACTCTTACTCTTTAGTAGAAGTCACGATAATCCCTCAAAAATTTATTCTTAATTCCTTTTTCGTAAAATCCAGCACTCGAATAAGGATAATCAATCCAATCGTCGATAAGACTCCATTTTCCCCTAGCTGGGTTGTGATGGATATAATCTAATTTGGTTTCCAGCATAGCTCGGTTTATGCATAATTTGCCATCAAACGAAGGAATGAAAATCTGATGCTTCTTCTTTTTATCCTTTTCTTTTTGGGAAACCGAACTAGAAAGATACTGAAGCAGAGTTAACTCATCGGCTTGTTTTAACCTCGATATTATCTCGTAGGCCAGAAACCTTTTGCCATTACCAACCAATTGATTGAGATTCTTTGAGCATTTTTCTCCAACATGAATTAGCCCATGGAAGTGATTTGGCATTATGACATATCCTAACAAAGGAGAATTGATCTTTGAAAGGTATTCAAACCACTGATCAAAATAATCATAAAGGTTAGTTGTTTCGAAAAGCGGCAACCATTTGTGGCAAGTGAATGTCACGAAGTATGTTTGGTTAACTTCATTATGAATTTGATGAGTAGGCATAGAACAAATCTATGTAAGTTGGATGTTTAAACCTCAGAGTACTCTGCGAGAGACTCTGAGGGTGTGTAAGTGGCAGCTTGGCGTATGGCCATTAAAAACCGACCTGCTAAAGATGTGTTGTTTCATTCTGACAGA
>JAGDZP010000041.1:0-609 GCA_049115735.1 Cyclobacteriaceae bacterium | reverse complement strand
GGCAACCTTTTCATTTTTTTCGACTGTAACTTTCATTTTTATTTGATTTAGAATTTTCTTTTTTACTTAATCTTGAATATCCAGCTCCACTGATTCTGGAGCACTTGAGCATATACCTGCTAGTGCATGTTATCTGTTTTAGTTAGTTCCACCGTCTCAAAATAGCAATCATATTTTTCTGCTGACGAACACGTAACAATCAAAGTGTCTCCTTTTTTTCGAACTTCAAAATTCAGCTGAATATTCTCACCTCCGTTAGAATCCCCAAGTGAGTCAGTTTTTTTCAGTGATATTGGCTCAGAATAAAGTTCTCTGCTAAAACTCCCAAAGTTGAGGTACAATGAATCTAGTTGATTAGTTTTTTCCCATTTAGTCAAGAAATACAACATTCCATGTTCACCTTGTGGTGCTGGTGCAGTCAAACGCAATTTGAGTAAGTTGTTAACACATTTAATTGCAATTTGATATCTGTTTCCATAATTATCAGTCGTTTCATACCAACCAGTAAACATGGATTCACATTGCGGATTCCGAATTGAATTCTCATGCTGTATATCTATTTCGTTTTCAGGTTTCTTATGAGTCGTGAGAGGTAAGCTACTGTTCCAG
>JAGDZP010000040.1:0-91930 GCA_049115735.1 Cyclobacteriaceae bacterium | reverse complement strand
GCAGATTAAGGCCAAAGAAATGGCCGAAAGGTCCTTGGAGGTAAAAGAACGCTGCCTGGCCAATATGAGCCATGAGATACGCACACCTATGAATGGTATCGTGGGTATGATTGATTTGATTGGTAGCACAGATTTATCTCCTGAACAATTTGGCTACATAAAAACCATAAAAAAGTCCTCTGAAACGCTTCTCGATATTCTGAATGATATTTTGGATCTATCGAAGATTGAAGCCGGTAAAATGGAGTTGAAAAAGAGACCTGTACACCTTGTTTCTACTTTTGAAAAGCTTTATGATCTCTACTCTCAGCAAGCGCACTCCAACAACACATGTCTTTACTATCATATTAGTGATGAAATTCCTGAAACTGTAATGCTGGATGAGACCCGTCTGCTACAAGTACTCTCAAATCTGACCTCAAATGCTATCAAATTCTCTGAAGGAAGAGGAACAATTAATATCAGCTTAAGAGTAGCCAAGAAATTAAAAAACAAAATAAAGTTCAAAGTTCAGATCAAAGATGAAGGCATTGGAATATCTAAAGAGGATATCACTGATCTGTTCAAGAACTTCAATCAACTAGACAATTCCAGTACGAAAATTTATGCCGGCACAGGTTTGGGGCTTGCAATAAGTAAAGAATTGGTCCGAACGATGAAAGGTGATATTGGAGTAGTATCTACTCCAGGCCTAGGTAGTACTTTCTGGTTTACATTCGAAGGAAATATCCCTACCCGACCAATTGTCAAAATCAAAGAACAAAATGGATCAGAAGCTATCATAAGAGAGTTTTCAAGCCAAATTCCTAATATCCTGATTGTAGATGACAATAATGTTAACAGAACAGTAGCAGGCCAGATACTAGAAAAATCCGGTTGCAAGGTAGATCTGGCCAGCGGTGGTGCGGAAGCCATAGAAAAAGTAAGAAATTCTCCCTATGATCTTGTTTTCATGGATATTCAAATGCCCGAAATGGACGGAGTGGAAGCGACGCGTAGGATCAAATTATTAGACAAGAAGGAGATGCTACCTTCGATTATTGCCATGACAGCATATTCTATGGAGGAGGACCGGTCGAAATTCCTGTCGCAGGGATTGGATGACTATATAGCCAAGCCAATTAAGGCATCAGGCTTAATAAACAAAGTAAAAGAGTATCTACTTTTCGAACCAGCTGAGGTAGATAATGATATTTTTGAAGATCAACCCAGCGAGCTAATTATCAATCAAAATACGCTGAATCAGCTATTTAAGTATGGAGGTCAGGAACTAGTAAATTCAGTGTTGGAGGACTTTGAGAGTGAAGCAGGGCAACAAATCAATGAGTTTTCCGGATTTATGAGAAAAGAAGATGTTGAGTCCTTAAAAAAGGAATTGCACACCTTAAAAGGAAGTGCTGGTACCCTTGGAATTGAACGGTTGGAAAAATATGCGATTGACTTGGAGAGGGATTTAAAGGAAAAAAACACAATAAACTTAGAAAACAGAATTGATGAAATCCAGCGTTCTTTTCATGAATTTCAGGAAAACTATAAGAATATACTTGAAACCTAATGCTAAGATTTCAATTTTAATTATCTTGTGTGAGATTACATTTTGATAAAATTGTAAAACAGGAAGCGTAACTCTAACGTAATTTTCATTATGAAAAAAGTAATTATTGCAGAGGATAGCTCCGTTATTCAAAACCTAACGCGAAAAATTCTACAGATTCAAAACTACGATATTACTTCTGTCAAAAATGGTGTAGAAGTTATCGATGAAATGAATAGAAAGGCATTTGATCTTGTCCTAATGGACATAAATATGCCCAAAATGGATGGCATGCAGTGTGCTCGTGAAATCCGGAAAATGGAAAACAGCAATAAGAGCAGCACTCCTATTATCGCTATAACGGGTAATGCAAAAAACTATTCTATGGCCGATTTTACAGATGCAGGCATCAATGAATATATCCCCAAACCTCTTAACTTTGACGTGTTAGTTGAAACTGTGAAGAAATACACTCAAACGAATGCAAACTAGGTCCACTAAGCACTTTCTAAACAAGTTAGAAGATCTTTTTTCAGAAACCGATTACATTCTCAGATACGAAAAGGGCAATTTCCAATCCGGATATTGCATATTAAAAGATACGAAGGTAGCTGTAGTGAATAAGTTTTATACTACAGATGGTAAAATCACTTGCCTAATGGAAATCCTCAAGTCGATAGATGTTGATGAAAAGATTCTATCAGATAAGAACAGAAAACTTTATCAGGAAATCGGCCAAATAGAATTAGAGATTTGAAAGTTACTTTTTTGGGCACTGGCACTTCTCAAGGAGTACCAGTCATAGCGTGCGATTGTAGCGTTTGCCAATCTATTGATTTCAGAGACAAAAGAACCCGATCAGCAATTCACATAGATATTGATGGTCAGAGTATTGTTGTAGACACAGGCCCAGACTTTCGACAGCAAATGCTCCGAGAACGTATCAAGAGCATTGATGCTGTCCTATTTACGCATGAACATAAGGATCATACAGCTGGACTTGATGACATCCGAAGTTACAACTTCAAGCAAAAGATGGATATCCCAATCTATGCCCATCAAAGGGTTATCAAGCAGTTAAAAAATGAATTTGCTTACATATTTGCTGAGAGTAAGTACCCTGGCGTTCCAAGAATTGATGTCCATGAAATTGTGAATGAAGACTTTACTGTCAATGGTGTTGGAATAAGCCCAATAGAGGTAATGCATCACAAGTTACCCGTATTTGGATTTAGGATAAATGATTTCGCCTACATCACCGATGCGAAAACCATCGAATCAGAAGAAAAAGAAAAACTCAAAGATCTGGACATATTGGTCATCAATGCGCTTCAAAAAGACTCACATATATCTCACCTAACATTTGAAGAGGCAATAGAGCTAGCCGCCGAAATCAATGCCACAACCACTTACTTTACACACATCAGCCACAAATTGGGTAGACATAGGGATACTGAGACGCAATTGCCAGATAACATCAAGCTGGCATATGATGGTTTGAAAATCGACTGTTGATGCACTTCAATTACTACTTTTTAAAAGCACTTGTTAAAGCACTTGAGCCAAAACTCATTGGCAGTGCTGTGACATCCTGCTTTAGTCAAAACAAAGATGAATTGGTATTGATCTTCGAATCAGAAAATGACCAATTTATTATTAAGTCCTCATTCGATGGACAAGCCAACATGATGACTTTTCCCAGTGAGTATCATCGGGCAAAAAAGAACAGTGTAGACCTATTTCAAGAACTCATTGACTTAGAAGTAGAAGGCATTACCTTATTTGAAAATGAGCGTTCATTTACTTTAGATTTGAGTCACCAAAACAGGTTACTCTTTAAGCTGCACGGTAGGCAGGCCAATATTTGCCTTTTCCAAAAAGGTACTTTCCATTCCATGTTCAAGCATAATTATTCGAAGGATAAGGTCATTATTCTAGATGAACTGCACAGAAATATTGATCAGAGTGATCGGGCAATCAGAAGCTCAGATTTTGATCTCAATAGTACCTTTCCAACTTTCGATAAGCACATCAAATCTTGGTTGAAGCACGAGAAAATCGAAACAGTTGATGAGCAGCAGCGCCTGGCTATACTCAAGAGACTTTTGAACGAACTTCAGTCTGGCAAGTTTTACATTCTTGAAGAAGACTTTGGCCGCCCTTTTTTGAGCCTTATTCCTTTATCAGGATATAATCAAATCTATGATACCAATGATCCTATTGATGTCTGTAATCAATTGTCAAGAGTCTATCATCAGAAGTATTTGTTAAGCAAAGAGAAAGATGTTATGCTTCAGAAGGTGGTTCAGGAAAAGACTAAGGCTGAGAACTACGTCAGAAAGTCAAACAAGAAATTAGACGGGCTAAAGAATTCGATAAAATATAGCGAACAGGCTGACATCCTAATGGCCAATTTGCACCTGGCAATTCTCCCTGATCAAAAGTCTGTAGAAGTATTCGATTTCTACCGTAATCAGAATATAACCATCAAAATAAAGCAAGGTAAAAGCCTACAAGCCAATGCTGAAATTCTTTATCGAAAGGCCAAAAACCAAAAGATTGAAATTGAAAAGATTGAAGAGAACATTGCTAGCAAAGAATCCCAACTGCTCGAATTAATTAAAAGGAAGAATTCGATAGCGGTTGTTGATAATTTCAAAGAATTAAGGAAAATATCCAAAAACAATAGTAATGACCAAAAGGTAAGAAATGATGCCATTACACGACCCTACTTCGAATACGATGTAGATGGAGTGTCTGTATTAGTTGGAAAGAATGCCAAGAGCAATGATAAACTATTGCAATCTTTCACCTCAAAAGAGGATACCTGGCTTCATGCTAGAAATGTAAGTGGATCGCACGTAATTGCCAAAACACAGGGAAAGATACAATTAAAGGAAACCACGCTGGAAAAAATTGCCCAAATAGCTGCCTGGTATTCTAAAGGCAAAAATGACACTTTGTGTCCTGTAATTTATACGAAGCGCAAATATGTCTCAAAAATTAGAGGTGGAGCACCAGGTCAGGTGGCCGTACAGAGAGAGCAAGTTATCCTGGTAAATCCTTGTCAGAATCCACAATAATATTAGTTTTGGCATAGTTAATGTTTTGAAACATTACAACTCTTTAAAAGAAAGCTATGGTACGTTGTTTCACTTTAGTATTTATCTGCCTATTCTGCTCATATGGTCTAGCCTTCTCTCAGGATGAAGATGAGAGTTTTGACGAAGTGGTTGAGCATTTTGATGAGCTCGACAAGGAATGGCATACCATGGAGCCAACGCTCAGTGATTATGAAGGTCTTCACACATACTGTTCTCAACGAACTTATAAGGAGCGTGTACAGACTATTCTCAGCAAGTTGCACCATTATGATACCGTCATTATCAATAAAATGAATGATGCTTCTTATGTGATTGATAATAAGGAAAGGTCTAAAATTTTGAGGTCTATTCGCAAATTTGAAGAAGAATATAGCATTCCAAAGTTCTTAGAAAAAATAGATCAGGAATGTCACGAACGTCATGACGTAGAGCATGATAAGAAATACACTAAAAATGATTTTGCAGACAATTCTTACAGCGGGCAGAAACTCATCGTAGAATTAGAAATCAAAAAGTATATGAAGCACATTACAAATAAGATCGATTACATCGATAAATACCTGCACCATCTGCATATTTCGGAGATTAAGTTGTAGCGCTTAGTTTGAATGGAAGACCAATAGCGGTTTCCTTTACCTCTTCATAAAGATAAAATCACCACCCTCTCCTCCTACTCCATCAATAGATCCAAACTGAGGTTTATTATTGCTATTTGATATGACTGGGTTTTTTATGGCGTTAAAAATAGTTTCAGAGCTTAGGTATTTTGAGTTATTACTTTCCAGGTTTTTTACCAGAAATTGGAGAAATACACTTTCATCCGGAACTTTCTTCAAATCCCCACTAGTCATGGCTTTTCTACTTTTACTTTCATAGAGGGATTTTATTTCACGTGATGGACCTTGAAAAGCAGACCGACTTTTGAATATACCTCCACTAAAACATGCGTCGGCAATTAACAATAGATGCTTGCTTTCAATGATTGATATATAATCTTTGAAATCACTATTGGCGAACCATGTAGAACGATCTCCCGGACTAGCATCCGCTAACATCCAATAACCCTTTTTTAGTTTTTCATCCCAATGTCCATGTCCGGCATAGAAAATAAGAAGATTATCTTTGTCTGTGAGAGACTGGGAAAAGTTATCCAGAATGGTGAAAAGCTTTTTCTGATCAGGATTTTTGAGAATCTTAACATTGTGTTCCTCAAATTGATAGTTAGAAACCAATGCTCTTTTTAATAACTCAGCATCGTCAATCGGTTTACTTAAGTCACCCATCTGCGGATGAGCATAATCTTCTACACCGATGAGGATGGCATAGTTAGTTGCATCAAATCTATGTTCTGCTTGTATTAGTGGCGAACTCTTGCCAGCCAGAGTAAACATTTTTTCCTCTAATACCTTTGCATCCTTCATTAACCGCAACCTGATGGTAAGGTCTTCCTCTTTCAATGCCACATGAGTATTGAAAAAACCACTGTCGTCATAATCCACCCTAGTACCATTGAGTAACAGAGCATCAACCTTATGGCTATTAAAAACCTGTCCGGAAATATTGTATTCTAATGATGCTGACACCAAGGGCCTTCCTATTCTAGCTATTTCAGCAGATGGGTTAAACAGAACAATGCGAGCGGGAAGCTGTTCATCAAGCTTGGCTTTCACTCGTTTCCATGCACGATATGGATACTGATAAAAAGACAAGTAACCTGGGGTCAAATCCATTGACTTTTGAAATGACTCCAGGGCATCCTGGTTGTCCATTAGTTTTTCATCAACCAGACCCTTGGTGTAATACACTTTGCTATAATGCGGGTCGAGTAGGATGCACTTCTCAATATCCTTTATTGATTCCTCCACCTGGCCTAACATAGTGTTAGCAAAAGCCCTGTGATTGTATGGCATAGCTGCTGATTCATTTCTTTCAATCGCAGCACTGGCAAGCACTACGGCTTTGTCATATTTTTCCAGGTAATTGAGTGCAGCTGCCTTATTGTTGAAAGCACTCCAATTGCTTGGGTCCAATTTTATAGCCTTGTCGAAATATGTGATACTTTCTTCGAATCGAGTCAAATCCAATAGCATCAGTCCATGATAGTTAAGGTAGGTATAATTATCTCCAAAGCTGTCCTCAATGCTTTTGAAACGAGCCAGAGCAATGTCCAGGTTGCTCAATCTGTAATTGGTCATAGCGCTGAGATACATTATCTCATTGCTTACCGTGCCTAATTCGATTAAGTAGTTAAAATCTTTATTGGCTTCATTAAATTTTGATGCCTTAAAATAGAGCTTGGCGCGGCTTTCAAAATTTTCTTTTCGCCTATCCCCCAACTTTATGGCTTGACTGAAATCTTTAATGGCAGGCATATCACTTCCCATCCACATAAAGGCAGAAGCCCTCCAGGTGAAATATTTAGCTAAGCTGTCAGCCTCTATTGCCTTGGAGAAGTTATGCATAGCCAAAAAATAATTTTTGGCAGATAATTCTTTCTTGCCTGTCTCAAAAAATGATTCTGCAGATTGTGCGTGGACGTCCAGCGAAGCAACTAGGAGAGCTATGACTAAGATTTTTTTCATTTTTTTCTATTCAGAACTGCGTTTCAAAGTAATAATTAGTTCATATGTTATTCTAAAACATGAGGATGTCAGAAAAAACCAAAAAGGCATCCTGAGCTTGTTTCAGGATCTGTTGATTTCCGATTACTTCTTGATAAAAATAAAATCCCCTCCTTCATCCCCTACGTCCTGAACTGTGCCAAATTGTGGAATATTCTTACCTCCATTGTTGTTGATTACCGCTCTTCTAAAATCATAAAACAACTCAGCACCAGAAATAAACTTCTCCTCATTCTCTCTCAAACTTTTCACCAATTATTTCATGAATACACTTTTTCTTATACATCCAGATAATTCTGTCATGAGCATCAGCTTCTGTCCCGGAGTTTTTGCATATATAAGCTACCACCTTTTCAAGGTGATCATATACATGCCTCAGGACAGAGGTGTTCCCATTTCGCAATTCAATTATTATCTCCTGATCGGTCATTGACTGTATCCTTCGAGTCTGTCAATTTACCCATTTACAGATAAAGTGAAAAGGTTTCTTGCCTGTTAATACCGGATGATAAGAAATGTCAACATATCTGAAAAAATATGTTGCATAAATGTTTGTCTACTTGGTTGCCCATGAATTAATGGAGCGCTTTAGGAATTAACTTTAACTGGATGAATAAGTGAAAAACTTGAGCTTGATGATGGTGAAATAATATCTACTGAATAATACACGTCAATTAAATCTCACTTCCCCCTCTGGAATGGTAACTTCAATGAAGCCATCACCACTATCAACTGTGGTAACACTCACATCAAATTGCACATTCTGAATGCCAGCTCTTTTAAGCTTGATCGTTGTGCCTGATGAAGATATAACTCCTTGATTTCCTTTTGTATATATAGAAATATCTACATCAGATTCAAAACCAATTCCACCTTGATCAAACTGAGATCCGTGGCGTATAAAATAAAAGGAATTTGCATCTCCTGTTGACCTAGAAATAACAGCTTTTCCTTTGAAGGTAATATTGCCATGTGTATACGCCTGATCATTAAATGATTCTATGATGACGTCCGTTACGTTTCCACCATGATCCACGATTCCGCCGCTTATACCCTCTCCTGTTATTCTACCAGAGCTGGGTTTTGATATGTTTATGTCTGAAGGAAATAACAATGTAACAAGGTTAACTTTCCCTTCGGCATTTACATCATAGACTGATTCAAGACGATTGTGATCTGGATAGCCTGGATACCTATCCGGTACAGCACCAGATACCTTTTCAATGTTGACGGCTTTAGTCGGTGTGGCATAAAACAGCGACAGCTTCGAACCACCAATGGTCTCATAGTGATTGATGGCCGTCTCATATTCTTGTCCGTTCTCAACTGTAGTTACATCTGATTGATTGGCCGGATGAATGAAATTGTTTATTTGATCTCCTGCACTGGCTTCCACTTCGTCAATAAGTACGAAATAAGCATTCGCCTCATCTGTGCCATGCATTAGAAATAAATTTCTGTAGTGTTTAGAACCTACCAATGATGGTCCTGAATATCCACTGGAATAGTCCAGTTCGTCAGTCGTAAAACCTTCAACTATTCCTCCTCCAAGCCTGGATCGGTGATTTTCTCCATTGATGGTCAGGGTGTTGTTAAGTGCTGCTGCTCGAGTTGGCTCACCAAGGCGTCCGCCATTTACCAACAGCCTATTGCCCATACCAGAAAGCGCAAGGCCATTTACTTCATTATGGGTATGCCATTCATCCTGAGCTTTGATATTATACAACACGGCCTGCAAACCTTTGCTATCATCTTCTTTCTCTCTAAAAAAGGCTCCACCATTTTCATATAATTTGCTAGAAGGAACAACAGGTGCCGGAAGTGCCGTTTTAGGTACGAGGTATGTCAGCATATTACCAATGGCCGGTCTACCTTCATGAAACCAAGCGGCATATCCAGCAGCCTCCATATCAAAATTCACCACTCTTCTATGCAGCATGTCATTACTTATTCCCTGATCAGGTAGCATATCACCAAATATGGCCATCTCTTTGTTGCAGTTTACGCTCGATCCAAAAAGCCATCTTTGGAATTTCTGCAAGCGTTCATTGCTGTAATATCTATTGTCAATCCCGGTAAATTCCAATACATCCATATATCCTGACTTGGATACCCGACTGTTTCCTCCGCCTACTCTTTCCCATGCATAATGGTTCGTCACAGGACTCACGCCATCCTCGGTCACCTGGTACATGATGCTATTATAGTAGCCATCATCTGGTGTTGTACGATCACCCTTATAGATGTCCCATGCTCCTTGAGTACCATATCGAATATCTACCCATGATCCTGTTCTTCCTACTTTGAATATTTGCTCCTCAATCACTTTTTCGCAAGCAGCTATATCTTCAAGTGACAATGCATCATAAACTATATCTAATGCTAGAATGGCTGAAAAAAACGACCCCATTGGAGGAACAACAGTTCCCCAACCACTTCCATCCGAAAGCTCCAGCTTTGAGTATTGATTGACGATAGCATCTCTGACTCTCATGGCATAATCCTCAGCATTAGCCTCATCCAGAATGTATGCCAGAGCCGCTGCACCAATATAATACTGAAGATCATAAGCATCATTTCCAACATGCTTCACAGCTCGTTCCAGCGCATCTGCTTTCATGGATTTCCAGGGCTCTGTATCTGCTTTGTCCCTGAAAGATTGAAACTGCTCTTTTTTTACTATCAAAAATGGGTGATGGTCTTCCCTCACAATATCTATGGGTTCTGGATCTGGTCCTTCCGTCGATCCGCCTCCACAGGATATTTGAGCTAGAACCAATGTAATTCCTAATATCAATGTGCTAACTTTTCGCACCCCAATTGTCAATCTTTTATGATTCATTTATTATTTCTTTATTGTCGATAAAATCAATTCGTTCTTGCCAACCAGGGATTTGCTCTTTACTTCAAAAACTATCCTTGTTACCCCCTCAGGCCAATAGTTTTTCAATTTAGAGTCAGTTACCTCAATAAACTCGATTTTTGGTTCTACCGCCTTATTGTTGTATTTCAAATTCAGATCAAATCCATCCCCCTCAAGTTTCAGATTGCCTGATGAAGTCTTGCTCACCTTACAATAAGTTATCAGGTTGAGGGAAGTAGGCTCATCCAATACCTTTTTGAGTTCGTAGCTGTCTCTTATTCTAAATCTCTTGCCTCGCTCTAAGGTGTACACTCTTTCCCATTTCTTCACCTGGGCCTCATCAGTATAAGCACCCGCGATATCTGTTTTGAAGACAGCCTTTTTGGAGTCAGCATAAAAAGTAGAATTGCGTGCCTTAAACTCCCTTCCCTGCATTTGATCTACTCCGTTGATCTTGGGTAAACTATGATATCCTGATTGCATGGTCCATATCTCGTATCTACGACTACTGAATGTTTTGGCATTGTATTTCTCTCTACCAATATCAATGAGACATGGTTTTCCGTCATAGTACAACACGCAAGTCCCCAGGTCATTATGATTGTGACTCTCGGCATTGTGTCCGCCTTTAGCGGCAAAGAAAAAGCCATTGGTTGAACCTTCGTTATCCCGCGCGCCTGCTACTTCAGTATCAGGCAACCAAAAGTCCTTAATCAGGGCATTACTTGAAGGGGCATTCTTAATTTCATTCAGCAGCATCAAATGCATAATTTGTTCATCTACTTTGCCACCCGGAGCTTCCACACCCCAATTGGATTTTCCTGCCATAAATGCCCCAAAACTTTGCATGGTAGCGTCTTTGATATCCTTTCCATAACTGTATATGATTTGAGGTCGACTACCTGTTGTGGCGTCTGCATCAGCAAAATTGATGAAATAGGGATGGTTTATATATGCTTTGTATATATAGCTCCCTATATTCCTTACCAGCTCATTATCGTAAACATCAAACTTACCTTTTGTTGCTAATTTTAAAAGGTCAAGGTTTTGATAAAGCGAAGCTCCCGCCCTGCCCCAGTAAGATGGGCCTTCGTCGCATCCACCGTCTTTCGGGTATTCATTAAGAAAGACATCCACTGAGCGGATTACCTTGCTCACACCTGCTAATTTCTTGGCCTGATCATCTTCAATGATCAATATTGAAGTCAGCATATTATGATTGGTCCAGGGATTCCAATTATTTACCCTTCGACCATTATTCAACCCCATCCACCAAAAGTCTATTCTTTCATAATAAGGCTTAATGGCCTTGTACATAATTTCATCCTTTAGTCTCTTGGCTATCAAAGGATGTACTTTATCAAACTCATCCTTGAATAAAAACCATGTCCAGGAAAGTATATTCGAAATCTCACCAACTCCTAAGTCGATGGAAGGTTTATTTATGTCCGGCAGTCCATCCGGATCAGGCAAATGTGCCGACCATCCCCACCATGTTTGTTCACTGTAAAACCATACTCCATTGATTATTTGATCCAGGAAACGACCTTTTCCCTCAGCCAACTCGCCCATAACAAGGTTCATTAATGCAGCCCTGCAGGCACCATACTTTTCTTGTCTGCGATCTCCAGAACGGATTATTTCAAGGTAATCAGTGGCTTTAACTACGGGCCAATTATAGTCCAGACTGCTCTCTGCCTCTTCTATATATTCTTTTCTAATGGGGTCTGGCAGATTATCCCAAAATTCTCGGCTCTTGTAAGTGGGGAAGTTCAATTCTGAGAAATCTCTAATCAAAGAAGTTTCAAGACCGATTTCTTTCGCTTCATTTTGCAAAATATCGCGCTGGGCCTGTGACGTTCCAAAACTAAGGCCAATTATGATACTCAATAAGGCTAATTTTTTCATGTTAAGTGATTTATGTTATAGTCTTTTATAATTCTTATTCTCCTTAATACAACTGGATCAACCTACTAATCAGATAGGCGAACGCTTATTTTTCCTTTGCCATCTTTCGCTGAATATGCTGGTATTCGTATTTCTACTCTTTTGAAATCCTCAATGGTCTTGTCAATTTTAAGTGGCGGTGGATCCAATGAAATAACTGACACACTTGTTCCCAAAGGAGAGAGAATCATAAGATTGAGTTGCTTACCATCCAGTGAAAGTATAGCTCCCGAGATCGTAGGCTGGACATCTGCCACTGTCATCAAGCCCCAGGTTATCATTTCTGTAGAGTCGTTGACAACAAAACTATCTTCTATCAGAATTGAATGATCACTCTCCTTGACGAACCTGCGGGATAAGGATTCAATATTTTCATTATACAGTTCAGTCATATCGATGGTCACCTCTGGTTGGTCTCCATCCTGAAAGTTGGTAAAAGTTGCATGACCTTTTACATTGAATCGCTCATCATTGATAGTAATGGTACTGTGTCCTTGATTCTTCTTCGTCATCAATGTCCAGCGTGGGCATTCCTGACAATGGCCTGCAAGATTGAATCCAATCTTGTTCAGCAAGTAGTAGCGTTGATTACCAGGATCCATCACCCAACGAACTCCATTAAGGTCAAATACGAACGTACCGGCATCCATATTTCCATGACTCAAAGCAGCCTTTCCTCCTTTCACGCCCAAATAAAAATCGTTTGTTGCATCCTTACTCCCTCTAAACACTGCCACTGGATTTTCGCCGTTTCCGTGCCAGGATATTGGCAATTCGCTCTTTTTCACTGGCACATACTGACTCAACCATACTAAACCCGGGCCTGCAAAACGACCGGCATTCGTAGGGTTTTTGAAGTATTCATCATCAAAGAATAGGGCATCTCCTGTTTTGGCTGCAAACCAGGACATAAGCACCGAACCTCTCCCATTATTCTTATCCCCAGAATCAGCAAAATTGAAGAACTGACCAGATGGAGAAGTAGCGTGTAGCCTAAAGGTTGCGCTCTTCATAAATCCGGCACTTGAGGAGATTCCAAAGTCTGAGCCCAAGGCTGTAGTTAAAACAGAAGAAGCCACTACAGCATAGCCTGTTCCATATCCCCAATAGGTAGGTCCTTCGGGGTAGATTCCATCCGGTGCATATTCCTTCAGTGAATTCGGTAATTTATCCAATGCCCGCTTGATAGTTTTGGCCGCCAACTCAAGGTTGACATCAGCGACTGCCAATGAGGCTGCAATCATGCCACCATGACAAACAGCATTCCAGTTGTTTGAACCATCAATCCAAAACATTCGCTTTCCTCCCTCATTGAAGCTGGGAATAAGTCCTTTCTCAATGAGATTTTCTTTGGCCATTTTTACCGTTTCCTCCGGGAGATATTCACCTACCCAGTCTATGGCCAAAGCCACAGCAAGCGACATTTCAGCGACATCCAAAAAATGTTTAGGATTCCAGTCTTCAAAGGCAAAAACAGCATTCAATTCCTTATCGATTCTATTCAATACTGTCGGATCTTGTTCTATTCGGTATACCATACAGAGAACTCCCATCCTCTCCAGCATTTCTCTGGATACAAACAATAGTCTAAAACCTTCCAATTCTCGCTTGAGCAAGGGCTTCTTCATAATCTCAAGACTCTCGTTTTGAAGGTTCTTATAGAACACCTTCATTAGAGGATCTGACTTCAACTTCTTCTTTATTTTCTTCTCAATCGAAGGTGTTAATATCAGCTTTGGTGATTTCTTAGACAGGTTCTTTTTTAAGTACTCAGTGGTAATGGGGTTTTCTAACTGCTGACCTGCAGATTGTGGTGCAGAGGCAATTATTATTGCCAACAAGAGTATCAAATATTTGTAAATAGCTTTCACCTCTTGTCAAACTTAAATCCAACTTGCTTACTATTAGAATAAGGGATGGAAAGTGTCCAATCCCCTTGATTCGCATCCTTTACTTTTAATTTAACTGAGTTTCCATTTTTTGAAATGATTTGGGCTTTAAGGTCTTTGGGTTCCGTTTTGTATGGAACCAGCAACCAAACGAAAACATCATCAGATTTGACCTGTGTTGAATAAATGGATGTAACATTGGGCTCATACTTGTTGTATTCGACACTGTACCAACCTTGAATCTCAGGGTCTTCCTGTCCCTTGATCATCTCTATCTCCCAATCGCTTTTTCCGACAGGCACTACCCTAATATTCCCCTCTGCATTGTCAGTGGAAACAACACCGTCGGCCATAGCCATAACCTGGCTTTCCGGATGCCAATGCCATAGAGTTTCAATTTTTCGTGGTTCTTTGGAAGCTACTTTATCGACTACCACCCAAAAATTACCTCTAACATACATCATGGATCGCGTATGTTTTACCCCTTCCAAATCACCGTATTTGTCAAAGGAATTCCAGGCATAATCATATTCAGGAGTAATCTTGTAATGCTGCTCTGACAATGGTTCATTGACTACTTTGGTATCTGGCTCTTGTCCTTGTCCATCAATTAAAATAGAGTTGTGGCCATGCGTGCCCCTGGCATAGCCTCTAAATTTCTCAGCCACCTCTCCGGTATATGCAAACCTTCCTGCATCTACTAGCAAGTCTCGACCAAAGGCGGATATAGAAATGTGTAGCTTATCATTATGCTGATGACCACTGCCCCATGGGCCCACATCGAAGAGCGACCAATGGGCATCTTCTTCATATCCGCTCCTGGAAAACATTTGCCCAGCCCACGGATAGAAATAAGACGGCCCAACAGCAGGTTTTGTACCTGACTTACCATTGCTGGCTATATATTCCCACTCCGGCTGATTAAATTTCTTAGCTCCCTTTACAATTATTTCACGGTCACTGCCTCGATCACCATCATTATTCAATGCCCGGTAACCATTGGGACGTACTGCATGCGCAATGTAGCTGTACATATCCTCTATTGTCTGGTTGAAGAATTCGGGAAGTTCTGCATTCGCTCTATCGCAAATATCCTTGAAGAGTTCAAAGTTGAACATAGAGACGTTGTGATAATGAGATGTCAGCTCAGTTTGTACACCATCGGCATATACCTGTCCTTTCATGCTTTCTGCCATTGTTTCAATAGAATATCCTAACCACTCATCAGCACCTTTGTATTCAGGGAAGTTCGTTGCAACGGTAGCCAGCGCTGAAATCTCCATCGTTAGCCAATTATTTCCCGCATGAAAATTCCTGTTGTAATGTGCATGATCAGGCAAACTGCTGAGCATTAACAATCGTGTGGCTGGAGATAACAGGTCATTATCGAGAAGACTATAAAATATCCGTGACCAAATTTTAGCTCTGGCAGCAACTTCCAAACCACGCCAAACGGATGTACGACTTTTAACCGCGGGATATGGACTACTCTTAATGATAAAGTCTTTTAGAAAAAGGTCAATATACTGGATGTACTTAGGATTGCCTGTTTCAAAGTAAGTGGACAAAACAAGGTTGATCTGGCTATGTCTATTGGAAAGCCACGCCCATTCCCTATCATTGTTTGGCCCTTTATAATACCAGTCACGGTGGCCGTCTTCACCATAAGGCACCTCTCCTCTGACGTTTTGAACTACAAAAACATTCGTCAGAATAGTGTCTGCATGTGCTTCTGCTTTGTCAGACGTAGCTGGTGTCTCCATACGCAAGTGTGGAGCATTGTCAGAGTTTTTATAGTATTCGAGAAGGTGCTGACATGCTTTTGCCAGATCATTCTTAGCATAAGCATCTTTTACATCTTCCAGTCCTTCAAAATCCAGGTTATAAGCTCCCAACATAGATTTCATTTCATCTGGGTATAGTTGACAAACATCTTCTACCGATGACATGTTCTGCCAGGTAAGTGGTGTGGAGCATTGGATCATGAAAAGCCCTGCAGCAATCATGTATATCAAACTTTGGATGTATATTTCTTTGGTCTTCATGTATAAGGCTTTTGATAGTTCTTAATCAGCAAATTGCTATTTCGTTAATTTGTATAAATACAGTTGGCTCGGTTCGGGCCATGGCTTTTCTCTGGGCTTATCCCTATTTCTATTAATAGTCTCCCATTTCAACATGTACCTGACATTGGCTTCTGTTGCTTCACCAAGATCGCTTGTTGTTTGAATGAGAAGCCCAGGAAATGTTCCTTCTACCTTTAGGCGTGTGGTAATGGGTTCTGGCTTTAGCACTTTACCAACCTTCTTAAAGTCTTTGTCCAGTAACATGGTACCCTCGCCATACTTTATGTGGCTGTACCCAATTTCATAATTATCGTCTGCTCTTCGATTGAAGCCCTTGATGCGTACCTCATTGTTGATGCTACCATTGCCAGAAAACTCCCAGCGATAATCCCAATCTGTAATCTGATCATATACCCATTTGTCCTTAGTAAGATGTGCTGTGTAAAACTGCAAATTGCCTGCATCATCATATTTATGATAAGCGAAATGTGGTTTATTCTCTTCATCCAAACAAAGCCTGGCTGCCAGGTTAATTATTCCACCCTTGACGGGGATTGGGTCGACGATCACCGATTTTTTGTCCAATGTAGCTGGCAGAGCTATTTCGTTTCCAAAGGCATCATACCAGTTTTTTAAATCAGGACTTTTGAAGTACGATAGGTCATGGTTTGTGGAGCAGTCCGGAGTGTCACGCCACACCCAATACACATGGTACCAACCATCTTCCCTTACCCTGGGTTGCGTTTGATAGGCGTTCATAAGTCCCTGACCATCAGTTAGTGGAACATCCAACATTCTAGTCCACTTCTTCTCTTCAGTATTATAGATATTATATATTTCATTACCATTTCCACTGCCGCCATCCCTGTAATGATATAGTAGTTCACCTTCTTTAGTGAGCATAAAATGAGGGTATGTCGTACGCTGTTCTTCTGTGCCCACCATACTATATATCTGCTCTAAAGTGGAAATATCATTCGGTGCTGTGCTTCTGAAGTATGTCAGTGGATTCACATGTACATTTCCCGAAAGGTGAATGAAACCTTCCTTGTCAATACCTAGGGTCAGAAAATTATGGCTATCCCAGCCTACAACAGAACTTGTCCCGCCATTTGTTTCTCTGTCGGTTGGTGGGAGTTCGTGCAGTTCAAATTGCTTATCAGACAAATTCCTCTGTCCAACTACAGTATGCCGTTGAGCATTGTAATATGCTATATACTGCCTGTTTCCATGTGTCAATATGCTAAAACCTACCGGATGTCCTGCCCATACAGAATCGATCTTAATAGTTTCTTGGATCGTCTCAATCTGGTCTGTCTCATTTATTACAACTGGTTCCTTTGTTTTGTTTTGAACACATCCTGAAATGCCCATGACTATTATAAGTTGTAATTTGATTAGGCGGCTTGTTAAATACATGTCATTAAAGTCAATAAGTTTATTAATATCTATTTCGAATCGAAGTAATCTATGATTTGATAAACCTGGTTATTAAGTTCATTCATTTTTACAATCATTGGTTTCCATACCTCATAATCATTATTCACAATCCCTTTATTCGAATCCACATTTGATGGATCTACTCCTTTGGCAGTCGGATCGTTATCCTGGTATTTAAAGTAATGCCAGCCTACACAATTTTTAGATTCGATCAATGCAAGGTTGTAATTCTGGTAAAATAAACCTCTATCCCTTTGAGTACGTACTATCCAACCAGCACCACTTGTATTACCCATTCCGGAATCCTCTCCTTTAGTATAATATTCCGTAATGATAAATGGCTTGCCCGTCCAATTCGCCCAGTTGTCCATATCAGTCTGATCAGGAGTCCATTTTCCGTAATAATTATTAGAAACTATGTCTAAATATTTTCCAACTGTTTTCATGAAAGCCGGTTGGTTCTTTTCACTACTGTAAAACCTGGCCCCTATGTACATATGGTTTGGATCATACTTCTTTATGGATTTTGAAACAATGGAAAAGTATTTTTCAGCTACTAAAGACAAAAATTCCTGACGATGTTGATCAGTAATATTCTCAAGCTTAATGCCTCGATCCTTCATCCATTTTACAGCGGCTTTGTGACCAGGTTCTTCTTCAGGCAATGAATAGTAATTCTCTAAAGAATTAATTTTAAAAGGCATCTCATTATCTGAAAAATAACCAAAAATATTAGGGTCATTTTTCTTTGCCTCTAGCTGCTGCGCATGTTGATCACAAAAAGCTTCAAATTCTGGATCAAAAACGAAAATGGCATTCTTGGGATAACCAACATGCCCCGGTAGTTGATAAGTTCCTCCCCGTACTTTGCCATACTTACTCATAAAATTTAAATTTACGCAGTAAGTGAAGGGATTATCCAACTTATTATTCGCTTCAGATATAAGCTCTGCATCTGACCATGAACCTGCGCATGTAAATCCATTTTCCTGCAACAGAAAAATAGTCTCTTTCATCCAGTTTTCTTTTGAATCATATTTAGCTTTTAACACGCGCTGGTTCCTTTCTGATCCTCCAGGCTTGATGCTATTCAAGGCTATATTGAAATAATAATATCCTTGAGGGTCTATAACCCACCACCTACTATCAATTTTTTTCACATAAAAAAATCCAGTTGCCTCCACTCGCCTGTCTGTTCTCCCACCATATTTACTTAGTTTTAGTGCCTCCTTTGATGGTTCATAGCCATTAAGCAATTCAACGGTTCTGGTCTTGAAGGGCTTATAATTCAAATAATTTCTGGTGCCATCTTTATTGTATTTACGGACTTTCGCATCCACCATTATGTATTCTTGCTTCGATTTTCTTACATCGTACTTTTTAGTGTACTTACAGCCAAGTGAACACAGGCACAGTAATAATATCAAAGAAAGGATGCAGGCTCTAACCATAAAATCTTATTTCTTTAGTACAAGCCCTTCACCAGACTTTTCGAAGCTAAAACTGAAGTTTTGTCCTCCGGAGGAAAAATCGACTGTAACAGCACCTGAATCGCTAGTGGTCATTTTCCTGGAGGCCGCTATTTTCTTAGCTTCCTCAGCATTGGAAACAGGAAGTATGATGGTACCAACTATAGTATTTGCGCCTTTGGCTTTCACTTCTGTATCGAAATATGGTAACCAATGAAAATCAGATTTGCCATGTACGAACTGAGAAGCATGCCTTCCTTCCTTAATATCAAAATCCTCACTTAACACAGGTATGAGTGCCATTTTACCTTTTTCTCCTTCCAGTAATACAAAACCATCCTCTACGCTGTAGTCTACTCCTGGGTGAAATCTAACCTCAATCTGATCCCCTGAATCAGCAGTAATCTCGTCAAGCACTATTGTTACTTGTGGTTTGTCAAGGACTACATGTCTTCTCCATTTTTTCAGTTCCTTCTTTGGGTAAGCATTAGTCGGATCCATGAGCACATAGTCACGATTGTCAGAAGCTCTGAACTCCAGCACTTTGCCTCCAACTGAATAGTCATAAGGTTTTTTGTAGTATTTACCTGAGATTTGAATTTCTCCGTTTACCAAAACAGTATTGTGCCCGGCACTTGATGCTTCCGGGTAATCAAACCTTACTTCGTCAAAGTACTTTTCATCATATCCAATCCGTCCCTGATCCTGAATGTAGTACTCCCCTTTCCAAAATGTAATGAAATGTCCTATATCAAGGTGACCATGGTGAGGGTCGTCGTTCATACCAGCCTTACCAGCTACCAGGACTTTGTCCGGATCGGTGAAATCGCTACGCATCACCCACCAATCAATGGTACGGAAGTGCTTTGATGGAACTTTAGGCGGAGCTGCTTTGATAGTCGGCCTTTCCCATATCAAGTCAAATATTTCTTCCCCTTCGTCGAACATTTTCCTGTACCAGGCCGCCTGAGGGTTTTTGGTTTCGTTAGCCAGCTTATTAATAAGAAAGGTGTTCCCTACCAGATTATTACCCTTCGAATCGGCAAAATTGAGGGACTTATCTCCTGGCAATGAAAGGTGAATTCCGAAACTAGTTGGGTTGCTCTTTAGTCGCTTGTTTTCAAATAAGTTGTACTTCGATTTGGTCAGTCTTTTTAGGGCGTCTGCAAAAAAGGAAGATGTTTCCACACCATATCTCCAGTAACCACCTCCTTCTTGCCAGCCACCATCCTGACCCAGCTGATTGAAGAGTTTATTGATGCGATTGTATGATTCAGCCACCACATCAGCAAGCTGCGGGTGCTCCTTGAGCAAAGTAAGACCAGCAAGTCCAACACCAGAATTGCATACACCATTCCAATTGCAACGGTAGGCTGTAGCCCACCAGTGAAATTCATAGTCTCCACGTACTCGTGTAATCACCTTCTCCAACAAAGCCCCTCTGATACGGTCTCGTTGAACCTGATTAAGCGCAGGGTACAACCAGTCGTATACTGCAGCAATCATTCTGCCTGAATCACCATTGTAATGGTCAAAATTGAAGTTCACTTGATCGTCCGGTACATTCCAGGGCATAATCCTGGTATAGATGATCGGAAACTCGTGCGCCCTCTGCGTCCAGGTAGTCAAATCACAAAAGGCATCAGCAAATTCGAATGCTTTGTCAGCATACTTTTGTTCCCCTGTCATTTGATAAAGGAAAGCGAGGTGATAGGCATTGTTCCTAGTTTTGGAGTAGTACCTACCGTATTCTCCATTCAGGTCATGCTCTGACCAGCCTGCTCTGGTGTTCTTGCCTTGGATAGGAATATTTCGATCTACCGGCATGCTCAGCCACATCTTAGCCTGGGCCTTCATTTTTCTGAGAATATCATTACTTTCCTTGTCAGTCTCAATACGCTTTAAAATCTCAACTTTATCTTGTTTGTTGAAGTATAGATATGGGTGTTCCAGCGAATTGATGTCAATCGCTTTGTCTATGTCAGATTTTGAAATGTCTTGCGCAAAAGTTGATGAAGTTGCAACAACTAGAAGCAGCGCCAGTAGGTGGTGTGTAAATTTGTACATAGTTGAATAGTGATTTGTGATTATTTCCAGTTGTTAAGAGATTGATCCGTAAAAGAGGCATTGTCAACGTCCTCTGGAATTAGCAGCACTTCAAATGTTTCTGTTGAGTTTGCTGGCAACATGCTTTCAAAACCTACCATGATGGTTCCCGGGTTTTCAGCGTCATAACCATTGGTTGGTGCAGTGCTCCAGGTTTTCATTTTATAATCAACCGAACTCTTGATTATCAGGTTTAGCGTTTTGCCATCCTTTGTCAACACAGCTCCTTTATCTGTCAGTGATACCTCTGCGGGCGTTACAAGATTCCACCTCAGCTTGGTGGAATTTCCAAGTGTTTCTACTTCATCGCGTATCACTGTATAGGCTCCTTCTTTTATCCCGACACCTCTTACAGCCTTTTTGAGTTGGCCATTATAAAGAGAGGAAATGTCTGATGTAGCGAACATAAACTCCTCGTTATCAGAATAAGTATCCATTTTAGCATAGCCATCCACACGCTGAAGAGAATCGTTGATCGTGAGCGTAGCATGTGCATAATTATTTAGTCTAAATATTGTCCATCGCTGTGCATTTTGTTCTTTGCCAAAAATGCTCATTCCTTTAGACTCCAATGATTCATAATTTTGAGAACCAAAGTCCATCACCCATCTAACTCCGTCAGATTCCATAATAAATGAGCCAATATCCATATGCCCATGATTCACTGAAGGTGAACCAGCTTTGAAGCCCAGGTACATAGCGTTTTTGTCTGTCCAGGAGTTTCGCATCAAACAAACAGGGTTTTTACCCTGAGCTATGTAAAACTTGGAATCAGGTTCCGCTATTTGTTCTACAGGAATATCCTTTCCCCATATCATTATAGAAGGCAACAAGCGATTACGTGTGAATTCAGAATAATCGTTTGTTTGAAGAAATAGATTTTCTGACCAAAGTATTGAAGGATCGTTCGTCCTTTCGGCAAACCAGAACATAGCAGATTGCAGACCACCTCTCTGGCCGCAATCACCCCAATTGTAGCAGATACCAGATGGCGTAACCATGTGCTCCATAAACTTGGGGGAATCTAAAAATCCAGGACTGTCAGATAAACCTCGGTCTGTTCCCAGTGCTTTTTCTACCGCACTGATAAACATTACATTGAAGGTGGTACCATAACCCCAGTAGCCATATCCTTCAGGATAGGCGCCATCCGGTCTATAGTCATGCATTGCCCTTGGAATAGTCTCAAATGCCCTATTTATAACAGAATCAGCAAGTTCAGGATAAAACTCCTGAACAGCCAGTGCTCCATATGTCATGCCTGCATTACATACCTGGTTCCAATTGTGTACGGCTTTAAGAAACCAATTGTAGTCGTCATTGTAGGATGGTCTTATCCCTAATTCTACAATGGCTTCTCGAATTGTCTTTCTCGATTCTTCTGACAACTCGCTGTAAAGCCAATCATAACCAATAGCAAGTGCCATGGTCATTTCACCCACATCCAGAAAATGCGTAGGATTCCAATCTGAGAAGCTGGCAGATTTTAGCATATGTTTCTCAGCATGATCCGCATACCGCTGATCACCAGTCATGCGATAAGCATATGATAAGAAGTAGACACGTCTCAAATATTCCCTTGATACACCAAGCAGTCTTCTACCGACCTTTTTTCGTTCTGGAGGCTCTTGCGACAACAGATTGTTGCTTTCATCAATAATAGCCTGGTGCATCTTTCCCCAGGACTCGCTAGATTTGATTTGATTTTTGATGGTGTTCTCTTCACCTTCCAGAAGTAATATCCGAGGGTGACCAGAGTCGTCAACTTTTTGACAAGCAGTGAATGCAGTAGCTAACACCAGGCCAAGGGCCAGTGTTTGGATAGTTGATTTCATAGTAAAAGTATAGTTTTAGTGATCTCAATGTATGTACCGTGGAATTCAGCTGGTTTACAAACAAGAAAGTGAAGCCAGAATTACGCACAATGGTACGAGAGCCCAGTACAATCAAACACTGTACCCAAATACATACATCCCTATGTTAATACTCGAATTTTGGAGTCTTTTGTACTCTTTTTTTAAGCTAATGCTTTGCTATGTTTTGATGACGGGCTTATGAGCCCGCATTCAAATTGCTTTGACCATTATCAATCGTCCGACTGGAACTTTTTTAGGATTTTCTCCATGTGCTTGCCAGCGGCTTCTCTCCCACCTAGTCCATACGCTAATGCTATAGTAACTGCTAGTGAACCGAGGGTGAGACCAAATGCCAATTCAACAATGCTATTGGCAATACCCATTGTTCTTAGGGCAATGGCCAGGAACAAGCCAATAATACCCACTCTGGCAATGCCAGCCATATACTTGTTGTCATTTGTTTTGGTTAACGCAGCATGAACAGTTGATGCCACCACATTACCTATTACCATTACAAGCAAGCCAAACATAATATTACCCAGCAAGTTGAGTATGGTATGAAATATCTCTGAAAGGCGTTCAAAGCCTAACATTTCGATACCCGTGACCACTCCAAAAAACACAACAAAAAAGTAAACAATGTTGGCTAGTATTTTGGAAAGGGAGTGCTCATCACTCACTATGAAGAGTTGTAGCTTTTTACCAAATTCGTCAGTTCCCAGGTTGACCAGTAAATCACCCAGGAAGGATGAAAGGAATTTCCCACCAACACTGAAAATGATAACTATCAAAGTTGCTCCAATAATGTTTGGTACTGCATCAGTGAGGGAATGCAAAATATTATTGGCTGGGTTTGTAATCGCATCAAGCTGTAAGGCATTTAATGCCTGGATAATGGAAGGAATGAATATTACAATGAAAACCAGTTTCTGAATAAAGTAAACGAGCTTTTCTGTATCCTTAAATCCTGTTCTTTCTGCAAGCCTATCCACAAAGCTTCCGGCCATTTTCACCAAATTCGATACGAATGTGGCTATAACATAGCCAAGAAAAGCAATTGCTCCGGCTGCTACTATATTTGGTATGAAGCCCAAAAATTCGGTGAGCATGTGTTTGATCGGATCCAGTACGTGACTCAGGCCAAGCATCTCCAAAACAATCACCAGCAATACCACCATGAAAAGGTAGTAGACCAGATTGGCAATGAACTTGTTGGTATCCACTATGGTATTTCCGAGCAAACGTTCATCCCACTCTGTTCGCTTCATCAGCCCATGTACAATCTTTCTCAATAGGATGGCAATGATCCAACCTATTATGAAGACTACAATTGCCCCAATCACACCAGGAAGGTATGTGTGCATGTTATCAATAAAGCGTTGGAAAAATTCTGGATAGTTCATAGAGAAATGAGTTTAGGTTTGAAAAGAGTTGACTATTGAGCTTAGTAAATTTAACGATAATAACTCAATATTCCTTTCAATCTATAAAACACTGATTTAATGAACTATATGATCATTCATTAAAATATTAATTGAATTGTTGTATTCTAGAATTAAGAAAAGACTCTAATCTTTTCAACGGTTAATATGAGGGAATGACTTACCAGCTATCCAGCGCCATATCCGAGAATTGGGCTTCTGCAGAAGCTGACTCAGGCACCAATATCACTTCAAATGCTTGTTGTGTATTGGCAGGGATTTTACACTCAAAACCCACCATGATAGTGCCCGGATTTTCTGCATCATAGTTATTGGTAGGTGCCGTGCTCCATGTCTTCATTTCAATATTGTCAGGTCCCTGAACTTTCATTTTCAGCACTTTACCATTGTCAATCAATGTGGCTTCTTTATCTCCAAGCTCAACAGCAGAGTAAGTCACCATGTTCCAGCGAATAGTTGTGGTTTTATCCATGGTTTCAAACTCATCTCTTATGATGGTATATTTTAAGTCCTTAAGCGCAACGCCACGACTAACACTTTTTAGCTGTCCATTGTACACAGATGAAATATCAGAAATTGAATACATGAAATCTTCCTGATCAGAGTGCTTATCAATTTGGGCATATCCATCAACTCTCTGTTGTTCTCCATCTACGATCAAAACATTATGTGAAAATGTATTCATTCTAAAGATCGTCCAGCGTTCTGCATCCTGACTTTTGCCATTAATCTTCATACCAAGTGATTCCAGGGACTCATAATTCTGACTTCCTAAATCAGTGGCCCAACGTACTCCGTCGGCTTCCATGACAAAGGAACCAATGTCCATGTGTCCATGGTTTACGGAAGGAGATCCCACTTTGAAGCCCATATAAACTGCTTTTGAATCAGTCCAACTGGAACGCATCATGGCGACCGGGTTCAGTCCCTGCCCTGTCCAAAATTTTTCTTCAGGCTCGGGAATGTTCTTCAGAGGAATGTTCTTTCCCCAAACCATTAAAGCAGGTAAATCCCGAATTCCTTTGAAACTATCAAAATTAGTTTGATCAAAAAACCTCTTTTCGGACCATAGTATTGAAGGATCATTAGTCTTTTCGGCAAACCAGAACATTGCAGGCTTTAGATTGGTGCCAGTACCACAATCAGCCCAGGTAAAGTTGCCTCCAGTAGGCGTAATCATGTGTTTTAGAAAATGACCAGTATCTATAAAACCCTCGGTGGCACTTAACCCACCATCATCATTTAGTGCTTTTTCCACAGCAGTCAGAAACAAAATATTAAATCCCGTACCATAGCCCCAATAGCCATAACCCTCAGGATAGACGCCATCAGGTTGATAGGCTTCCATGGCCTTGGGTAATGATTGAATGGCTCGATTGATCATTTCATCAGCTACATCAGGGTAATCCTCTTGTATAGCCAGTGCTCCAAAAGCTATTCCTGCATTACATACCTGGTTCCAGTTATGTTCGGAGGTAAGCCACCATTGTGTACCGTCTTTTGACTCATTTATCCCCTTGGTTAATATCGCACTTTTGGCTTCTATTCTTGCAGTCTCTGACAAATCCTCAAACAACCAATCATATCCTATTGCAACAGCCATGGTCATTTCTGCCACATCCAAAAAATGGGACGGATTCCAATCGCTGAATCTACACACGGCAATAATTTCTTTTTCCGCTCTCTCTAGATAGCTCTCAAAACCTGTCATTCTATAAGAATAAGACAAAAAGAATATTCTTTTCAAAGCTTCCCTTGATGTGTTCAAAAGTCTTTTCCCGATCATCTTTCTTTCCAAAACAGGATCTCCGATCAAATTAGTGCCTTTTTCAATAATGGCAAAGTGTACTTTTTTCCATACTTCATCAGAATCAATCAAGGCTTGAATTTCAGCTTCTTCTCCTTCCAACAACAAAATTCGTGGATGGCCAGCTTCTGACAAGTCAATATCCGGTATCTCTTCCTTACTGCTGCACGAGTTTAGGCCTGAAAACACCAAACTCAAAAGAGCTGTAAAGAAGTAGGTTTTAAAAGTAGAATTGAACATTCGAATCAAACTGATTTACTTGGTTTACTGTTAATAAATCATCTACCATTCTGCCAGAGACCTATCAAGAAAAGCAGCCTCCAATTCAACATCCTGTGGTGTTAAAATCACTTCAAACGAATCCACTGTGTTGGATGGCACTTCGCACTCAAAACCCACCATGATGGTGCCTGGGTTTTCTGCATCGTAGTTATTGGTAGGTGCCGTGCTCCATGTCTTCATTTCAATATTGTCAGGGCCCTGAACTTTTAGCTTTAGCACTTTACCTCCATCAATCAGTGTTGCTTCATTATCTCCAAGCTCAACATTAGAGTAAGTCACCATGTTCCAGCGAATAGTTGTGGTTTTATTCATGGTTTCAAACTCATCTCTTATGATGGCATATTTTAAGTCCTTAAGCGCAACGCCGCGACTAACACTTTTTAGCTGTCCATTATACACAGATGAAATATCAGAAATTGAATACATGAAATCTTCCTGATCAGAGTGCTTATCAATTTGGGCATATCCATCAACTCTCTGTTGTTCTCCATCTACGATCAAAACATTATGAGAAAAAGTATTCATTCTAAAGATTGTCCAACGCTCGGCATCCTGACCTTTGCCAAAAATCTTCATGCCAAGTGATTCCAGGGACTCATAATTCTGACTTCCTAAATCAGTTGCCCAACGTACTCCGTCGGCTTCCATGACAAAGGAACCAATGTCCATATGACCATGATTTACAGAAGGAGATCCCACTTTGAAGCCCATATAAACTGCTTTTGAATCAGTCCAACTGGAGCGCATCATCGCCACCGGATTGGGCCCCTGCCCTGTCCAAAACTTTTCTTCTGGCTCGGGAATACTATTCAAAGGAATGTTCTTTCCCCAAACCATTAAGGCAGGTAAATCCCGAATTCCTTTGAAGCTATCAAAATTAGTTTGATCAAAAAATCTCTTTTCAGACCATAGTATTGAAGGATCATTAGTCTTTTCGGCAAACCAGAACATTGCAGGCTTTAGGTTGGTGCCAGTTCCACAATCAGCCCAGGTAAAGTTGCCTCCAGTAGGCGTAATCATGTGTTTTAGAAAATGACCAGTATCAATAAAACCCTCCGTGGCGCTTAATCCACCGTCATCATTTAGCGCTTTTTCTACAGCACTTAGATACAATATATTAAATCCAGTACCATAGCCCCAATAGCCGTATCCCTCCGGATAAACACCATCTGGTTGGTAGGCTTCCATGGCCATGGGTAATGATTGAATAGCCCGACTAATTATCTCTGTGGCTACCTCCGGATAATCTTCCTGAATGGCTAAAGCACCAAAGGCTATTCCCGCATTACATACCTGATTCCAGTTGTTTTCAGAAGTCAACCACCAATTGTTACCTGCCTTGGATTCATTTATCCCTTTGGTCAATATCGCACTTTTGGCTTCTATTCTTGCGGTCTCTGACAAATCCTCAAACAACCAGTCATAGCCAATGGCTACTGCCATGGTCATTTCGGCTACATCCAGAAAATGGGACGGATTCCAATCGCTGAACCTACACACAGCAATAATCTCTTTTTCTGCCCGCTTCAGGTAACTCTCATTACCGGTCATTCGATAGGAGTATGAAAGGAAAAATATTCTTTTCAGCGCTTCCCTGGAGGTACTTAAAAGTCTTCTCCCAATCATTTTTCTTTCCAGCACCGGATCACCAACCAAATCCGTGCTTTTTTCAATGATGGCGAAATGTACTTTCTTCCAAACACCATCAGAATCAATCATCTCCTGAATCTGCTCCTCCTCTCCCTTCAAAAGAAGTAATCGCGGGTGTCCAGCTTCGGATAGGTCAACTGTTGGAGCATCTTCTGTACCACATGAGATTACTGTGCAGACTAGGGCAACCAACAATAAGTTGAATAATGAGCTCCAACTGTATCTAATTGTCTTTGTCATTTTACTAAAGTTTTATTGTCACACTTTGACCTGCATATTGGCCCTTGGGCAAATCAATAAGCATTTCAGTCATTTTTTCCTTATCATTCCAAAAGGCCTGATAGCCTTCTCCACTACTGTCGATTTTGGCCGAAATTGACAGTAGCAATTTATTCAATTCCCTATTGGGATCAGAGACAGTGATCTCTGAAATAGTGCCGTTATTTGTCTTCAGGATTACTATTGATGGACTTTGGCTGACAATCTTGATATTTGCGCTCATTTTAACCTCACGTGCCCTATAAAACACTGCTTCACACATCCCCAGGCCAGTATGCTTAACAGCTTGAACATCAGGTGTATTGGCCAAAATCGTAATGTTGTTTTTTGAAGTGCCTTGCTTCAAATCTTCAACAGAACTAGCAGGAACAACAATGTATTCATAGGTCTGTTCACTTGGTCTTTTTCCATGGTCTATCCAGGCTGTAAAAACATCCAACTCTATTTCATCCTTCGGGGAATCCGTCTGTCTGTTTATTCTCCACCAAGATCCTTTAGCTGCATTATTTTTGATGTTTATAGTGGTTGGGTTTGGAAATACATAACCAACATTATCATGGTGAATCCAGTCTGTCTTCTCTACCGGCTTATCACCTTTATTAACAACCGAGTTGTTTCCTCCAGATGAAATAGTTACATCACTCCTGAGCAAGCACTGGTTCAGTGTTGTGGCCACCGATAGGTCTTTGTCCTTGCCTGAAATTCCTGCTCCCAGACAAACATATTCATCATCAAAAAAGAACCATGACTTACGGGCTATTAAAGGATCATGTGGACTTCTAAAGTCAAAAGATGCCGTTCCATATTTTCCATCAGTAGCAGCACCAACAAACTTAGTGAGTCCCAGTTTTTGCAACTCTTTCGAAGATGGCATCTCTGCTTTCTGCATTACTGTTGTCCCGGGTATTTTCTGATAATCAAATACGGTGGCCATCTCCTTGTATTCATCACCTGAAACGGAAATATGGTTAGTACCATCTCCTCTATGGTGATTAAAAAAACCTTCACTGTTGTATGGTTGCTCCATATTGTGTGTGCGTGTGGAGTACATTCTTACCGATGCAAACCATTCAGGTCGCTGAACGGTGAAATGCTCTGAATGCCAGTAATATGTAGCATGTGAAAGGGTTGGTTTCTTATCCTTTGTTCTGATATCAATAATCTCTTGCAGCTCTTCTTTTCTGTAGTCTGAAACCTTCAACAGCTTGCTGGGCAAGTCAGCACTATAGGCTTTCAAAGCACCTTCTCGACTAATGCTTCTATTTTTAGCACCGGCATCCGGGTATTTACCAAATACGGCTGTCTTACAAACTCCATCCAGGAAGTAGTCAATCAGTCCTGCCATCTTATCGTCGGAGAATCTGAACTTGGTCCCAGCTGTATAATCTGCCCACTCGGCAAAAGCTTTTGCATAACTCAGACCGTAAGACAATGTGTTGTTAACCCCATCAACTCTGTGATGAAAACTATTATCGTATTGAATTCCTCGACCACCCATCTCTCGGTTAGCGAATCCAGTTGGAATAAATCTAAAACCATAGCCATATTTGGCACCAACCCATTTTGAGAATTTGATTTCCCCTTCAATAATTCTTACTATTTCATTGAACTTCTCATCATCACCAATGAAAAGGCTATTCTTTGCCTGAATACCTGCAATCTTAATACGATCTCCCCCTGGTCTTGCACCTGGTGCTTCGGTATGCGCTCTACCAATAATCGGCTGAGCCTTATCAACCAAAGTTTGGTCTAATTCATCTCCAACAAGCATCATCAGGGTTACCAAACTATTTGTAGTTCCAATTTGGTTGTGCCACCAGTTGTCGCAGAAATAATCATTTTTCACCCAATTCTTCAAAGCAAGATTGATGGTTGATTTTACCTTTTTCTTCCTATAGTGTTTAGAGGATTTAGTCTTATAGGCCCGAGCAAGAGTAACCATGTTACCACTATGGTTTCGGTGCTCAAAACCCTCCCTGGATACATTTTCATAATCAATTCCCGGCCAGGTTCCGTCTTCTTTAATTGAAGCTACTAATTGAGTAACTTCAGCATCATCTACCTCAGGCTTCATAAGCTCAGAGACTACCCTTTTCTTGATTATTTCAATGTCAGGATCTTGTGCTAAAACTGACTGAAAGAGGCCTAGAAATAAAATGATTGATAATAATTGACCGTTCTTTTTCATAATTCTTGTGACTTATTATTTCTTAAAACTTTCTGGCACATCGTACAGCTACTCTGCTGCCCTTGTTGAAAGTATATTCGCTTTTATAACCTTTGAATCCCAAACCCCAGACGAAACCAACATTATACTCTGTTGAACTCCAGTAGTTGGTACTAACAAATCCTCCAATTTCTTCCTTGAATTCATGCATTAATCCTAGTTCTGCCTTGGAAGGTAAATACCAATCCCCATATCCTCCTTGTTTGGAATCCACACAGACTTTCGCTGCGAAATTTCCATTGAACCTGTCTCTGGTTTGTTGAGCAACCACAATCATGGTATTCATTTCTCCTGCACCTATTCCATCTCCACGAGCGTTAGTCACTCTATCACCCCTATCGCTGAAATGTTCAATATCTTTGGCAAATCCATTTTTCCATTGGACAGACGCATGGCTGTCTGTAGTAGCGGCAATTATGCCATGCTCACTATTTTCATCAAGCCAAATGATGACACCTCCTCCATATCTTTCACCGATATAATGCCGCCTAATGCCTTGTTGACTTTCTGACTTCTCTACATTCTCAGGTAGCAGATCAGAGGCCAACAATTTGTTTAAATCTGTACTCTCATCTATGACAATACTTTTCCCAGCGTTTCCATCCTTTGGAAGCATTATGTCAAAATTGCTTTTGCCTTTGAATTTAGGTTTAATTTCCAATTTGAATGATTTCAATTTTCTTGTGGGATCGGCTATTGACATCTTGGAAATACCGTTTCCAGAGCTCTCTACCATCACGAGACCGGGTTGAGCAACTGACAATTCAACTCCATTACCCAATGTGATTTTGCCAGGCTTGTAAAATACAATCTGGGTCAAATCTAAACCTCGATGTTGCACTGCCTGGATATGAGTACTATTATACAAAACAACAATCTCGTTAAGTCCGATTGACTTGTCTAGGTCTCCTACTGATTCTGTAGGTCTGACAATATATTGGTAAGATGCATTTTTCGGACTCACTCCATGGTCTATCCAGGCACAGAAGAGTTCTTTTTCAACAGGGTCTTTATCAGCATGAGAAGCTTGTTTGTTGATATCCTGCCAGCGACCCTTGTGCATTCGATTTCTTATTGAAATATCAATTGGTTCAGGAAATATATAGGCAAAAGTACCATCATGCACCCATGAAACTTCTTTCAGTGAGTGCTCTCCTTTTTTGAGCTTTGACTTTTTATTGCCCGACCTAACAAACACCTCATCAGTCATAAGGCTCTGATTCAAAGTAGTTACTACCTGACTTCCAGCATTTGAATTTATCCCAGCCCCAAGGCAAACATGTTCCTTGTCAAAGAAAAACCAGGATTTGCGAGCTACTAGCTCGTCATGTGGACTGTCAAAATCAAAAACAGACGCACCATAAATGCCATCGGTCAATCCTCCAACAAAATCGGTCTTCCCCCATTTAACAATTTGGTTATGGGAAGATAGCTCCGGCTTTTGTACAACTGTTGTTCCCGGGATTTTCTGCCAATCCCAAACTGGAAATATATCATAATATTCCTGGCCCGTTTTAGAGATAAAATTTGCCCCATCGGCCATGTGATGCATCTTTAGGGATTCCTTGTTATGCGGATATTCCATATTGTGGTTTCGATCGGCATACATTCTAACAGAGGTGAAATAATCTGGTCGTTGATGGCTGTGATATTCGGAATGCCAAAAAAAGCGATTTGAACTGAGCCTTGTCCCTTGCTCACCTTTACTAACTTTCAATATATTCTGTATTTCATCTTTTCTATAATCCGTCGCTCTCATCAGGTCCAGGGCGATCTTAGTACTTGAAGATTTGAGATAGCCTTTCCTTGAAACACCTCTGTTCATTGCACCAGGGTCTTTATATATACCATGAACCATGGATTTACAAATTCCATCTAAATAGAAGTCTACGAGCAACTTTGTAGACCTCTCAGAGAAACGATATTTCGTATCTGCGAGCCTTACAGCCCAATTGGCAAAGGCTGCCGCATAACCTGTACCGTAGGCAAGTATTGATGTAACACGATCTACCCTATGATGAAATGAAAAATCAGGTTTAATCCCATTTCCTGAAGAGATTTGAACTTCATTGGCCATGACCTCAACAGCACGATTCAGAGTTTGTTCATCTTCTCTAAATACAGCTAACTCCGCAGCTATGCCGGCAATTTTAATTTGATCACCTCCCGGGCGTGCTCCCCAGGAATCAAAATTGGCTCGACCAGCCATGTCAACTAAGGCCAGCATTTGCTCTTCACTCAGCACATTTTCCATCAACAAAAGAATGCCCGTCCAATTTCTGGGATTTGCAATTTCATTGGTATGCCAATTGGCAGCTATAAAATCATGTTTTATCCAAAAATCAATGGCCAGCAAAAAAGCCTTCTTAATATCTACATTTTCAAAGAAACTGGAGGTCGGGTTGCTGTAAGCCTTACTAAGGAGTAGTAGGTTTGAAACATGGATGCGGTTTTGATAGCCCGTTAATGACAGGTCTTCATAATTAATGTCTGACCAGGAGCCATCACTACTGATCTGATTGATCAATGTGGAGATTTTATCATCATCTAATTCCTGTTCAAGAAGTTCATTTACAATTCTAACTTTTATTTTTTGGATGTCACTTTGGCCATGGCAAAAACCGATTAGGGTTAATGAAAATATAAGAGCATATAATGACCTTTTGATATTCATTTTTTCTGATTTTGTATTTCATCAAAATACCACTTTACTCCCGGATTAACGCTTGTTCCATCACCTCCCAGGTCAAATCTGTTAGGGATATCCTGAGCAACGCCCTGATACCATGGATTGGAATGCAAATGGACATACAATCCCGGTCTTTTCTTAGCAGCATTAATTTCTTTGAAATGAATTGACTTGCCTTCATCCGTATACACCCCTTGTGGCATAAACTTTCTTGTCCAGCCGCCGAAAAGTTCTACATTAACTATCGGCTTGTCACGCACACCTTCTGCCCTGAAATAATCGTAGTGCCATCCACTGTCCTGATCGTTTTCTATGTCTTCGGAAAAAGTATCAAAAAGAAGCACATCCACAAACTCAGACTTTCCAATAATCACATTCAGGTTATCGGTGTATCCACCACCGCCAACTATTCTACTTGGGTCCACACTTTTTACCTCCTGGCAAAGGCTAATAATGTTTTGAGGATTGTTAAAATCAAATGCCTCGAATGCTTTATAGTGATTGGAATTCTGCTCGTTGGCAATGTTCACAATGACATTTTTGTAAGGCTTTAATTTTTCAGCTACAGTGCGTACCGCTGTTCTAATGTCTTCTTCGGATTGAAGCTTGCTAAGCTCTGGGTTTTTAACCGTTCTTTGATAAAAAATACCCACAATGACTACCATATCCAGAGCAGCACAAGCCTCAATAAGTTCAGTCATTCTTTTCCAATCAGCATTTTTGATCTTCCGCCCACTATCATAGAATGGTTCAGAGTAACCACCACTTGAGCCTTGAAAGAAAACGGAAATAGAGTTTATCCCAGCGGATTTATAGCTGTCAAGATTAGAGATTAAACTTTTGGTATACTTATTTTTTTGTGAGGCACTAGCAACTCTTACTCCCCACATGTCAAACGGCTTATCATTCAATAGAAAGGCATTACCTTCTACAGTTAATGTTTGCCCCTGCAACCCATTAACTATAAGTAATTGAAGACCTACCAATACAGCATAGCCAATGCAAGATTTCTTCATTTCAGTTTTCAGTAAGCCGTATTTGAATAGTTCCTTCATTCTCTGCTAGAACCCAGGCAGGTATTCGAAGTTCTAGTCTCTTCAAATCCTTTATATTATTGTCCAGCTCATGCGGCGGTGGATCCAGTGAAATAAGAGAAAAGGTCAACTCGGGATGTGAAAGGTTTTCTACTTTCAATGACTTTCCTTCCTGTCTCAGGATAGCTCCACCTTCTACAATTTCCACCTCAGACAAAGTCATTAACTGCCAGGTAATCAATTTCGTATTTTCCAAAATTTCTACTTTGTCCTCAATAAATAATGAAGCAGGGCTATCCTTCACAAATCGGCGTTGAGCACTTTCCAGCTGTCCTTCAAACACCGGTGACATATCAATCGTTACCTCAGGGTTTTCTCCACCTTTAAAATCCGTGATTGTAGCTTTCCCTTTGGCAATGTGAAGCCTATTATTGATAGAAAGTGTAGAGTGTCCAAAATTGTGCTTATTCATCAACTTCCATCGATCACAGTCCTGACACCTACCCCAAAGGTTAAAACCTGTTCTTTCTATTCTGCCATAGTTGGTACGACCAGGATCAACGCTCCACCTCACGCCATTCAACTCAAATACAAAGGACCCAGCATCCATGTTACCATGGTTCACTGCACCAAAACCTCCTTTACCTCCAAAATAATAGTTACGAGGATCGTCATCACCGCCTGTAAAAAATACGACTGGATTTGCTCCATTGCCTGTCCAGGCCCTAGGGAGAGTCTCCTCGCCTTCCTCTTCAAACTGAGCAAGCCATACTAAAGCTGGGCCAGCGTGTCTGGAGAGTTTACCCATTTCCGTCGGCGGTTTTAGGAAATAATCCTCTTCAAAAAATGTCTTATTGCCTGTCTTTGATGCAAACCAGGCCAAGGTTAAATCTCCATTTCTTCCTCTTTTGGTCCCACTGTCTGCAAAGTTGTACATCAAACCTGAAGGAGCATTCGATAGCATCCTAAAGACGGCACTTTCTTTAAACGCAGGATAATCCAACATTCCAAAATCAGTTCCTAGTGCACTTTCAAACATTGCGGCTGTAATGACTGAAAAGGCTGTGCCATAGCCCCAGTAGGTTGCGCCTTCAGGGTAAACACCATCAGGACCATATTCATGCAAGGCATAAACCATCCCATCTATTGCTCTATAGATTGTTTTTGCAGCCAATTCAGGATCAACCTCAGCAACAGCCAATGAAGCCGCCACCATACCACCATTACACACCTGATTCCAATTGCTTGAGCCGTATGCCCAATGAGAATGATCACCACCTTCCGGCCAGCTTGGTTTAATGCCTTTTTCTATCAATGATTTCTTTGCCAGATCTATCGTTGACTCAGGAAGCCCGTCTGCTGCCCAATCAATGGCTAATGCAACAGCCAGCGACATTTCCCCAACATCAAGGAAATGCTTTGGAAACCAGGTCGGAAAATTACAAACGGCGATTAGTTCTTCATTAATCCTATTCAGTACCCTGGGATCTTTCTCCATTCTGTACACCATTCCAAGCGCCGACATACGGTGGAGCATGTCACGTGAGATATCCAGCTGGTTGTTTTGAGACCTCTCCTCCATCGGAATATCAAGGTTGATTATTGATTTTTCAAAAACTGCATCAGCATTCAGCTTAATAGCCTCATACATATTCTGAATAACCCGATCAGTCTTCAGCTTTTTTTTAAGGTTCTTTTCCAGTTTCTTATTCAACACCAATCGAGGTGATTGCTTTTGAATATTTTTTAATAAATACTCTGCTGTAATTGGGTTATCTAGTTTTTGAGGAGCGACACTTTCCTTTTGAGCATAAACCAATCCCGTAAAGCTTAGATAAACAAGTGAAAGGCTAATACACAAGTTTCTCGATTTGAGTGTGATTTGTTTTTTCATGATTTCCTATAGTTCAATTTCAAAAACTAATCTTCCGATAACCTGACTTGAATTTTGGTCTTATCACTCTCAATGAGCCAGGCAGGAATTCTTATTTCGAGCCTCTTTAACCCTTCTATTTCCTTGTCCAATGCCATTGGAGCAGGATTTAAAGAAATAACCGAAACCGTGATTTCCGGATGAGATAAGTTCTCTAACTTCAGTTGTTGACCATCTTGATTGAGAATTGCTCCTCCACCCACTATCTGCACATCAGCTTGCGTCATCATCTGCCATGTTACCATCTGAGTGTCTTCAGACATCTGAATATCATCCTCAATGAGCATCGAAGTAGAACTCTCTTTCAGAAATCTCCTTTTAGCACTTTCTAATTGACCAGCGAATGTTGGTGTCATGTCAAAGGTCACCTCAGGCTTTGCTCCATCTTTGAAACTTTCGATAGTGGCCAATCCATCAACCACATGCAATTGATTATTCACTGATATGGTACTGTGTCCGAAGTTGCTTTTGGTCAAAAGCTTCCAGCGGTCACATTCCTGGCACCTACCCCAAAGATTGAAGCCTGCGCGCTCCAAAACTCCATAACTTTGATTACCGGGATCAATAGCCCAACGGACACCATTGAGCTCGAATATGAAGGAACCCCCATCCATATTGCCATGGTTGACTGTGCCACGTCCGCCTTTACCTCCAAAATAGAAACCCTTGGAGTCATTTTCATCTCCTGTGAAAATCACGATGGGGTTTGCTCCATCACCTTTCCAAGCTGTTGGAATAGATGGAGATGGTTTTTCTTCAAACTGGGCAGTCCATACTATACCTGCGCCTGCTAGTCGCGAGATTCTTCCAATCTCCTCAGGTGATTTGAGAAATTTCTCTTCGTTGAGGAATTTTCTATTGCCTGTTTTTGTCGCAAACCAACTCAAAGTGAAGTCAGTGTACCTTTCTGGTTTTTCGGCACAATCAGCATAATTGAACAGTCTTCCAGATGGGGCTGTAGACAATGTTCTGAATACGGCACTTTCCTTAAAACCTCGATAGTCTTCAATTCCAAAATTGGTTCCAAAAGCACTCTCAAATATAGCGGCTGTAGTGACGGAGAATTGTGTGCCATAGCCCCAATAAACAGCTCCCTCGGGATAAGCACCATCTGAGCCATACTCAACCAGAGCATTAGCCATTCCATCGATCGATCTCTTAATGGTCTTTGCAGCCAACTCCGGCTCTATTTCAGCAACGGACAAGGAAGCGGCAATCATGCCTGCGTTGCACACCTGATTCCAATTGTTGGTACCATATACCCATCTTAGCGTGTCCCCATCATCTGGCCAACTAGGTTTAATTCCTTTTTCTATCAATGAAGTTTTCGCCAGCTTAATAGTCGATTCGGGTAGACTTCCTGCTGTCCAATCAATGGCTAAAGCTATGGCAAGAGACATCTCTCCAACATCTAAATAGTGCTTTGGATTCCAGGTTGGAAAATTGCAAGCGGCTATAACTTCCTCATTAATTCTACTTAAAATGGCTTCATCCTTTTCCAGATAGTACACCATTGAAAGCATATTCACTCTGTGCAGGAAGTCCCTGGAAATTCCCAATTGATTTCTCTGAGACCTTTTGTTGTCAGGAATATCAACAGAAATGATATCCTTCTCCAAAACCATATTGGCATTGAACTTTATTGCGGCATACATCCCCTTGATTAGCGGATCTGACTTCAATTTTTTCTTCAGGTTTTTACCGAGCTTCTTGTTCAAAACAAGTCTGGGTAAATCTTTGGAAAGATTCTTTTTCAGATATTCAACTGAAATAGGGTTTTCTAGATTGGGTATTTCTTTTTTCAATGCAGCCTCAGCTGACCAGCCAAATAATATGGCCAGGCCTAAGGAAATTATTGTATTAAAAGCTTTCATCTCCAGACTAGTTTTCTACCAGACGTACCTTGATGGTTGTGCTACCATCTTCTACGGTATAGGCAGGTATTCTTATTTCCAGCCTTTTCAAGCCTTCAATTTGTCTGTCTAGCTTCATTGGCGCTGGATATAGTGACACCATGGTAACATCATAATCAGGGTGAGACAGGTTTTCCAGTCTCAATGACTTTCCATCCTGTGTCAAGATTGCACCGCCATCAACAAACTTCACATCAGCCTGTGTCATAAGCTGCCAAGTGATTGACTTTGTCTTTTCGGACACTTCAATATTATCTTCAATAACAATAGACTTTTCACTGTCTTTCAGAAACTTACGCTTTGCACTCTTTAGATTTTCCCCATATAAGGCAGATAAGTCAAAGGTCGCTTCAGGATTTACTCCTTTCTTAAAATATACCAGAGTAGCTGTGCCTTCATTGATAAATAGTTCGTCGTTTATGGTAACAGTGCTATGCCCATAATTGTTCTTAGTGAGCAAGGTCCAGCGCTCACAGTCTTGACATTTACCCCATAAATCAAAACCCGTTTTCTCCAAGGGGTGATAAGACTGGTTACCTGGATCTATTGACCAGCGTACTCCATTCAATTCGAAAATGAAAGACCCTGCATCCATATTTCCATGGCTGGTAGTGGCTCTCCCTCCTTTTCCTCCAAAGTAGTAGTTTCGAGAATCACCTTCTTCTCCTTTAAAAACCACTATTGGATTGGATCCATCACCTTTCCATGCAGTAGGCATTGCCTCACCATCTCCTTCTTTGTATTGAGCGATCCAAACAAGACCAGCTCCATCGAGACGCCTTAACTCACCCATTTCCTTAGCTGGGATTAAGAAACGCTTCTTTTCAAAAAACTCTTTATTACCGGTTTTGGTGGCAAACCATGCCAGAGTAAAGTCACCATTCTTACCTCGTCTGTCTCCACAATCTGCGAAGTTGTAGTACCATGTAGAAGGGGTATTCATAAGATACCTGAATTTGGCACTTTCTTTAAATGCAGGATATTCTGCTATACCAAAATCTGTTCCAAAGGCACTTTCTAAAAAAGCTGCGGTCACAACGGAAAAGCTAGTACCATAGCTCCAATAGGTAGACCCTTCAGGATAAACACCATCTGGAGCATATTGCGCCAGAGCATTCACCATACCATCCAGACCTCTTTTTATTGTCTTGGCAGCTAAGGCCGGATCCTTCTCGGCGATGGCTATAGACGCAGCAATCATTCCTCCATTGCATACCTGATTCCAATTATTATGGCCATATGCCCAACCTGGATTTTTCCCACTCTCCGGCCAACTTGGTTTGATGCCCTTTTCGATCAATGCATCTTTAGCCAATGCAATAGTTGAAGCCGGTAGTGCTCCTGCGGTCCAGTCTAAAGCAAATGCCACTGCCATGGACATTTCACCTACATCCAAGAAATGCGAAGGATTCCAATCAGAAAAAGCACAAACCGCTTTTACTTCTCCGTCAATGCGCTTTAGTATCTCAGGATCCTTTTCGATTCTATACACTATACCGAGCATATTGATTCGGTAAAGCATTTTTCTTGATATGGACAGGAGTCTACGACCAGTCTGAATTCTTTCCAAAAAAGGCTCTTTCTGAATGTCTGCTGCATTGAGCTTAATTGCCTCGTAGATATTTTTAACAACAGGGTCGCTCTTCAGCTTGCTTCTGAGGTTTCGTTCAATACTTGAATTAAGAACCAATCGTGGTTGGGATTTTCTTAAATACCTTTTTAGGTAAGAAGCAGAGATTGGGTTTTTAAGTTTTTGCACCCCTTCATCCTCAGCATTTATAGGATTGTCAGTTTCGGCCTTTAGTGAAGGGAGTACTATCAGGCACAAACAAAAAGTGATCAGTAGGTGTAAAGTTTTAGTTTTCATAGTTTTTATTAGATAGTGATTTCTAGTCGTCTAATGAAGCAAATATGATGCCTCCGCCACCAGCAAACTTTTGCCGGCATATTGACCATTGGGTAACTCAACTTGAAAATCCTTTTTAACCTTATTACCAGATACAATTTCAAGTTCTATTTGATCCAATGTTGCCGTTGGATCGGAAATGGTCAGTTCTTTTGATTTGGCATTTATAATGATGAGGCAAGGTTTATTAACTTTTATGTTGGAGCCGTTGCTAAGTGTGTACTCACCACCCTTATGGAAAACGATTCCTGTAATCCCTAAATTCTTATGCGTCACTGCTTGAAGCTCTGTAGTATTGATTAGTATTTGAATGAACTTGCCGTCATAATACTCAGCAACCTTATCTTTCGTGATCCCCGGCACAGCAATGTATTGATAATCTGCATTCTTTGGCTTTACGCCATGGTCATACCACAATGCGAAGACATCTGCTTGGTAAGTGGAGTCTGCAGCCAGGCCAAATATTCGGTGCATATTTGCTGGCTTTGACTTGGCTTCAAGTTTTATTTCCTGGTTTCTGTCAGGAAAAACGTAGGCCACACTGTCATGCCAAATCCACTTTGGATTATTCAATACCGCATCAGGCTTTTCCGTCCTCTTTCCATCTACCAAAACTTCACCTCTCAATAGTAACTGATTGATTCCCGTTTGAATTGGGTGCTCACTTTCGGACTGAATACCTGCTCCTAAGGCCACCCACTCATTATCAAACCAAAACCATGATTTTTTACCCTCTGTCCCCTCATAGCTAAGATCCATAGCGGATACTGCATAAGTGCCATCTGAAACACCCCCAACAAATTCCGTTTGCTGAGTATATTTTCCTTTGATGCTCGGCACATAACTCGGACTGGTCACACCCGGCAATCTACCCCAGTCCCAGGCAGGAAAAATACCATCATACTCATCACCACGTCGATAAGTATAAGTAAGGCCATATGGTGTGTAATGTCCAAGCAGATTCTCAAAATTCACATCTATCTCTACCCCGATAGTTCGCTTCGAACACATCTTCAGGGTTGAAAAATACTTCGGTCTGTGGTGTGCTGTGTAATCTGATCTCCAAAAGTGTTTGTTACCTACTATGTTTTGAGGTATCTCTTTTTTAATTATCCTTTGAGCAGTTTTATACTTGCCTGAATTTTCAGGGTCGGCAAGCATAAAGTAGTTGAGCTGAGAGATAATAGCCTCACCTGATACATTCATATTTATCGGCCGACCAACTTGCCTACCACTGACATTATAGTCTACAACACCTCCCCTAATCATCCAATGGGTTCCTTTCAAATAATAATCACGAAGTATCTTTATGTGATCATCGGTGAATGCGTATTTAGTGCCTCCAACCATAGCAGCCAGCCACAAGGTTTCACGAAGAAAATTGTTTCCATAGCTCCCGTTGTACAAGTAAGGGCCATGCTGATGAAAACTATAGTCGGGTTGAATGCCTTCCTTGTCACTCAACTGAACCTGCGCCATCACACCATTCACCCCGGATGTAATGCGTTCCGAATTTTTTTCCATCAATCCCCTGTAAAAAACTGATGTAGATAATAAAGTTCTGTTGGAACCAGTCATTCGAGGTTTCTCAGTTTGATCATTGATAATCTTGGTCATCAGAGTATCATCAATACTCCCCTGCATCAACAGGCCAATCACACCCAAATACATCTGTTTGGCTATGTCATTCTTATACCAGTTTACACAATTGGGATTGAAATCATACCAATATCCCAGAGACTTGTTGATGGCCTCAAGCAGATTGTCATCCAGATACAAATCTCCGGCTTTGTTCTTATAGGCATGTGACAGTACCAATATCCTGTTCAATGCCCTCAACGGGTGCCAATCATTATCAGTATCGCCATAGTCGATATCTTCCCAGCTGCCATTTTCCTTCACCGACTGCATAAACTCAGCAGCTTTCTCAAACCTTGGTATATGATAGCGAGAAACTCGTGGATAGAATCCCATACCATTATATGCATCGTCTATCACTCTTTGTCTTAGAAGCTCAATCTCATCCTTCTGAGCTACAAGTGCTGTTGTAATCAATATGAACGATATTGTAATTAGCGACTTCTTAGCGTAGAATTTAAGCATCATCGATTCTAAGTTAACTGATTGAAGGGCATCTAATTACTCCTCTCAAAATCAGTACAGTTGTACTTGATTATTCATGATTAAAATTGATCTAAACGCTTATAATGAAATTGCAAAAAGAATTGAAAAGAGCCTATTCTGTCATAAGGCCTCCGGCATTAAGAGACATCCAAAGCTCCGCAGAATCGGCTGGTTTTTCATGACGTACTGCTGCAGATATTTTCTCCTGAGCTTTGATCAGGGATTGAGTGACCATATCATGTTCGATCATCTCATTCTCGTCCATCCCAAGTTTTTTCATGATATTGATGATTCTTTCAGCACCAAAGGGCTGAATGATTGGGCTGTCCATAGATGTATAGAAGACCTCATACGCCTCCTTATTGTATTGTTGCAAATGCTCGTGCAGTGCAAGATCTCTGCCTGCCATTGGATGAATTTCACTAAAAATTACTACTGAAAACATCTCCAGGTTTAATCCGCTGGATTGAGAGTTGAGCACCTCACTCTCGCTTGCCAGGTACAACTTGGCTGTCACGTCTACATTATTGCCCACCATTGAATAGTCAAGCTTCCCTGCTTCAATAAGCATTTTCAATTCCTCCAGGGTTTTGGAGAAATAGTACACCACCAGTATTCTTCCACCAGAATTAATTTCTCTTATCAACCTGTTAAACAACTGCCTATATAGTGCCGTTTGGTTCAGGTAGACAAAGTAAGTAAGCTGAGGCCCCTTCAACTTGCTTTTGAAAAATCCGAACATGATTATCATATTACTTCACTAATAAATTTAATAAAATCAGTGAATAATACAAAAATATTGAGCAACTACTGCTTCAATAGATCGATTGCTTCATCTAGAGTAAACACAGGTCTCTGACAAGTCTTTTTCCTACAAACATAGATAGTAGTCTTTCCATCAATTGCCTTTCGATCGGCCAACAATGGTAGTTTTGAATTAGAGTCGGTTCCGAGAAATATGTGATTGGGCAATTTGCTTTTGGCTAATTCATTTCTGAATTCCTGCGCCCTTTCTCCGATTATTACGATTTCAAAAGGCTCATTAAGATGAGTATGCATAGCAACCGCCCAATTGGTCATGTATCTAGGGTCTCTGACTATTTGCGATGACAGTTTCTCCAGCATAGCATTTGCTGTCGTCAAATAGTTTTCATTTTCATATATAAGACCTAAGGCTAATAGGTTGTTGGCCATGATGGAATTTGAGGCAGGGATGACATTATCATAGATTTCCTTCTTATCAGCTATCAACCTTTCTGATTTTCGAGAAGTGTAAAAGAAGAAATTGGTCTCAGTATCCAAAAAGTCTTTCATACACACTTCCGCTAATTCTTCAGCCTGTTGCAAATACTTTTCATCGAAAGTGACCTGATACGCTTCTGTCAACAGCTCAATGACCAAGGCATAATCATCCAGAAATGCTTCCACTTTCTTACCACCATCATGATATAGCACACCGTCTACAATCAATTGAGTACAAATAAACTCTGTGTTCTTAACAGTCAGATCGAGGTACTGCTGTACTCCAAAAGCAGAATAGGCATCCAATAGTCCTTTCGACATCAGGGCATTCCATCCTGTGAGTATCTTATGATCCAGCCCGGGTCTGATTCGCTCAAACCGTTTGTGTAGGAGGGTATCATTGATGGACTTGATCTTACTTTCAAGCTCTTCTGCATTCATTCCATTTTTGCGAGCAAAGGATTCATTATCCATCGACTTGTATAGAATATTCCATCCATGCTCCCAGTTTCCTTCCTCTGTGGTGTTATAGAATTCTTTTGCCAAGTCATAATCCTCGCCAAGAACCGCTTTGAACTCCTCATCTGGCCAAACGTAAAACTTACCCTCTACCCCTTCACTATCTGCATCAAGGGCAGAATAAAAAGCTCCTTCATCAGTAAGCATCTCCCGGCAAAGCCAATTCACAGTCTGTGCTACGACATGTTCATACTCAGGATCATTTTTAGTCTTATATGTTTCAGCGTACATACTCAATAGTTGTCCATTGTCATAAAGCATCTTCTCAAAGTGTGGCGCAAACCATTTCGCGTCTGTTGAATATCTTGCAAAACCACCACCTACCTGGTCATAAATACCACCCTGTGCGATTTTGGATAGGGTCAAATGCAGCTGCTGTGCTAACTCCGGATCATCCTCATTGCTAATAGTCTGAACCATATATTTCCAAATTACCGGCATGGGGAATTTAGGGGCAGAGCCCATTCCTCCTAGTTGCCTGTCAAAAGCTTTGACGAGATTGGTGTTTATTTCATGTAACTGAATTTTCGATAATTGATAGTCTCCTTCCGAATGTTGAGACAGTGGGTCTCGATTCAGTGCTTCGGCAAATTTTTCCGCAGACTCATTCAGCTTCTCGCGTTTACGTTGAAATACTTCGGCAATGTTTTGTAGCAAACCCATCCACCCTTTCGCGGGAAAGTAGGTACCCCCATAGAAAGGCTTCTGATCGGGGGTTAAAAAGACATTGAGCGGCCAACCGCCCTGCAAACCCATGGCATGCACAGCATCCATATAGACCTGGTCCACATCAGGCCGCTCTTCCCTATCCACCTTGATGCAAACAAAATGCTCATTCATAACCTGAGCGATGGCCTCATTCTCAAATGACTCACGCTCCATCACATGGCACCAATGGCAGGTAGAATAACCAATGCTCACGATAATAGGCTTGTCCTCGTCCTTGGCTTTGTCTAAAGATGCTTCATTCCAGGCGTACCAATTCACAGGATTGTTCGCGTGTTGAAGTAGGTAAGGACTTGATTCCTCGGCCAGTTTGTTGCTCATAGTAGTTGATCTTTCAGTTGTCTTTCTTCTTCCCTCACGTCCACCATTGCCTTAAACCTGTCAAGATCCTTTATAGTCTTAGCCAGGAATTGTTGATGACCTGCTGAGCGAACATTAAATGGCCGATGAGAAATCGCTGATTTCATTTTGCCCCACTCCTGTACAAATTTCTTAGTAGCATCATCAAAGTAACAATTCTGAAACTGTTGCCAAATGTACTCCTCGGCAACTTCATTAGGGTGAATCATGTCAGGCTTATAAAATCGATAGTCCCGCAAATCATCCATCATAATCTCGTACGATGGAAAGTAATGCACATTTTCATATTGTTGGTCAATCTCATCACAGGATATTCGCAGTTTTGATTTACTCACTGCATTGTCCACCAAGCCATCCTTGATATGGCGAACTGGACTCACTGTCAGAATAATTTTCAATCCCGGATTCTGGACCTTAATTTCTTCATAAAACTCTTCAAATGCCTTTAGCATATCCTTTACCGACAAAGCATGTTTTTCAAACTGGCTTTGAGGAATTTTGTGGCAATTGGCTACTATTTCGTTGGTATCCTTTAGCCTATAAACCAATGATGTTCCGAACGTAACGATGAGCCAATCAGCTGATCTTAACTTGTTGATTGTTTGACTTTTAAGATCACCTAACTTTTCTTTTAATTCATCATTGGATTCAGCACAAAAACTCGAGTGAGCATCATAGTGGAATACCAAGTCATTGACCTCTACTAACCTTGACCAGTTCCACTCCTCCTCTGTTAATAAATTAAAAATGGAGATAGGATTATACACCGTTCCAAATGGGTTGACTACAGCCTTAAACTTATAGCCACTGAGGTACGATCCTATTACATCCGAGAAGCAGGAGCCGATGGTAAGCACCTTATCGTTTAGGCCGAGACTAGCCGCAGACTTGGGTATTTTTATTTCAGTTCTGAACACTCTTTCCATAGGACTAAATTTATTGCAATAAAACATGTCCTTTTTAGAACTTACAATTGAAAAGTTCTGAATTAATCCTTAAGATAATCAACTCTCATTTTTCCTTTTTGTAAAGATTATAATTTGGACTGATTCTTAAGATACTATCTTTTGTCTTTCTAAGTTCCGAGTAAAAAAAAGCGAGGAAATTTCTTCCCTCGCTTTTTCGTTTCTAGGTAATAATTCTTATTTACCAACCTTAACCAGGTCGTATCCGACTGAAATTTGAAAGGTATTGTTTTTAACGGACGATCCTCCATCATTAATGCCAGATAGTCCTTTTACGTATCTTAGTGTGAAATTCAAGCCAAATGGCAAATCGAGCCCAGCACCGATAGCTGCTGAAATATCACTACTTTTCAACTGATCCTTAATATCTCCATCGGAATCACTTGCACTCATTAGAATCCCGAACTGAGGTCCAATATGAAAATTGATAATTGGTACAGGATTAAATCTCAATAGTACAGGAACATTAAGATAGTTTGCATCTATGGTCTCCTTTACCGTGCCTGCTGACAATTTGGTTCCCTGCATAGAATAATATGCTTCCGGTTGTAAACCAATACCTCCCATTTTAATGCGCACATATGCACCAAAGTGCATACCTGTTCTGTTTGAAGGATCAGAAAGGCCATCACCACTGAGTTTTGCCATGTTCAGACCACCTTTAAGTCCAAAACCAACACCCTGAGCATTGGAAGAAAATACAACGAGCAGACACAATGCTGCCAATACACCTAACTTTTTCATACTTCTTTGTTTTAGTTATAATATTCAAATATATAATTTAATTTTCTTAAGAAAAACTTATCAAATAGTGCTTTATTATTCGATAGTGCAATTGAGTTTGTGAAAATTCCTCGAATTGGGATTCTCAAAACCTCTGCGCCAGTGTAATTGCAATGTATTTATGCCTTTTGGCGTCTTTTACTTCTGTACTTCGAAACACGGCAGCAATCCTCCAATCGAATAGTCTTCCACTTCGGGCAAAGCCCCATGTATGGTGAAACACCCATGGTTCTGCCACCTTTGTGAATGCACTGGGTTCTCCAATAAAATTTCCTTCAATGGTGGTATTGTAAAACACTCGCTCAAAAGTAGCATTAAAATAAAAATAGATTTCTTGGGTGCGCTGGGGAACTGCTATGTCTTTGGCTCGTTTTTTCATCTGCCCCATCTTGCTATTGGTGTAAATGGAGTTGTCCAGATTACCAATATTGCCCATCCGTATGGTCATACCACTTCGAATGTTATTACGAATGGTGCCAAATTGCGCAAATTGCTCAGTAATAAAATCTACTCCCTTAGATGCCTTCAACAACCTTTTTAGGTATAGCAAAGAGATGTTTGCTGCAGGAGTGTTGTTAATCTGATAGCCCCAACCATTAGGATCCTTCATATTCAGGATATCATGCCACCAGATTTGTATATCATCGGTACGCGTATCAGGACCCAACCAACCAAGATCAATGTCAAAATTAAGAACTGAATTTTTTTTGAAATGATACGCCAAGCCCAGGTTGGCACTAAACCAACCCGCATAAGGTCTGTCAACCTTCTCTACCTTCCGTTCATCGATATCACTAGCCGTGTACATTCTGTGGACAAAATCATAGGACACAATAGCTTTGGAAAGTTTGCCTTTTTTGTTAAAAAGCCTGAACAATGCCTTTTCTTCCCGAATCAGCCGCCGATATTTGATAAATACGCCACTGCTATAGTATTTGTCATTCTTTCCAAAAAACAAAGCATCATTGTCTACAGTCACTTGTATTTCTCTTCGCAACATCGTTGAGTCCTGAGCCTGACTGAGAGTAGGAAAAGCAAGAAACAATAGTAAGAATGATTTTTTCAAATCTAGTCCGGTTTGGGTGTGTTGTGTATCGCTAAGATGTCTCAACGACTGTGGACAAAATTGTATCAGATTGATCAATAGAAAAAATTAAAAAACTGAAACTTGTCCATTTCAAATTCTTTTATCCCTTGCAATTCCAATTTTGAAAGGAATGTCTTGCAGGTGATCTTTTATTCATGAAAATTTGTCGGCATGAGCAACCCAATTCAGTCCAGGTTAAAGGAACGCAAAACTGCCGGAAACAATCGTTCGCTAAGTCAGAACAACTCGCTGGTTGATTTTGTTTCAAATGACTACCTGGGGCTTGCCAGATCAGAAGAACTTTTTGAAAGAATTAACTCCTACGACTATTCGACAATCGTAAATAAAAATGGGTCGACTGGCTCACGCTTGCTAGCTGGAAACAGTTCAGAATATGAGGAACTAGAAATAAAAATAAGTGGAATATTCAAAGCGGAAGCCTCCCTCTTGTTTAATTCTGGATACAATGCCAACCTTGCCTTGATTGCCTCTGTACCTCAAAAAGGTGATACCATTCTTTATGATAGCCTTTCTCATGTATGTCTCAAAGAAGGTGCCTGGTTGAGTAAAGCTGATAGCATTTCCTTTCGTCACAACGACTTGGAAGATTTGGAACTGAAACTGAAACGGGCTGAAGGAAACATCTATGTGATTATCGAATCAGTATATTCTATGGATGGAGATTTTGCTCCAATACAAGAGATCGTACAGCTTACCAAACAACATGGAGCACACCTCATAGTCGATGAAGCTCATGGCACTGGCGTATTTGGAGAAGGTGGTTCCGGGCTCGTCTGTGAAATGGGGCTTCAGAAAGAATTTATGGCACGAGTGTACACCTTTGGCAAAGGTATGGGTGTGCATGGGGCTTGTATTGCAGGTTCACAAGAACTGATTGAATATCTCTTAAATTTTGCCAGACCTTTTATTTACACTACAGCCCTACCTATTCATAGCATATTTTCTATTGATGCAGCTTTTGAGCACCTTAAGGAAAACATGTGGCTACAAGCCAACTTGAAAGAAAAAATTCATTTGTTCAATACATTATTCACAAAAGAAATTGGCTCCATTGAAAAAGTAGAAAAGCCTAATAGTCAAACTGCCATACAACCAATCATTATCCCCGGGAATGAAAGAATAAAGAAAATAGCTAAACAGCTCCAAAGTGGAGGACTTGATGTCCGTCCAATACTTTCTCCAACTGTAAAAGCAGGAACTGAAAGATTAAGAGTATCATTGCACACGCACAATTCTGAGCAGGAAATAGAACGATTGATTGTTGAATTGAAGCGAGTTATTCAATAAAAGAAAATTACAATTCCTTTTCTCAATGCCGAACAAATACTTCATTACAGGGATAGATACGGATAGCGGAAAGTCAGTCGTAAGCGCCATATTAACCGAAGCATTGCAAGCTGACTACTGGAAACCTGTACAGGCCGGAAGACCTACAGATTCTGACACTATTCGAGAGCTATGCAGCCCCGATATTAAAATACATCCAGAAGGCTTGATGCTGGAACATCCAATGTCACCACACGCCTCTGCCGCTCTGGAAGGTAAAGACATTTCAGTTTCAAATTTATCAATACCAGAAACAGACAACCACATGATCATTGAAGGAGCCGGTGGCATTATGGTACCGATCAATGACAAAGAACTCGTTATTGACGTAGCGAAGAAATTTGACCTGGAAGTAATACTTGTATCGAGAAATTACCTGGGAAGCATCAACCACACGCTTCTTTCCATCGATTATCTTAAATCCAATAATTACAAAATAAAGGGCATTGTCTTTAACGGAGACCCTACTCCATCAACAGAAGACTATATTATCAAATACTCCGGGTTGAAACTTCTTTTCAGAATAAATGAACTGCCCAAAGTAGATTCACAAACTATAAAAAACATAGCATCTTCAATAACACTTTAATTATGTCTGAATCTACATCTCTTATTTGGCCTCCATTTACTCCACTAATTACGGACATTAACCCAGTGAAAATTGTTAAAGGCGATGGAGTATACTTACATACCGATGACGGAAGAAAAATCATTGATGGAGTATCCAGCTGGTGGGTAAGTATTCATGGTCATGGAAACAAAGAAATTGCCAAAGCTATTTACGAACAGGCCAAGCAACTTGAGCATGTAATTTTTGCAGGTTTTACTCATGATCCCGCCCAAAAATTAGTGCAGAATCTTAAAAAGATTGTACCGGAGCAGATGGCCAAATTTTTCTTTTCAGATGACGGTAGTACATCGGTAGAAGTTGCCTTGAAAATGGCATTTCAATATTGGTACAACAAGAATCAAAAACACAAAACCAAAGTAATCGCCATGGAAGGTGCCTATCATGGGGACACCTTTGGGTCCATGTCTGTAGGAGATCGTAGCATTTTCACCAAGCCATTCTTCCCTTTCCTATTTGACATAGAATTGATTCAACTCCCAACAGAGGAGAATAGAGATTCAGTCATTGAGCATTTCAAAAAGTTGATAAACCAAGAAGACATTGCCTCTTTCATTTTTGAGCCTCTTGTACAGGGATCCGGTGGTATGAGGGTTTACAGTCCGGAAGTATTGGATGAGCTGATGGACCTGGCTAAATCAAAAGACATCATTTGCATAGCTGACGAAGTAATGACAGGATTTGGTAGAACTGGTAAATTATTTGCCACAGATCATACCCGCAATGACGCTGATATAATGTGTCTTTCCAAGGGGCTCACAGGTGGAACGCTGGCTATGGGTATTACGACCTGCAATCAAAAGATAGTAGATGCTTTCCAAAGTGATGAACTAAGCAAGGCACTGCTACATGGACATTCTTATACAGGAAATCCTATTGCCTGTGCGGCTGCCAATGCGAGTTTTGACATCTTAATGCACGAAAAGTGCACCTCATCCAGGCAAATGATCAACGAAAAGCATCTTCTGTTTGCCAAAAAATTAGAGGACAATCAAAAAGTTGAGAACATCAGGGTATTGGGTACAATCCTGGCATTTGAAATCAAGAACAATGATGGTACTTCTTATGATAATGCGATTAGAAAGCAGATTTTTCCTTATTTTATCGAAAGAAACATTTTACTCAGGCCACTTGGAAACGTGATCTATATAATGCCACCCTATGTCATGGAAGAATCTCAACTTGAAGAAATCTACAATGCTATATTGGATTTTCTAGCAGAAAAGATTGAGGGCTAGTTTCTGAACAGTCGCAAGTGAAGTGGCCATACCACCTTTCTGACTAAATCGGGATTACCCCAAGCAGTGGTCAACTCTTTTTCTATCACGTTAAGAGGATTAGTACCTTGTTCTTTTTTGAAGTTTTTCACTGCCGACCATGTGCCCAAGTAAGACATATAATCTGTCATAGAATATTCCAATTCTATTTCAAACTCAGGCGCCTCTATCTCTGTCATAGGAAATTTTATTGACTCGTATTTTTCCTCTACAAACCTTCGTTCCGGCGGCCAGTACATCCCTACCACATCGTTATAGAACTTCAAGTAAACCTCATCAATATCTGTAGTCACTTTTGCGTGGGTATATGTCCAAACCGCAAAAATTCCATTCGGTTTAATCACTCGCTCTAGTTCAGCAAAGAAAGCCTGAAAGTCAAACCAGTGAAATGCCTGAGCCACTGTGATCAAATCGAAGAGGTCATCCCCTCCGGGACAGTCTTCTGCCTTTGACACATCGTAGGCAATATTCTCGTTCTGTATGGCTTCAGCGATTTGGTTTGCACTTGGATCTGTAGCCAATATCTTTTCAAAAAAGTCAGCTAAGTGTACAGCACATTGTCCATTTCCAGTTCCGGCATCCCAGGCGTATTTGTGTTCTTCACATTGGCTGGACAAGAATTCAAACAATTCTATCGGGTAATCCGGTCTAAACTTTTGATAGTTGGTTGAATGACCTGAAAAATGATCCTTAAAAGTGCTCATTCGATCTTAATCAAATTTTATAGCGGCAATGGGTTTGATACGAGACACTACAATGGTAGGAATACCCAATGCAAGGCTCACCACAAAAAATGTGAGCACGTTCAGACCGAATAAAATTCCAAAATCCCAGTGAATTGGCACAAAATACATGTAGTAGTTTTCCGGATCAAGTGGTATGATTTTGAACTGATCCTGCAAAAAGGCTATCAGCAAACCAAACACATTTCCCCAAAACAAACCCTTGACTATCAATATCATCCCATTGAAAAGAAATATTCTCTTGATTTGCCTCCTCGGTGCACCCAGCGCCTGCAGGACTCCAATCATATTGGTACGCTCCATAATCAGTATCAGCAATATGGAAATCATATTGACAGCTCCCACTATAAGAATCAGGCCTAGAAAAATGGCTACATTTTGATTCAATAGATTCAGCCAATCAAAAATCTGAACATACTTATCACTCACCTTGTCCACAAACAGGTTCATATCAATCATATTGAACAAGTCTTCTTCAGCTTGTGCCATATTCATTGCATCCTTGATAAAGACCTCATGCCCACCGACCAATGAATCCGGCCAATTGTTCATTCTGCGAACCAGGCCAATATCTCCAATTATGAGTTGCTTGTCAAATTCCTCTAAGCCAGTCTCATAAATTCCGGTTATCTCTAGTCTTCTGGTTCTTGGTGGATTTTGCACGAACGATATGAATACTTTATCACCAACTTTTAGCCTTAGTGTCTTTGATATGATTTTGCTAATGACAACCTGCTGACTATAGCCAGATTCTTTGAACTGAAAAAGTTCACCTTCAAGCATATTTTGCTTAAACCTGGCTGAGTCAAAGTTTTGCCCTACCCCTTTGAATACTACTCCCTGAACTTCTTCTTTGGTCTTCAGTAGTCCTGCTTTATACGCGAAATCTTGTACATGCTCAATAAAGTCAATACTATCCTTCATCTGGTAGAAATCCGAATTGATGCTGATCGGAGGTTCTTCGGCTGAATTTCCAAAGTTGTAGCGTGTGACTTCAAGGTGTCCCTTGAAATTGAAGATTTTGTTCTTGATGGTTTGCTGAAATCCTCCAAGGATAAAAAATGACAAAATCATAGCACCCAGCCCAACTGCGATACTTACCATGGCAATTCTTGAAATCACCGATGAAAAAGAAGATTGATTCTTGTTGGTGATTCTTCTAGCTATGAAATAGGGTAAATTCAAATTATTGTTTTTTTGATCCTGCCGGATATTATTGGGTAAATTTGGTCATCAATCTGATTTCGACAAAAATATATGTATAAACTCAACTTCCAACATTTATTCCTCCTCTTGTCACTACCATTCTTATGCTCTTGCCAGCCAACAAAACAAAACACCGAAAAGGTGGTTCTGGAAGAAGTCAAGAAAAACATAATTACAGGAGCAGAGCGTTTGGATCAATATCTTCCACTGCTAGAGGGTAAAAAAGTTGGTTTGCTTGTCAATCATACCTCGCTTGTCGGAAATACACACCTCCTTGATACGCTTATAGCTTCAAAAATTGAAGTAGCAAAGGTATTTGCCCCTGAACATGGGTTTAGAGGTAAAGCCGATGCTGGTGAGAAAGTAAATAACGAAATTGACGCTAAGACGGGCGTACCTTTGGTTTCTATGTATGGCAATAAAAAGAAACCTACTCCTGAACAAATGGCCGGGCTGGACATAGTGATATTTGATATGCAAGATGTTGGGGCAAGGTTTTTCACCTACTTCAGTGCCATGCAATACATGATGGAAGCTTGTGCAGAAAATGGAATTGACATGTTGATTCTTGATCGGCCCAACCCAAATGGTCACTACGTAGATGGGCCAATCCTTGACTTAAAAAATAAATCCTATGTAGGTCTAAATCCCATCCCGATCGTGCATGGTTTGACGGCTGCAGAATATGCAAAAATGATTGTTGGAGAACAGTGGATTGATAATGGGGAAAAACTAAAATTATCGATCTTAGAAATGGAGAACTGGGATCACCAAACTCCATATTCACTTCCGGTAAAGCCATCCCCTAATCTACCGAATGATCAATCCATCGCGTTATATCCTTCTGTATGTCTTTTCGAAGGAACTATAGTTAGTGTTGGTCGTGGAACCTATGATGCTTTTCAGGTAATTGGCCTGCCTGATAGTACAATGGGTAATTTCTCATTCACACCTAAAAGTATAGATGGTATGTCTAAATACCCACCATATCAAGATAAAGTGTGCTACGGAGTGGATCTGAGAAAAGTAAAAGTTAAAGATCAGCTTGACCTGAGCCATATCATTGACTTCTATAATAAATCAAAAGACAAGGAAAAGTTCTTCAACAATTATTTTGTAAAACTAGCTGGAATAGATCAATTGCAAAAGCAGATCGAAGCAGGGCTATCTGAAAATCAAATAAGGGCCAGTTGGCAGGACGGATTGGAAGATTATAAGAATAAAAGAAGCAAGTATTTGTTGTATGATTAGGGTTGGTAAGCAGATAATTCCTTCCCTGCTGCTTTCCAGGCTGTGATTCCTCCTTTAAGGTCATAGACGTTTTTGAATCCTAGCTGATTCATCATACTGGCGGCCCTACCACTTCTGCCACCCACTGCACAATAGACCATGTAGACTTTATCTTTATCTAGTTGATTTAGTTTTTTCTTAAAATCATTTGACCTGTAATCAATTTGAGTGGCGCCCTTAATTACACCTTTAGCTACTTCACCATTAGTGCGTACATCGATTATGATTGCCTTTGGATTCTCCATACGAAATTTATCAAACTTTCCCACATCCAATAAATAATCGTTTGATTGAGAAACCGAACTCTGGCAAGCAACCAACAAAAACAACAACAATATGTTACGCATAATTATAATAAGTGTGATTTGGATACAATTTATATAAAAGGAATAAATCTTGCCGAACTGGAAAAGACTATTCAATCAAAAGCTTCAACTACCATAGGTATAAAAATGAACAATTGAGAATCCAATTTTCATTGAATCATCTACCTTAGCAAGAATTAAACAACCGTTTTACCAAAATGAAAAATATCTATTCCCTAATAATTTCGGCGTTATTGATTTGCGCCTGCACATCACAACCTAAACAAGAAAGCAAGCTCGCAGGAGTTGAAAAAACTGAAATTCAGAAGAAGCTGGAGACTTACATCAAAGTAAAACTCACAACAGACCTGTCGGTACTTTCTCCTAACGAAAAAAAAATGATACCGATACTGGTAGAAGCGGCCAAAATTATGGATGATATATTTTGGTACGAATCGTATGGAGATAAAGAAGAGTTATTGGCTAAACTCGAAAATGATGATTACCGAGCATTTGCTACTATCAATTATGGCCCATGGGATCGATTAGATGGCAATAAATCCTTTGTTCCGGGAATTGGCCCAAAACCCGATTGTGCAAACTTCTACCCTCAAGATATGACGAAGGAGGAGTTTGAAGCATCTGACATAGCGAAAGATGATCAACAGTACAACCTGGTAAGGCGAGATGATAGCGGCAAGCTTATCAACATCCCGTACAGAGTGGCATTTAAAAAACATGTAACAAAAGCGGCTGAATTTCTGTTACTAGCTGCCGAATTAGCCGAAGATGCAGGCCTGAAAAAATATCTTGAATTGAGAGCAGAGGCACTGATAACAGATGACTATCAACCGAGTGATATGGCATGGATGGATATGAAAACCAATGGTTTAGATATAGTAATCGGACCCATAGAAAACTATGAAGACAAGCTATACAACTATAAGTCAGCTCATGAGGCCTATGTCTTGATCAAGGACAAGTCATGGAGCGAGAAGCTTGCCAAGTTTGCGTCTTTCCTTCCAGAACTTCAACAGGGAATTCCTGCACCAGATGCCTACAAAAAAGAAATGCCTGGTGCGAATGCTGACCTTAACGCCTATGATGTGATCTATTACTCAGGTGACTGCAACTCAGGTAGTAAGACTATTGCAATTAATCTCCCAAATGACGAGCAAGTGCAATTAGCCAAAGGCTCAAGGAGGTTACAGCTCAAGAATGCAATGAAGGCCAAGTTTGATAAAATTCTGATACCTATTGCTGACGAACTTATTCAAAAAGACCAAATCAAAAAAATCACATTCGATGCTTTTTTCTCTAATACTATGTTTCATGAAGTGGCACATGGACTGGGCATTAAAAACACGATCAACGGAAAAGGAACGGTACGAGAAGCACTCAAAGAACATGGCTCTGCGTTGGAAGAAGGTAAGGCTGATATTTTAGGGCTATACATGATCACCCAGTTGCATGAGAAGGGCGAGATAGAAGGCACTTTGGATGAGTACTATACTACCTTCCTGGCAGGTATTTTCAGATCAGTTCGTTTTGGTGCAGCAAGCGCTCATGGTCGAGCCAACATGATCAGGTTCAATTTTTTTAAAGAGCATGGTGCATTTGAAAGGGATGAAACAACGGGTAGGTACCGAATCAACTTCGAAAAAATGCAACAGGCTATGGCTGCTCTGTCAGAGCTAATTCTGACCCTACAAGGGGATGGTGATTATGATGGCGTGGCAAAACTTGTCAATGAAAAAGGAATTATCGGCAGTCAGCTACAACGCGACTTGGATAAACTCTCAGAAGCGGGAATTCCAGTGGATGTTGTCTTTGAGCAGGGAACAGAAGTTTTAGGTCTTTGATTTGAATAGTTGACTACCAGTAAGTTTGAAAATAGAAATCTGTGTCTGAAGTAGAAATAATTGAGTTTGACGAAAGATACGCAGATCAATTTCGTGATCTGAATATCGAATGGATCACCAAATATTTTCGTCTTGAAAATGAAGATGAATACATCCTGAACAATCCGATGGAGAGCATTATCAAAAAAGGTGGTACTATCCTATTTGCCAGGTATGAGAATGAAATAGTGGGCACATGCGCATTGATAAATTCCAATGACGGTCACTTCGAACTGGCGAAAATGGCTATTACCGAAAAGCATCAAGGCAAGAAAATAGGGAAGAAACTTGGAGATCGAGCTATTTCAAAAGCCAGGGAATTGGGAGCCAAAAAATTGAGCCTTGAAACTAATAGTGTTCTGAAACCTGCCATTACCCTGTACAACTCACTTGGGTTCGAAGAAAAACCTCATGACAGTTGCTCTTCCGCCTACGAACGATGTAATGTTTTAATGGAATTAGATCTTTAATTTCCAATACCTTTGCATCCTAACCAGACCTAATGGATTCTTCATTACCGAATAAAAATCTTACGAAAGGAATCCTATATGCCAGCGGCACTGCATTGCTTTGGGGCTTCCTGGCAATCTTCCTCAAATACGCGCTTAAGTTTGTAGACCCAGTTACCCTCTCGTGGTTTAGGTTCTCCATTGCGTTCCTCATCCTGACTTTTGTACTGTACTTCAGGGATAAAACAAAACTAAACCTACTGAAGAAGCCTCCCCCAATCGCCATACTAGCCGGCACTTTACTTGCCATCAATTATGTGGCTTTTATTACGGGTATTGAAAAAACGACGGCAAGCAACGGACAGGTATTCATCCAGATTGGTCCTCTTCTGCTTGCTGCCGCAGGAGTATTTGTTTTCAAGGAAAAGCTAAGTCCATTGCAAATAATGGGTTTCATCTTAGCTACTTGTGGATTTGTCTTTTTCTTTAACGAACAACTGAGTAACGTTATCTCATTCGAACAAGGCAATTACAAGTTTGGGAGTTTCCTTGTAATAGGATCGGCCGTTTGTTGGTCGTTGTATGCCATCATCCAAAAGACATTGGTAAGGATCCACAATCCACAGAGTCTCAACCTCATCATTTTTGGTATGCCTCTCATCCTACTTTTGCCTTTTATAGATTACTCCGTTTTCTATGCTCTTAGCTTTAATCAGTGGTTGATCATTGCATTCTTAGGTCTAAACACCGTTTTGGCCTATGGAGGAATAGCCGAAGCGTTCCGCTATATGGAAGCCAACAAGGTTGCCATTATCATCACCGTAAATCCAATCATTACAATAATCACCATGTCCATTTTAGCTTTTATGGAAGTCACCTTTATTAAGCCCGATATAATTACCCCCTATGGAGCGGCCGGGGCTTTCCTTGTGATTCTGGGTGCTATTTTCGCAGTGGGTAAAAAATCAAAAAAGTCTAAATGACTTGGCACTGGCAATTCAAAATTGCACAATTTGCCAACCCATAAATTAATAACTCGTTTGTCTAAGCTGTTCATAACCAATTCTGCATGAGTAAATCGAAAGTAACCATAGGACATGTATTCAAAACCATCATGTGGCCAAGAAGAGGCCTTCTCCTCGTTGGTTTGTTGCTAATTATCATCAGCCGACTAGCAAGTCTAGTGTTACCTGGTGCCAGCAAATACCTTATGGATGATGTCATTGTCAATAGTGACTATGAAATGCTCAAAACACTTCTAATGGTAGTAGCCGGAGCAATCGTCGTTCAGGCCATCACATCCTTTCTGTTGACAAAACTCCTGAGCGTAGAGGCTCAACATCTGATTGCACAATTAAGATCTCAAGTACAAAAGCACATCATCAGATTACCCATAGGTTTTTTCGACAATAGTAAATCTGGAGAATTAGTCTCACGAATTATGAGCGATGTTGAAGGTGTAAGAAATCTGGTCGGTACAGGTCTGGTGCAACTCTTTGGTGGCATTCTAACATCCATCATATCACTTGTGTTATTGATTCGCATTAGCCCTATGATGACCCTATACGTCCTGGTACCGGTATCTATTTTTGCCATCATTTCATTGAAGGCCTTTGCCTATATCAGACCGATATTTAGAAAAAGAGGAAAGATTAATGCCGAAGTTACAGGAAGGTTAACCGAGACATTAAATGGCATCAGAGTGATAAAGGGCTTCAACGCTGAAGATCAGGAAATGAAAACCTTTGAAGATGGTGTTGAAAAACTGTTTTTGAATGTAAAGAAAAGCCTCACCTCCACCAGCCTGGTGACCAGCAGTGCAACATTTCTGCTTGGTATTGCAACCACGGGTATTATGGGTATTGGAGGCTATATGATGATTGACAATCAACTCACTGTAGGTGATTTCCTTTCATTCACGCTCTTTCTTGGGTTCATGATTGCACCTATTGTGCAAATGAGTAACATCGGTAGTCAGTTGACCGAAGCTTTTGCAGGTTTGGATAGAACGGAAGAAATAATGAACCAACCTTTGGAAGATGATTCAGAAGAACGAACTATTGTTTTGAAAGACATCAAAGGCCATATCAATTTTGAAAATGTATCATTTGCCTACGAGGCTGAAAAAGATGTAATAAAAGATGTGAGCTTTACCGCCAAAAGTGGTTCTGTAACTGCATTAGTGGGAACTTCCGGTTCTGGAAAATCTACCATTGCAGGTTTGGCAGCATCCTTCCTCAATCCAACAAAGGGTAAAATCACTATCGATGCTCAGGACTTGTCAAAGGTTGTTTTGTCAAGCTATAGGAATAAATTAGGTGTTGTGTTACAGGATGATTTCCTGTTTGAAGGGACTATTCGGGAAAACATTCTATTCCCCAGGCCTGACGCAAGTGAATCACAACTCCTGGATGCCGTGAAAGCAGCACACGTGCATGAATTCACAGATAGATTTGAAGACGGACTGGAAACAGTCATTGGCGAAAGAGGCGTAAAACTTTCAGGTGGCCAGAGACAAAGACTAGCAATAGCAAGAGCGGTATTGGCTGATCCTAAAATTTTGATTTTGGATGAAGCCACTTCGAATCTGGATACAGAAAGTGAATCCTTCATCCAGGAAAGTCTAAAAGTATTGATGCAAGGACGAACTACATTTGTAATTGCCCACAGATTGAGTACTATCAAACAAGCCGATCAGATTTTGGTCATCGAAGGAGGAAAAATAGAAGAGCAAGGCAATCATGACCAGTTAATAGCTAAGCAAGGACGGTACTTTGATTTATATACTTACCAGGCGAGGATTTAGTTTGTTTACCTTAAGAATAGCAACTCTCTGTATTTAGCCAAAGGCCAATCTTCATCATCTACAAATAGCTCCAGCTTATCTACAGAGTATCGGATGCTATCAAAGTATTTTCCTTTCACATCGTCACAATAAGCGATAGCTTTTTCCCGTATATCTGTGATCATATTCACTCGTTTCCTCTCCTCGATCATAGCCAATGTTTGAAACTTGACATTCGAAATATACTCGGTCATTTTATTGATTGTGTACAAAGTTTCATCATGATCAGCACCAAGCTCCTTTAGGCCTCTTGCGTTTTGGATCAGCTTGTTTTGATAAGAAAAAGCCGTTGGTAAAATATGATTCAAAGCAAGGTCACCGATAACCCTCGACTCAATTTGAATTTTCTTAATGTAGTTCTCAAGCATAATTTCATGTCTTGCTTCGACCTCATGCTCGCTCAGAATATTGTTCCGCCTCAGTAAGTCCTTGGTCTTCTTGGTAAGATAAGCATCCAATGCCCTTGGAGTATCATTGGCTATAGTCAACTTCCTTTTCTTGGCTTCCTTCAGCCACTCTTCCGAGTAGCCATCACCTTCAAATCTTATATCCTTTGATTTCTTGATATAGTCTCTCAACACCTCTACAATTGCCACTCTTTTATCCCTTCCTGCATTTAATTCTTTTGAGACCACTTTGTAAAATTTCTCCAGCTGGTCTGCCACAATTACATTAAGAACTGTCATCGGGTTTGACACGTTAGCGTCTGATCCCACTGCTCTGAATTCAAATTTGTTACCGGTAAATGCGAATGGAGAGGTCCTATTTCTGTCGGTATTGTCAAGAATGATTTCAGGTATTTTATCAATACCCATTTTCATATATATATTATCGCCTTTCTCCACTTTCAAATCCCCTTTGCTATCCATTTCATCCAACACATTCGTCAGTTGCTGACCTATAAAAACTGAAGTAATAGCTGGAGGTGCTTCGTTCGAGCCTAATCTGTGATCATTACCAGCTGAGGCTATGCTAGCTCTCAAAAGGTCTGAATGTTCATAGACCGCTTTTATTGTACACACAAAAAATACCAGGAATTGAAGGTTTTCCCGGGCACTATTGCTTGGTTGAAACAGATTAACTCCTGTATCAGTCTTTAAAGACCAGTTGTTATGTTTTCCGCTTCCATTCAGTCCAGCAAAGGGCTTTTCATGAAACAGAATTTTCAAATCGTGCTTTAGCGCGACCCTATCCATCACGTCTTTGAGCAACTGGTTGTGATCAACAGCCTTGTTTATTTCCTCATACATTGGTGCACATTCAAACTGACCAGGAGCTACCTCATTGTGCCTGGTCATGATGGGTATGCCTATTTTATGCGCCTCAATTTCAAACTCCTTGATGAAATCAAAAACACGAGGGGTGATTGAACCAAAGTAATGATCATCCAACTGCTGACCTCTGGCAGGATCATGCCCAAAAACCGTCCTCCCTGTTAATGTTAGATCTGGTCTGGAGGCATAAAGGGCTTTATCCACTACAAAGTACTCTTGCTCCCATCCTAAAGAAGGCACGACCTGCGATACATTTCGATCAAACAACTTACATACCTTGGTAGCCGCATTGTTAACTGCCTGTATTGACTTGAGTAAAGGCGCTTTGTAGTCAAGTGATTCTCCTGTATAAGCCACAAACACCGTTGGGATACACAAAGTAGTATCAATGATGAAAATTGGAGAACTAGGGTCCCATGCCGTATAGCCACGCGCTTCAAAAGTACTCCTTATACCGCCACTAGGAAAAGATGAAGCATCCGGCTCTTGCTGTACAAGGGCACTGCTCTCAAACTCTTCTATTCCCTTCAGCGGATTGAAAAAAGTATCATGCTTCTCAGCTGTTGCACCGGTTAATGGTTGAAACCAGTGCGTATAGTGAGTAATTCCCTTAGTGATCGCCCAGGTCTTCAAAGCAGCAGAAACTGACTGAGCAGTTTCCACATCTATGCGGTGGCCTTTCTTTATTGCTTTATCAACCTTTGAAAACACTTCAGGAGACAAACTTTCCCTCATTTGCTCTCTTCCAAAAGCGTTTATTCCAAAGTAATCAGATATTTTTCCGGCAGGTAGTTTCACCTCCACCTTCTTTCTGGATTGCACCAATTCAAGTGCTTTGAACCTAAGTTGAGCCATTTGCTTAAATTTATGAGAAACGAATAAATCTGGCGAGTGGGGCGGAATACCAGTTAATATTTAGCAAAATAACGTAATTACTTTTGATCCATGGTAATTTTTTTTGCAAATTATCTCTTTTTTCTGCAATTAAATTTTAAATAGGGTATTTGGACCAAAATTAGAGAACTGAGATATCGCAGATTCATGCGTTTTTGCCCTAGCTTTACCCTAAGAACATTTATTGATGAACTATTTCTACAATCCAGAACCTACTATCAACAATTTTCTAAGTGCTGAAGAGTCACATCATTGTGTTAAGGTGCTGAGAAAAAAAGTCGGAGATCAGATAACTGTGATCGATGGAAAAGGAAGTGTATATGAATGCATTGTTCAATCCACAAATTCAAGAAAGTGCGAATTTGAAATTCAGAATGTAGCGCATTCTGAAAGCAACAAATCCTATCAAACACATTTGGCAATTAGTCCAACTAAAAACCATGATCGTCTGGAATGGTTCGTAGAAAAAGCCTGTGAATTAGGTATCGGCGAAATTTCATTCATTCTCACTGAAAACTCCGAAAGGAAGAAAATAAACCTGGAAAGGCTCAACAGAAAGGCCGTCAGTGCTATGAAGCAGTCGAAGAATTTATTTATCACCCAGCTTAATGATTTAATGGCATTTAATGAATTTCTGAATAGTTGCTCGGAAGATGGACAAAGGTTCATAGCCTATGTAGACCATGAGAATGTCTCAACAATTCACAAAACTGCCAAACCTTCCATAGATACAATTGTGCTGGTAGGCCCTGAAGGAGATTTTACTAAGAATGAGCTCAATAGTGCACTTGTGAATGGTTTTGAAAAGGTAAGCCTCGGGGAAAGTGTTTTGCGAACCGAGACAGCAGGAATCGTGGCGTGCCATTCTATAAATATCGTTAATACTTAATATAGCTATTTTAATTTAGTGAATTGCAATAGTAGCAGTACCCAGCCAACGATAAAACACATGCCACCAATTGGTGTGATGGCACCCATGATAGGCAGGTTCGCTAAACTCAATATGTAAAGAGAACCACTAAAGATTACTATACCCACAACCATAAACCAGGCCGCATATCGTAGCAACTTGGAATCCAATTTGTCCATCAGCATGCCCAAGAACAACAGGACCACCGCATGCATAGCTTGATATTTTACAGCAGTCTCGAAGGTATCTACTCGTCCATTGTTTTGCAATAATTCCTCGAAAGCATGTGCTCCAAAAGCACCCATAGCGACCGTCAGCAATCCAAAGAGCGAACCTAATATCAGAATTGTTTTATTCATATATGACAGCTAAATGATCTCTCCTAAAGAATGATTCCCAGATTTATTTTGGGACCTGTTGGTGACTCATACTTCATTCCGGTTAAAGAGGGATGCCGGAATAAATCCGGCAATTACGTTTATTATCATAGATTAGTTTTTTACCCTTTAAAAACTATATCTAATACCAAACTGCATCTGCCACCTGGAGCTTACCAGTCCAGAGTCATCTTTTGTCAGCCTATCTTCCATATTCTTGAGGCCTGGTGCAAATGAAAAAGTAGGAATAGTTTCCCCATTCGAACCTGAAATGCTACCTTCATAATCGAGCAACTGCAAAGAAGTTTCATCGGCATTTGGAGCTATCCATCTTTGTCCCCAATTCTTTCCTATAAGGTTTCCGAAATTGAAAATATCAAAAGACAGTTGAAGCGTATGTTTTTTACCATTAATATTTTCCAAATAAAAGTCATGAAGGAACCTTACATCAAAAATATGAGTGAATGGTGTTCTAGCCATATTCTTCTGAGCGTATTGTCCTCTCCTATTTTTAAGGTATGAGTCATTTGAAATGTAGGCATCTAAGGCATTCCATTGTGCATCTGCAGAGTTGTCAGACTCATCAAATACTATTTCATTTTGGTTCACCGGTACATAAATCAGAGAACGTTGCTGAGAGTCCTGGTTGCTGATGTCTCGATTGTAAGTGTATGAAAATGGACTTCCTGATTGCCCATTGTAGAATACTGAAACCGTTGTGGCCATAAAACCTAAATACTCCTTCCCGTAGGACAGGGTTGATACTATTCTAGAGCCTGCATCATAATCAGACCTACCCAAAGTAGCATTATTTCTACCTTTCAGTGAGTAAACTTTTCTCCACTGAGAGGAGTTTTGAGAGGATGTTCCTTCAAATATTGCGGTAGCAGTTCCGTAGTTGTATGAAATGGATGCTGTCAAACCATTATCAAATGGTTTTTGCAGAGAGAAAGTAACATTCTTCGTACTACCCTGGTTGGTGTTTGATCCCAATATAATCCTGGAATATTGACCGTCAACAGGATCACCCCTATTGAATATTGGTCTCCTGTCTGGAGTTCCACCGAAGTTCTGTGTCGAAGGTTTCAAATTCAGATTTTCGTAAAATACGTTGTTTAGTGTTTTTGAAATAATCAACTCAGCCGATGCTATCAGCCCCAAAAATGGCAATTTGTGATCGACACCAAAACTGGCTCTGAGAACCTGTGGATACTTGAAATTGTCAACGAACAAATCCATTTGGCCTTGTGGCACATCATCGGTACCACCAAAGTCACCAACAGTTGGTTGGTTATTAGGGTCTGGGTTAAAGGTGATGCCACTTGTTTGAAAAGTACCACCTACGCTTAAGCCGTTGTTGTTGAACATTCCTCCTGGCCAAACGAATGGTACTCTACTCGTGAATACTCCAATTCCACCACGGACCTGGACAGTTTGGTCACCTTTGGCATCATAGTTAAATCCGAATCTTGGTGCTATTAAAAATTGAGCTCCTGGCGCCTTTCCTGGAGCTGCTCCTTTCAAATCATAGCCATAGCCCTCAATAGCAGATTTAGTATTTGACCAATTGATAGCTGAACTAGTAGCAGGGTCTGAGGTAAACATTGGAATGTCTACTCTTATGCCAGCTGTCAACCTCATTTTATCTGTTACCTGGATTTCATCCTGAACATAAAAACCAAGTTGTATTGCGCTAAATTCAGCTGCTGCTCCAGTGCCATCTCCCCGTACATTATCTACGAGGGAATAGCTGGTTGCATATTCATTTGGACTGTTGTTCAAAAAAGAAGCAATGTCATCAAATTCATAATACCCAAAATTTTGTCTTATAAAGACATTTCTAATTTTGTAAAATTCATTATGTGTACCAAAAGTCCAGGTATGCTTTCCTCGATACAGATTAAAATTATTTGTGATAGTGGTAACATCCTGATCCAAAGTATTAGCTGTTGAAAACTGCTCACTTCCAAATTCTATATCACCTTGCACTATATCGACATAAGGAAAATTAGCTCCCATTGGATCTCTGTCATCCCTTACGGAAGTCCTGCCAATGATCAGCTTGTTGGAAGAATTTCCAAAGTTGCTGTTTAGTTCAACTGTCGTAGAGTTAGTTTTGGATGGAAAAAACACACCACCATTTTCGAATCGAATTCTGGAAGTACTAGAACCACTCGGCGAGAAGTTTTCTCCTTTATTGTAACTGTGGCGAAGCGTAAGCTTGTGATCTTCATTAATATTGTAGTCAAACTTAACCATAATCTTTTCGGCTTTTAGCTGGCTCAATACATCTTCATAACTTCCTGGATCATAGCCATAAGTATTTCTTAAAGTGCTCACCAGGTTATCTACTTCTGATTGAGGAATACCACCATTATAATTTCTAAAACTGAAAGGTCGCGGCGTTTGATCGTTTTGCTTTTCTGCATTGAGAAAGAAGAACAGTTCATCTTCAATGATAGGTCCACCCAGTCTCATACCATAAGTCTTAGCAGTAAAATCAGCCAAACGCTCCCTTGGTCCCGCCTCCAAAAACCCAGGTGTCTTACCTGCCAAACCATCATTCCTCACCAAATAATATACTGATCCTTCAAATTCATTTGTGCCACTTCTGGTTACAGCACTAATGCTACCTCCAGCAAAACCACCCAGGGTAATATTGTATGGAGATACGTCCACCTGGATTTGCTCAAGAGCATCCATACTGATCAGGGATAGTCCTGCTATTTGACCACCGTTCTGTCCATTATCAGCCAAACCAAAAACATCGTTGCTCACAGCTCCATCAATAAAAATGGAATTATACCTGTTATTTGTCCCAGCTATGGAAATACCTCCAGACGGAGTGAATGCAGCTTGAGGAGTCAGTCGAACAAAATCATTTAAGGTACGAGAGGCGTTCGGCATTTGAGCGAGTTGTTCCTCCGAAACAGAAGTAGATACTCCATTTCGGTTAGCATCAAATACACCCCCCTGCTCAGCTGAAATCACCAACTCTTCCAGCTGAGTGGCAGATTCCGATAAAACAGCATCCAATTTTGCGGACTGACCAAGCTTAATGAAAATGTCTTCTTTTACAAATTCGTTGTAGCCAACAAACGTAATAGTCACTTTGTATGGACCTCCGGCTTTCATGTTGGGAATTCTGTACAACCCCGAAGCGTCCGTTACATTGCCATAGCGTGATCCTGTAGGCACATGCACTGCTAGTACCGTAGCACCAGGTAGCGATTCGTTTCCATCAGTCACCTTGCCAATTAGTCCTCCGGTAGTCACACCTTGAGCAAAACTAAATTGAGTATCAGCAATTAGCAGCAAAGTACAACATGCAATTAAAAGTAGTAATTTTCTTTTCATTCTTTGAAAAATTAGTTTATCAATTGGGTTAAAAGCATGATTTGATGATGCAAGTTTCGAGTAGGAAAATTACTACAATTCCCATTGTCATGCAATGCCGTATTAACGGCATTTTTCAATACCTAACCTCGGACAAAGAAAGAAATAGTATTAGTCCGTATAAAATGCTTTGACTAATATGTTGAATACTAATCCGGATATTTTTTATTGACTAATCTGTATGGCTTACTCAGTTGATCAATTCTTTTTGCACACAGAATGGTAAGAAACCGCTGATGTTTAGGCAAGAGTCTCGTAATCGGTTAATAAGTCCACCTACAGATCATTTTTTCAGAATTAATGTTCTCACATTATCCTTCCAACTGGTGAATCCACCCATATATCCACAATTCTAGCTATAAAGTTTGTTTCAGCGTTATTCAGAATTCATACTCCTAATTCTCCTATATATTAAAGTTTGAAACTAACAAAATCATGAGCTACAATTCCATAATAAATGTATTGAAATCAGTCTTTTTATTTGCCATAACAGCATTACTGACTTCCTCCTGCGGAAATAAGCCAAGGCAAAGTAGTGATGAACAAAGTCCAGACAAAGAAACCGAAACAACCCTTAGTTGGATTGACAAGGATGAAAGTGAAGACTATGTAGCCAGACATGAATGTTCGTTTGTACAGGCCGGAGACAAGTTCATTATGTTTGGAGGAAGAGAACAAGCCAAAAGACTTGATATTTACGACTATAAAACAAATACCTGGAGCACGGGAGCTGAAGCACCTAAAGAGTTCAACCATTTTCAGGCCACAGCTTACAAGGGGTTTGTTTGGATTATAGGTTCATTCAAGACTAATGATTTTCCAAGAGAACAACCAGAAGACAATATTTGGCTATATCACCCTCCTACAAACAGTTGGATTGAAGGGCCAGAAATACCGGAAGGCAGAAGAAGAGGTGGTGCAGGTTTGGTGGTATATGATGATAAATTTTACGTAGTAGGCGGAAATACCATCGGCCATGATGGTGGTTTTGTCAATTGGTTTGATGAATATGACCCACGGGCAAATACCTGGACGGAATTAGAAAATGCATCTCAGCAACGGGATCATTTCAGCGCAGCTGTTATTGGTGACAAATTGTATGCCGCGGCAGGCAGAAAATCAGGTGGTGAAGGTGGTGTTTTCTCTCCTCTACCTGCAATTGTGGATGTATATGATTTCCAGTCGAATTCCTGGTCCACATTAAGTAAAAATATTCCGACACCAAGAGCAGCTCCGGGTGTAATTGTTTACAATGGAGAATTATTACTCATGGGAGGAGAAGGTGAAAATAAGGGGCCGGCTTTCAAAGTTGTAGAAGCTTACAATCCTGCTACTGACAGCTGGTCAAGCAAGGCAAGCATGAACTATGCTCGACACGGTACACAGGCTATTCTATCTGGAAAAGGGATATACATTGCCGCAGGATCTCCAACAACAGGTGGTGGCAGGCAGCACAATATGGAGGTTTACGGAGAAGATTCTCCAGAAGGGGAACCTCTCGTTACATCTACCCTTGAAGCCATGGATCAACTCTCAATTAATGCTGGTTCAGTAGGAACAATTACGCTGAACAACACAGGCGGAAACACTGGCAGCTTCATCACCTCTTTAGAAATTATGGGTACACAAAAAGACAATTTCAGCATTGTTGGTAACGACAAATTTATCCTGGTCGACCCGGAAGTGTCCAAATCCATAAACTTTCAACATTATGGCTCATCTGCTGGTGACACAGTCGAGCTCAAAATAAACTATAATGGAACCTATACTTTGACCATTACGCTTATTTCTAAATAAACTTAATACGCCATTCTTGAATGACATTCCTTAATCAGTCTCGGAGCTAATATGATCGAATCAATCTCCAGTACTTTTCATTATTCTCAAATCAATTATCTCAGATTAATTAAGTAGGGAACAATCGACTACTTTTCGGGAACTCTCACCTAAGAGACGAGAATCTTTCGCTCGTATACCATGATGTAACTAAATAACAATCATTATGAAAGAGATCAAGAATATAAAAGAATTCGCAGAACTAATCAGAGAAGACAAACCAGTCCTGGTAGATTTTTATGCCGACTGGTGCGGACCTTGTCAGGTAATGTTGCCTATTTTAGATGATCTATCGAGAAAACGCCAAGGTGATGTGGTAATCGCTAAAGTGAACGTAGATCAGAATCAGGAGTTGGCCAGGCAGTTTAATGTAAGGAGTATACCGTCCCTATTCTTCATTAAGGGCAAAGAAGTAGTGGAACATTTGAACGGCGTTCAAACTCCGGTTATCTTAGAGCAAAAGATTGATGCACTGAGTGCTGCTTAAGAAAGTAACGTTTTGAACCACTTAAACCTGTGACATGAAGATATTTGATTTTGTAAAGGCCTTGATAGCATCTGGTAGTACCAAGCAAATATCACCAGAGGGCTATTGCCCCAACTGCTGGGGCCGGCAGGAATACGGAGGGCAATTTTTTGAGTCCATCAAAACAGAAGGCATCAATACTAACAATATTGAAGAAAAAAAGGGCTGGATACAAGCTTATGCTGAAAAGCATTTGACAGGAATTCAGTTAAATGTGAATGATGCGCAATTGGTATGTAACAATTGCCACGTGAATTACGAAAACAACAAATAAAAAGAAAGGAATGTACTAATGCTTGATTGGAATTATATCATTAACAACTCAGACCGGAAGAATGCGTCCCCACCTTTTAGAGTAGAAAAAACTCATGAGGAATGGAGGTCAGAGTTAACCCCTGAAGTATTTCGTGTTACGAGAAATAAAGGAACAGAACGACCTCATAGCTCGGATATGTGTACTTTGTTCGAACCTGGTAAATATGCCTGCACCTGCTGTAAAACGGAACTCTTTGATGCAGCGCGAAAATTTGACAGTGGTACAGGTTGGCCTTCGTTCAACCAGCCAATAAACCCAAGCCATGTCGCGTATCATAGCGACAGTAGTTTTGGAATGGTTCGCATAGAAGCTACTTGCAATATTTGTGATGCACACTTAGGGCATGTCTTCCCGGACGGTCCCGAACCCAGCGGGCTTAGGTATTGCATAAACGCTGTATCATTAGAGAAAATTAAAGAATAAGGGAGGTAAAAATTATGGAAAGTAAAGCAGTTTTTGGTGGTGGATGTTTTTGGTGTACTGAGGCCATGTTTAGGGAATTAAAGGGTGTGAGTAGAGTCAAAAGTGGATACAGCGGGGGCTCGGTGAAAGATCCAACTTACAGGGAGGTGTGCTATGGCAAAACCGGTCATGCTGAAGTGATCGAGGTGGCCTATGACCCTGATGTGATTAAATATGAAGACCTCTTAATAATTCATATGACCACACACGATCCTACAACATTGAACCGACAAGGAGCTGATGCTGGCACCCAATATAGAAGTATCATTTTTCACAAAGATGAGACTGAAAAGGCAATTGCTGAGGAGGTAATTCGTGAAGTTCAATCAGCTTATTCGGATTCCATTGTAACAGAGGTCGCGCCCTTTGAGCACTTTTATGAAGCTGAATTGGATCATCAAAACTACTATGAAAGGAATAGTTACGCCGGGTATTGCATGGCCGTGATCAGTCCGAAGCTCAGTAAGTTTAGGAAACTGCATAGTGCTAAATTGGCTATTGCTACATAGTAAACTCAAGATAGTGATGCCTAAGAGTTTAATACAAAGACTTAAATAGGCATCACTCTAAATATGTACCCAGGCTCTTCAACGGCTATATAGATGTAGCCATCCGGTCCGATACGGACATTCCTCAGTCTTCCAATTCCTTTCATCAACGGCTCCTCTTTGACTATTTTATCGCCTTCTACTACACAGCGATTTAGATACCTAAAGCGCAGTGAACCAGCCAAAAAGTCTCCTTCCCAGCCCGGGTATTTATCTGTGGTCACAAAAGCGGCTCCACTTGGAGCAATGGAAGGAACCCAATACAATATAGGTTGTTCCATCCCTTCTTTTTCTACTTCCTTGGTGAAAGTAGTACCATCATAATTAATACCATAAGAAATTACAGGCCAACCATAATTTAAACCGGGGCGAATGATATTAGTCTCATCTCCTCCCCTTGGTCCGTGTTCATGGTCCCATATTTCACCGCTAGTCGGATTCAACGCCAGTCCTTGTGGATTTCTATGTCCATTGCTATAAATAGATTGAACTACGGAATCTTGTCCAACATAAGGATTGTCGGAGGGTATGCTACCGTCATCCATTAATCGGTGAATTTTTCCACAATGGTTCGCTAGAGTCTGTGGATTAACATCTCTGTTCCTTCTGTCTCCCACCGAGAAGAACAGATAACCCTCTTTATCAAACTCTATACGTCCTCCAAAATGAGATCCTGAATTCGTATATGGTAAACCTTCAAATAGCTTTTCCTCGTTGGTCAATCGGTCGTTTTCAAATTGATAGCGGCTGAGTGCCGTTCCGGTAATAGTATCCTTCCCTTCTACTTTCAAGTCGGAATAACTGATGTACAACCACCCATTGTTTTCATAGTCAGGGTGCAATTCCAAATCCATCAAACCGCCTTGTCCTCGATACCTGACTTTAGGAACTCCTCCAACAGGATTCATATTTAAATCTTTGTCTATTCGGTACATTTCCCCAGACTGTTCAGTGACTAACATATCCCCGGATGGCAAAAAGACCATTCCCCACGGCTGCACCATACCAGATACGATTGTATCCAGCTCCACCGTAAGCAATTCCGTTTTGAATGTATCTGATTCGATTTTTTCTTCTTTATACCCATACTTTTCCACCTGCTTTATTCCTGATATGATATAGTTGGTCAAGTTCGCTATTTGATCATCTGAAAATGCTGCTTGCCATGATATCATTTCTGTACCAGGATATCCGAACTTTATAGACTTGAATATGCTGTCATATTCTTTACCGTGCTTCCATCGATGACCGGCAAAGGCCATAATTTGTGCGCCATGGCAACTCGAGCAATAAGCCTTATAGGTTTTCTCTGCTTCGAGCATGGCACTGTCTAATTCCTCTTCTAGTTGATCACTATCGCTCATCGGGGCATCTTTTGTACTCTGTGTACAGAAGTGGAGGAAGAAACTAATAAACAGGATTGGAAAAATATTCTTTAAAGAGGTCATAGTGGTGTAAACAATTTATTGCAAATCTAAACTTTACCAAAAGCAAGCCAAAAAGCTTGTCGGGTAAAAGACCCTGCTAATTTATCAACTTGTTTATAATTATTAGCTGCTTTGGCAAAAAACAGCCATTATCTAACAAAACGATAGGTGTATTTGATCAGGAAAACATTGTGAGGTACCACATCGAATAGATTGGAGTACTGATCCCTGAAAGAAATCTCACTGCCCGGCTGTGGTGTAAAGCTATCAGTCCTTTCCTGTGTCCAGACTAAAAATAAGGTTGAATCAAAATGCTTTAATCTTTGCTTACAACCCACTAGAATATGTAGACGGGGCACAATGGGCATTGGGCTATGGCTTTTGCTCAACAAGCATTCAATGGCCCGAAACGATTCCAAAAACAGCAAGACTATGCTGAGTTATGGAATTCGCTTGTTGCACCTGAATGAGACAGGAACATTCCAAAAAGAACTTAGGCTTTTAAATCGATTCCATGCAGAGATTGGAAGAAGGTATAGAGGAATTTATTTCTATTCAGGACTATCAATCAACACTTTCTGGTATCAGCACGGGCCGCTACACCACCATGGTCTGGAAATTATATCAGGTACATGGGAGAACTTGGACTACCAAATGTGGTTAGGTTACACCTTTGGGTTGCAGCTGGATATTTAGCTAAATAATCCAAGTCTAAGGTGATATATTCCTCCACCCATCGATGCATAGAACAACATGTCATTGTAGCTCTTTGATTGGAATAGGAATGTGTTATATTTGATAAACTACTAAACCTCAAGCACCTAAGTTTTAGGTGAAAGCACAAAAACAACCATCCAAAAATCATCATGAGCAAACTCTCTATCCAAAACCTCTCAAAAACCTATCCTAACGGAGCGAAAGCCCTAAATAATGTAAGCATAGAAATAGAAAATGGAATGTTCGGCTTACTCGGTCCTAACGGAGCGGGTAAATCATCACTGATGCGTACTATTGCAACTTTACAGGAAGCCGACCAAGGAAGTGCAACCCTGGATGAAATAGACATATTTTCCGAACCGGAAAAGTTAAGAAAGGTGCTTGGTTATCTCCCACAAGAATTTGGGGTATACCCACGGATTACAGCCCAACAACTACTCGATCATTTGGCCATTCTGAAAGGAATCACTAGTTCATCCGAGCGAAAAGAATTGGTGAAATACCTACTCAACAAGGTGAACCTGTATGATAATAGGAATAAAAGTGTCAAAGGTTTTTCTGGTGGAATGAAGCAAAGAATAGGAATAGCACAGGCCTTAATTGGAAGTCCAAAACTGATAATCGTTGATGAACCTACTGCCGGTCTTGACCCGGGAGAAAGAAATAGATTTTACAATCTACTCGCGGATTTAGGTAGCGAAGTAATTGTGATATTGTCTACGCACATTGTAGACGATGTGAGAGAGCTATGCACCAAAATGGCAATCATGGATCAGGGAGAAATTGTCTATCATGGTTCTCCGCAAAATGCTATTGACGAATTAGATGGAAAAGTCTATCAGAAAATGGTTATGCGCGACCAATTAGACGAATATGCCAGTCAATACTCCATCATTTCAAATAAAATGGTAGGTGGCCAACCCCTAATTCATGTGCTTAGTGAAGCACATCCAGAAAATGGTTTTGAGGCAATCACTCCAAACCTCGAAGATGTATTCTTCTCGAGAATAAACACCAGTCACGAACTTGTCTAATCATAAATCACGAAGTTATGTATAAGACATTCTTTTTTTCAGAATTGAAGTATACGCTGAAGCAGCCAATGGTGTATATCTTTTTGGGGTTATTCTCACTATTGGTATTTGGCTCAGCTGTAAGCGATAATGTAACCATAGGCGGATCTGTTGGCAATGTATTAAAAAACGCTCCGCACACGATCACAGTTTGGGTGACGATTATGTCAGTATTTGGATTGTTGATAGCAACTGCATTTTTCAATAATGCTGCGTTAAGAGATTTCAAGAACGAATTCAACGAGATCATTTTTAGTACCCCGCTGAGTAAATCAGGGTATTTCTTTGGCAAATTCTTCGGAGCATTGATTCTTGCTACCATCCCACTCCTAGGCGTATTTATAGGCACTCTCATTGGCTCCATATTAGGTCCGGCTTTTGGTTGGCTAGATCCTGATAGGTTTGGGGATTTCTACTTGGAAACCTTCGTAAACAACTACCTCCTATTCATATTACCCAATATGTTTTTCGCTGGTTCGATCATTTTTGCACTGGCCAACATTTGGAAAAATACTGTCATCTCCTTCATTGGCGCTATTACCATCATGATGGGCTACATCATTTCGAGCAATCTCATTTCAGAGATGGACAATGAAACAATCGCAGCACTGATTGATATTTTTGGCATCACTACTTATGAGGTTCAATCTAAGTACTACACCACTATTGAAAAGAATACCTTAAGTCCTGGGTTTTCAGGGCTATTGCTTTGGAATCGATTGATTTGGATCTCAGTTGGTACTGTAATTCTGTTCGTATCTTATCTAAGATTTTCATTTCAAGAAAAGAACAAAAAGGTAAAAAAGAAGGCAGTGGAATCAGCTAAAGAAACTATTGCCATTTCTGCTCCTAAAGTTCAAGCATCGTATAACGGCCAAACCACATGGCTTCAATTTAAGAGCTTCTTCGTAACCAATTTCTTAAGTATAGTTAAGAGCATAACATTTAAAATCGTAATAGTTCTTGGAATCATTATGCTGATTTCTAACCTTATCAATGGATTTGAATATTATGGGTTACAATCTTACCCGGTAACTTATAAGCTGATTGGAACAATCAACGGATTATCGGGACTTTTTGTAATCATCATTATGGTTTTCTTTAGTGGTGAATTGATTTGGAGAGACCGTGACACCAAAATCAATGAAGTGGTGGATGCCACACCTCACATATCTTTGATTTCTCTTTCTTCAAAAACACTGTCACTTGTTGCAGTAACCGTTTTGTTGCATGGTACTTTGATGGCAGGTGGAATAATTTATCAGCTAATCAAAGGATATACCCAAATTAAACTTGGTGTATACATTTTCGATTTCATATGCTCCAACTTCATGTATTATGTTATTTGGAGTTGCGTTTTGATCTCTGTTCAAGTAATTGTCAACCATAAGTATATTGGCTATTTTATTTCAATACTTTTAAATTTTGCCATGGAGCTTATCCTTCTGGCATTGGATGTCGGGAGCAATATGCTATTGATCGGTGATGGACCGTCTATAAGGTATTCTGACATGAACGAGTTTGGCCCTGGACTTTTAGGAGCTATATGGTTCAATGCCTATTGGTTTTCATTTGCTCTCTTTTTGCTATTCATTGCAGGTGCACTTTGGGCTAGGGGAATGACAGGAACACTGAAAGAAAGAATCCAAACTGCGTTAGCCAAAACTCCAAAAAAATATGGTCTTTTGACGCTTTCGGTTTTCACCGTTTGGCTTTTAATCACAGGCTTTGTCTACTACAACACCCAGGTTCTCAATCCATACAAAACATCAGATGAACAAGAGGAATTATCCGCCAACTATGAGAAGACATACAAGAAATATGAAAACGTCAACCTACCTAAAATAAAGGATATTAAATACAATGTAGATATTTATCCACACAAGAGAGATGTATATGTAAAGGCAGAAGTAACCTTGATCAATGAAACTAACGAAGCTATTGATTCTATACATTTTAATGTGAGTGAAGATTGGAAGGTGAATTTTGATATTCCAAATTCAAAACTGGTTTTTAATGATGAAGATTATGGGTACATGATCTTTGTCTTGGATAATGATATGCAATCTGGGGAATCGAGGAAAATCGAAATTAAAACAGAATTCATCACCACTGGATTTACCAATGGTGTTGGGAATACTAAGGTTATTAAAAATGGAACGTTTCTGAATAATTATGAAATCCTACCAACCTTGGGATACAATTCTAGAATGGAATTGAGCGATAGAAATGATCGTAAAAAATATGGTCTGGAACCAAAGGAACGCATGCCCAAGCTTGAAGAGGACTGTGATGAGAAATGCATGAAAAATTACCTTGCTAATGGCCGTTCTGATTATATACCTGCCGAGACTATTATTTCCACAGCATCTGATCAGATCGCAATAGCCCCCGGAACCCTTTTGAAAGAATGGACAGAGGATGATAGGAATTTTTATCATTACAAAGTAGATCAACCTTCACAAAATTTCTACTCATTTATATCCGCAAGATTTGAAGTAGCCAAGAGAAAATGGAATGGCATTGACTTGGAAGTGTATTACGACAGAAAACATGCTGTAAATGTTGAAATGATGCTTGATGCAATGGAGCGTTCTCTAGAGTACTATACAAGCAACTTTGGACCTTACTTTCATAAGCAATGTCGAATCATTGAGTTTCCTCGTTATGCGACTTTTGCACAGGCTTTTCCTGGAACAATGCCCTATTCTGAATCATTTGGTTTCATTATTAATCTGGAGGACGAAACGGAAAATAATGTGATTGATGCAGTAATTTCTCATGAAATAGGGCATCAGTGGTGGGCACATCAAGTGGTGGGTGCAACCATGCAGGGTGCTACCCTAATGAGTGAAAGTTTTTCAGAATATTCTTCTTTAATGACCATGAAAAGCATATCCAAGACTCTAATGAAAATGAGTGAGTTTTTAAAATATGACCATGATCGCTATTTACGAGGTAGAGGACAGGAATTAATCAAAGAGCTGCCGCTTTATAAAGTGGAGAATCAGAGTTACATCCATTATGGCAAAGGAAGTGTAATCCTCTATGCTCTTCAAGACTATATTGGCGAAGAAAAGGTCAATCGGGCCATGAAAGGATTTCTTGAAGAATACAGATATAAAAAACCTCCCTACCCTACTTCACTTAATTTCTTGAAGTATTTGGAGCCTGAAGTTCCTGATTCTTTAAAGTATCTTATTGATGACTGGTTCAGGGAAATTACCCTCTATGATAACCGAGTGAAGGAAGCGACCTACAAAAAGCTTGATAATGGCAAATATCAGGTTACTATGAATGTGGAATCATCCAAAATTAAGGCTGATACACTTGGAACAGAAAGCATTGTGGCCATGAACGACTGGGTTGATATCGGGGTATTTATGGATGAAGACGAGGAAAACCTCTACTATCAAAAGCGAGTGAAAATTGATCAACCACAAATGACTTTTACATTTGAACTTGATTCACTACCATCAAAAGCAGCCATTGATCCAAGGCATCTTTTGATAGACAGAGTGTATAAAGACAATTCTAAAACAATTAGCGAAGAGTAGCCCAGGAAATAGTCAATCCACCTTATACTTAAAAATGCTTCTCCAGTGTGAATTGCATGAAGCTGTCGTTTCTGAAGAAATTCAGAAATTCATCTTGGCTTACGTTTTCGAATAAGCGCATCTCAACTGCGAAGGTCCATGAGTCGCCAAATCGTCTGCTCCCCTCTACACTATATAGCCGCGTGCTCCTTTCTAGATCAACTATGCCGCCAAAAAGAAATTCGGTACTCTGCACATCGTTGAAGGCAAGTCTTGATCCTATGAACAAATCACTTTGCAGTCCGCTCAATGCCAGGTCTCCCCTGTCATCATAAAGATATTCAGCAATCAGACCAATATCCATGCCTTTGCCGCCTACATTTCCAATCGTATATTCCAACCCGAAATCAAGGGCGAATATTTCCTGATATTTATTTTTCCTTAGGATTGTCTCAAACTTCCACAATACCGGACCTGTGGTGGCCTGCAAATCAAGACCAGTCTGATCAATTACCGGATAAAAAATATTGAATGATCCATCTTGATTGGGGAGGAATAAGGGTTCCCGACCATTACCATGAAAATGGGAAACGCCAAAATCCAGCACTCCTACATAGCTCGACCAACGAGCTGCAAATCCCGGTCTACTTTCTTCCATGTCACTTTGAAACCCGATATCATCCGCTTCAAGAATAAATGGAGTTCTTAACCTCCCATTTTCACCAGGAAAAGCCCTTTTTCTAAAATATGGAAGATAAAAAAGGTCGACAGTACCAATTTTGGTGAAAACCGAATAGTGTACCATTGGTTGACCCAGCTTTTGTTCACCATCGAAGGTTTCCAGTTGGTCAGTCTGGTTGATGATATCGACTAAATGCACAGCCTCGGTTACTCCCCAGTAAATTTTCTTCAAACCAACACTCAACTCCCAATCGTTCTTCACTTTTCGCCAATAGAGTTCCCTAAAGTCAAAGTGTGTCCGGCTCTCATCTCGGAAGTTCAGCCTACCAAATGCCGTTGCATTCAATGACTGACTACCTTCATCCCATTCTAGGTTAAATTCTGGCTCAAAAGAAAATGAAGGAAAACCTGTTCGCTGGTTTTCATACAAGCCCGTTTCCAAAAACTGCTGATACGAATACCCCACATAGCCGGAAAAATCACTCTGTACCTTTTTTTGAGCACTGGCATTCTGATAAAAAGAAAGCACAGTGAGCAACAGGGCCCACCGTACTTTCACCAACCAACCTAACTTATAAATCATTTCTCTACTATTCAGCTAAACCAAAATCCTCTTCTATCAGCTTCCCACTCTTCTCAGACTATTCTGAGTGAAGTCATTCTCAGTCAATCCAGTTTTGAACTCATAATCCTGGAAGCTCAATTTTGTTTTCTTGCCCGACTGATGATTGACCATGAGAAATTCACCTGCTCTCCAATGTTTACCCAAATACTGTCTGTACTTGTCATAAGTGAGAGTCTTCATCAGCACATTCTTCCTATCATAGAAGTCTACTTTCTCCAGGCGATAGTTCTCCTTATGGTACCAAACCACCTGCCTCGTGTATCCTGATTTGGGATCAACCGGATCTCTTTCTACTACATAAGCGGCCACACCATTGATATTTTCCTCTCGCAAAAATTTGTAAGTGTACTTCTCGACTTCTTGTGACGACAAATCTTCATAGGCAAATTCGCTTCCCATAAATGGTCCCGACTTATTGTCTGAAGAAATCCTTTTCACTCGCTTGATAGATGGCAAATACAACCACTGGTCGTCTGAACCTACCTTGTGCGTGTAAGTCATGGTAGAGGTACCTTTAACATCCTTAGGGCTGTTGAAGACAATCAATGATTTATCACCGTCCTCGTTCAGTTCTAGTGTCAATGTACTCATATCCCTGGTGCTCTCCTGACCATGCTTATTGGTCAAAACCATCATTAGGTTCACTTTTGAACTTTCGAATCCAAGGTCAGCCTCTTCGGCAGCCTTAGCAATTTCTAATCCTTTGGCCGCAGGATCCTGGGCCAGTGTTGCTGCTGACATTCCCATCAAAAGGAATGCAGTCATTACTATTTTCTTGTAATTATTCATTTTTGATAAAATTTAAGTTGATTCAATTAATATTTTGATTCCTTATGCAGGAACGAGATTATCACTTCCAGTAGTTATTGGAGTTGATTCCTGCGCTGTGCCTTCTTTTTTACCAACGTTCAGCAGAATGGCAGGAAGCATCAAGAAATCAAGAATAAGGGCAATTGAGATAATCAACATAGTGACTTGGGCCATTCCCGAATTCATTCCGAAGCTGGATTGTGCCATAATCAAAAAGCCAGCGATTAATACAATGGTGGTTACAACTAGTGCTTTGCCCACGGTATCGAAAGCATATCTTACCGCATCTTCAGAAGATTTACCATGTTCCCTTTTTGCCCTCAGGTATTTCGATAGAAAATGAACTGTGTCGTCTACAATGATTCCTAGTGTCATACCGAACACCACAGAAATACCTGTATTGATTATACCTGAAGTGATGCCCCATAAGCCAAAACCTACAGCCACAGGAATTAGGTTTGGAATGAGACTCAATAGGCCATGTCTAAAGCTCCTTAGCGCAAACATCAATATGAATGAAATTAAGACCAGGGCTCCTATGCTACCAGTCATCATGCTATTCAACTGTCGTTTGGTTAGGTGCGAAAACATCAAAGATGTGCTGCTAGCCGTTGCATGCATTGCTGCAGGTGTATTGTCTTGGAGCCAATTTTGAGCTCGTTCCGTAAAAGCTATGAGATTGTTAGAAGACACATTCTTAGTTGTCACAATCAATCGGGTCTCCGATTTGTCAACATTTACCTGATTGTTCAAGTCAAGGCCAAAAGGAAGAGACATTTCATACAGTAGTAAGAATTGAGCCGCCTGTTCACGATTCTCCGGAACTCGATAGTACTGCAAACTATCTCCATGCATACTCTTATTGATGCGCTTGGCTATTTCGGAGAATGAATTCACATGTACTACTTCCTCCTGCTCATACAGCCAGTTATCAAACTCTTCCAGCTTAGTCAGGTATTCGGGATTGTTGATCCCTCCTTCTTCTCCTGACCCAACTGAAAACTCAACTGTATATATGCCTGTCAAATTATCGCTAATGAAATCCGTGTCGGTTCTGAATTGAATATTGTCATCAAAGTACTCAATAAACTCTTCGTTCAGTTCATTCTTCAACATCAGCGTTGCGACGAATACAGAAGCTGCTACTGAACCCCACAATACTCTCTTGTCATTGTTTATAACAAAGTCAGCTAATCTTCTGAAGAATGGATTCTGGCCCTTGCTCGTCTCAGCCCTTTGCTTAAACTTAACAGGAAGTATGGCCATCAATGCTGGCAGGGTCATGATAGAATAAACGAATGCCCCAGTCATTCCGACGGCAGTAATATTCCCTAAATCATGAAATGGCGGTGAGTCACTAAAGTTCATTGACAAAAAGCCAATTACTGTTGTCAGACTTGTGATGAAGACAGGAATGAAGTTTACCCGAATACTTTCTACAATCGCATCCTTCTTGGTCATTCCCCTTCTCATCGACTGCACGAGCGTAATTAGCAGGTGGACACTATCTGCAACTGCCAATGTCATTATCATGGTCATAGCTGCTGCAGATGGTGGTGTCAACTGAATACCAATCCAACCAGCAAAGCCCATTGCTGTCATGATGGACATGATGATAACCAGCAAGGTGGCAAATGTTCCGCTTACGGTTCTTGTAGTAAGCACTATGGCAATCACTATGACTAAAAACATCAGAGGAACCAAAGTGCCCATGTCATTTTGAGAAGCTTCAAAAAACGCCCCACTCAACATGATCATACCAGAAGTATAAGTCTTCAGATTAGGGTTTTCCGCTTCAAATTTCTCGACCATTGCTCTAGTAAAGGCAATGATTTCAGGGCCTTCTTCTACGCTTTCTCCTGGGAGTTTCACCGTAATATTCACAGCTGTCAAACTACCATCACTATCTACCAATCGGTCTTTTAGCAACGGTTCACTGATTGCAATTTGAAATGCTTCTTTGATCTCTTCATTGGATCGCTTATCTGCTTCGCGAACCAAATCATCCACATACAAGTCATCAGCTACAGCCTTGGTATGCTGGTAGTTGGTTATTGCATCTACCCTTGTAGAAAATGGTGTTTGCCAGGCTTCTTTTGTAAAAGCTTCAATGGCTGAAAGATTTTCTTGTGTAAAGATTTTGCCGTCTTTGGCTTCAATTACAATAAAAACATTGTCGTCTTTCGTGTACTTGTTTTGCAGCGCCTCATAGGCCAACAGTTGCGGATTATCTTCGCTGAAGAAAACATGGTAGTCTCCATTGAATCCAAGGAAACGCCCTCCGCTTCCCAGTGTCATTGTAATGGCCAATGTAGCTATCAGTACCAGCCATTTCCATTTAATCACCCAATTTGCAAATGAAATAATCCTTTTCTGATTACTTGCTTGCAGTTCCTTTAATGCTTTTGTCATGGTGTCTTTTTGGTTATTGTATTAGTGTTCCATTTCAATTATGACGAATTGCATCATAATTTCTGGACAATAACGACACCAGAATATTTTGGTTTCAAAATAGTTCGGTTTTCGAACTATTTATTTTGTAAACTATTCCTGAGGGACAGGAACGTGCTTTTCCAGGTTAACAGTAACCTTCTCTAAAAGTCCGATAAACTGTTCTCTTTCCTCAATAGTCAAGTCCCCCAAGACAGTATTTGCCATGTTGTAAAGACTTGTTTTTAAAAGATTAAAGGACTTCTTTCCAGATGAACTCAACTCAACTTTAATTATACGACGATCAGTGCTTGAATGAAAACGAGACAGGTATCCATTCTCAACTAATTTATCAACAATGCCGGTAGTAGTACTCACAGGTATTTGAAGGTACTCAGCGATTTCCCGCATAATAACCTCTTCTTTTTTTCCTACGAAAACGATAATGGAAAAGTCTCTTTTACTAATATCCTTTGTCACTTCGATACAGGTATTATCTACCTCCTGCATCTTCATCATCATCATTTCAAGCGCCTCGGTAAAACGAACGATTTTTTCCTCTTCTACCATCTTCAAATATTTTATTAGGTTAAATATTGCTGTTCAATCTATTAATAATCTCTACAAAATTAAAGGATTTATAGCCCAATGTGTTTATTGGGTATGCAATTACGAAAGATGATGGGTTAGTGTTCGAATTATTTAATTGCAGTATGTCGACATGGCCGTCCTGGCCTCCGGGACATTCAGGTTATTGGCTGCCTGAAAGTCGCTGCAAGCGTTTTTTGTTCTTTTCAACTGCACGTTGATCGCTCCTCTGTACAAGTATGCTTCACCCAGGTCTCGGTCCAGGTTGATTGTAGAATTATATGAAGAAAGGGCCTTTCTGAACTCCCCCAACTGATGCAGAGATCTTCCCTCCCAAAAATAAGCTTGCGCTAGTTGATCATTCAATTCAATAGCATTCTGGGCATCATAGAGTGCTTGTTTAAAATTCCCCTTACGATAGTAATATTGAGCAAGGCTTAAGTATGCTGCTGTGTTCTTTTTATCCAACTCGAGGACAGATTTGAAGTCCTTCAGTGCTACATCATACTTGCCTAACTCTTCATAGGATCTGCCCCTATTATAGATCGATTTCACGTCGCTGGGATTGAGCTTTAAAAACTCATTATATGCAGCTATTGCTTCATTGAATTTTCCGGAATTGAAGAATAAATCCCCTTTTCTCTCGTCATTGCTCTCACAGGCCCCAAACGAGGCTGCCATCAATAATAATATTATAATTCTTCTCATTCTTTTTTAATATTTCAAATCAGCAAACGGCTAATACAATTTCAGTGCCATCAAAAATATTGCTTTTTGATTGTACGAAATTCCCGCAAATGTATGACTAATAGCTAAATAATAATAGGCCGGGTATTAATTCAATTCTATCTTATCAAAAGTTATTGAGGTGTATGTTCAACTGATGCTTTTATAGTCACAACCTGAGTGGGCTTAACAGGGTCGTTGGAGTATATAGTAACAGATTTTAGTTGATTGCCTCTTCTTGTTTGCGTATCGAACTCCACACTAAGAGCTGTGGATTCTCCAGGTTTGATATCATTACTTCCTACCTCAGCAATTACACAGTTGCAGTTTGTCACTATTTTTCTAATGTTCAAATTACTTTTACCTCCATTCGACAGTGTGAATTCCGTTCTCTTAACAGTATTTTTAGCCATTTTCCCAAAGTCAAAGATCCTTTGGTCAATAGACAATTTAGGGGCATTTTGCTTTTCTTCAGGTGTTAATGGAGCAAAGTATTCACTAATGGTAGCCATTATGTTCAGATTCTTTTCTGCATCCTCAGTTTCATTCGTCTTAAACTTTACACTATGGTTTTGAAATCCTAGACTATTCTCAAATTTGGGATCATATTCAATTTTCAAAACGCCTTTTTGCTTTGGTTCAAGAGTTGCAGGTTCGAATGAAAGACTGATAAATTCCGGGCCAACTACTTCCCTGTTGAATGTAATGGCTGCATCACTATCATTGTAAATATCTACATTTCTATTTTTAGTTTTTTCTGTCGTGATCCTACCCATGTTCACAGTCTTGCTCTTCATTCTTAGGGCTCCCGTTTTCACCCGCAACTCTTCCTCTACAGTCTTTATCCTCGGTATCACTTTTCCTTGAATGTAGATCACTGACCTTGGGTTAGCTGCATTGCTGGTGATGGTAAGGGATTTTTTAAAAGCACCAGGCCTGTTTCTTGGATTGTATTGAGCCTTGACAAAACCCTTCTCTCCTGGCATCACAGGTTCTTTCGACCAACCTGGTGTGGTACAACCGCACGAAGCTTTTACATTGCTGATGATTATTGGTGATTCACCTGTGTTAGTAAATTCAAATTCATGGGTAATTGGCCCGTCCTCTTCTTTCACTTCTCCGAAATTGTGCGTGCCCTCAGCAAACTCAATACCGTTTCCATCCTGCGCTAAGGCTGAAAAGCAAAATATTGTCACTAAACATGTATATATCCCTCTCATTTCTTCTGTATAATTATCCTTTCAATTAGTTACAAATAAACAATAATAGAAGAACGTAACAAAGGGAAATAATTTTATTTAATTTGCGAAAAAATTCAATGGCAAGAGTATTAACAGGCATACAGAGTTCGGGAAAGCCACACTTAGGAAACATTCTGGGAGCAATCCAACCAGCAATCAACCTATCAAAAACAGAACAAAGTGAATCACTTCTTTTTATAGCTGATTTGCACTCATTTACTACCATTAAAGATCCTGAACAAAGGATTGAAAATACCAGAGCGGTAGCTGCAGCATGGTTCGCATTTGGCCTGGATACTTCAAAGTCAATATTCTACAGACAATCAAAAATTCCGGAAGTGTGCGAACTGAGCTGGTACCTAAACTGCCTCACGCCATTTCCAATGCTCGCTAATGCGCACTCATTCAAAGACAAGTCAAACAGGCTTTCAGACGTGAATGCAGGGCTATTTACATATCCCGTGCTTATGGCAGCCGATATCGTGCTGTATGACGCAGATATTGTACCTGTCGGAAAAGATCAAAAGCAACACCTGGAGATGACAAGAGATATTGCCAAGAGCTTCAACAACCAATTTGGAGAAACTTTTGTTATCCCCGAAGCAAAAATCGATGAGGAGGTAATGGTGATTCCTGGTACAGATGGACAGAAGATGAGCAAGTCTTATGGAAACATTATTGACCTTTTTCTTCCAGAAAAAAAGTTGAAAAAGAATGTTATGGGCATAATTACCGACTCTACTCCATTAGAGGAGCCTAAGAACCCGGACACTTGCAATGTGTTTAATATGTACAAAACCGTCGCAAGCAATACCCAAGTTGAAGAGATGAGGAAGAAATATACCGGAGGAAATTATGGCTATGGGCACGCCAAAACCGAATTATTCGAATTACTTCTTGAAAAATACTCAGAAGAAAGAAAGAAATTCGATTATTACATGAATAATAGTGAGGAACTCGAAGTGGCTCTGGAAGATGGGGAAAAAAGGGCAAGAGAGATTGCACACAGTGTGCTTGAGCGAACGAGAAAAAATATTGGTTTTTAATCTAAACACACAAATACGCATTTATGGATTCATCAGTTAAAGAAAAAATCGACTACTGGCTTAATAGTTCCATTGACCAGGCAGACAAAGAAATTATCAACGAGCTCTTAGCAGCCGGAAATGATTCTGAGTTGACAGATGCGTTCTACAAAGAACTGGAGTTTGGTACGGGTGGACTAAGGGGCATTATGGGTATTGGCCCAAATCGAATGAATAAGTACACCATTGGCATGGCCACACAGGGTCTAGCCAATTACTTAAAAAAGATTTATTCTGATGAAACAATAAGTGTAGCTATTGCTCACGACAGTAGAAACAACAGCGACTTCTTTGCGCAAACTACCGCCAATGTTTTTGCCGCCAATCGAATCAAAGTCTATTTGTTTGATGCGCTGAGGCCTACTCCAGAGTTAAGCTTTGCAATTAGACACCTAAATTGCAAAAGTGGAGTTGTGATCACAGCATCACACAATCCAAAAGAATATAATGGCTATAAGGCCTACTGGGACGATGGTTCGCAGATTATCGCTCCGCATGATGAAAACATTATTGGTGAAGTAAGAAAAATCATTGATGTAAGCATGGTGAATTTTGATGCAGACGAATCGCTGATTGTGAGAATAAACAAGGAAGTGGATGAAGCTTACTTACAAGCCGTATCTGAGCAGGTATTATCCCCTGAAGCTATCCAAAATCAAAACGACTTGTCCATTGTTTTTTCACCAATTCATGGAACAGGTATAACCATGGTGCCTCCTATTCTTGAAAAAATCGGTTTTACGAATGTTCAAATTGTAGATGCTCAATCTAAGCCAGATGGCAACTTTCCTACAGTAGTTTATCCCAACCCGGAAGAGCAAGAAGCCATGTCTATTGCATTGAAGCAGGCCCAAGATAGCAATGCAGACTTGGTTTTAGCGACTGATCCGGATGCAGACAGAGTGGGAATAGGCGTAAAAAATGACAAAGGTGAATTCCAGTTGCTGAATGGAAACCAGACAGGTGCTTTGATCATATACTACCTCTGTAAGAAGTGGAAAGAGAATGGTAAGCTAGATGGAAATCAGTTTATTGTGAAAACAATAGTAACTACAGAGCTGATAAAGGACATTGCTGATAGTTTCGAGATCGATTGCTATGACACCTTAACAGGATTTAAGTTTATCGCAGGACTCATTCGAGAGCTAGAAGGTAAAAAGAAATTCATCGGAGGCGGAGAAGAAAGCTATGGCTATCTGATAGGAGATGCAGTACGAGACAAAGACGCAGTAGCGTCATGCGCGATAATCGCTGAGATGGCTGCATGGGCTAAGGACAATGGAAAAAGCCTGTATGAGGTACTGATGGACATATATCAGCAATACGGCCTCTACAACGAAACCATGGTATCAATCACCAAGAAAGGAAAAGAAGGAGCAGATCAAATCAAGGATATGATGAAACAGTTTAGAAACAATCCTCCATCTTCTTTGGGTGGTTCTCCAGTTGTTGAATTAATTGACTATCAGTCCTCAGAATCAAAGGATACCGCTAGCGGTGCTGTAAGCCCAATTGATTATCCAAAATCGAATGTCTTACAATTCATGACAGATGATAAGAGCAAAATTTCAATAAGACCATCAGGTACAGAACCAAAGATTAAATTCTATTTTGGAGTACATCTTGGCGCATCATCGGGCTCTTCATTCACCGAAGATTTGAGCTCATTGGTCGAAAAAGCGGCTCAAATTAAAGAAGAACTTGATTTAGCGTAAGCAAATCAACCTGAATCACAGCCGATTAAATCAAATTTATATTATACTTGTGCATCTAAAACTATAGGATTATTTCCTATTTATATTGCACTTAATCAATCTGGTGTTTTTGTCAAAATTATATCAATTATAATGCGTGATGAATTATCGACGAATACTGATAGATTATTTTAGAATATAATTATATTTAGTAATTCGTCTTACCAAGTGATTTAAACTTTCAAGAGTGGATAATATTCTCAACTTCTTTGCATCAACCCTTGTTGGAAACTCGATACTGATTGCTATAGGATTTGTTATGCTAATTAAAGGAGCCGACTTCCTGGTGAACGGAGCTTCTTCATTAGCGAAGCGATTTAATGCTTCGGACATTGCGATTGGGCTAACTGTAGTCGCTATGGGAACTTCTGCTCCTGAATTGGTTGTAAACCTTATTTCCGGGGCAAAAGGGGCAAATGATGTTGTATTTGGAAATATTATTGGCTCCAATATCTTCAACATGTTTTTGATCCTTGGACTGTCAGCCGTCATATACCCGCTGACAGTGCAAAAGAACGCTCTTTGGAAGGAAGTCCCCTATTCACTTGCTGTTACTATCGTATTTTGGGTGTTGGTGAATGACCAAATGTTTTTTGGGTCAGAAACCAATGCAGCAGGCACAATTGACGGAATAATTCTCTTAGTACTTTTTGTAATATTTCTAGTTTACGTTTTCCTGAATATGACCCGAGGTGGATCAGAATCTGCACTCGACGGTGAAGACATTGAGATCTACGGAAGTCTAAAAACTACTCTACTCATTGCAGGTGGTATGGCAGGATTGGCATTTGGAGGCGACATGATCGTGAATAATGCAATTAAAATAGCCGTAAGTTTTAATGTGAGCGAACGGCTAATAGGACTTACAATACTTGCAGCGGGTACTTCCCTACCAGAATTAGCCACTACGGCTGTAGCGGCATTTCATAAAAAATCTGATTTGGCTGTTGGAAACATCATTGGCTCCAACATATTTAATTTATTACTTGTCTTAGGTGCAACCGCCGTATTCAATGCCCCACTTACATTTGACAATGCCTTGAACATCGATTTGTACCTCGTAATGTTGGGTACTGTGATGCTCTTTATATTCATGTTTACGCTCCAAAAATTCAAACTTGATAGAGCTGAGGGCTTCATCTATCTGATTGGTTTTGCCGGATACATGGTATTCCTCTTTCAGCGTATGTAATTGCGACTTATTCGAGACATTTCCCATTACACTTAACATTCCTTAACATCTTTTAACTGGCCTTTAACATTTGGGGGTGCTTTATCCATGTAGCTTGCTCAGTATTCACAAAGCAACTATTTGAGATTTGGAAGCATTATTAAACAAAGCAGTAATCCCTAACCCCGAATTCAGTTTGGATGACGAAAGAATAACAAAGCTGTGTCAGAGGAATGATCCGCAAGGGCAGGAAGTTCTATACAACCGTTATGTCAATACCATGCTTCGGACTTGTCTGAGGTATATGAAGGAAGAGACTGAAGCGGAAGACATCATGATCGGTGGGTTCGTCAAGGTTTTTTCAAAAATCGGACTGTTTGAATATCGGGGCAATGGCAGTCTTGAAGGCTGGATAAAAAGAATTATGGTGAATGAATGTTTGATGTCCTTACGTAGGAAAAAGTATGATAGCGTTGGACTGGACAACATGCATAACATGCTTGATAATGGAGTGAAGCTAGATAGCAACCTATATGCTGAAGAAATATATACAGCAGTGAGGATGCTACCAAAAGGCTATCGCACTGTATTTAATTTATATGCAATTGAAGGTTACAGCCATAAGGAAATTGGTGAGAAGTTGGGAATCAATGAGAATACTTCAAAATCCCAGTTGAGTAAGGCGAGAGCATCCTTAAAAAAGGCTCTAATAAAAATAGGTTTCGATGATTAAAAAAGTCATGAAGAAATGGAAAATAAGAGACAAGAAATAGAAAAGCTTAGAGGTGAAAAACTTGATCAACATGTTAATAAAAGCATTAACATATTGAATCTAAGCACCCCGCCAATGTCCAGTTGGAATAAGGCAGGTACCTGGGAAATAATCAAGAATAAAATTCATAGCTCAAACAAAACGATGATCGTATGGGGCTTCTCTATGGCTGCATCAATTTCTCTACTGATTGCAAGCGTAGCAAGCATCGACCCTCAATTCTTTGAAGATACAGTGCTTGATGAAAAAAGTGTAGTTGAGATAAAAGCCAATCGAACTAGCAAAGAGGTTCAATCCATAAACATTCCCAAAAAACCGGGAAAACTTGTCAAATTGAGTGCTAAGACCAGCATGAATGTTATTGAAGCTCCTGAATTCAGACCTTATGTACAGAATATAATTCTCGATAACAAAAGTACCCAGACTTTCGAAAACAAAATCTCACTGGTCAATCCTTACTTTGCCATTCAACACTCCGCATACAACGGCACTAACGCTTCCATAGGGCTGGACATCAACTTGTACACGAAGGTTAAGAAATTCCAAACCCACCAGGTAACACTGGGAACATCATTGGACTTCAGGCAAACTAATACTGAAAGTGGTAGTAGCATACATCCATTCTCCTACATAAACGTCGGCTATTCAATATCAAACAACAATAATCATAAAGGATGGAACGCCATGGCTGGGTATATGATCAATCCCGATTCCAATACTTATAAGAATACAACTGTTAAGCTATCTATTGGACGCAAACTCAGCAAACATCTGCGGGTTGGTCCTGAATTCATTTTTACAAACAATTTCAAGAAGGTTTATCCAGGTGTATCAATTATTTTGAGTTGATAGGGTCAAGATATTCTCTGGATCATTGGAAATTCAGCCATAGATATTGAATCCTGTCATTAGATTATAGGAACCTTTAATAAACGAACTCAACACTCACTCAAGGAAACTGATACGCTTTCAGCCAAACCACCAAGGGAAGTTTCTTTATACTTCACATTCATATCCTGGGCGGTTTTCCACATAGTTTTGATCACTTCATCCAAAGACACCTTAGCCAGTTCAGGCTGGCTTTCCAAAGCAATCTGAGCAGCGGTAATGGCTTTGATCGCCCCCATTGAGTTACGCTCTATGCAGGGTATTTGAACGAGCCCATTCACAGGATCGCAAGTAAGGCCCAGATGATGCTCCATAGCTATCTCTGCAGCCATCAATGATTGATCGACTGAGCCGCCAAGACCGGAAGTCAATGCCGCTGCGGCCATAGCCGATGATACACCTATTTCGGCCTGACATCCACCCATAGCAGCAGAAATAGTAGCTTCCTTTTTGAAGATGCTCCCGATCTCACCTGCTACACACAAAAAGTCAATGATGTCATGATCGCATGTTTCTTTATGTTCATTGAAACAAATAAAATAAAGTAATACTGCAGGTATCACTCCCGCCGAGCCGTTTGTCGGTGCTGTCACCACCTTTCCAAAGCAGGCATTTTCCTCATTGGTGGCAATAGCAAAACAGCTGACGAACTTGAGCGTCTTTTCAAAACTGGTCCCCATTTCTTTTAAGTGTGCAATCCACTCTGATTTGGTATCAAATGGGCCTTGCTCTCCCAACAGGCGATTGTGCATCTGAGCCGCCCGACGCGTCACGTTTAGTCCACCTGGAAGTGTACCTTCTGTATGACAACCACGGTACACAGCATCCGACATCACATCCCATATTTGAAGGAGGTTCTTCTTGACTGTAATTTCATCCCTCCAAAAAAGCTCATTAGCAAAAGAAACAGATGCGATATCCAGACCAGACTTGTTGCAATTCTCCCTGGTCTCCTTTGCTGATTCAGATGGATATGGAATTGCAGACTGAGAACCTTCCATCGTTTCTCCTTCCTTTACTACAAAACCACCACCGATGGAGTAATAGGTTTCAGCAAGTACCAAGTCACCAGATTTATCCCTGGCCTCCAGGATCATAGCGTTGGAATGAAAGTCCAACGACTCGTTCTTATAGTATGCTATGGCTGCTTTAGCCTCAAAACGAATTTGTCTTTTGCCAGCCAACATCAGTACATGATCATACAGCACCTGTGCCACGACTTGCTCTATTGGCTGTGGTTCAATAGAAATCGGGTCAAATCCACTTAAGCCTAATATAATGGCTTTATCGCTACCATGGCCTTTGCCGGTAAGCGCCAACGAGCCGAATAACTTCACATGAATGCTCTCAGTATGGTCAAGAGCATCCATCAATGACTCAAGAAATAGCATTGATGCTTTCCATGGGCCCATAGTGTGAGAGCTGGATGGCCCCACTCCTATTTTGAACATGTCAAATACACTAATGCTCTCCATTGAGTTTTGTTGAATAGTGACACAAATGTGGTCAATATTTTATGAACAATAGTGAACTAAATTACCAGACTGTCCGACGATTTATGCCAGAATGAAAAATGAGTTCAAGGGGTGACATTTTCTTGAGATAAACAATCTTATATAATAGGGGGATAATTTAAGAACACATCACGCCGCTCCGCTTTTGATAACATTTGAGTCCAGTATGGATACCATAAAATACTTGTCTGACGACAGTCAGAAATTCAGGGTGACTGGGAATAAGAATATATCACTACTCAGAATCACTCTTAGAGAAATCTTATCAATTGCTAAAAATAAAATATTGCCGGACCCCTGCCAGCCTGCAGGCGGGTGTTCCGGCATCTTCTGGAATGTGAACAGAGTTTTTTTCACCAACGGATCCCGGTCCCAAGGACTCCTTACGGAGAACAGGTCCGGGAATAGAAAAATTACATTTTGTCATCCCTATGAAAACAGGCATCTCCCACCACCACCGTCATGCTGAACTGGTTTCACTGTTGTCCGGTTAAATCTT
>JAGDZP010000039.1:16262-85364 GCA_049115735.1 Cyclobacteriaceae bacterium | reverse complement strand
CAGAGTTTAATTTACAGTCTCGAATCTAGTTCAGACCATTTTTAATTAGAAAATCATCCATCAAAGCCTGAAAGTCATCCACGCCAGGTGACAATTGAATAGCTTCTTCGTATTTGGTAAGCGCATCTAACAGAAGATTATTTTCTTCATAGAATGATGCATAAATAAGCTTATTGAGCGGACTGTCATCAGATACCTCAGCTTTCAAAATCTCAAGATTTTCGTTAATGGATTTGGCATCATCAGGAGACATTCTTTTGATTCCATAGTCAGATGACTTTAATTCGTCATTTCCTTTTACTTGCACATTAAAAATAACCAGTCTTTCGTTCGCAAGTTTTTCATCATCAAAATTTATTCTTATGCTCTTCTCTGTGGTTTCTGCTTTGAAAACTTCCTCATCAAATATATTCTTGATAGTCACGAGATAGTTAGCATCGGCATCTAAACCACTCCATCTAATGATTGCATTTGGATTTAATATATCAATTGAACTAGGAAGCATTACTTTTATTGAAGCGTTGTTGGCAGCACGTTCTACCGCCCCTGTTGCCTTCATATTTCTTCTGTAGTTGCTGTTGACATTTCCGTCATCTTGGTTCATTTTATTCATGACAAACTGTGCATAGCGATTTGCCACACCTGTTTTTGCGGATGCCAATTTAGTCTCTAGATCTGAAATCTTCGTACTACCGGCTGTACGCACTTCGATGGTTCTTCCAGTTTTGTGCATCAAGCCAATATAGGCGCCATTGGAAGCAATTAGTACATCTCCAGAATTTAGAGTGGCTCCCGTCTTCAGAGGCTGTGTTTGTCCGTTAGAAGCTCTTTTCACTTGATTGCTGCCCTTGTTAGCCAAAACTCTAAAAACATACCCCTGACCAAGAGCTGTGCAAGTCAGAAATAGAAGGAGAGTTGCTGTAGATAATAAAGTTTTCATGACATTATGAATTAATATTGGATTACAAATTTACAATTTTTTAAGTTTCGTGAGTTCTCTTCGACCTTCTTTTGTCAGGAGGTTTTTGATCACTCCAAAGTATATTTCCAGTAAGTCTCCTGAAAGCAAAATTGCGATTATCGCAAGATTAAATTCAAGTTTATAGTCGTAACTATTGAAGACTACTATTACTAAAGTAAACAACGCGAAAGCTTCTATTACTTGTATCAGTTTGGTCAATCCGTCGTACCACTTTGGCATCACCTTATATATATACGAAAAAGCGATGACATTTAGATATAACAAAAAGAGTGCCCAAAAAAGAGCAGCATTGTCGCTCATACTATTGATATAATTTTCATTGAGTATCATTGACAGGCAGTTGGCATGAACTACTCCGCCAAACATATCCGCATGAGCCTTACCGGCATATTTCTTATTGAGCGGGGTAAAATACTTATCCTCCAGGGCTTGGGGATCACCCAGATAATTGCCAAGGAAACAAAAGATTACTATTTTATCTTTGACGATATCCGCTGTGAAATTTTCGTTGTAAACATCGTTTACATCAAGAGCAAAATACACGGCGTTGTATTCTGTTGCACCATAGTCGAGTACATTTCCCTTATAGTTAATTACTTCAATATCTTTGTTTCTTGCTAGAAATTTTTCCGCTTTCTCTGGGTCATATTCCATTGCCAACTGAACGGCCAAGTGGTTTTCAACATGTCCATCCGCCATTGTCTCCTGAGGTGCAAAGGTTCTACAGTTCTTCAGATCCTGTTGATTGGAGGCACCTGTGATGAAGTTAGCTGACGCTGATTTGGAATGCCGGGCAAACCTCGGGTGCGAATACATTATGGTGTCAAAAGGAGCATTTTCATCATCGCTCATTAAAGCCTCCTGGGTATACCCAAGTTTGCTCACGAGTATAAGGTTGTCTACCTGCGAAAAAGCAAATTCCAGCAAATCATCACCAATCGAGTCTTTAGGTGTTTTAAAAAACGTATCTACTGCTATGACTTTTGGACCATACTTGTTTATCACTTCAATCATGTAGGCTATGCCTGCTCGATTTTCCATACCGATATTTACCAGTAAAATGTCTTCTTCGGCAGTAGGTTCCGCTCTGATTTGTGAGAATACAATATCTGTAGTCTCCATATCAGTAAATGCATCACCGATTGGATCGAGCACATCAAATATCTTGAAGTAGGTAAGCTGGGAAAATCCAAACATTACCAATAGGACGAATAGCGTTCCTAAAATAGTATCAAGCCAGAATTTTTTAAACATAATCAGTTTTTTAGGTTGTTCTTAGGTTAACTTTCAAACAATCCTTAGTAATATCAAAATTAGCCAAACGATATTTATATTTTTTATAAAATGGCTTATACTCGATGAACAAAGGATATCAGCCTACAAACTAATGAATTTTGTAGAAAAGATTATATTGTCCTTGGATAATGATACGCGAATTTTGGAGCACGGACTCCTGCAATTAGTAAAATCTCAACGAGAAGCTTTATGCCAATCGGGTCAATGATTTGAAGAAAATTAGAGAACCATATACCTACTATAGAGAAGGGATATTGAAAGGCGATAAGTATGTGCTTGCAAAGGCCATTACCTTGGCTGAAAGTTCTATTGAGGAAGATAAAAATCTTTTTCATTCCATTCTCAATGGAATCATTGATAGGACGGGAACGGCCATTAGAGTTGGTGTTACTGGTGTGCCAGGAGTAGGCAAAAGTACCTTCATTGAAGCATTAGGCTCTTACCTGATTTCTAAAGGCTCAAAAGTAGCTGTGCTAGCTATTGACCCATCCAGCATTAAGACTGGAGGTAGTATTTTAGGCGATAAGACCAGGATGAATGCACTGAGTATGAATGAAAGTGCATTCATCAGACCAAGTCCAGCAAGAAAAACGTTAGGCGGGGTTTCAGGAGCAACACGGGAGAATATTCTGCTGTGCGAGGCTGCAGGATTTGATGTGATCATCATAGAGACGGTGGGAGTAGGGCAGTCAGAAACAATGATTCGCGGTATGGTGGATTTTTTCCTATTGCTGATGTTGCCAGGGGCAGGGGATGAACTGCAGGGCATGAAAAGAGGCATCATGGAAATGGCGGATGGTATAATAATCAATAAGGCTGATGGTGACGATATACAAATGGCTAAAATTGCAGAAGCTGATTACAGGAATGCCTTGCATCTGTTCCCAATTTCCGAACAGGGATGGCTACCAAAAGTACAGTCTTGCTCGTCAACGAAAGGTGAGGGAATTGCTGAAGTATGGGAAATGATTCAGGATTACAGGCAAGAAGCAATAAGAAAAGGTTTCTGGGATACAAAACGACAATCGCAAAATATTGATTGGTTCAAAGATCAATTATCAAAATCATTGGTGGATAGGTTTTTACAAAATAATCAGGCGAGAAGCACCAAAGCAAAACTCGAAGATTCCATTCGAAACGGAGAAATACACCCCAGAGAGGCGCTGGAGCAATTGTTGGATAGGGTTTTTGGATAACCTAAAATTTTCAATACTCATGCATAGTACGATTGACTCACTTCAAAAGGTACCGCATCAAGTGAGGCTTTCATAGCTCCTGAATCTCTAAATTAATCTCCATAATTTCTCTCAACGATTGGTTGATGCAACTTTATTCAAATACTGATGAGTGTAGTGTCATAAGCTGACGAATGTCTGTTTTTGCTGGGAATACCCCTTCTACCTTTACACCCGAAATCAATGTTTAACAACTTTCTTTTTTAGTCATGGAAGAATTATTAGAAGTAAAATACGAATCTAAAACTATTGTGAACCACCCAGCGCTGGAAGCCTGGGTAAAACAAGTAGCTGAGCACACACAGCCGGATAATATCTACTGGTGTGATGGCTCAGATGAGGAATATCAATCTATGTGTAATCAACTCGTAGATAAGGGTACCTTTATCAGACTTAATGAAGAAAAGAGACCTAACAGTTTCGCTTGTTTCTCAGATCCGAGTGATGTGGCCAGGGTAGAGGATAAGACATTTATTTGTTCTAGAAGAGGCGAAGATGCCGGACCTACCAACAACTGGATGGATCCTAAAGAAATGAAGAAAACGCTTGATCCTTTGATGAAGGGTTCAATGAAAGGTCGTACTATGTACGTAATACCATTTAGTATGGGACCTGTTGGATCTGACAAAGCACACATCGGGGTTGAATTGAGTGACTCTGAATATGTGGTTGTGAACATGAAGATCATGACCAGAATGGGACAGAAGGTGCTGGATGTGTTGGGTAGTGAAGGTGAGTTTATTAAATGTCTTCATACTGTGGGAGCACCACTGGAATCTGGTCAAGAAGATGTGAAATGGCCTTGTAACCCAACTGTAAAATATATTGTTCACTATCCTGAAGAAAGATCTATCGTTTCTTACGGGTCTGGATATGGTGGAAACGCCCTGCTAGGAAAGAAATGTTTCGCACTTCGAATAGCTTCTGTAATGGCGCGTGAAGAGGGATGGTTGGCAGAGCACATGCTTATCACAGGTGTTAAGAACAAAGAAACAGGTGAGAAGACTTACGTAGCTGCTGCTTTCCCAAGTGCATGTGGTAAAACCAATTTCGCAATGCTCATTCCTCCAAAGGAATTAGACAAATATGAAATTAGTACCGTAGGTGATGATATTGCCTGGATCAAGCCGGGAGAAGATGGAAGACTTTATGCCATAAACCCTGAAGCTGGTTACTTTGGTGTGGCACCTGGAACGAACGTGAAGACCAACCCGAATGCAATGGAATCTATCAAGGCCAACACTATTTTTACCAACGTAGGTGTGACCGACGATGGAGATGTATGGTGGGAAGGGATGACCAAAGAAGCGCCTGCTAATCTAACTACATGGAAAGGTGAAAAATATGATCCTGAAAGTGGAAATACAGCGGCTCACCCCAACGCTCGATTTACAGCTCCTGCATATCTGTGCCCAAGTATAGATGAGGAGTGGGAAAATCCTGAAGGTGTGCCTATCAGCGCATTCATCGTAGGAGGACGAAGAAGTACTACTGTACCGTTGGTATATCAAGCGGCTTCTTGGAACTTCGGTGTTTACAATGCAGCTACTATTGGTTCTGAGATGACTGCTGCTGCGTTTGGTCAAGTTGGTAAAGTAAGACGCGATCCCTTCGCAATGCTTCCATTCTGTGGATACCATATGGCGGACTACTTCAACCACTGGTTGCAGTTTGGTAGATCTCTAAAAAATCCTCCTAGAATATTTGTGGTAAACTGGTTCAGAAAAGACGAAGAAGGTAATTTCCAATGGCCCGGATTTGGTGACAATATGCGAGTACTCGAGTGGATTGTGAATCGAGCCAAAGGTAGAACTGGTGCTATTGAAAGCCCTATCGGTTACATGCCTGAATACGAAGATATCAACTGGGATGGTCTTGATTTCTCAAGAGAGGATTTTGAAGAGCTGATGGATATTGATCGAGAGGCCTGGAAAAAAGAAGTATTGATGCACGAGGAATTGTTCGAGCAGATGTATGATAAACTACCCAAAGAATTTACTTTCATGCGAGAGTTGTTGTTGAGTAGTCTTTGGAGGTCACCAGAGCACTGGGGACTTGCTCCAGAGAGATAAATTCAAACAGGTTTCATAGTAAGCCCCGTTTCAACAATGACGTGGGGCTTATTTTTTCCATGGATCTTTCAGGAATTTTAGGACTTCCTCCCTTGCCTTCGAGTCAACAGCCAATGTGAAGTGGTCGGCATTTTTGATTTCAATGTAGCTGCCATTCTTGAGTGTCTTTGCTGTTTCTGGACCTTGCCCAAGTACCAGGTCATTTTCGCCGCTGATTACTAGTGTCGGGGCATTGATTTTGGTAATCTCTTCTGCACTTCGGGAGGGGTAACTTGCTTGACTAAAGGCAATCATAACATCTCTATCAAGCTGGAGCTCATTGAAAAATTTCCAATAGGCGGAAACGTGACTGGGTAAATGACTTGGGAAGATTTCATAGGAGAAAAGTTTGGTCAGACCGGGAATAATTTTTTCTAAAATGTAAGGAGGCTTTCCAATCAGTCCATCCCCAGTAGCCATCAAAATTGCTTTTGAAAAGTGGTTGGGATATTTGCACATCAATTCTACCGCTATTAGTGTACCGAGAGAATAGCCGAATAGGGCAACACTTTTCAACTTCAAATGATCAATGAGGTTTTTGGCGTCTTCAGTGATATTAGTTGAACCATAAAATGAAGGATCACTGCTTTTGTCACTATTGCCATAGCCTCGATAGTATATTCCAATGACTTGATATCCCTCTGCGACCAAACTTTCTACCCAGCCAGTTTGCACATAGTTGTAACTAAAATCTACCCCACCTCCGTGAAGCATCAGGATTGGATCACCTTCCCCATGTACTTCATAACTTATTAAAACGTTATTGCTATTAAATGTGGGCATAGGGTTATGAATTTGGCTGTATATGGTTTTGTAGCGATATAGTTTTGACTCTCCAACATCCTGACTATATAGAGGTTTGTCAGTGATAATAAGAAAGGCAAACGACGAAAGCTATCAAATTGAAGTAAAACATCAGATGTAATCAATTAATACCCAAAATTGACTTGGGCTAATCGATGAATATCTATAATTAAGCTAACAACAATTGATGTTATGTTGTGGGCTTAACTTTTTTAGAGAAGATACTATCAATCAGCTCGTAGGCATTTTTTTTATCAGAAAGTGACTTGTTCGCAATAGCGAGGAGAGATTTTCTGGGATGTTTGAATATTTCTATCATCAACCCCGCCCATAGGGTTGGGGAATTTCTAACTAGAATATCTATGTCTTTGTACCTGGTGGCGCATCCAATATTGAGGGGACTCAAGTTCGACACCCTATGCCACCACCAGGCAGGATTATAAAGCATGTCACCTGGTTCCAGAACAATTTTATAGATTGGTACATGACTCATCTCACTGTACTTATTGGTGAAATTCTCGTAAAAATCACCAATAAGTGGATCTTGAAGCTCTGAAACACAATATGATCCATATTTCGACATAGCTGGTTGCATAATGGCAGTGTAAGATGGATCGATAAAGTGCCATTCTTTACGTCCAATGACATTGAGAAATACATTGTCTGATCCAGCGCAATGAAGTGGGGTTCTGTATCTATGGTCAGGTCTTGAAATAAACCATTGGGAAAGTATGTGATTTAGGCCCATTAACTCATTGGTGGCAAGCCCTTTACAATCGTTCAAAAAGATATCTTCGTCTACAAGTCCATAGTAGTTGTTAATATAGTGGTCGGCATATTGATCAGAGGTGAGAAATTCATTCAAAAATGTTGTGACTGCAGTGAGGTTTTGTCCAATGTAAGACGAATCTTCCTGATCAGGAAATTTTACACACTTTACCTCCTTATGACCAAAATTGTTTGCAAAATTACTCACAGACATTAAATCAAGAATTGGTGCATCTTTCAAATACCCTTTCACAACTAAAGGGAGACCAATATTTCTTTTCCAGTTGTTAAAACCTTCAATCGTAATATCCCTAGATAATAAACTTGGCAGTTCTACTGGTTTGGAAAATTTGCGTTTATTTTGGTTAATCAATTCTTTGACGTTTCTTATGTGAGCATTAAGAAAGCGTTTACCCATCTTGCTGCCATTGTGAACTTTGCACAGAATATTATCACTTTCTGGGTCTTTTACTTTTGCAGTAATACTGAAGGTCTGATCATACATAAATAAAGCAGACCAACGTTTCGTAGCGAAAGTTGAATTTAATTTTGGTAAAGAGTCATCGTAATTATGGACTTTATCAATCATGGGTCAATATGAAGTACAAAGAAATTATTGAATTATTCTCATTTTATAAAACAGATGAAACATACTGTTTGTAACTTTCAAAGTAAAAGAAAATGTAGGTTTTTAGCTACTCAATAGAGAATATTGACCGGAACAATTATGAAGAATCAGCTAGATGTCAAGTGCATTAATTGGCATTTGCTAAATCGGCGAATTGTTCTTCATTAGATGCGCTTTCACTACCTTGCGCCAAATGTCATAGCCTTTGTCGTTGAGGTGTAGCTGGTCTTCAATAAACAACTCAGGCTGAGTCTTATTACCTTCGTTAAGCATCTTGCTGAAAATCTCAATCCACTTACCATTTTTGGTGCCGAGGATATAGTTCCTGAGTAGAGCATTGGCTTCACTTGTTTTGAATACAAGCTGTTGCCGGCTGGGACTGGGTTTTATGGAAATAACGTGAATCGGAATGCCTGGAAATCTCCTTTGAATCTCAAGTATGAGATTTTTAAAATCATAAAATACTTCCATTATGGTACCGCCATGACCCAAATCATTGTCCCCAGCATATAACACCATCTGTGACGGGTTCAGGTGCTGAAATATCCTCTCGAAATAATGCAGGCAGTAAGGGTAAGATGAGCCGCCAAATCCCATATTGATCACATTGAGTGGGTCAAGATCTTGCTTGAGGTTTGGCCATAATCTGATAGAAGAGCTTCCATAAAAAGCAATAAGGTTTTTGGAATTTTTGTGTTTACGAGCCTTCTCCTCTAATGCGACTATTTCCGCTTCAAACAACTCCTCATCTATCATTATCATACGCTACTCACTTATCAAATTATCAGGAAACCTCTTTGACCAATGCCTTTATTTGTTTTTTGTATTCTTTTTCATAGCGGAGTAGAAAATCATTAACATCTTCAAAACCCTGCTGAGCCATATGCTGGCTTAGCTTAAAAGGCTTCATAACACGACATGCGAATTTATTGTTCTTGATGCGTTTGTCGAAATTGGCCATCACGACTGGGACTAACAATGGTTCGGGGTTCATTTTTAATATCATTCTGAACATACCTGATTTGAATCGTCCTGGAGATTGCTCCGTAGTATGGGAAGCACCTTCGGGACTAACAATGACATTTTTTCCATCCGAGACCATGCCTTGAAGAGTGTCAAATAGCAATTGTCTCCTCTTAGCCACTTGCTCTTTGGTCTCCTCAATTGCTTGAGAGTCCTTGGTATACACATCAATGAAATTTAGGCGCTCATAATATTCTTGGTGTCCGTATTCCACATTTTTGCCCACACGAACAATACGTTGACCAACATCCCCATACTTCTCAAATAGGATAGAGCTCAGAAAGTGAGAATCTAAAGTGATTTGAAACTGATTAGGGAGGGTGTAGTAAGGATCATTGAGCAAATGATTGTAAATAAATACATTTCCGGTTTCTTCCGGTAAATTTTCAAATCCCGAGATCATGACAGATGCGGGAACAAAAGCCTGCCTGGTGCTTACCATACAGTTATGTCGCACCTTCAATGTATCATAATCATCAGGTGCTTGTACTACAGAGTTGTATATATTTTTTAACCCATCAAAAAATTGAACTTCTTTTTGTGTATGATGTAGATTGTCAAGACACAAAGAAGCAAGATTTTTTTCAGGCAAATCCCCTGAAAGCTCTACATCATGTAGAATGTCTAAAGCCTCCTTGACAGTAACTTTTTCATTCAATAGATGTGGAACTTTATGAAGGTTGGATTCTATATTGAGTTTTGTAATATTACTCTCAATGAGGCCGGTTACTACTACAATTTCTTCGTCATAGTGCGCTGATATGAGTCGAGCTCTAATAGCCCTCAATTGATTGCGAATCAACCATAAAATTCTCTTTTGTAGCTTAAGGGCGAATTCTGGACTTTTTTCTGAAAGTATGTCTATTGTTGAAGATGAAATATGCAGGATGACGGACCCCCGGCTTACCCTTGAGGTCACCAGACTTTTTTCTTTGAGAATCCCTGACGAACCAATAAGATATCCTGGCGTGGAGATCGACCGAAACATCACATTATAATTTCCCGAATCATGGTTGTTTACTCTTGAAAATTGTACCTCTCCTGATTCAAGAACGTAGATACCATCAGCCCTCTGACCTTGAACATTGATAACCTCTCCGGTTGTATATTCCTTTCTTTTGATGTTTTTGGCAAGAGACATTAATTCTTCTTCCTCAAATACTTCCATAAAGGGGGATTGTAATAGAAAAATTACGATCTCTATTTGATCCAGATCGCTATAGGACACATATCCGCTAGATGGTTTTTTGGGAATTTCTATATCTTTAGAGATAATATGAGTTTGGGCAAAAAGCTCTGAAGCTTGAGCAATTAAGTTGTGCGCCTTTTTGTTGAGGAAAGTAAAAAATTTCAAAGCTTCATCCGAACGTTTGTCCAAGCATGCTTTAATGTCATTTTCTTCCAGTTTGAGGAATGTTGCCGAGTCAGATGTGACTTTTGTTGTCGACTCATTTCGGTAAGGGTGGTCAAAAAGGTTCACACCAATAGGAGCGTATTCGAATGAAGCCTTACCGATCTCAACTTCCTGGTCCATACTGGGAATGTGATAGTAAAATCCTACTTCACCACTTAGCAGGAAATATAGGCAATTGGTTTTCGCATATTGTTCGCCCAGCAACGCACCTTTCTCTAGCTGAATCTCAGTTCCTTTGGAAAATAGTTTGTTCAAAATAGGCGATTTAATAGGCATATTATGGAATATTGATTAACTAATCAAATACTCTTATTGTTATGTATATCGCAAAAGTATTCTAATAGTATTAAAAATACTTTAGCATAATAAAAGTAATGTTGTAAATATAAAAATTTACAAAAGGTGGGATTTCATTATTTTTGAAGGAGCGTTTTTAGCTTTTAGTCCATCAAAAAGATTGCCGAAATATAGGTATTTGTATTGTAAAAATATCCGAATGATAGATGTATTTTAATAGGGTTTATGATTCAGAATGCCTGGGTCTTACATATACTTCAATTGATTTGCTGATTGGAGTGTTGCTCTTGTCCGCATAGTGATTGTAAGGGATTAGGACATTCGTTTCCGGAAAATAGGCGGCAAGGTTGCCTCTTGGAATATTGTAAGGTACGATTAGAAATTTTTCAGCTATGCGTTCCTGTCCGTCATATTCGCTAACAAGGTCTACCACATCGAGTTTGTTGAGTCTCAGGTTTTCCGCATCACCTGCGTTCATCAATACAACTCTTCTTTCGTTGAAGATTCCTCTATAGCGGTCATTTAGATCATAAATAGTGGTATTAAATTGATCATGAGAGCGGATGGTCATCAGGATGAATGGTGCTTCGGTCAGGTTATGATTGGGTAATCCGCAGAAGCTAAATTGTGCTTTGCCTCCGGACAATTTCGAGAAGTCTCCGCTTCTAGCATTGTTTGGGAGGTAAAAACCAGATCCTTTGGATTTTACCGTATATTCCTCGAATCCACATATAACTTCAGAAATCTTTTCTCGAATCAAATCATAATCCGTTCCCAGCGATTGCCAGTTTATTTTAGAATTACCTTCAAAATATGCATCCGCCATTCTGGCTACTATTTCTGGTTCGCTTAGCAGTTTGTCCGATGTTGGTTTCAACTTACCTTGAGACCGATGAACTTTGCCCATGCTGTTTTCCACCGTGACAAAACGGGTAGTTCCACCTTTGACATCTTTCTCTGACCGACCGATGGTCGGGAGGATAAGCGAGGTTTCACCGGCCACCGTATGTGTTCTGTTCAGTTTGGTGCTGATAGATACCGTGAGTTTGCATTTCTGCAAGGCTTCTGCAGTGTAGTACGTATCAGAAGCAGCCGATAGGAAGTTTCCACCCAGTGCGATGAAAACTTTTACTTTGCCTTCGTGCATTGCTTCAATGGAGTGTACTGTATCCAGTCCTTTTTCCACTGGGGGAGAAAAACCAAAAGCTTTTTCTAGTGATTGGTTCAACTGTTTGGACACATGGTGCATGATGCCAACTGTGCGATCACCCTGCACATTGCTATGGCCTCTGACGGGGCAAGTACCGGCACCTTTTTTTCCAATGCTTCCTTTTAATAACAAGAGGTTGACACATTCTTTTATATTCTCTACACCATTCTTGTGCTGCGTCAAGCCCATAGCCCAACAGATGATAATTTTACTTTTAGTAGCCAAAAGTTTAACTAACTCCTTGACTTTCTCATTTTCAACACCAGATAGAGCAAGCAACTCGTGCTCATCATATTTATCCAAATCCTTTAATAATGCATCAAATCCTAAAGTGTGACTGCATATGAAATCATGATCGAAAATATTTCCTTCAGCCGCATCTAATGTCGCTAGTTTTTTAATAATTAGTTTCAATAGTGCCACGTCCTGATTGATTTTCACCTGAAGGAATATATCAGTTAGGGAGGTGCCGCTACCTACGATTCCTTTTATCTCCTGAGGATTTTTAAAACGCATGAGGCCTACCTCTTCCAGGGGATTGATGGCAACAATTTTTCCTCCATTCTTTTTACATTTTTCCAATGCTGACAACATTCTGGGGTGGTTGGTGCCGGGGTTCTGTCCGATGACCATTACTACTTGGGCTTCTTCAAAATCATTCAGGGTGACAGATCCTTTGCCTATCCCGAGAGTCTCGTTAAGCGCCACTCCGCTGGACTCATGGCACATGTTGGAGCAGTCGGGCATGTTGTTGGTGCCAAATGCCCGCGTGAAAAGACCGTAGAGAAAGGCTGCTTCATTGCTGCTGCGCCCTGAGGTATAAAAAGTAGCCTCATTTGGATTGTCGAGTTCTTTTAATTCGGAGGCAATCAATTGGAATGTATCTTCCCAGGATATTGGTTCGTAATGATGACTTCCTGGCTTCAAGACGAATGGTTCTGTGATTCTTCCGCTTTTACCGATATCATAATCTGTCCAGTTAGAAATTTCAGTAATGGAATGCCTTTTGAAAAAATCAGCATCAACACGTTTTGGAGTTGCTTCTTCGACCAGGGCTTTTGCCCCGTTTTCGCAGTATTCTCCTAAGGAAGACCTCTTGTCAGGATCGGGCCATGCACAGCCCGGGCAATCAAAGCCATCTTTCTGGTTCATTTTAGAAAGGGTAGGGATGGCTTTGACCAGCCCCATTTCTTTCGACGCGTGTTTCAGTGCCACCTTTACCGCCGTTATGCCAGCTGCATAATTAGATGGTTCTGCGAGCTTTATTCCTGTGAACTTATCTGATCCTAGAATGGATATATTTCTTTTTTTATTCATTGGATGCTATGTAATTTCGCCAATTATTTTAGTCTAATAGAAGCTGAATGGAAGACGTTTTATCAGGCTTAACTATTTTACAATGATAGGACAAAATTGAATATGCCGAAGTGATGTGCTTTTCACTTTTCTTAGAATCTATATTATGTCTATATACGCTATTGGGGATGTACACGGGTGTTTGACTTCACTCAAAACTGTTTTTGATCATCAAACTTTTTCCAAAGATGATACGATCCTATTTCTAGGAGATTATGTGGACAGAGGAGCTGATTCCAAAGGTGTAATTGATTGGTTGATTGAGCAGTCATCTGTTTTCAATTTCATTTTCATCAAGGGCAATCATGATATCATGATGCTGAATGCCCGTTCCGATCAGCGAGATTTGTTTCGGTGGCTTCAGTTTGGTGGTGAAGAAACTTTAGATTCTTATGCCATTGAGAGGGGGGCAGAGTGGATGAATCAAATTCCTTCTGATCATTGGAAGTTTTTAGAAAATTCAAGGCCGTACTTTGAATATAGTGATAAAATATTTGTGCATGCCGGACTAGAGCCGGGCATTCCTCCTCATGAACAGAGTGATCAAGCCTTGTATTGGGATAAATATATAGAGCCTGAAATGTATCAGAGTGGCAGGGTAGTAGTGTCAGGTCATACGGCTAGAAAGAATGGAGAAATTGCCAATTTTGGCCATACCATTTGCATTGATACTTATTGCTATGGAGGTATGTGGCTCAGCTGCCTGAATGTGGACACATTGGAATACCTGAAAGCCAATGAAAGTGGCAAAGTGGTAAGAGGAAGATTGTAGTAGTTATTTGCCGTAGTTCTTCAATGCCTGTCGCCTATCCTTTTCTTTTTTAAGTTCCCTGTAAACATTTGGTTCTGCTACACGCTGTTCGCAATCAGCTACATTACAGCGTTCACAGGTATCATTCACGATTTGCGTGTCTATGCTGGGATCTGAAAGGAAACGGACTTTTTCCCTTACATGCTCATCTATTCTAATTCCCAGAGCTAGACTGCTGTTCACGCCAGGTGTAGGACTGAGGGCTCTAGCCAATGAAAGTACTAGAAATTCCTCTCCGGTTTCGTGATACCTGTCAATTTGGGCACCACCTAATTCAACGGCCTTACTGTCAGCCTTTTGGTTTTCGGCCAGTTGGTCAAGGATAGAAATAAACATCCAGCGTCTACAGAAATGCTCTTGAAGTACTGTACCCCGGGGCGTATGCTCTCGTGCAATGTGCAATTCTTTACTAAGGTTGAATGTCCCCGAGAAAGGTTTATTGTGGAACCTGAAGAAGAAGAGCTCCTTGAAGCCAAAGTACTGTGGCAATAGGTTGGTCATTCGTTGCATAACCATCTCCGGCGTGGCGTTGTACTGCATCATCGTGTCAATGAGAATTTCAGGCTGCCATTTGGATTTGGCGAAAAACCGTTCAAGGTCTTTGAGAAACCCCTTTCTGTTGATGAGAATGGCCGAGGCAAAATAAGACGCTTTGAAATTGTTGAGCACCTGATCAAAGGAAGATACATCTACCCATGGTGAAGTCAAAGTCCTGTCAGTAAGACCCAGGTAGGCATGTCCTATTTCTCGAGCCATATTAAATCCTCTTTGCCGTGAATTCAGAGCAGAGTTCAATATGAATCTGGGTTTTCTGCGTTTAGCCGGTTTCATTATTGAGCGCATGTCACTCAAAGATTCATTGTCTTCAAACGAATCGTAGATGATTTTATAATTGAACTCTGTGCCCAAAAGATTCTCAAGATGCCGTGTAGTTAACGGGGTATTGATATCTATTTTATAATCCTCAATGAATCTTTCTGCTGCTCGTTCTAGGTCTTCGAAATAATTGTTGTGTATCTCCTGATAGGAGCGCATTACCGAGAAATAGAATGTCTCAACTCTAAGGTCGTAATTACGGCTAATCTCCAGTAAAGTACCTATGAAAGCATTAAGTTTGGACGGGGCATTGGATAGTAGCTCCAGTAATTTTCCTGGCTCTAGTCCGAACATTTCCAAAGGCAATTCAGACAAAATACCAGAATGCAATAACTCAACAAGCGGAGACAGTTTATTGTCCAGTCGCTCAGAAACCAGTTCGGAGGATTCAACGTTCAGTGCTTTTGCAAGATGTTCAATCTTATCCGGTTTTGGGTATTTTTTGCCCTTTTCTATTTCATTCAGATAAGATACTGATACACCGCTAGATTGAGACAATTGCTGCAAAGAATATTTCAGCCGATTCCTATATTCCCGTAGTTTAATTCCAAATATCAGTTTTTTATATTCTTTGCTTAATGCCACAATTCTAAGGTATTTAATGAGTCTGGTCTGTCGATTTCAGAAGCTGAATTACTTCAGATCCTCTTTTTCCCCAAGTAGTTTGATGAAAGATACGAGATGGGAAAAGAATACTGCTGGTACAACGAATGCAGGCAGCCATATGTATGGAAAATAGAAAACGCCAGTATTAGGATTATCAAATGCAAACTGCTGAAAAGGAGTAGGAGCCGAGAGGATTGCATGTCCAACAATGTTGATTAAAAGTCCAAGTGCCAGGATGTTCCAGATGAAGGCTATGGCCCTTCTTTTTTTCTTTATTCCTACCGCAAAGATGGCAATAAACGGAGCTGTAACTCCCGAGAGAATGTCGTAATTAATTCCTTCAAAAGTCAATAATTCGGGCAACAATCCACCCAGATATAACCACCAGAGGACTATTTCCACAGGAACTCTGATAATGTGCAGATAAGTCAAAGTGGCGATGGGAATTTTGACCAAAAATGCTCTGGTTTTGGGGTAAAACAAGAGCAACAAAATGGCAAACGTAGGCGGTGATATTGCCAGCAACATTCGTGGAGGAAGCGCTTCAAATTCGAAGAAAAACTTGTTGACCGCCAGAAGTGCAATCAGTCCCATCCAGCTCAAAATGACCGCTCCTGAGATCAGGGCAATCTTAATTTTTTTGCGCCCCTCTGCCTGAGCAAGTCCGTAGAAAATAAATCCAAAAGTGGCAATGGTGGTGAGTATAAATACCAGGCTAACGTAGGCCGGAACTTTATCCATTCATGTATAGATTGATAATTAACTAAGATACAAGAACTAGCGCCAATTTCCAATGAGATATTAACAATTCAATAGTGAGGCTTATTCCAGTGCTGGAGGTAGTTCATCTGCTTTGTCGGAAGAGAGTCTAAACAAATAATATTGATTGCTAATTGGGAAATTGAAGTATATGTTTGTCGCTATTCTTTTGAACAACACTACCCAAATGGAATTTGAACAACTGGTTTCAGGACTTAAATCAGAATTGGAAAAGCCTTTGCCAGGTATGGAAGGGCAAATTAAAATGGCCCCAACGCCAATCAATAATACACGCTTCAATTTTGATCACCTCGAAGATGTTAAGTTGAGTGGTGTTATGATTCTTTTGTACCCTGAAAATGGTTCGGTGTATTTCCCATTGATGCAAAGAAATAAGTATCCTGGCGTACATAGCGGCCAAATTTCCCTACCGGGAGGCAAAAAAGAAGTACATGATGTTGACTTGGTCCAAACGGCCAAACGCGAAACCCGTGAAGAAATTGGAGTGCCTGAAGATGAAATTACAGTGGTTGGTCATTTGACTGAGCTCTACATTCAAGCCAGTAACTTTAAGGTGTTGCCTAGTGTAGGCTTTGTTCAAAAAAAGCCTCTATTTGTAGAGGATTCCAGAGAAGTGGTGAAGCTTTTTGAAGTTGATTTGAAAGATTTACTCAATCCCGAAATAAAGTTCTCCCGACAAATGAAAGTCAAGAAAGATTTGGAATTGAATATTCCCTATTATGATATTCAAGACCAAATGGTATGGGGAGCGACCGCTATGATATTAAGTGAATTTGTCACCGTATTAAACAGACTAAACTGACCATGGAAAAAGGAGAACCCCTACTTACCAATGATGCTATCATTCTGGGCTTACTGTTTGTGTTGCTTGGCTTCATTTTCAAGACGTCATCTTCTGATAGTCCCTTTTGGAAGAAATTTTATACATATATTCCTGCGGTTCTCATGTGCTATTTTTTGCCTTCGGTATTTAATTCATTGGGAGTAATCGACGGGGATAAAAGCAACCTATACTTTGTAGTATCCAGGTATATGCTACCTGCATGTTTGGTGCTCTTGACCATCAGTACTGATTTTAAAGAAATAATCAAACTGGGCTCAAAGGCGGTGATCATGTTCCTGACCGGTACAGTAGGAATAGTTATTGGAGGGCCGCTATCAATTCTTTTTTTCTCTTATGTTTCTCCATCTATTGTGGGAGCCGATAGCGAAGAAGTATGGCGTGGTATGGCTACTGTTGCGGGTAGCTGGATTGGAGGAGGTGCCAATCAGGCAGCTATGAAAGAAGTATTCCAGGTCGATGATAATATGTTTTCCAAAATGGTAACAGTGGACGTCATTGTAGCAAATATTTGGATGGCCTTTTTGCTTATCGGGGCTGGAAAATCCAAACTGATGGACCTTAAGTTTAAGGCCGACTCTAGTGCTATAGATGAAGTAAAAGAGAAGATAGAAAAGTACCGAGCAAGTATCGCTAAAATCCCGACACTTTCAGATTTTATGATGATTCTAGCGGTTTCATTTGGCATCTCAGGCTTTGCTCATTTGCTGAGTGACTGGATTGCTCCCTATTTACTCGAAAACTATCCTGAACTTGAAAAGTATAGCCTTACATCCGGTTTCTTTTGGTTAATTGTGATCTCTACCACATTTGGGTTGATCCTGTCATTTACAAAATTGAGACGGCTTGAAGGTGCTGGTGCTTCAAAGATAGGAAGCGTGATCATTTATCTTCTTGTAGCAACAATAGGAATGAAAATGAATGTTCTGGCAATTTTTGAGTCTCCAGGTCTTTTTCTGGTTGGCATAGTTTGGATGTTGGTTCATATTACCTTGCTGTTGATTGTTGCAAAGATTATCAAAGCACCTTTCTTTTTTATTGCTGTAGGTAGCCAGGCCAATGTAGGCGGTGCAGCTTCCGCACCTGTGGTGGCCTCAGCTTTTCATCCTTCATTGGCCCCTGTCGGCGTATTGCTTGCAGTTTTGGGCTATGCGCTAGGTACTTATATGGCATACTTATGTGGCATCCTTATGCAGCTTGTTTCGCAATAGCCGGACAGTTCATGACTTTTAGGGGTCTTTGTATTCCAAAATGTTGTGTTCCTGTATGTTTATGCTTATATCTGTTGCAACATATATTTTCTGTTATGTCTCTAAACCCAGCCAATATCAAGAATAAAACTACATTGTTGATTGGTCTTATATCGATTTCATTAGTTGTTGGGTGCGGAGGAGATTCCGAACCTGAAGTAAACTGCAATATTATGAGTGTTGAATTACAGATCACAGAATCAAGTAATTCGGCATGTGGAAGTTCAGATGGAAGTATAACGGTTCAGGGATTTGGAGGTGACGGACAATTTGGATATAAGCTCAATGGGGGAGCTTTTGGTGCTTCCAATGTTTTTGAAGAACTGTCACCAGGGAGTTACGAAATTACAGTAGAAGATGGAAATGGCTGCTCTGCTACAGAGTCAGTTGAATTGTCATCAGGGGTGAGTTATACCAATAGTATCAAAAGTATTATCGAAACAGATTGTGCTATCTCGGGCTGTCATGTCTCCGGAACGAGTAGGGTTGATTTAACAATTTTCAACAACATAGCTGGCAATGCCGCTGGTATCAAAAGTAGAACTGGATCTGGAGATATGCCTCGTGGAGGAAGAACACTTACACAAACACAAAAAGACTTGATCGCCTGTTGGGTAAATGATGGTGCGCAAAATAATTAAAGACCAAATATGAAAAAGGTACTAAAATATTCACTTGCCATATTGATTTGGGTTATTTCATCTTGTACTTATCAAAATGAAGAAGAGGTGTTTGGAACCATTGATGCTGACCCTGGCTCAGGCGGTGGCAATAGCGAACCGGTCAGCCTAATGAATGATATTGTGCCATTAATGAATTTGAAGTGTGCTATATCGGGCTGCCACAATGGTTCTCGCTTTCCTAATTTATCAGTAAAAGCCAATATTATCAGTAATGCTTCGAGTATTAAATCAAGAACGAGGGTAGGAGGCGGGATGCCCAGAAACGGAACCTTGACAACCGCGCAGAGGGATTTGATCGCTGATTGGGTAGACGGAGGTGCTTTGGATAATTAGAATCTATTGTTATGAAAAAATTAATATTAATACTTTTTCTAGTTCCGGCCCTTTGTCACGGACAGAAATTCATCTCAGATATTTCTTATATCAAGTTCTATTCGGATGCTCCGATTGAAGATATTGAGGCTGAAAACACAAAGTCTAAAAGTGTTATTGATCTCGAATTGGGACAGGTAGCATTTTCAGTTCCAATAGATGCTTTTGAGTTTGACAAATCGTTAATGCAAGAGCATTTCAATGAAAATTATCTGGAATCTGATAAATATCCAAAAGCAACTTTCAAGGGAAAAATAATCGACTGGAAAGAAAAAAAGGGGAAGCAAGAGGTTGAAGTGGAAGGCGAGATGACCATTCACGGTGTGACCAGAAACATTAAAATAGTCGGAAATATTGATGTCGCTGAGCAGAAGGTAAATGTAGAATCTGTCTTTGATATCAGTGTGGCAGACTATAAAATTAAAATTCCTAAGGCCGTATTTTACAACATTGCTGAAGTCGTGGAGGTTACGGTAAAATTCTCTTACAAGCCATATGACAACTAATCTCTTGATATGAAAAGAAACTTAACCTTAGTATTATCAATGTATTTTCTTTCTCATTTAGCATTCGCTCAGGACGATTTGATGAGTTTGTTGGATGATGATAATGACGAGACAAAATATACTACAGCCACCTTCAAGAGTACCAGGCTGGTAAGTGGACATTCTGTCGAAGTTCGCCCGGGAGGAGTGTTAGAGTTCGTGATTGCTCATAGGTTTGGTACCTTAAATTCAGGAGCAAATAGTTTTTGGGGGCTGGATGATTCGCAGATTCGATTAGCCCTGGAATATGGGCTGTCTGACAAAGTAAATATTGGTCTGGGTAGATCGTCAAGGAGTAAAACGATAGACAGTTTTGTGAAGTACAAAATTCTCAGGCAAAGTGCTGGAGCTAGTAGTGTGCCTATTTCTTTGACTGCATTTACTAGTATGACGATAGCTACTGGTCCTGGTGCATTTTCTGACCCTAGTCGAGATAATAAATTTTCGCAACGAGTTGGATACTCTTATCAATTACTTGCAGCAAGAAAATTTAACTCCAACTTATCGTTACAACTCATGCCTACTTTGATTCATCGAAATATAGTATTGACAACTAATGACCCTAACGATGTGTTGGCCTTAGGTTTCGGGGGAAGGTATAAGTTGAGCAATCGAATCGCTTTGAATGCAGAGTATTACCTGCAGTTGACTGAGCAGGATGCGGTGTATACTAATGCATTGTCTATTGGTTTTGACATAGAAACTGGTGGGCATGTATTTCAGCTCCACTTAACGAACGCCAGGTCAATGATTGAAAGGGGATTTGTTAGCGAAACAACTGGAAGTTGGGGTGACGGAGATATACATTTTGGTTTTAATGTGTCCAGAGTGTTTAACCTGAAACCGAAGAAATAGAAAATCGGATAATTAGTATGATGAACGAAAAAACGCTGCAACTTTGTGGCGTTTTTTATTTAATCGTAAGCCAACCATGATTTCCAATACATATTCTAGCAATAAGGCAGGTTCAATTGCCAATCTGAAATTAGAAGAAGTAGAAATTGGAGCTCCTGCTAAAGGTGAGGTGCAAGTTGCTGTGAAAGCTGTAGGACTCAACTTTGCGGATATCTTTGCAATGCATGGACTCTATAGTGCTACTCCTAAAGGTAAGTTTACACCGGGTTTGGAATTTTCTGGAGTAGTTGAAGGAGTGGGAGAGGATGTGAGTAATTTCAAAGAAGGAGATCGCGTAATGGGCGTTACGAAGTTTGGTGGATATACTGACAGAATTAATCACGATCACCGATATGTAACACTGATGAAAGATGATTGGAGTTTTGAAGAAGGGGCAGCCTACCTGGTTCAAGGTTTAACCGCCTATTATGCCTTGGTCTCATTGGGTGACATCCAACAAAATGCAAATGTGCTTATTCATAGTGGAGCAGGAGGTGTAGGCATCATGGCGAATAGAATAGCCAAACATTTTGGCGCCATTACTATTGGTACCATTGGTAGCCCGAAGAAATTGGGTGTTTTGGAGGAAGAGGGTTTTAATAAAACCATTGTCCGAGGCTATGATTTTGCTAAAAAACTTGATGAAGCGTTGGATGGCAAAGAACTGAATTTGATCGTCGAAAGCATTGGTGGAAAAATATTCAAAGCTGGCTACAAGCGCATGTCCCCGCAAGGACGGATGGTTGTTGTAGGAGCTTCTCAATTCGCATCTCCTGGGAAAATTCCAAATTACTTCAAGCTAATTTGGCTTTTTCTCACAAGACCAAAAATTGACCCGCAGGAAATGATTCAGGACAACAAAGGTGTGCTGGCTTTTAATCTGATTTGGCTCTATGACAGGGTTCATATCATGAATGAAATGCTGGGAGCCATGTCAAAAATGGATTTGGGTAAACCGAAGGTGGGGAAGGTTTTTGCATGGGATGAAATGCATGATGCCATTAACTTTTTTCAGTCTGGAAAATCCACAGGAAAAGTGGTGGTTACAACTAATAATTAGTGAATGAATCTAGTAATTGATATAGGAAATTCTGATGTGGTTTTTGGATTGGAATCTAACGGAGAATATCCATTTATTTTCCGCATTCCCAGTAATACGGAAACCATAGCCGCGGAGTACGGAATCAAGTTGAGGCAGTACTTTCTGGAAAACGACATTGCAGCTGATGCTATACAGTCTGTTTCTGTAAGTAGTGTAGTACCGGATTTGACCGAACGAATAATTCAGGCTTCTAATAGTTTGTTTCCATTAGAGCCTTTTTTGATTAGTGGGAATATCATTGAAATGTTGGATTTGGAAATTGATAATCCCTATGAAATTGGTACAGACCTGGCGGCTAATGCGATTGGAGCTTATGCGAAATTTGGACAGCCTTGCGTCGTGGTGGACTTTGGTACAGCGCTGACTTTTACTTCTGTTTCTGATAGAGGAAAAATATTAGGTGTGGCCATTGCTCCTGGTGTGAGGACTGCCATGAAGGCACTCTCTTCTAACACAGCTAAATTGCCTGAAATACCTTTGGAGATCCCTTCGAAACTGATTGGTAGAAATACCATTGAAGCTATGCAATCTGGCATAATGCAAGGTTATGTAGGATTGGTAAAGCATATGGTTGAGCAGACTAAAAATGAAATGAATACTGAGGCAAAAGTAGCTGCTACCGGAGGGCTTTCCTTCATTTTCAAGCCATTGCACGGAGTGATTGATGAGATCTTACCGCATCTGACCCTTGATGGTATTTTGGAAATTCGGAAGAAGATTCTATAATTCGCCTTTGATCAATTCAAGAGTTGCTTTCCGTTTGATCTTTCCGGAACTCGTTCTGGTAAATTCCCTGACCCAATAAATTTCCTTTGGGATATGATATTTCCCGAACTTTGTCTTAAGAGGGTTGGCAATGTGCTTAAAGATACTCTTACTCTGGATCTCGCCTTCTACGATCATTATCAATTTTTCTCCCAGGAGATTGTCTTTAATTCCATAAAGAAAAAAATCTGACGTAATTTGAATGTCAGTCATCAGAGGTGCTAAAAATTCTTCAACCGCCTCAGATATGATCTTCACTCCACCGGAGTTTATGAGATTGTCTTTTCTACCCAACCACTTGAAATGTCTTTTATCTTCAAATTCTACCAGGTCATTCGTTTCTACTGTTTGATTATTAGTGATCTCACCTTTTACACTTAGGCAGCCATCATCATTCCGATGGGCGAGCGTGTCGCCCAAAATTTCGAACAGCTTGTTGCCAGAATTCAACTTTCTTAATGCAATATGCGAAACGCTTTCGGTCATGCCGTATGTGTGATAAATATTTGATTTTGAGGTAGACAATGAATATTCCAACCCCAGGCTGATTGGGCCACCACCGATCAAAATATTTCTAATCCCATCTAATATATTGGTATGCTCTGAGTCTATAATGTGTTGGACCTGAAGTGGTACAAAAGAAGCGAAATCTATTTGATCATCAACATCAAGACTTTCGAATGGGTTGCTGCTTGGTTTCTTAAGGACGATATCCATACCAATCTTCATACACCTCGCCAACATCATTTTAGTGGCAACAAAACCTGGGGAAAGGCATACAAGTACAGTTTCTCCTTTCTTTAAACCCAATGCGTTTTCGGTTTGTTTGATGCTAGCAAGAATCTGTCTCCTGGTAATAGTGATCATTTTAGCCATGCCAGTAGCCCCACTCGTCTTGAATTCAAAGGTTGGTTGTCCACAGCTGAATTGTTGAATGAATTTGATTCCTTCTTCAAAAAATGGAGCAGCCTCCACGAGTTTGTCAAGTGAATTGAGGTTATAGCAGTTTTTGTTGAAAAAAATATTCATAGGAATTTAGTTACCGGCTAAACCTTTTTACTATTTTTAGTGTCTTTATACATTGGGACATCAAAAGAACTGATGGCATCAAAATTGATGGATTTTGACAACCCAAACAAACACAATAGAGAATTCAGCTTTGGTTGACTAAAATTGTGGTAAAACAATCACCGAAAACCTAGAAACTTTTGCAAGAGCAATCGGACATACTGGTAGGCAGACTGAGAAATAAAGACAAGGCTGCATTTGAGATGGTATTTAACCAGCATTACAAAGCATTGTGCAGTTACGCAAGTAAGTACCTGGATGAAATAGATGTGGCTGAAGAAATTGTGCAGGAGGTGTTTGTTAAATTCTGGGAAAAATGTGAATCTATTGCGCCTGACTCCTCTATTAAATCATACCTCTATCGCTCAGTACACAATACCTGCCTCAATCATATCAAGCACCTCAAAGTCCGGGACAACTATAGGCAGTATGTTATGGTGAAAATGGAAACCGAATCTTATAACTTCTTTGATGATGTGGAAGATTCTAATCTGGAAAGGAAAATTTATGATGCTATTGATTCATTGCCTCCGCAGTGTCAAAAAATATTTAAGTTGAGCAGGTTCGAGGGATTGAAATATCAGGAAATTGCCGACCACCTTGGCCTTTCAATTAAAACTATAGAAGTACAAATGGGCAAGGCACTCAAGGTGCTACGGGAAAAGTTGAAGGCTTATATCCGCACGGCTTAGCAATTCTTTTTGATCAACATCGTATTTATGTTTTAGCTTTGTATTGTTCCTGTAGCAGCAATTGACTTGAAACAAAAATTGCGATTATATCACATTATTATGTTCATGGTTTGCACCAATACTCTGTGCTTTGGACAAGTGCGTCCATTGGATCGGAAGATGGATATTGAGGCAACATTTGAGAAGATAGAAGTGATTCTTGAGGAAATAAGTATGAAGACCAAAGTGTACTTCAGTTACAATTCTTCTTTGTTTCGAGAAAACCAGCGCTTCACCGTGAACCTTCGGAACGAGACGGTTGATGAAATACTTACAGTACTTCTAGTAGATACCAATCTCGGCTTTAAAGAAGTCAATGATCAAATTATTATTTTCAAAAAAAGTGAAGAAGCACTTGATTTTACCTATTCCATTGCTGGGAAGGTTTTGGATAAGTATAGTGAGGAACCAGTGGTTGGGGTAAATGTATTTATCGCAGGTACGCTGAAGGGTAGCTCGACTAATTTAGATGGAGAATTTGAAATTACGGAGGTGCTGGAAGGCAGCTACGAATTGGCCGCTTCTCATATATCTTACGAGATAGATGTAGCAAAAGTAAATGTGAACGGTGCAAACAGGGAAATTAATTATCAGTTCACGCTGACACCAAAAATAAATCAATTAAAAGAGTTGAAGGTTGTGTCCTTGAAATACAAGGAATGGGATAAGTACTATGGGATATTCAAACAAGAATTTTTAGGGAGTACAAATAATGCACGTAAGTGTGAAATAGTGAATCCTGAGGTGTTGGACTTTGAGTTTAATGATGAAAAACAAACCGTGGTGGTTAAGGCGTACAAACCATTGATTATTTTGAATATGTCGCTTGGCTATGAGCTGGATTACTACCTTGATTATTTTGAAATGGGTAGTGGAAGCACAAGAAGTAGAGGAGTTTCTAATTTTAAGGAGCTTGATCCCAAAAACGAAAGGGAAAGAAAGCAATGGATGAAAAATAGGCTCAAAAGTTATCATGGGTCATTGAACCATTTTTTGAGATCGCTGGTGGCCAATCAAATTGAAGAAGAAGGTTTCAAAATTTCAGCGGTAGATGAGCTTCCAGCTAAAAAGGATGTCAAGGATACTAAAATAAATATTGAGGAAATAATGAGGTCAACATCATCGATAGATAGAAAAAAGATGAGCTTTGATAATTACCTAAAGATAGTTTACACAAAGGAAAATGAGAGCTCTGCGTATGTTGATGAGCAAATTCGTTACGCGATGGGATACGATCCTTTTGTGCAAAAATATTATAACAACCACCTGAGGAGGGGTGTTAGCTTGGGAAAACAAGTGTCATTTATGAAACTTAATTACCCAAATGTCACGGTGAATTCAAGGGGATTCTTTAAAGAGTCGCTCGCAGTGACTACATTTGGTTACTGGTCTTGGGAGAGAGTGGCTGAATATCTGCCATTTGAATATCAGCCTATGTAGCGACTGCAAATTTTTTATAAGGGTAAAATCAAGAGTTGTTGTTATTTGAATTGAAAATGTACTAAGACACAAATGACCGAATTACTAGCAAAGTATTTTTCAGGGAATATTTCAGAAGATGAAAAGAAATCACTTCTTGACTGGCGCGAAGAAAACGACCATAATGCAGAGAAGTTTTTCGAATATTCATCCACCTGGTATCATGAGGGAATAGTCGAGCCCGATCACCTGTCCAACAATAGAGAGGCATTTAGGAAGGTAGAAGCAAAACTATCACTTTCAGGAGCCTCATCTGAGCCTACCGAACGCTCAATTGATTTTAAGAAATTTATGCGATATGCAGCATCTGTAATTTTGTTAGCTGCTGTATCTTATTTCTTGTACAACCAAGTACCGCAAAGCGAAATGATAGAAGTGGCTACCAGTGCAGGTGAAACTAATGAAGTTGTGTTGCCTGATGGTTCAAAAGTTTCAATGGATGAAAACTCCATAATATCATACTCAAGTCCGTTTGATGACAAAGCCAGAAATGTTACATTTTCAGGAAAGGGTTTCTTCGATATCGTTAAGGATCCAAAAAGAGAATTTACGGTGCTTACAAATGAGTCCAAGATAAAAGTTTTAGGTACGTCCTTCCTTGTAGAATCAAATACTCGTAAACAGGAAACCAAGGTAGTAGTAGAAACTGGTAAGGTTGGGGTTTCCGGTCTGTTTTCTTCAGTGGATCAAAAATTGGGAGCGGTTGAGTTAATACCAGGTCAAGCAGGGCTTGTTTCAGCAAAAGAAAAAATCACAACGTACGAAAATACTGATGCCAATTATTTAGCATGGAAGACTCATTTATTGGATTTTGATAAAAGCAACTTGGCCTATGTGTTTGAGACTTTGGAAGATACTTACCACATCGATATCGACTTGACAGAACAAAGCATTGCTAATTGTCAGCTTTCTGCAACCTACGATCACCAACCAATTTCATCTATTATGGAGATTTTGACTCAAACGTTTGATTTGAATCTTAAAAAAATCAATGATCACAAATACCAGGTATCGGGAACAGGTTGCTCACCAATTTGAGACACTCACGAAATAATATCCATTAAGCCTTTTCATTTTTACACTCATTAATTTAATTACATTGGTAACAGGACTCTTGTATTGCTGAGTCTATCACAAATCAATGATTTAATGAGGATTGTACAAATTCTGACTCTGGCCTGTCTTTTTCTGCTAATTGGCTCCACCGATTCGTTTTCCGCCCATCATTCAATTTCAACTGCAAATGAGCTAACGATAGCTGAGGTGAATGTTGTTGATGGTGAAAACATCCTATCGGCAGGGACTGGACAACAGGGATTCAGTATTATTTCAATACTCCGCGGTGCAATCGGAATGCTTTCATTAATTCTAATTGCATGGTTTTTTAGTGCTGATCGTAAAGCTATTTCCTGGAAGGTTGTTGGTATAGGGTTGGCCATTCAATTAGCACTGGCCTTGTCAATTCTGCATGTGCCGTTTGTGAGGTATTTCTTTGAATTAGTTGGCAGGCTATTCATACTCATTCTTGATTTCACGAAAGAAGGGAGCACCTTCTTATTTAGAGACATGATGAATGTGGATTCCTTCGGGTTCATTTTTGCCCTTCAAATATTACCTACCATTATTTTCTTTTCAGCCCTAACCAGTGTTTTGTTCTATCTGGGAATTATTCAAAAAGTAGTATATGGCTTGGCCTGGGTGATGACCAAAGCTATGAAATTGTCTGGAGCAGAGAGCCTATCTGTAGCCGGGAATATTTTTCTTGGACAGACAGAGGCACCTTTAATGATCAAGGCATATCTGGACAAAATGAATAAGTCTGAAATTTTGCTTGTGATGATTGGTGGAATGGCGACTGTGGCAGGTGGAGTACTGGCGGCCTACATTAGTTTCTTAGGCGGTGATGATCCGGAACAGAAACTACTTTTTGCAAAGCATTTACTGGCGGCTTCCATAATGGCAGCTCCAGGTGCAGTGGTGATTTCAAAGATTTTGGTGCCACAGACTGAAGCTATAGATATGAATGTAGAAGTAAGTCGTCAAAATGTTGGCAGCAACCTTTTGGATGCGATGGCTAACGGTACTACAGAGGGACTAAAGCTAGCAATGAATGTAGGGGCGATGCTACTTGTGTTCTTTGCATTTATAGCCATGTTCAATTATGCCTTCATAGCCATTGGCGATTTCTTAGGGTTGAATACCGTTATATCCGGTTTTTCTAATGGAAACTATGAAGGCCTGTCATTGGAATTTATTTTGGGTTACACATTTGCTCCATTAATGTGGCTAATGGGAGTGGCGATTGAGGATATTACTCTTGTTGGTAGGTTGCTTGGTGAAAAAATTATTGCCAGTGAGTTCGTAGGTTATGAAAGCTTAGCCGTGTTAAAAAATAGTGGTAGTTTTTCTGATTCAAAATCAATAATTATGGCTACTTACATGCTTTGTGGTTTTGCCAATTTTGCTTCCATAGGTATTCAAATAGGGGGCATTGGCGGCTTGGCTCCTAATCAAAGAGTACTACTTTCAAAATATGGATTAAAGGCTCTCCTTGGTGGTACTTTAGCCTCTTTGCTTTCTGCAACTTTAGTAGGAATGATTTACTAGCTACTTGCAAAAGGTTTAATATTACAATACTCGTACTTATTTTAATTTCTCTATTAAATGATGTACCAGCGATCTGTTGCAGCGAACTTTAATTGATCCAAGAAATAATTATATACTATAGTATTTATTTCACTATTTTTGAAATTCAGCTATGGTTATCAGCATACAGCAAAATTGCATGCAATCTAGCAGGATTTTTTTCACGTTAAAAAATCGTTGCTAGTGACCTTTTGTAAAGTATAAATTTATAATTTACACTTGAAAAGTGTCATATTTTAAATAGATTAGATATTTAATTTAAAGTTTTATTGTGCTACAATCGTTTTTAGCTTTTCTTGGAGGGGAACCTGGAGAAGAAAAGCCCATGCTTCTTTTGCTCGCAAAGGGTTTTTGTATGGGTGTTTTTTTGGCTACCTATCAAATCGGTTCGGAAACCTTGTTTCTTACCACTGTAGGAGCTGAGCACTTGGACAATGCATTCTTTGTTGCTGGCTTCTTGGGAATATTTTCTACTTACCTATACGTTCAACTCCAAAGAAAAATCAACTTCTCAAGTCTCGTGGTATCTAACGCATTTATCACGTTTTTGGTTTTAGTTGGTCTTGTCTGGGTATTTCTGTTTTCCGATCTTGGAGCGGCTGAAGGAGAATTTCAATATTTACCGTTTATTCTGTTCGTGCTAATCGGGCCGATATCCTCTGTTACGCTTCTAGGATTTTGGGGAGTATTTGGCCGTGTTTTCAACCTTAAGCAGTCAAAAAGGATAATCGGAGGAATTGATACTGGTCAGTTGACAGCAACAATGGTTGCTTTTTTCTCTATTCCAGCAATGACCGAGTTGGGTTTGATTGACAAGACCAACGACCTTTTATTTATTTCCGCGGGAGCATCTTTTGGAATTCTGGTTTTCACGGTTTGGATTGTAAAAGACTTTAATGTTGATAGTGCTTCCAAAATCAGAAAGACAGATAAGGTTAAGCCCGTAAAATTTATTGACCTGTTTAGGAACAAATATTTGAGAATGCTTTCTCTGTTCCTTATTTTCTCAATGGGATCGGCAGTGTTTGCCAACTACGTATTTCTGTCAGCTACCGAAACTATGTACCCAGATGAAGAGGAACTAAGGAATTTCCTTTCATTTTTTGGAGGAACTATAATGGTTGTTAGTTTCCTAATACAAAGTTTTATAAATGACATAATTATAGGTAGATATGGGCTAAAAGTTTCATTGATGGTGATGCCTTTTATACTCGCAATATTTACCTTGGGTGCGATAGGTACAGGGCATGCATTTGGGTATGAAGTAAAAGATGAAGAGGGTTATTATGTATTCTTTTTCGTGTTTACAGCCTTAGGTAGACTTTTTACAGCATCTCTAAAAGATGCCCTGGAAAATCCCGCGTTCAAATTGTTCTTTCTTCCATTTGATTTGAAAATTAGATTTGATGTTCAATCGAAAATAGAAGGCGTTGTAAACGAAGTAGCAGTATTAGTCGCTGGTGCAATGCAAATCGGCTTGGGATTACTACATTTCTTTGAGTTGATCCATTACCTGTATTTTGTTATGGCGTTGGCCTTTGTAATTATTTATTATGCGGGTAAGTTGTTCATGGAATACAAAAATGCCCTAAAGTCCACATTGAAGGATCAAAAAAATAGCCTAAAAGGTGAAGGGACTAGAAATGAACACAACACTATCAATGTAATTAAAGGAGAATTGAGGAAGAAATCTCCAGAGAGGGCACTAAATGCACTCAAATTGATGGAGAGAATGGAGCCCATAATGCTCGATTACTCATTGCTCGATTTTATTCGGTCAAGCGACAAAAAGTTGAGGTTGTATGCGTACAAACGCTTAGGACAGCTCAGAAGCTTTAATACCCTTGATATTCTAGAGAGGGAGGTTAAGAAGGAAAAGGATGCTGATGTGAAAAAGGTGGCCGCTGAAGCAATTGCGGTATTGCATGAGATAGATGACTTCAAGCTAACGGAAACGGGCATAAAGAAACTCGTCCGATCTACCGATATCAAGGATAGAATTTATGCTACCAAGGCGTTAGTTAAGCTGGAAGAGGATAAGTACGTGCCATTCCTGGCTGAATTAATGAGGGACATTAACCCTCATGTTAGAAGATCGGCGATGATCAGTGCAGGTAAACTCAAAAGATCTGAATTTTGGAGTATACTCATAGAGAATCTTCATCTACCAGCATATAGTAATTCTGCTGATTCGGCCTTGATTTCTTCAGGAGAATCTATGTTTGGTACAATTGACTCAGCTTTTTATAAGACTGGTCAGGAGTATGATGCCATGTTCAGAATTATTCAAATTCTCGGCAAGGTAGGTGGAAGACCGGCGATAGACTTACTCTGGAAAAAAATAGATTTTCCTGATAAGCAAATTGTATCCGAGATTCTATTGTCATTGAGTTATGTAGGTTTTGAGGCGAAAGAGTTTCAAGCTGCAAGAATAAAAATAGCTATTGAAGAAGACATAGGAGATATCGCATGGAACATCAAAGCATTAATGGAAATTCCAAAAGATGATTTTATTGATAAGATGATCCGGGATGCCATGATAGAGGAGAATAATAAAAACTTTGAAAATGTTTTCATGTTGCTAGCTATGATTTATGATGCTCAAAGTATCAGATTAGTGAGTGATAATATTGAGGTTGGAACAACAGATAGTGTTTCTTTTGCTATTGAAATGTTGGACATCTTTGTAGATGAAGACCTTAAGCCAAAGCTATTTCCGGTGCTTGACGACATAAAAGAAGATGAGAAACTAGAAAAGCTCAACAACTTTTTCCCTCCAGAAGACTTTGAATCCTATGAGGATTTACTCTTACAGATAATTAATAGGGATTATAATCACATCAACAAATGGACTAAGAGTCTCGCAATGTACAAACTCACATTGATGAGAGGAGTAGGTGTGAAGGACGATATCATAGCCAACTTATTTAATCCTGATGGATACATGCTGCAAACGGCTGCTGCGGTTATTTATAGACTTAATAAAGACGAGTATCACCATCATACCAGAAGGCTAAAATCATCAACGAAAAAAGATCTTGATAAGGCCATTGTTCCTCCAGTGTTCAAATCCGATGAAGAGAAATGGCATCAAAAACTCCTTTTTGTAGAAAGAGCGATTCTCTTGAAACAGTTGGAGATTTTTGAATCGATACCGGGAGTGATTTTAGTTGAGGTGGCCAAGTGTCTTGAAGAGATTAAAATAAGTAAGGGAACGACAATAATTGATAAAGGAGATAACGGAAATTCACCGGTTTATATAGTACTGACTGGAAGACTAAAAGTACATGACGGAGATAAGGTAATAAGAGTATTAAAAGAGAGGGAAATCACTGGTCATAAGCTGATCATTAGCACCGATGTGAACCCTCATTCGGTTACCGCTGATGCTGATTCAGTTTTGCTGGTTTTGGACAAGGATCAGCTATATGATAAAGTGTCTAAGCATATAGAAATGGTAGATGGTATTCTGTCCATTGTAAATGAAGTTGCAGAGAAGGAAGAAGTTGAATCCATATTTTAATTAATACTTTGTGAGTGTACAAACTGTGTAATTAATGAGCGAAAAATACGAAATATTGTTAGCCTATCACTCTTCTGACGATGAGCCAATTGGTGGAAGTAGCAAAGGGTGGGTTTCTAATTTTAAGAGGTTTTTGAGTACTCTGCTGGAACAGATATCTGGCGAGACTCCATCACTTAGAATAGTGAACGAGTCAGACGCGGATCTTCAGGTTTATGCTAACGCAAAAGTATTGATCACACTTCTCTCTAAAAATTCGCTCCAAAACGAGGTTTTGCTTCAAGGTATCAAGACTTTCACTAAGAGTGCAAAGAAAGAGGATGGGCTCGTTCTCGATGGACTATCAAAATTATTCAAGGTCATTAAGTTCCCTTTAGAGATTGATCATCTGCTCCCTGAATATTCCAATATATTGACCTATGATTTTTACCAGATAGATCCGTTGACTGGTGAACCCCAGGAGTTTAAGAGGTTTTTTGGAAATGACGCTGAACGAAGCTACTGGATGAAGTTGGTGGATATGGCTTATGATATCTATCAAATCCAGAACAGGATTATTGAAGAAGAAAAAGAAAGTCAGGAAGTAGATTCAGACAAGGAAAAGACGATTTATTTAGCAAATTCCGGAGTGGATATGATTATCCAAAGAGATATTGTAAAAAGGGAACTACTTCGACACGGATATAAGGTATTGCCAAACCACTCTTTACCAAAGGAAGTTAACGCTTTGGAATCTACGGTTAAAGAAGATTTAGCAAAATGCTGTTTGTCCATCCACCTAATTGGTGAAGATTATGGATATAAGCCAAAAGGATCTGAACTTTCAGTGGTTGATTTGCAAAATCAGATTGCTGCCAAGTACACCAGGGATGTCTTGGAGTATAATGAGAAAAATGATGGTGCTGAAAAATTTAGCAGATTAATATGGTTGTCACCTGATCTGAAAAATGTAACTGAAAGGCAGAAAATATTTATTGAAGATCTGAAAAGTGATGCAGCGTCACTTGATGAGGCAGAAGTACTTCAAATTCCATTACAGGAGCTTAAGTCTATAATACGGGAAGAGTTGGTGACAGGCGGAAGGTTTAAAACCAAAGATGTGAAGCTGGCGGAGGAAATTGCTGAAACTGGTAATATAGTGTATGTCATTTTCGACAAAATGGATAAAGAAAAGACAACACCAATAGTGGAATACCTGAGTGGGAAAGGTCTAACCGTGGTAACCTCACTTTATGATGGTGATATTGTGGATTTGAGGTATTTACATCAAGAGAACCTACGTAGGTGTGATGCATCTTTGATCTATTATGGAGCTTCTTCCAGGGAATGGATAAAAACAAAACTTCAGGATATCTTGAAAGCACCTGGTTTTGGCAGGGTAAAACCACTTAAAGCCAAGGCGGTGTATTTGGAAGATAAATCAACATTTGACCCAAATAATATACGAAATAATGATGCAATGATTCTAGGCGATGGGGCATTCGATCCAAAGTCCATAGAACCATTTCTCTCTAAACTGGAAATACAATGAGCGAAAAAGAAATTAAATCCAGACAGGAACAAAGCTCCATCAGCATATCGGAGTTAGTTGATCCATTTCCCGGGCTGAGGCCATTTGGGATTGAAGAAAGCCATTTGTTTTTTGGCCGTGAAGGGCAGAGTGATGAGGTATTGATGAAGCTGGCGGAAAACAAATTTGTAGCCATACTGGGAGCGTCTGGTAGTGGTAAGTCTTCTTTGATGTACTGTGGACTAATCCCTACTTTATATGGAGGGTTTATGGCTGAGGCCGGTTCAGACTGGCGAATAGTTGTGACAAGACCCGGAGGTGGGCCAATTGACAATCTGGCTGAATCATTGCTGATGAAAGATCAAGGTTATCAAAACCTAGATAACGAAGAGCAGTTGATTCGCAAGACTATTACTTCCACGGTGCTTAGGAGTAGTTCCTTGGGGCTCATAGAGGTTATAAAACAACTGAAAGCATCTGATAATCAGAATGTATTGATCCTGGTCGATCAGTTTGAAGAATTGTTTAGATACAAAAAGCTTGAAACGCTATCTTCTGATCTTGATGAATCATCAGCATTTGTCAATCTTCTGTTGGAGGCTGTTCACCAGTATGACGCTCCAGTCTATGTGGCATTGACTATGCGTTCTGATTTTATTGGTGATTGTGCGAGTTTCCCCGATCTGACACAAATGATCAACGATAGTCACTATTTGATCCCTCAAATGACTAGAGATCAGAAAAGACTGGCCATTGAAGGTCCTGTGGCTGTTGGTGGTGGTAAAATTGCACCTCGTTTGACTCAACAGTTATTGAATGATATAGGGGACAACCCTGACCAATTACCAATTGTGCAGCACGCATTGATGCGTACCTGGGCATTTTGGAAGGAAAACAAGAAGGAAGATGAACCTATGGATCTTAGGCACTATAATGCCATTGGAACCCTTAGGGAAGCACTTTCTCAGCATGCAAATGAGGCTTTTGATTCTTTATCCAAACGAGAGCAGCAGATTTGTGAGGTCATGTTTAAAGCCTTGACGGAAAGAGGTACAGAATCTTCGGGAATCAGACGTCCTACTAAGCTAGCCACCATAGCTGCCATTGCAGGAGTAAACGAAGAAGAGGTAATCAGAGTAGTAGATAAATTCCGCGAGCCAGGAAGAACACTTTTGATGCCTCCACATGGTGTAAGAATAGATTCAGAAACTGTAATCGATATTTCTCATGAAAGTTTGATGAGGATTTGGACAAGGCTTAAAGCCTGGTTGGAAGAAGAATCCAGATCAGCTGAGATGTATTTGAAACTGGCGGAATCTGCTGAAAGATTCCAGTTGGGAAGGGCAGGGTTATGGAAAATGCCCGATCTACAGTTGGCGCTTAACTGGCAGGAGGAAAATAATCCGACACTCGTTTGGGGACAGAGATATGAGCCGGCTTTTGAGCGGACCATCGTATTCCTGGAGACTAGTAAGAAAGCCTATGATACTGAGCAGAGGAACAAGGAACTTTTGCAGAAGAGGGCACTTAGAAGATCACGTTATATGGCCTTATTTTTGGCCGCTGCAGCACTAGTCTCTATTTTCTTTGTAGTAATGGCACGTATTCAGGCAAATGAAGCAGAGAAGAAGACAATCGAGGCAGAACAGAACCTTTTAAAGGCTGAAAAGGCCCAAATTGAGGCCGATAAACAGGCGGCTATTGCAGAACAAAGAGCCGCAGAGGCAATTGAAGCTCAAAATGATGCTCTTAGGCAGAAGGAACTAGCTCAAGAGGCAGCAAATGAAGCAGAGCTTGCTCGTCAAGCGGCAGAGGTTGCTAAGGCCGATGCTCAGGCAAATGCTGAAGAAGCAAGATTGGCTCAAATAGAGGCTGATAAACAAGCTGCTGAAGCAAAAAAACAATCAGAATTAGCGGCCCAAAGAGCTCAGGAAGCGGAAGAGGCAAAAGCTGCAGCCGACCGTCTTCGCTATCAGGCGATTGCACAGTCTATGGCCATCAAATCTCAGAAGATTAAGAATAACGCTGAGCAGCAAGGCAATATTGCTCGCCAGGGATTCTTATTCTATGATGAGTATGGTGACAAAGATTACAATGGTGATGTATACGCAGGAGTTTACTATGCGCTAAGAGAGCTTACCAAGGACACAACTATGCTTCCGTACGGTGAAGAAGCACAATATCATAGAAACCATTTCACTGGCCATGATGGGGCTGTTAGGTCTGTTGTATATTCTAAGGATGGTAAAAGCCTGTATTCTGCAGGCTCTGAGGGCAAAATACTCAAATGGGACATGACTAACGATGAACGTTCTTTTGAAGTGCTGGATTCTACCAGTTTTGTGAATCGTGTGGTAGATATCAGTAATAATGAACAATGGTTGGCTTTAGGTAGTGATAACTTTGAGGTATTCCTTTATAACCTTACTTCCAGTGAAACAGAGCCTAAAAAGATTACCGGTCATGCTGGAGCCGTATTTGACTTGGAATTTTTACCAAATAATCAAGGGTTTGTCTATACATCGGGTGATGGTTTTGTAAGGTTGAATGACTTCTCCACAAATACCACTATTGCTCAGGTTTCAACTCGTATTAAGGCACTGGCTATTAGCCCTGACGGTAAAACATTAGCTGGAGGAAACGAAGAAGGCAATGTTGTCTTATGGGACATGGAGAATGGATATCAGGAGCGGCAACTATATAATATGGATAAGAATCCAATAAGTGCTATTACATTCAGTAGTGATGGTAGTACTTTGGTGTTTGGTGATGATACGGGTACACTGGTTGTCTGGGATTTGGACAAAAGAAGCATAATCAAAAAACTTACTGGTCATGAGTCTGACATTACAGATTTACAATTTAATGCGGATAACAGTTTGTTAGCATCAACCAGTCGCGACGGTACAGCAAGGCTCTGGATAATGGAAAACCTGAATGATCTACCTATAGAATTAGACGATCATAGTAAGGGGATCGAGGCTGAAAGATGGGTTTGGTCGGTAAGCTTTAACCCTCAGGGTGAATATCTTGTTACTGGTGCTGGTGACGCCAAAATAAGAAGGTGGCCTGTGAAGCCTAATGCCATGGCTGATGAAATATGTAGTTACATTACTGAAAATATGAGTCAATCTACCTGGGAGGCATATGTGGCAGACGATATAGATTATAGTTATGCTTGTGAAGGGAAGCCAAAGAAGGAAGAACAAGTAGGACAATAAATAGCAATAAAATTTATGCGGATACAAAAATATATTCTGCTGGTAGTTGGAATCCTTTTGGGATTGAACCTGGATTCTCATGGTCAATTTGGGTTGATTACTGGTAAAAAGGCAGAGGAAGGCACAGCTACAAACTATTCCCTTATCCTGAGTAGGGCAGAGGATGATTTTGAAAAAGGGAACCTATCAAAAATTGAAAAGAACCTTGAACCGGGCTTTGAAAAAGGAGGGTTTTCAAAAGAGGAGATCATTCGTGCGCATAGGTTGTTGACCCTGGTTCATTTATTTTCGGATAATGAGCCAAAGGCTGAGTTAGAATTGATACAACTTCTGAAATCAGATCCAGAGCACCCAATCAACCCATTGACTGACCCTGCGGAGTTTCAATATTTATATCAGAAGTTCCGCACAAAGCCTATTTTCAGAATTGCTGTTAATGCAGGTGCAAACAGGACTGATGTAAATACAATTCAAAGATTTGGCACTACAAATACGATAGATCATAGAGAAAGTATAGCGCCAAAAATAGGAACCCAAATTGGTTTGGCGATCGAACGGGAATTTGGATTTAAGGGCCTTGAAGCCTCTTTGGGAGTGATGTATACTGCTAAGAAGTACTCATTGACAAAAGCGGTGATTGGAGTAGAAGGTGATGCCTTTTCTGAATTAAACTTTACCGAAGCTGCCAACTATTTGGACGTTCCACTGATGCTCAGATACAATATAGACTTGGATTCTAAAATGATTCCCTTTGTATTTGGTGGTGCTGAAGGAAATATGCTAATTGGTTCTTCTCGAAAGCAAGGTACAAGATCCGGTGCACAGACTATAAGTGCTACTGACCAGACTTTAAAGACGACAGAGGAGAGAAACAATTTGAACTATGCAATAATTGCAGGGCTAGGGTTTAAGTATAAATTGAAAACACATTTTTTCAAGTTTGAATTAAAGTACTCTAAAGGGCAGACTAATGTTGTCAACTCTGATAATAGGTATGTAGATCAGACTACAGTATTCAGGCTGGCTCAGGTAGATGATAATCAGTCGCTGGATGCCATATCAGCTAATATTGGATATGTGCTTTCCATTTATAACCCCAGGAAGCTTAAAAAATATCGAAAATAAAATTCAACATTCCAGAATGAATATAATTAGGATAAAGTATTTGGCAATAGGCTTACTAACATTGTTTGGTTTGGGCTGTTCTCCTACTGATACATCTAGTCCACTTCCTGAGGACTTTTTTGTTAAGTTTTATGGTGACCAGTCAGTGGAAACGGGTGAGGAGGTTATAGTAACGGACAATGGCTTTGTGATTATGGGATCTTCAAATACTGAAGAATTGAAGGGTGTGACTGGTACAGATGATCCAGTAATCGATACTGACTTCTATTTGGTGTTCACCGATGCTGAAGGTAATGAAGCGCAGAATAGTCCAATATTATTCGACCTGGATAGAGAAAATCAAATTCCGGGGACAATCAAGGCAACATCTGATGGTGGTTTTATAATGATTGGTACAACAGTTATTACTACCGGGCTAACTGGGAATACCGCAGATCAGGATTTTTATACTGATATTATCGTATACAAGTTAGCTGGAGATGGTCAAATCACCTGGACTCAGACCTACTCCAACATGAACACTACAGAGGAGTCTAATGAGGAAGGTTACGACATCATAGAAGATACTGATGGTGGATTTGTGATGGTGGGAACCACCACGAGCGTAGATGAGACAAAGGATGGTTTTGTTTCTACCGACACGGATCCAACTGATATTTATATGCACAAAATAGATGCAGATGGAAACAGACTTTGGGAGTTAACACTTGGATTTGTTGGAAGTGACCAGGGAAGAACTATTTTGAAAACACCTGGTGGTGGATTCGCCATTTTGGGATCTACCACGGTAGATAAGGATGGTGCCGGTCAGGGAGAGAATATTATTTTTGCTACCACTGATGCTAACGGGGGTAAAGGAACAGAACAATTTAAAGTATTCGGGTCAGGACCTGCTTCTGCCACCAATGACTATGCTGCCACTATGAGGGCAACAAGTGATGGAGGATTTATTATTGTTGGCACTTCTTCCGAAGATGCCGAAAACGTATCAACTGATGGAGTAGATGATGACAATCGAATTATTTTAATGAAGGTAACTGCCAATAGGACGCTAACATATTTTGAGACATTAAATATTCAAGATAGTGAAAGTGGTCAAACAATTCCATGTAATGGCAATGATGTTATTGAACTAAATGGAGGTGGCTTCCTGATTGGTGGTAAAAGAATTGGTGGTTTCTTGGATGGTGACAATAGTGGGGAGGACGTTTTCTTAGTAAAGACCAATTCATTTGGACGTGTTCAAAATGAAGGAAGTTCTGAATTTCTTGATGGGCTATGGGTAAGGAAATTCGGTGGTCTTGGGGATGACAGTGCCAATGCGCTGGTAGAACTGGCAGATGGTAAATTGATGGTAGCTGGAACTAATGATTTCGGTGGAACCAATTCTACCATGATGATGCTGATGAAGCTAAATCGTAACGGTGAGTTGCTAAAATGATAATATGTAATTATTCTAATATTTAATTTTATTATTTGAATAATTATTTAAAACTATCTACATTAGAAAAAGAAATTAACGTGGAAAAAGCGAATTATTCATGTAGTGCAATAAAATCTACTAAAAATTCAATTGAGAAAGTGATATTATTGAATGATTACAAGTGTTCCACAACAAAAGACATCTATTTAATTCAATATTGAAATTGGATTATTTGAACAATATTAATGCAAGCGATATGACGAACGACTACAACGCTAATCCCTTCTCATCTAGAATTACTAAGCTAAAATTGTGCTCTGATTTGCTCTTGTCTACTATGAATAAAAATTTAGGCGTACCACTAGTAGGCCTTTTTGTCTTGTTGTATCTGGTTCTTGCATCCTCTAATGTTCAGGCGCAGTGTACAATTTCAAATTCGACTGCCGTATCCGCTCAAACTGCTACCAATAGTTTTGGACAGTCATTTAGGGCTATTTGTAGTGGAAATGTATTTAGCGCTTCTGTTACGATTAGTTCCATTGCAAATAATGTAGATGGCGTAATCTCAAATGCAGAAGTATCAATATGGAGCGGGGACGATGGTACACAAGGAGGTAGTCAAATTGGATCTACCCTTACTGGTGTTTCAATAACAGCAGGAGTGAACATATTTGATTTATCAGGTCAAGGAATTTCATTGGTTAATGGCAATGATTACACATTAATTATTGACGACAATTCAGATGGGGATAACATACTATATTTTTCAGATAATGCTGACCCTTATGGAGTTGGAACTAACACTGAATGGGTTGATGGAGTGGCAGTAGGTGGTAGCGATATTGATTTTTCAGTAGATATATGCTCCCCTCCGACACTAAGTGCTATCTCTGTCGCTGACGAATGTTTAGGTACAGACGTAACAGTGGATTTGACTGGACTAGCAGATGGCGATTACGATATTGTTTACAATGTATTAGGAACGAACACCATAACTTCAATGACAGCCACTAGTGTTAACATTTCAGCGAGTGCAGGATCTTTTAACATCGCAAATGGAGGTTTAACCAACACCGGAGGGTCAAATACTGTAACTGTAACAAAGGTGATTGAAAATGCTACTGGATGTGAACAATTTGGTCTGAGTATTACTGACACTTTTATTGTTGAAGCTATACCAGTTGTATCGGGTCTAGCAGTTGGCGTCAGTGACGAATGTTTGGGGGATGACGCAACGGCGAGTATTACAGGTAGTTTAGCGACAGGGCTATATACAATAACTTACGATATAACTACAGGTCCTAACGCAGCATCTGGAATGACAGCTACTGCAAATATTACCGGGGGTGGGGCAGGTACCTTTATTGTACCGGCAGCAAACTTAGCAAGCACGGGTACTACGGATGTTTTGGTGATAACTGACATTGAATCTCAGTCCGGAGAAAACTGCTCAGTGAGCCTATCAGAATCAAGCCCAGCATTTTCAGTAGAACCTTTACCTATCACAGGCGGAATGACTGTCAGCATACCATCGGCAGTTTGCGAGGATGTTGATGCAACAGTAACTATAGGAGGGGGAGCACTTGCTGACGGTGATTATATAATTACCTACGATATTACAGGCGGGAGCAATGATGCCACAGGATTAACCTCGACTACCACGATAAGTGGTGGAGGCGGAGCAGGTTCTTTTACAGTACCTGGAAGTATTTTGGCCAATTCAGGAACAACCAATGATTTAACTGTGACAGATGTAGCATACGCTACTGGACAAGAATGTGCTGTAAGTGGAGTAAACGAAGCAACAGGAAACTTCGCGGTAGAGGCAAAACCAGATGTTTCGAGTCTTGCTGTCAGTATTCCTGATCCTGTTTGCGAGGATGTAAGTGCCACAGCCACCATAAGCGGTAACCTGGCCGATGATACCTATACAATAACTTTTAACATTAGTGGAGGGGTAAATAATGCCACGGGATTAACGTCTACCGCAGTTACTACAGGTGGCGGAGGAACATTCACTATATCCGGAGATGACCTACATACTGCAGGGCCTGGAAATGTTGTCACAATCACAGAAGTACAATCTACTTCCGGAACAATGTGTAGCGTAGCAGGATTAACTGTATCGAGTTCAACTTTTGTTACAGAGGCTGCTCCGGATATATCAGGATTAGGAGTTAGTGTCAGTGATGAATGTTTGGGAAATGATGCAACGGCGAGTATTACAGGAAGTTTAGAGACAGGGCTGTATACAATAACTTACGATATAATTACAGGTCCAAATGCAGCATCTGGAATGACAGCTACTGCAAACATTACAGGCGGGGGGTCAGGAACATTCACAGTATTAGCTGCAAATTTGTCAAGTCCAGGAACAACAGACGAATTAGAGATAACAGACATTGAATCTCAGTCCGGAGAAAACTGCTCAGTGAGCCTATCAGAATCAAGCGCTGCATTTTCAATTGAACCCTTACCAATTACGGGAGGAATGGGAGTCAGCATGCCTTCAGATGTTTGTCAGGATGCAGATGCAACCGCTACAATCACGGGTAGTTTGACAGATGGAGATTACCTGATTACCTATAATATTACTGGTGGCAGCAATGCGGTAGCAGGTCTTACGGTCACAGTATCTGTCACAGGAGGTACTGGAGGAGGTACATTCATCGTTCCAGGCGTGAGTCTTATAAATGCAGAATCAAATGGTCTTACTATTACAGACGTAGCTCATACTACAGGACAGCAATGTGCAGTAAATGGAGTCGGTGTTTCCACAAGCGGTACATTTACAGTAGAGGCTAAACCTGATGTATCGAGCCTAGCTGTGAGTATTGATTCATATGTAGGAGTCAGCACCGATGCTACAGCATCTATCACTAGTGGCGGTTTGTTAGCAGATGGATCATATATAGTCACATATGATATTACTGGAGGTAATGCGACAACCGATGAAACCTCTACAGCTACAATATCCGGAGGTGGTGGTGTAGGTGCATTCACTATCACTGCAGCAGAGCTTGGTAGCGTTAGTAGTACCAATACAATAATAATTACCGATGTTCAAGCACAGACCGGCCAAAACTGTACTTCTTCGGGGTTATCAGTAACAAGCGCTAATTTTGAAGTAGCAGCATATCCAACTATTGTTTCGGCTGCTTTTTTCGATACTGACACTCCGCCTGATGGTAAAATTGATGAGATGGTTATCGAGCTAAATGAAAACATCGATGAGTCAAGTGTTGATGCTCTTGATTTTGATTTGTCTGGTGGTACTGGTACAGTCGGTGTATTCTCAAGTTATGGAAGTGGTAATGTAGGAAACAATAGCGATACTGGAGCTGGGGATGAATTTGCTACTTTTGAAGTGAGTGGAATAAACACAACAGCAATAACTGGGATTATGGCAACATTTACAAATGGTGGTAATGACGGTTTTAAATCGCTGACTACAGGATTACCCGCAGTTGACAATGGAAATATTACTGAAATTGATAAGGCGGGCCCTGCTTTTGTTGATGGTTCTATTTCTGTGCAGTCAGGAAATGCTTATGTTACCATGACTTTCTCCGAAGGCATTTATGCATCAGATTTATCAAGTGCCATTGATTTTAGCGATTTGATTACTACGAATTTTTCGAATGGAGGCGGAGGAGCAACAAGCGTTAGTATTACTGCCGTCACAGATGAATTAGATAATACCCTTTCTAGTAATGCGGTAGTTTTGAGAGCTGTGCTGGATGTTGGTGGAACGGTAGACAATAATGGTGATGACGTTTTTGATATAAAACCACTAGACGGTATGTCCATTTATGATGCTGCTGGAAATGCAATGCGTTCTTCGGAAATTACTGACCCTACTCTCAATTTGAATTTCATTGATCCTGGAAACGTTCCCGTATTTATTTCGGCACTTCCAAATAGTGACAATTCGATAATTCGGATCACATTTTCTGTAATAGTAGATAGAGATGGAGATGGAGGGCCGAAAGTGCTAGAATATAAAAGTGACAAGGCTTTATTCACTAAATCTTACAATGATCAGGGCAATGGGACAACTTTTAGCGTTCCTACACCCGATGGAGGAAACAACAAGCAAGACCTTGATGAAGTAAACGGAAGTGATGATCAGGATGATGAATGGGAATTAGATATTACAGTAAGTGCAAATGCCATTGGTAATGAGACTTTTGTTTTGTTCACAACGGCGGATAATAAAATTAAAAAGAGTGAAGACCCTGGGCAAGGCATAGGGATGCTAGGTACTCCAACGAATGATTATACTGTTACTCTGGCAGATACATATCCCGATGGCTTTGATGATGCGGGTTCATCGGCTATAGCCTACGATACAGATGGGGATGGAAATATTGATGAAGTAGCTGTGATTCTTGGTGATAATGTTGATGACTCAACATTGGATATAACTAGTTTTTCATTCGATGGAGTTCAACCCAATAGTATTATTTCTGCTCCAGCAAATGCGACAGATAATACCCCGGTAGCTGATGACAACATCTTCACTTTGGGATTTAATACTTTTGTGGGGACAGCAGTTACTGGCGATTTGGTATTCACACAAGGAACGCTAAGAGATGATGCTGCTTCTTCTAGCTATGACGGCACACAAGGTAATTTGATTCAGTCTGGTACGCTTACACCTTCAGATGCTGCAGAGCCTGTGATTAAAAATTCGTTCATAAATTCTTCAAATGCATATTTTGAATTGGAGTTCTCCGAAGAAGTACGAAAAGTGGCAGGCGGAGATTTTCTGACTTCAGATTTTCAAATAAATATTAATAATAGTGCAGCTACGGTCTCAGTAACTGATGTGCGAGACGAAGCAGGAGATCCCGTGAGTTCATCTGATATATTAAGATTTATTTTAGGGGTTGCTCCGAATGCCCTTTCACCAGATGGTACTGAGTCAGTTGAAATATCTACTGATGGCTCTACTGTAGAGGATTTGGCAGATATTTTATTAGATGCTTCGGAAGCAGCTTCCAATACCTTGACGTTCAATGACCAACAGGTTACAGTGGTTTCTGCAGATTATACCATACTAGCAGCTGACCAAGGGTATATTGAATTTACTTTTTCAGAAGGAATGTTTTCTGAAGATGGTGGAGGTAGAGCACCGAGAATTGCCAACTCGGTAGGTGGGCTGATAACCGTGAATAGTTGGACAAATGGAACAGCAGACTGTGATGAAGATGATATTTGTTTTACCTATGCTGCCAATGGCTCTTCAGCTACTATTGATGATGCCCAAAATACTGATATTGAATGGAAAGCTGGAGATGATGGTAGTGGAGGAGCTGGTGATGCTGGCAAAACAATATCATACAATACCAATGATGCTAGCAACATTACGAATTATAACGGGACCAAATATCGATTGTATCTAAATGATATAAATAATGGACCATTTGATGGACGAGAGACCTATACTCTTGCTCCTGCCGATGGAGGGGTTTCTGGTAGGTCTACGGGTGGTCCCATGTTGGATACTTATGAATATGTCTTTACCATGCCTGATCTGGTGGCAGATGATATTGCCAATGCTACCGTTACTACATTTGACGTAGATGGTGATGGAGATATTGATGAGGTAGCTGTACAAATGCAGGATAGTGTGACAGACTCTTCTATTATTTTCGGCGAATTTGATATAGATGGCAATGTGGCTATTGGAGTGGTAGGATCTCCAAGCAATTCCGTTGATCCAGGCAATCCGAATGATCAAATTTTTACTTTGTTGTTTGACATATCAGGTACTGCTGCTACCGGAAGTTTAGATTACAATGGCAGTACCTTAAAAGATGATGGCTTTAGTGGAGGTAATTCTACTGCAACAGGTTCTGTAGCCACAATAGATGGAGCTGGTCCTGTAATCACGTCGGCAATTACCGCTGACAATGACCTAAATGGTAAGATTGATGAGATAGCCATAGAGTTTTCAGAAACTATTGTCAGTTTAGGTTTAGATGAAAATGACTTTACTTTGGATGGTGGTAGTTATACAGCAAATGCTATATCAATCGGGGCAAGTACAGCAACACTTACATTAGATGAGATTGCTGGTGGTGGAGTATATGACACTGATGCTACCCCTACTGTAACCATCGTTGCAGACGTTGTAGAAGATTTAGCCGGAGCAAATAATCCTGCGCAGGCATTCGGTGCTGCCGATGATGGAGCAGCACCTTACGTAACAGTCACTCAGATCGTTTCCACCTCAGATGCTACTCCTGACTTGGGTGGTATAGTAGACGATCCAAATGCCACGATCCTGGTTTCTGTGGGTACTGATTTTGGATTGTTCGCCACCAACAATATGGATGGTACCTGGACACTTCCAGGCACCTCAATTACTCCGCTAAATCCCGGAGGACCATATCAAGTTGTATTATCGACTTTCGATACTTTCGCCAATGTAGGGACAGACGCACAGACCAATGATATTGTATCTGTAACGGGAGGTGTAGTTATTTCTGAGCCTTCGTCGGAGATTATTTGCATTGGGGAAGAAGTGGTATTAGATAACATTACTTTGACTGAAACGAATAGTACAGATTTTGCATCTGGTGGTACGTTTATTTTATCCCTTCCTGCTGGATTTGAGTATAACACCGGCGCTATTGTTACTGTTACGGATAATGGCGGTGATGTAGATGTAGACGCAAACCCAGTTCAGTATAATGGTACAACCAATTTTAGTATTCAACTCGATAATGATAATAGTGATGATGATAGCGACATTATTACCATCATAGGCCTTACTGTAAAGGCAGTAGGTGCGGTTGCTGCAAACAGTGAAGTAATTAGTATTAGCGGTACCGCTGGTTATTCGACAGGGCAAAGCCAAATTGGAGAATTGAGTAGTTTGGAAGTGGAAGATGCAATTACTGATGTTGACGTTGATGGCTCAACGGTTACAGAATACGCTACCAGTTATACAGGTACGTTGGTCGTAAACTATAACAACGCCCACGGACCAACTTTCACTGATGGTGAAGAATTTACATTTTCAGGTGGATCCGTTGGAGAAATGGTTCCCGGTACGGATAATGGAAGTTCGATGACTGTATTTTTGACCACAGGTACTACAATTGGAGTCAATGAATCTTTGACTGGAGGACTTAGTGGCAATACAAGTACTGTGAGTGTAGCTACTACCGCCGGAACTCCATATTTGGTTCCCTTTACAATCACTGTGAATGAAGGCGGATATGATGCTGAATGGTATGATGATTCTGGGTCTCCAATTGTAATCGCATCTGGTGGTGGAACAACCACTAATGTGGAACTTGGCGCTACAAGCCCGGGTTTATACTCTTATGATATTACCATTGATAATGGTACTTGTGAGAACCAACCTTTCCGTTTCAATGTACTTATCTATGACGATACGGATGGAGATGATGTCGATTCATTTTATGATAGAAACTTTATTTCGGACAACCCTGCGGTTACTCTCAATTTGAGTAACCCTACGGGCCATACCATACTTATATACGGTGATGGCGTTACTGTAACCAATCCAACCACAGATCCTATTGTAGTTACCTTCGATCCAGCGCTCGCTTTTGATCCCAACGTTCAGACTACAGTTAACGAAATTACATATAGTGTAACCAATGACATTACAGGTGAGCAAGTTGTTGAGACAGTTGATTTTACAGTGGATCTTCCTTCACAAATTTTTACCAATGGAAATTTACCGTTAGATATGTGTGCTAGCGAATTTCCTCGGTCATTCGATCTTTCTACGAGTCTGCCTGGGGCTCAGGTATTAAATTATATATATTTTAGGAATGCAACTTTTGGTGGTAATAGTGAATTCTGGTATCGGTTTGCTTCTGAAATTACTACTTATACTGGAGGAGCCTATACCTTTAATCTAAATCCTACAGCAGCCAATACAGAAACTTTTACAAGTTGGCCATCATTTAATGGTTTTGGTGGCATAGATGTTCCAGATGGTAGTGGGGCTGCTCTTTATGTAGAACGAGGGTTGAGCAATCCAGGTGGATTTAACCAGGAAAATATTTTTGTCTACGGTGACCCAATTGTAGAGCTATCTAATGTCGCTGATGTGTATTGTGGAGACGATGCGCCTTTTGCTTTGCAAAGAACTGCAACATATGCTACTGGTTTTGATGGCGACTCTTCGAATCCTACTGCAATTTATAAGCCCATCGTTGAGTCTGAAACCGCAGAAATATCTACGGGATACGTATTATTTAAAGCTGACCCAGAGGTTGTACCAGCCAAGGGGGGGCCTTATGCAGCTGCATTTACACCATATACTTCAGGACCGGTTGTTTTAGCAGATGGTGAATATGATTTCAGCTTGTTTGACTCATTTGGTGATGGAATTTATGCCCCATATACTTTTGAGGTAGTTGATGCTGACCTAGCTGTAATATTTTCACTTACAGCACTTGGTAATCCTTCTTTTTCACTGTTAGAAGAAAACTTTTGTATTGGAACTGATCCAGGTTGTTTTAAGTCTCCAATTACAGTTAATCTTACAACAGATAATTATCCGTCAGAAACCACATGGGATATTACTGCGGCTTCCACTTATTCTTTTTATGCTGATTTTACTTCTAGTATGACGAGTACTTTCAACCCCTCAGATCCTAATCAGAATGGATTAGATTATACTGTAGAGGATGAGTCTGGAGATTATAGAATTGTATATACCAGCGAAGGGTTGACTCCAACAGGGACATGCACTGGCAGCACTTTCTTTGATGTTACCATTAATAGTATTCCTGAAATAGGAAGATTATTGAGTCCTTTAGAAACCGGAAACACATCCCCATTTGTCAATTATAACAATTATCCTTCCTTTATTGGAGATGTTTGGCAGGAAACCTCAACTAATGATACAGACTATAATGGAAATGATGCCTTCTTTGTGGAATATTATGGTGTTAATGCTGTTACATCAACAGGGTATTTTCTAACCAATGAAACCCAGTCTAGGTATAATTGGTACAGAGAAGATTTGACTCCTATTATAGAAAATGGTAACTGGTTTTTGCAATTCAATCAAGCATATGATAATCCGGCAACTCCTGCCATTGAAGGCCCTGAAGCTGGTAAAACTTACGATTTCTATTTTGCTCGGGTCGCCGATGGTTGCGTGGGAGAGTTAAGAAAATTCACAGTTAATATTTATAATGAAACTGCTAGTCCGCAATTAGATGCTACCTGGGTAAGTGGTCTTGACGCCCAGGTATCAAATGCTTTCGAAATAGAAACAAATCATTATCAGGTCGAGTATTGTGATACTTTCTTGGATATTGAGTTGGAAGACCCGGATGATTCAGGGTCTATTCCAGCATCTCGCAAACCTGATGCTTATTATAAAATTTATGGAGCTAATCCAGATGGTAGTCAAAATACATCGGTGGTGCTAGATGATTATCATACAACTGGAACATTGAATGCTTCAGATCTTGGTATTGCCCCGGGTACTACCACACTTACTGTTTACGTTTCTCAGGTTTGGAACGACCAGACACCTGGAAGTACAGCTACTGCTGAACTTCCATATGAGGGAGGAGAAGGGCCAGCTACTCGCTTGGATATTACTGTTTATGGAAGTCCTTCAGTTCCGACTTTGGCTGGAGATTTCCCAACATTGGAAACTTTGGATTTACAAATTTGCGAGGGTGAAGTGTTTACATCTTTTGTTAATACTGCCACAGATATAGACGAGTATATTTGGTATGCTCCGGATATGTCTACTGAGATCAAAAGAGTACCTGGTGGCTCTACTCTCAACGCCATTGATCTTCAACCTACCATATATTACGATAAGGATGTTCCGGCTGAATATGAATTTTATGTATCTAGAATATCAAACCGAAATGCGGATACAGGTTTTAGTGGTTGTGAGAGTGGATTGACCAGGGTTACCATATCAGTTCACCCAATAGCAGATGAGGCTATCGTATCTTCAGTAGATTATGCTGATGAAGAAGTTGACCCTATAGATGTTACCTATTCGGTTTGTATATTGGATTACTCTGTTTCAGATGTGCTGGCAGCAAGTTCTACCTATAGTTCTGCACCGTTTCCTGGTGATGAAAAAGTGTTTTTGTGGTATTCGGCTAATTCAGGGGGTGTTAATTCTTCATTACTATATACAGGAGAAATGCCAACATTTGGGGATTTAGGGATGTCCGATATCACTGCTGCCACCACACGATATTTTAACGTGGTTCAGCGCACTGATAATTCATTTTTTGCTGACATGGTTGGTTGCGATAGCCCACCAGCATTTGTCACGGTAAACTTCAAAGTAGCTGAAGATTTCTATTTTAAATCTGAGGTTACTCCTGCAGTTGAATATGATTTGTACAATTCCGGGGATCAATTCTGTCATGATGAAAGCTATTTTGATTTAGCTCCATCATTTTCGACGAGTACCTCGGATGCTGATTTTATCGAAAGCAATAGTTATACATATACACTTTATGAAGGAGGTACAAATACTATAGTAGAAGTTGCTAGTACCCCAATAACGGGCAATGGGCCTTTGACAATGAGTCTAGATGCATTCCATTATGCATCTGGCGGAACAGATACTGGTGGTTCTTCTACTGATTTTGATCTTGAAATAGACTATTTTGATCCGATTGCTGAGTGTACCAGAACAAAAGTTTTTTCGTTTACTATCAATCCTCAACCCGTGGCTACATTCTTGATCAAAGGACAGGACTATGAAAATGATCCGGCTTATCCGGACCCAATAGAGGTGTGTTATGACGATGGAGTTTTGGACTTGGAAGGCGTATTGCCGATAACTTTAGATCCGTTGGCAAATTTATCCGGGAACCTCTTTGATTCTCCAAGTGGAGCAATTGGGAACCTAGGGAATAATAAAGCGAATTTTGTAATAGCTACTGCGCACCCTGATCCTTTTGCACCAGAGGATTCTTATGATGTTACCTTCACTTATACAGATCTTTTAGGCTGTGATATCACCTTAAGTAAGACCATAATTGTTAAACCAAGACCAAAGCCATCAGGTACTGAGGATGTGAATCAAATTCAGTTTACCCAAATATGTAAAGAAAGTGATGCTGTAAGTGATTCAGAAAACGAGATAGCTGCATTAATTGAAATGCTTGATCCTGCAGATGGCGCCTCACCTATTAGTGATTACACCAATTATACATTCGACTGGACAGTTAATGGTTCTCTGGTGGGAAGCATGAGTAATACAAACAGCATTTCATTCGAAGAATCTGCCAATAACTTGAACTTTAGTGTTGTAGTTACCAATCCTGAAGGTTGCCAGGTAACTGTTGTTGAGAGTCATATCAAGCAGGATTTGCCAAACTTGAATATTGATGGTATTGGTCCGGGTCAGCAATTCTGTTCGAGTGATTCTGATGTAATTCTTACATTAAAAGATGGTGTCGTTGATGCTGCTTCCTCTACTATAACATGGACAGTAGATTCTTACAATACTGGTGCAGGAACTATATCCACAGCGCAGATTTTCTCAGGTTCAGGTTCGAATCCGACCATTGATATTGATGCATGGCATGTGGCTGCAGGAGGTAATTCTCCAACTATGGGTGATATAGTGGGAGGCCCATCGACTGTACACACCATTACTATGACCTATCAAGATAATACAAGAGATTATCAGGGTGCTTTTACGCAATGTTCAAATATTATTGAAAGAACGATCACAATTAATCCACTGCCGGACATCTCGTTTGATGTTGAATTCCTTAATGAACTAGAAGGTGGTTACACAGAGACTTTCTGTTATGACTATGGATTGATATCGCTTCAAGGAATATTTGCAGATGGCTCTGACCTTACGGGTGGATCTGGTTCATTCTCAGGTCCTGGAGTAATACCTACCGGTAACTCCCTGGCCACCTGGAATCCCGAAGCTGCACACGGCTCAGACCCTCATAAAGTTCAAACCGGCTATGATATAACATTTACATATACAGATCCTAATGGCTGTATATATGCAGTTACGAAAACATTAAATGTTGACCCTCTTCCCGATCCGGTTGAATTCGGACCAGGTAATGATCAAATACAGTTCTCTCAAATATGCTCTGAATCACCAATTGTTGCATTTGTGGAGTTGGATGGGATTTCTGACTATTCCAATTATACCTTTGATTGGGATTTACCAGGTGATGCCATTGGCAACAGTTCAACAGTTGACAATATGGTAACGTATGAATCGGCTATTACCAATGATGCAGCAGATCATAATTTTGATATAAGTGTTACCATTACCAATATCGTCACAGGGTGTTCAATTCAAATAGATGAAAATCATGATCAACAGGAACTTCCAGAGTTAAGCTTCACTAAGATATCAGATGGAGGAACTTTTTGTCAGGAAGAGTCAGATTTGACGCTGGCTTTGTCCACAGATACGGGTCTAATAACAGGCAGTGACTTGGACAATATGAGTTTCTCTGTGACTTCCAGTTTCGCTGTAAATACGGTAACCACCAATTCTTTCACTGGTGAAGATGCCAATCCTGTAATTGATTTCCAACAGTGGCATTTGGATGCCGGTGGAACAGTGACTGGAGGAACGGCTACAACTCATACCATAACCGTAACATATCAGGACTTAAGTTTCAACACTTATCAAGGCTTGAATACCAATTGTACGAATACAGTTTCTGCGACTATTACGATATACCCTGATCCAGACTTATCATTTACAGTAAAATCTGTTGATATTTTTGATGCTGGTTTTGTAGGAACCAATGGGGATGATTCTTCCGATGAATTTTGTTATGATAGTGGTCTAATAGATTTGGATGGTGCCTTTGGTACTTTGACGGATGGAAGAGGGTATACCTTGGAATTTGGTAACGGTAGTTTTTCTAGCACAACTACGCCAGCGGCAATTATTCCAACAGGTGCCAATAATAATGCATTGTTTGATCCAGCCATTGCACATGGAACACCTCATGCTGCTCGTTCTACCCATACAATCAGATTTACATATAATGATGAGTTTGGATGTGAGAATTTTGTAGAAAAAGATATATATGTTAATCCTCTTCCTGATCCTATTGAAGTAGCTGGTGGCCCTCAAGGTGGTGATCAAATCAAGTTTTTTGAAATTTGTGAGGAATCTCAAATTGTAGCTTATGTTGATTTGGGCATTGGAGACTATTCTAACTATACATTCGAATGGGACTTACCTAATGATGCGACTGGAATAACTGACTATTCAGGGTCCAGAACACCGGATATGAGTGGAATTGTTTCTGTAACAGGAGATGTTACGGCGAATTCTATTACATTCAGTTCGGATACTCGAAACTTCACCATTAGTGTTACAGTTACTCAGGGTACCGCCACTCCTGGTTGTGGTTTCACTATAATTGAAGATCACGAGCAACAATTATTGCCGGAATTGGATTTCGATTTTATTGAGGATAACGATGAGTATTGTACCGACTTTGGAAGTTTCACGACTATATTGACTGATGGTGGGTCACCAGTACCTGCTGGTGATATCGTTTCCTGGTCTGTGGACTCATATAATAGTGCTAATTCCGCTACCGCTCAAATTGCATCTGGTGGCGGTACAAATGTAGAAATTGATTTCCTTGGAATTCCAGGCTCTACTATGGGATGGCATGAATTAGCTGGAGGAAATGCTCCTGTTAATTATGATACCGACAATAATGGTTCTCCGGATGAGTATAGAATAATTGGAGGACCATCAACAGTCCATACCATTACTGTTGAATATAAGGATAAATCAAGAGAGTATCAGGAAAACGAATCCCAATGTATCAATACCATAAGTAGGACTATTACGATGCATCCAAGAGCTGATATTTCGTTTACAGTGAATGATGTGGATATCAATTCTTCAACTTTTGAAGGTATCGCTGGTGATGACTCAGGAGATGAGTTTTGTTATGATGATGACCTGGTTGATCTCGTAGGTGCATTTGGAACAGATACCGATGGTGATGTGTTTGCTGGTGGAGGTACATTCAGTGGTCCTGGAGTAGTACCTACAGGTAATAACCTGGCTACTTTTAACCCTGCAGTTGCCCATCCTTCAGAGCATGCTCCTAGGGCAGCTTATACCATACAATATACTTATTCTGATATAAACGCATGCGAGCATGTAATATATAAGGACATACATGTTAATCCATTGCCAGATCCAATTGAAGTTACTGGATCTGATGACCCAGCGGAAGATGGTGCGCAGATTAAGTTTCAGGATATTTGCGAAGGTTCTCCTATTACAGCCTTTGTTGAATTAGATGGGATTTCAGATTATTCAGACTATACATTCGACTGGGATCTGCCCAACGATGCAACAGATATTCAGGATGCGAATGGTAATTCTATAATCCTAAATAGAGGATTGGCCTCTGTGTCAGGAATGAGCAATGGTAATTTCATTACCTATAGTTCAGCTTCAATTGTCTTTACTATTGATGTGACCATTACAAAGGGAATTTCTGGTTGTAGTTACTTTATTTCAGAAGATCATGTTCAACAACCTTTACCGGATCTTAACTTTACTCTGATCACTGATGGTGAAGAATTCTGTCAGGAAGATGTCGATCTTGAATTGGCACTTTCGACTAATACAGGAATTATTGCAGGTTCTGATTTAGCCAATTTAAGCTACTCTGTCGTTGGTTCTTCAGTAGCCTCTTCGGCTACATTTACCGACAGTGGTACTGGTAATCCAGTCATAGATTTTATGACCTGGCATTTGGGCGCAGGAGGTTCTGAAGTAGGAGGAGAGTTTACCAGTCATACGATTACCATGACTTATCAGGATCTGTCTTTCGACCAGTATCAGGGTAATTTTAACAATTGTACAAGCACCACAGATATTACAATCAAAATATATCCCCGCCCTACCTTGTCTTATACTTATGAGCAACAGGGAACAAGCGCAGACGAAGAAGTATGCGTAGATGAAGGAAGATTGACTTTGAGGAGTTCTTTGGCCGAGGAGAGTGGAATAACTGTTGCTACTTTTAGCGTATCAGATTTTACACCTACTCCAGCAGCTCTGGAAGACAACAACGATGGAACAGCTGATATAAATATCGAGCGTTTATTCCTTGATGCTATTAATGCAGGAATGTTGGATGATTCAGGTGCCACTGCTACTCGAAGCAGTCGTTCGATAACGGTCGATATCGATTTGTTTTACGAAACGGAATTTTTGTGTACAAATTTGATTGCCCAATCAGTTACAATTCACAACCTACCTGTGCCTGAATATGATATTACTCAAAATGGTTCGTCTTTGGTTGTTGCGGGTGTGGTTGAAGTTTGTATTGATGATATCTCTGATGCAGATGCCGCAATAGCAGATAGGATATTGTTAACTGATGTAACAAATCAGGTCGTTCAAGGTTCGCGAACATCAGCATCATTTGTTGAAAACAATTATGAGCTGGGTGCTACCTCTCTTGAAAATGTTGGTACAAGTGGACAGGCATACTTTTATCCACGAGCTGCAATTCAAGTGGCCGAAGCAGCTAACCCTACGCTAGTGACAGCTACATCGATTGACTTTATTTTCGATATGTCATATACAAATGAATTTGGCTGTACAGGAAGTACCCTGGCGTCTGATGCGGAAGCAGGTGTAGTGGATTATGATAATAGAATGATCATTAGGGTCTATCGTACTCCAGAACCGACTATCAAAGTGGATGTTGCAGGTTTCTCACGCGATGAAAGCGACTACTGCATCGATCATGATATTGATGCTGACCCAATTAGGTTGTTCGTGGAAGACATTACCTTTGATACTGGCACAGGAAGTGGGGGTACTTTTGTGAGTGATCCTCCTTTGAGTGCTGCTGCTTTATATGGAGCTATTGTAAATGGTTCTGGATTTGATGAAATATACTTCAACCCGGAAGAAGCTTATGCAGAGCATCCAACAGCCAATACAGACAATGGGGATGTCGCAACATTCGAGATAACTTATATATATAGTACCTCGGATAAAGCCTGTGCAAACGTGCCTAGTGAGAGTACCATTGAAATTACCGTCAACCCTAAGCCATTCGTAGAATTCATTGTTGATCAAGGTGTTGGAACAGCGAATAACGAATTCTGTATTGATGATGAGGTTTTACCAATTAGGGGATTTGCATTTACGGAATTGTCACAAACAACAGATATCAGTGATCTTGGGCAAGGTGATTTTGCAACGAATATTACAGGTAGCCCGGGTGTAACTAAAAATGTGAATAATATCTACGATGTGAATTTCACCAATGCTTACAACGCTAATGGCGGTACGAGAACACATACAGTGACTTACACTTATGTTAATAACGAAACAGGGTGTTATAATTCAGCAACTCAGGATATTATTATCAATACCAAACCAATAGTTGATATTGATGCCATAGGTGGTTGTGATAAATTACCGGTTGAATTTACTTTTACAACTTTGGAGACAGCACCAGAGGATGGAATAGCTAGCGTATTGTGGGATTTTGATGATTTCTTGGCTGAAGATGATAATGACCCCAATACCTTCAATTCTAGTACGGACTTTGCTCCAATTAAAACATATTCTGAAGCGGGTGAGTACTTCCCTTCATTGGTGGCAACAAGCGATAAGGGTTGTACAAGTGTCGAAGTGACTCGAAACGTTCAGATAGGAGATATACCTGATGTAAACTTTACCGTTGAAGGAATTTGTGATGATTCTGAATTTACTTTCGTTGCTTCTCCAACTTCAGTAAGCTTTGGAACGGTTAAATCAATTTCTTTTGATTATGACGATGGTAGCGATCCGGTATTTATTGATACTCAAGGAAACCCAGATAATTTTACATTGAAGCATAGCTATATTGATCCGGGGGTATATGACGTTCAGTTAATTTTAACCACCAACAACGATTGCATTGAAATTCATGAGAGAAAGGTAGCGGTACAACCGACAGCCGTGGCGCCATATTTTGAGGATTTTGATGCAGCCGTGCCACAGACAAGAGATTTCACAGAGTGGTCTTATGATCCTGGAACAGAAATTCGATCTACAACAGGAGGAAGTGAATCTGGGGTGGTTATAGAAGCGGCTGGTTGGTCGGTAGACTTTAGACCGCTAGATGACAAGGAACAAACGGACAATGGTGATGGTGATTGGGGTAAATTACCGTCTGATTTTAATACCTGGCAGTTTGGAGTACCTTCTGGTGTATTGATTAACAATGACACAAATCATGGAAATGTTTGGGCAACAAATTTGGATGGTAATTACAATAGTAATGAAGTGTTGTCATGGATATACACTCCTTGTTTTGATATTTCCGCCCTTGAAAGACCAATGGTTAGCTTCGATAAGATATACCATTTCGTTGATCAAAGAGATGGAGTCGTATTGCAGTATTCAGTGGATGGAGGGCTTACTTGGTTAGTACTTGGATCCATTGAAAATGGTGATGCTACTGGAATGGAGTGGTACACTCATGCAGATATTAGCGGTTTCCCTGGTCAACAATTTGAAAATGAAGGAGGAAGTGCACGGGATTACGGTTGGGCTAGTAACTTAGATCCAGATGCAAATACTAATTTAGCAGAATGGACCTCCAGTAGGCATAAGCTGGATGAAATTGAGATTGGAGATAAGGGTGTTATATTCAGATTTGCTCTAGGTACCAACCCGTCTGATGAATCAGAAGGATTTGCATTAGATAATTTCCGTGTTGATGAGAGGGTTAAAAATGTCCTGCTTGAACAATTCTCAAATACAAATACTGATGATAGTAGGACAGTTACTGAGGATATTAACGACATTTTGGGAGACATATCACAAAATAATGACGATATAATATCCATTAACTACCATACTAGCTTTGCCGGGGAATTGGATGTATATGATGGAAGTACTAACCCACCAATATTGACAAATCCAGATCCGATTAGTATTTTGAATACTGAAGATCCAAGTGCAAGAAGTGCCTATTATGGTATTGCGGATGCGCCTGCTTCAGTACTTGATGGCCAGTTCGAATTGGGTGACCCAGAGGCGGAAGAAACAGTAATTCCATGGACCAGGAATGATATCGCTCGAAGTTCACTGGAAGATGCTTTGTTTGATATTGTTATCAGCGATAATTTTGGTTCTGATCCGATGGTTCTTGAAGTTGATGTTACGGCGACAGCTCAAGCTGATATAGGTGACGGCACAGCTCGCGAATTAGCCTTGTACATTGCTATCATAGAGAAGGATGTAGAACTAATCGGTGCTTCCAATGCAGAAAGGACTTCTATTAATGCACTTAGGAAAATGTTACCAAGTGGAATTGGTTTAAGGGAAGAAAAAGAGTTCTTAAGTGGAGTAAGCATACAGACTACACAGTCATGGGATATCACGAATAATGTTGATGCCTCGGACTTGGCTATTGTGGTATTCGTTCAGGATGTTGAAAGCAAGACCATTTATCAGACTGTCATGAAGGATGTTGTGGGCAAAACTAGTCCTACGATAACAGGTATTGATAATACTCTAAATGGTGAAGATTACAGCTTGTATCCAAACCCTGCAAACCAGGAGGTATTTGTGGTGTTTGAGAAAACAACAATTGAAGTAATGCACTGGTCTATCTATGATCAGACAGGTAAGGTTTACAAATTTGGTAAGCTTAAGCCAGGTGCTGAAGGCTTCAGTTTAGAAACAAGGCATTTCCCAGCCGGTATGTATTTTATTTCTTTGAATGGTGAAAACTTGAAGTTTAGAAATAAAAAACTTATGATTACGCATTAATTGTTTAACTATACTTTTAAAAGCCCTTTGAATACTTTTTCGAAGGGCTTTTTTTTGTTCTAGAGTGAGTTTTGTCCTTAATAGATTTTCTCAATTGGGCGATAAATAAACAAACCATTGCAAACGAATCTTTTTTGAGCTCAGTCTGTTTGCCTTAGTAGTTAAAATATTAATTTTGGAAACTTTTTAAAGAAGACGAACAAATGACAGAAGAAAATGTAAAAGTGCTGATAGTAGGATCTGGACCCGCCGGATATACTGCTGCGATATATGCCTCAAGAGCTGGATTGAATCCTGTGCTATATACAGGTGGGGAGCCTGGAGGGCAATTAACCACCACAACGGATGTGGAAAATTTCCCAGGTTATCCGGAAGGCATATCAGGTCCTGAAATGATGGTTGACCTACAAAAGCAGGCTGAGAGATTTGGAACGGATGTGCGTTTTGGAATGGCTACATCAGTGGATTTTTCTTCGTATCCTCACAAAGTTATTGTTGATGAAAAGCATGAAATCACTGCAGAAGCAGTCATTATTTCTACAGGAGCTAGTGTTAAGTATTTGGGATTAGAATCTGAATCACGTCTGATGAATAAAGGTGTTTCAGGTTGTGCGGTATGTGATGGGTTCTTTTATAGGGGAAAATCGGTCGCTGTAGTTGGAGGTGGTGATACAGCCGCAGAAGAAGCACTTTATCTGGCAAACATTTGTCCAAAAGTGTATTTAATTGTACGAAGGGATGAGCTTAGGGCCTCTAAGATTATGCAGAAGAGAGTATTAGATAATGATAATATTGAGATTCTCTGGAACAGTTCAACAGAAGAAGTTCTTGGTGAGGATGAAGTAACGGGTATGAAGTTGGTGAACAACGTTACTGGTGAGAAATCTGAGTATAACATAAACGGTTTTTTTGTGGCAATCGGACACAAGCCAAATACGGATATTTTCAAAGACTATTTGGAGACTGATGAAACTGGATACCTTATTGTAGAACCAGGATCTTCCCGAACTAAAGTTGAAGGTGTATTCGTGACTGGTGACGCGGCAGATAAAATATACCGTCAGGCGGTGACAGCCGCTGGTAGTGGGTGTATGGGAGCGTTGGACGCTGAAAGGTTCCTGGCTGCCAAAGAAGCCGAACTAGCTTAATTATAGAAACTTGAGATAGTCAGTTTTTTGTTTCAAAACAGACGATTATTGAATTACATGGAAATATGAAATTTGTCACACTTGTCATTTTATTAATGATGGCAATGACCAGTGAATCTCTCAGTCAAAAGAAAAAAAGACTGGGAGATTTTTTTAAGTTCAAAAATAAAAAAATTGAAGTGCAGGCTGAACCTGAATGGGAGCCTGAGCTGGCTGAAGATGTTTTTATATTAGATACATCCTATATCGATAGTCTCATGTATCAGGAAGAGATTAATCTCAAGCGTGAGCTCACAATAGTTCATGAGGATACAGCACTAATTCCCCTGGCATTCAATGTTCCGGTTCAGGTATCGGAGCAATTAAAGATTGATTCGGTGTGGGTCACACTGAGGGAGTACTATTCGATATGGGATTCAAATAAGGTGAACCCTTATGATTTAGATGGTGAAAAATTTAAGGATACCGTTTCCTTACCTCTGTGCTATGCAAACCCGAAGCTAGGATGGAGCATTCCTATTAGCCAGGGGCATATTACATCTCCATTTGGTCTTAGACGTTGGCGTTGGCACTATGGTACCGATTTGAGGGTCAATATGGGTGACTCTGTTAGAGTAGCTTTTGATGGTATTGTAAGGGTGGCACATTACGATAGATATGGTTATGGACACTATGTGCTAGTCCGACATTATAATGGATTAGAGACGCTTTATGGACATTTTAAGAAAAGATTTGTGAAGGTTGGGGACGAGGTGAAGTCTGGGGATGTGATTGGCTTGGGGGGAAATACAGGCAGAAGCTCTGGACCACATTTACATTTCGAAATACGCTACCAGGGTAATGCTATTGATCCGGTTACGGTTTTTGATTTTGAAAATGACAAATTGAAAATGGATAGCCTTACGATTACTTCTGAGTCTTTTGCATATTTAAAGGAAGCCAGGAAGATTCGCTACCATAGAATTAGAAGTGGTGATACACTTAGCCATATCAGCTATCGCTATGGCATATCCATTACCAAGATTTGCCGTTTGAATGGTATCACCAGAAAAACCATATTGCGGGTAGGTAGACGACTGAGATTAACTTAGATACTCGGTGTTCATTATTTTCTCCTAAATTGTGGGCTAAAGAGACAAAAAAGAATTGTAGATGAAACTTGACGTTCTTGTTTTTGCTGCGCATCCTGATGACGCAGAGCTATCCTGTGGAGGCACTATATTGTCACTTGTTGAAAGTGGTAAAAAGGTGGGCATTGTTGACCTCACAAGAGGAGAAATGGGTACCAGGGGTACACCCGATGAGCGGTATATGGAAGCTGTAGCAGCTGGTAGAACACTAGGCATTTCTGTTAGAGAAAATTTGGCTTTTGAAGATGTTTTTTTCGTCAATGACAAAAAACATCAAATGGCAATTGTCCAAATAATTCGTAAGTACCAACCGGATATGATTCTGTGCAATGCCATAAAAGATCGTCACCCTGACCATGCCAAGGCTTCAGAACTGGTGGTTCAATCTAACTTCATGGCCGGTCTAAAAAGAATAGAAACGAAATTGGATAAGAAGAAACAGGAGAGTTGGCGGGCTGATAAACTTTATCATTACATACAAACAGACTGGGTCAAGCCTGACATAGTTGTGGATGTATCCAAGTTCTGGGAGAAAAGAATGGAAGCGGTACGCGCCTTCAAGTCTCAGTTCTTCGATCCCGAAGGTGATGCTTCTAATACGCTCATCTCATCACCTGAATTTTTGAACATGATTGAGGCGCGTGCAATCGAACTGGGGCTGTCAATCCGTGTAAAGTATGCTGAAGGCTTTACATCGGATAGAAACGTAGGTGTTTCAGACTTATCATCCTTATTGTAAATCACTTCTTCCATTACCAAGGGCTTTGGACTAAAGCAGAGTATAAATACCCCTAATGAGACCCAGCCAATAATTTTACGATTCATATCTAAAGGCTCGTCGTGATCAACAGGAGGGTGGTATACGCCTAAAAATCTACCTATTAAAAAAGCAAATAATACCCAACCAGCATACCCTTCTATTTTTGGGAATAAAAAACTAGTAGCCATCTGTGCTGCCAACACCAGTAGAAAATACATTAAGCGATCCTTTTGATTGGGTTTAAAACTTGCGAAGGAGTAGTACAACAAAGGCAGGTAAAGTACCTTGATACTCGAAAATACTTCGACTAGATTGAACGGAGTGATGATTCCCAGGCCAGAATAATACAGTAGAAGCAGGAAGATAAATTGTGTCACCTTTCTATGGTATTTGGCACCAATCAAACCATATAAAATATGGCCACCATCCAATTGCCCAATAGGAAATAGATTAAGAGCTGTAATCAAGCAAGCCAATAGACAAGCGACTAAGAGTGGATAATGTAATAACTCATTGTCGTGCGGGAGTAGGGATTTGTCTTCAACGAATATGTCTTGTAGTAAGGAGTATAAAAGTGGCTTACCCAAATTTATTGATAACCCTGTAGCTTGATATTCTGGAAATCCCCAACCTTCAATGGTTTGGAATTCATCTATATAGCTCAGGGAGTCTTCAGCTCTGTATTCCTGATAATAGGGGTATTGTTGACTCTTGATATAGTCATAAGTATATACTTCAGTGTGATAATTGGAACCGTATTGTGCATAGCCTGGATGAATATTGAAGACATATTCATGTCCGGGAAGGTTGATGAAAGCGAAAATTAAAATGGGAATAGCAACGACAACTCCAGCTAGTGGTCCGGCCACACCAATATCAAAATACTTTTTTCTACTATTGATGTGCTCTTTTATTCTTATAACAGCACCCATTGTTCCAATAGAAAAAGGTGAGACAAATCCTAACCAGAGTGGAATGTAGTAGGGCAGGGTGACCTTAACTTTGTGATGTTGAGCCACGAAATAATGCCCAAATTCATGACAAGTTAGAATTGCAAGGAAGGCAAAAGAGTATTGTGTGCCTTTCAGGAAATCATCGAAACCGAGTCTGTCTTCTCCAACGAACAATGATTTTGCTGTCATCAACTCAGCTCCTGATAGGGTGGTCGCAATGAGAGTAGCCACAAATAGCCCGAGCTGTATTGCCTTGGTTTTCTGTTCTTTGTTTTTAAACATATTTTCTTAGTTCCAGAATTTGATCAGGATACTCGATTCTCTTGGTGTTAATTCCTGCCTCACGAGCTCCAAGCAGATTTTCCTCCTTATCGTCTAGAAACAGGGCTGATTCAGCTTTTGTTGCACTTAATTTCAATATTTCTTCGTAAATCTCTATATCAGGTTTTCTCATATGTAATTCATGTGAGAAGAACACAGTATCAGCGAAGTAAGAAAGGTTATCCTTACCGGAGACCTTCTTTAATATTCTGTTGAAGGCATTTTCATGGATGCTGTTGGTATTGCTCAATATCAACACCTTGTATTTATCCCTTAGTGCAGTTAAAAGATCTAGCCTTTCCTGAGTAATAGCTCCAAGCATGGCATTCCATGCCATATCCAAATCAGTGTCAATTATATCACATTTGAAAAGGTCACGCAGACCATTTCTAAAAGCCTGCTCTGAAATAAACCCTTTTTCTATTTTATAAAAAATGTCTGATGATTCTACCCCTTTAAGTATTTCTGGGATACTTAAACCGCTATATTCAGAAAAGGAATTAAAGGTTGCTTTCTCATCCAGGTCGATGATTACACCGCCAAGATCGAAAATAAAAGTGTCAATATTCAAGATTGAATTTGTTTGTGAATTTTGAGGCAAATATGTAACATTGCACTCCCAAATTCAAGGTGCTTTCATAAGCAATTTGAAGGGCCCATAGCTCAGTTGGTTAGAGCACCTGACTCATAATCAGGTGGTCCTAGGTTCGAGCCCTAGTGGGCCCACAGCTGATAATCAGGCAGTTACATTAAAAGTAGCTGCCTTTTATTTTTTACTTGCACAACAATTTGCACAACATTTCGATATTTTTTGCTCATTTTTAACTGTTTTAGAGTTGAAAACGCACATAAATCAGAAGATTTTTAATTGGAATATTGAATGGCAAAAAAATGTTTGATATGAAAGCAGATTGCATGCGATTTCAAGTTACAAAACTCTTTTACGATTTATTGATTTACATATTCTAGGTTTTGAGCCTTTTACGCAAGTGATTGATGATTGTAATAACAAAAATCAAAATATGAAAACCCTGAAATTAACAAGATCACTTCAAAGTGCAGATTTAATAAAAATCTTAAAAAAAGAGATTTCATACAGATTTTCATATTGCGTAAGTGAAAACCAGAATAATTTTAATATACTGCTTGAAAAGTCTCCTTTTGTCAGTACAAGTGTTTCGTGTCGCAATAATGCAGTCAAAGTTGAAGGTAGCCATACAGATGGAATCCTAGCGATATTCATATATTGGCTTGGCTTGGATTACTTTAGCAGACAATGGTATAGGATGGAAGACGATGTATTTCAAGCTCTTGAAAAGTATAACAATTAAATGTTATATTGAATACATTCAAATTTTGACTCAATATTATGATGAGTTTAATGACGGTGACAGTTTGTGGCTCACCACCACCACTTAAACTCCCACCAAGATGCCTTCTTCACTTTAAGAGATAAATCTTTATCAACTGGTTGTTGATAATACAATTCTTTTCTCATTCTATTAAAATTTCGGCCACTCGATACCTCCTCTACATTCAACTGGTATCACCATTTAACTTGGTTCTCTGTAATCCAATAATGTGATCTGCAAGGAAAACCCCAATTCCCAATTGAAAGAATAATGCGCATTTCCCCTAAAATTCTGAATAAAACTTGAATCGCCTAAGCGATTCCTGTTTATATCATGGAAGATACACCTATGTGTGAGATGTGCTTTCAGGGATGTACCGAAAATAGGAGTGAGAGCATATGACTTTGGTCATGTTGGATATATTCGGCCGGAGGCTAAAAGTGCAGTAGGTTTAAATGCAATTGAGGTTTTATTGGCACTACTTGTTATTTGCTTTCCATACTAATCTAAGCCATACTCGATCTTACATTTTTGTTCCACAAATCCCATACTTTTGCTATCGTATGGCGAACCAAGATCAGTTGGAATCCACAATCGCTACGAACAAAAACAGACTGTTCGGATTCATACGAAAGCGCGTCAAAACGAACGAAGATGCGGAAGACATCATTCAGGACGTCTGGTACCAGTTTAGCAGACTCATCAACCTGGACGAAATAGAAAGTATTAGTGGGTGGCTCTATCGGGTAGCCAAAAACAAGATCACAGACCTGTACCGAAAATCGAGAGAGGAGCCAGTGGAGGAATTGCTCTTTCTGGATGGAGACAATGCTGATATGCGAGACATCCTCTTTGGGCAGGCGGAAACCATTTCTGATCAGCTATTCAAAGACCTATTCTGGGAAGAGTTGATGGATGCATTGGATGAACTCCCTGCAGAGCAGCGAGAAGTTTTCGTCAAATCAGAATTGGAAGGCATGAAACTCAGAGAAATTGCCGAGGAGAAGAAAGAAAGTATTAAAACGATTACTTCAAGAAAAGGCTATGCAGTGAAGTACCTGAGAAGTCGATTAATAAAATTATATAATGAACTTTAAAGACTCTATTTATGAAAAAGAGATTTGGTTTTAAAATAGTTGGCATGGTGATGTTGGTCCTCACCTTTGTCTTAGGATTATCAGCCATTGTGATGTACTTGTGGAATTATGCGCTGGTGCCAACACTTGAGCTCAATCCATTGGGATACTGGCAGGCCATGGCGATCCTGGTGCTTAGTAAGATTTTATTTACCGGGATAAGTCCACGAAAACCCAGAGGCCCCTGGAGGGAACGTTGGAAGAGCAAATATCAAAACATGTCGGGCGAGGAGCGCCAGGTGTTTCGCGACCGATGGAAGAAGCGTTGTGGGTCGGAGGAAAAAAAACCATCTGATGATCAATGACTTACAATTTATTTTTAGAAATTTAAAGTAAAAAACGGAGCTCTCCGTCTTCTTAATTGTAAAAGGATTTTTAACTAAACAATTAAGAAATGAATTCTAGAATTTTAAAACTCATTGTAGGTGGTGCGCTTCTAGGAGCAGCCATATTTTTTATCCCTTTCTTTTTGCTCAAAGTAGCGGCGGTCATCCTGATATTCGGATTGTTCCGATGGGTGTTTAAAGGAAGACGGAGATCTGGCCGCTGGGCTGGGTTCGCTGACCGTATTCGCTCCATGAGTGACGAAGAGTACGCCAACTATAAAGCTGGTGGTCACGGACCTTGTGGCGGAAGTAGAAATAAATTAGCAACCGAAAGAGTACAATCATGAAAAAGTCAACAAGAATAATAACTGTGGTGCTATCAGCAGCATTAACATTTGGTGCTTTGTACGTCACCCTGGGAAAGGACTTTAGAAAGAGTCATTTCGAACGACACGGATACGAGTGTTTGAGTGAAAGGGAGACAAAGCCTTCGACCGATTAGCGAGTAGCAGCGTTGAGTAATACCACCAGGGAGATTCTTTGGTGGTATTTTTATTTCCCTAGAGACGAATTAAATTGCATAGATGGCTATAAACAAATGGATGGTTATCGGGTATACAAATACATAAAAGAATAGTCTCGTGAAACTAAGGTTTGTACCGGATTCCAGTAGATGAATTGCAAAAAATCTGTCTTAAAGTATGCACTACTAGAGGTTTATTTATTCCAGCTATATAGTCAAATACATTCAGAACCATTTTTCAAAAACGGTATTGCTAATGTTGTGAGCGAGCCGCTCTTGCGAGTTGAACGCAGGGTGGTGGAAGCAAGGCTCGAAGAATGAGAGTTGCTTACAGCTATCGTTTACGACTTATTTGCTGGCGTGAATTTTTGAGTAATTGTGCAAGGAATGTTGTGATATGGCTTGAGAGGGGTTAGGAATGACTATGCAGGGATGATGTAATATAAAGGTATCGAAGTGACCTCCTGATGTGAAGAAATCAAAAATCATGACAGCAAGTAAGCCCGGAGTGATCGCAAGGCGAGCCTAATATAGATATGCCGGTGGATTTTTATATGGCTGATTGGAATGTAGCTTTAGCGCAATGCAAAGAAGTTATATGAGAAGACAAAAAAGCTATCGTGAGTACAGAAGGATACGCAAGAATGATGACAAGCTCGTAGCGGTAGCGAAGACTGGAAGAGAATTAGATCTCTTTTTTATGCCAGAAATTTGGGCTACATAAAAATGTGATCTGATTGCTTGGAGGTATTCTTGGAAGTATCCTGATTGGACGAACTCCGAAATAGAAGCTTGGGTAATTGTACTAAGTTTTTTGTTTAAAAAGTCAGCAAAAGAACAGGTTCTATCTAGACAACCAAAACCAGTAGTAGGATTTAATGCATCATATTCAAGCTCCACATAATCTATATAAAAACCACTAAGGTGTGCTGGTAGTAAAAACTCTTCTTTTAGCTCTGAGTAGTTTTCTTCAACAGTTATGAAGGATCTGAGGTATAGCAAAGATTTCAAATGACTATATTTAGGCTAGCAAAGTGAAAAAGGTATGCAAATTATATGCAAACAAAAAAGGCACTTACAGAAATAAATCTATAAGTGCCTGATTTACAAGAGCCTCCTCCCCGGATCGAACGGAGGACCTACTGATTACAAGTCAGTTGCTCTACCAGCTGAGCTAAGGAGGCATTCCTTTTTGCAAATCCCTTTCGTGAATTGCGAGTGCAAAAGTATATTAGATTTTCAGTTTTCCAAATTAATAAAAAATAAATTCTAAACTTATTTTCGCTTTTCTGATCGTGCAATGTCAAGCCTTCATAACCAGCTTCAATTCCTCCTTCAAAGAAGCTAATTCTTGTTCAGCGCTTTTTATTTTGGCCTCAAAATCTTTGAGTAGTTCATCAGCATTTTTAGAAGATGCAAAAAATCCCAAATTGTTTTTCCAGGTTGAAATATCAGATTCCAATGACGTAATTTTTCTCCTTAGGCCATGCTCTTTGCGATTTAGCTTTTGATCAGCATTTGGGCCTGATTTGAGATCATGAATATTGATGAGTGATTTGAATTCACTCTTGGATTCATCATCCAGGTTCTTGGCGTTGTTCACCAATTTATCTAGCGTGTTTTGATAGCGCTTTTGAATATCTCGGATGCTCTTTCTTGGAACAAAACCAATGGCGTTAAACTCGTCCTGAAGCCCATACACTTCTTCCATATTAATATCACCGGAAGTCGCAATTTTCTCCATTTTGGCAATGATGTCCTCTTTCTTCTTTAAATTCTCAGAATACTCCGAATCAAGTCCCTTGTTGTGCTGCCTTCTTTGGTTGAAGAAATCATCACAGGCCTCTTTAAATGACTTGTAAATCGAATTTCTGAATTTCTCTGGGACTGGGCCGATTTCACGCCATTTTTGTTGAAGGCCCTTAAGCTCTTCTGCTGTCTTGTGCCAGTCAGTACTTGACTTTAATGCTTGGGCTTGTTCAACTAACTCCTGCTTTAGTTTTAGGTTGCCTTCGCGCTGGGATTCCAGCCCCTTGAAGAACTCAGACTTGTTATGGAAAAACTGCTTAAAACCACTCCAGAATTTTTTGTTTATTTCTTTCGCATTTTCCCTGGGCATTGCCCCGATGGTTTCCCATTTTTTCTGCAGTTCTAATAGTTCCTTGGTTTTTGCATTCCACTCTTTTATCATATCAGATGAGAAACTGGTAAATTCTGCAATAGTCTCTGCTAATTCCAGTTTCTTACCGAGATTCTCCTTCTGCTGATCCTTGATATGAGAAACAAACTCTTTTCTTTTCGAGTAGATTAAATCTGAAGCTGTCTTGAAGCGATCCCAAACTTCGTCCTGAACGTCTTTCGGAATAGGTCCAATATGCTTAAACTCGTCATGCAGTTCGTTGAGCTTTTGAATGGCATCTTTGAAGTTTTCCAGCTCATCAAGCTCTTCGGCCTTTTGGCATAGCTCAAGTTTGGCTTCAAGGTTTTTCTTACGATCAAGTTCTTTGAGTTCAAAGTAAATACTTCTATGGTCATAAAACCTGTCTATCAATGCATGGTAGTTGGCCCAAAGGGTTTTGTTATGCTGATTCGGAACTGGCCCAATTGACCTCCATTCTGTCTGAATTTCCTTCAGTGAGTTCATGCTGGCAGTGCTTTCCTCACTGTCAACTGTCTCTCTAAGTTTTTCGAGTAAAGCATTTTTCAGCTTCAGGTTACCGTCTTTTTCTTTTTCCTGTTGCTTGAAATGTTGATGGCGATTATTTCTTATTAAGTTACTGTATTCAAAGAACTTGGAAGTTATTTCATCGCCTTTAAACCTAAAATCCTCTTTGTCACCACCTGTTTCTACAAAGTGTTTTAAAGCCACTTCTTTTTCGCTATTAGCAAATACATCAAAAGCATTCTTGATAGCCCCGAGAGTTTTTCCTTGAATGATAAGACAATACTTGTTGGCAATATCTTTAATGGTGGCTAAAAGCTCTTCTTTGCCCATTTGAGAAAAGTCCGTCTGTTCAATTTGATGGACTTCTTCTAGTGCTTTGTCTTTTTCACTGGGCTCGTTACTGGCGGCCGCTGCTTCGTTTTGCTGGTCAGTAGTTTCTTTAGCTTTGACCGCTTCAGGTACATCAGCATCTGTTTCTGGAGCCTCTTCAGCAGAATCATTTGCTACCTCAGGTTGGATTTCTTCTTGTTCTTTTTCCTCAGATTCACTACTAGCTCCTTCAGGTTCTATTTCTAATGGTTGGGAAGTCGATTCTTGAGATTCATCCGCCT
>JAGDZP010000039.1:0-16201 GCA_049115735.1 Cyclobacteriaceae bacterium | reverse complement strand
GGATGCCTCTTCCGTGGAATCAGTGGCATCCTCTGATTCGCTACTTGACTCTTCAAGTTCTACCTCTAATGGTTGGGAAGTTGATTTTTGAGAGTCATCCGCCTCTTCGGCCTGTGCTTCCACTTCAGGCTCTATGGTTATAGCTACGTCTTCTTCAGCCTTCTGATCAGTGGATTCCACTTCTATTGAATTAGTTGCTTCCTCCGAGTCTGTGCCTGCATATTCAGATTCCAGTTCTAATGTTGGAATAGTCGGTTCTTGAGCTTCCTCTACTTCTTCGGCTTGTGCTTCTACTTCAGGTTCACTTTCTGAAGTGACCTCTTCTTCTACATCCTCCTTAGAAGATTCCTCTTCTGCAGTGATTTCATTTTCTGGTTCGGTAACTTCAGGCCCTGTAGGTGACTCGTATGAGACTAATAATGATTCTTCTACCTGATCTGGACTTACATCACCTTCCTCTATGGACACATCTGGCAATTCTTCATTTGCCACATCTTCAACTGGCCCCTGTGTTTCTTCAACAGATTCGGAACTCTCATCTGATGCCTCTATTTCCTCAACAGTGGGGGTTTCTTCCACAACTGGGGAGACTTCTTCATCCTGTTTTCCTGCTGCTGAAGCTTCTACTTCAAGATCAGAAGTAGCAATTTCTTCGATCGGACTTTCATCTCCCAGGGCAACTTCTGTTTCTTCAGGTGACTGATCATCACCAGTAGATTCATCTTCGTCATCGGCTAAAAAAGCTCTTGCCATTTCAGCCACAGATTTTCCCGGAGCTTCGTCTGAGGGTTCCTCGTTTGAAGTGGTAGATTGTTCTTCTGGAGAAGTTAATTCAGGCTTGTCCTGAACAGAATCTGCTGAAGCCAATTCATCTTCTTCGGCAGCATGATGTTTCTCATCGTTCATAGTATGCTAATAACACTTTTATCAATACAAAGCTACTTAATTTTGGGCATTCAATTCATTCTCGGATCGACCGGGTAGTTTGAGAACATTTTAAACTTGCCTCCGAGTTCCTTAAGTGCTTCTTTCCATAGTGCTTCAGGGGATAAGTCAAAGATTTTATCAGGGGTTGGTTGTGGATAGACTATCCAGGATTTTGCTTTCAGTTCTTCATTGAGTTGACCTTCCGACCAGCCCGAATATCCAAGAAAAAACCTAAAGTCATTTACATTGATTTGCTTGTATTGGATAAGTTCCATTAACTTCTCAAAATCGCCACCCCAAAAAATCCCATCTACTATTTCCTTTCCCGAACCCATAACATTTTCTGCCCGATGGATAAAATGCAGCGTATCTTGTTGCACAGGTCCGCCAATGAAAAGTTTTTCGTTAAAATCTGAGGCATCCTCTATTACTTCACCAAAGTCAACTGTAGACTGTTTGTTGAGTACAAATCCAAAAGAACCATTTTCATCATGTTCGCAAAGTAGGATGACTGTTCTTTCAAAATTTGGATCTGGTAGAAAGGGCTCTGAGATTAATAAATCACCTCTTTTTGGTTCGTATCGTGTTTTTGCATTAAAATAATCCATACCACATTCGCTTTAGTGTAGTGCCGGTGTGATGGGCATTTTAGAAATTATTTCCCCCTCCAATTCATTCATCTCTTCGAGCCTGTCATATACTTCATCTTCCTCAAAGTAGTTCAGGGCCATCTCCACAAATATCTCCCCGTGCTTTGCTTCAGAAGCCCAAAGGTCATGATAGAACTTTTTCAATTCTGGATCTTCCAGATTTTCATATATAAGACGGAACCTTTCTGCTCCCCGGTTTTCCACTACTGAGGCTAGAAGAAGTCTATCCATGAATCGTTCGAGTCGTCCGCTTCTGCACTTGTCGACCAACTGCTTTACATACACATCCTGACCAATTTCGTGGGGTAGAATAATCCCACGTTTTTCCATTATTTCATAAACTGACCTGAAATGTTCTAATTCTTCTACCGCCGTATCTATTAGGGCAGGAATGATTTCCACTCTATCGGGAAACTTGGCTACAAAGCTCATGGCCATGGCACTGGCTTTGCGCTCGCAGTTGGCATGATCCTTCAGAAACGAATCAAAATCAGACATAACGGCATTTACCCATTCGGGTGAGCTCTCATAACAAAGTGGTATTCTTAGCTGCATGTAATAATTCTAATAATATGGCAATCGACTTGATTTAAGTACCTTGTTTTGGTAAAACACAAGTACATATTTAATCAATTAATTGATATTTGCAGAAAAAAAATCAAATAATGCAAGGTATACAGAAGACACCATGGCGAATAGACAAATAGGAACTTTGAGAAAGGAATATGGCATCATGGAATTGACTGAATCCAGTGTGGATTCTAATCCCATCGATCAATTTGAAAGTTGGTTTAAATTGGCTTTGGAAAGGGAAGGAGATGAAGCGAATGCCACCACTCTATCAACAATAGGTTTGGATGGCTATCCAGTAGGCCGCATTGTTTTGTTAAAGTTTTATTCTGAAGACGGTTTTACTTTTTATACCAACTATAATAGCAGCAAAGCCAGAGAGCTGAATAATAATCCTAAGGCTTCATTGACATTTTATTGGAGAACCATGGAGAGGCAGATTCGGATTACAGGGGATATTGAAAAAGTTGATCCTATTATTTCTGATGAATATTTTAACAGCCGTCCTAGGGCAAGCAGAATTGGTGCATGGGCATCTCCACAAAGTGAAGAAATAGAGGGCAGGGAAGTACTTGAAAAGAAAGAGAAAGAGTTTGAGAAGCAATTTGAAGGTCAGGAAAATATTCCTCGCCCAGAGCATTGGGGTGGTTATATGCTGAATCCTGTTAAAGTAGAATTTTGGCAGGGTAGGGCGAGTAGATTGCACGATAGAATTGTCTATTCAAAATCTGGCACTGAGTGGAATATCAAACGACTTGCACCATAAAGATTGACACACTCCAAGAGCATTTATTTCGACCGCTACGCATATCCCAAGCGCTACCTTAATTACACTCCCAAGGAAAATACGGGAATCATAGCGGTGATCCCATGCCACAATGAGCTTGACCTCATTTCCTCATTGGAGGCAATTTGTAATTGTGAACGACCATGTCCCATCGAGGTAATAGTGGTTGTGAATGCTTCTGAGTCCTCATCAGAAGAAGTTAAGGAACAGAATAGGTTGACTGTCCTTCAGGCTGGAGAATGGTGGCAGAATCAACAAATCGACAATATCAGTTTACACCTGATCCTTGAAAATGAGCTACCTAAAAAGCATGCAGGCGTTGGACTGGCCAGGAAGATTGGCATGGACGAAGCTGTGCGTATGTTTGAGTCTATTGGTAATGCTGATGGTGTCATATTATGTTTTGATGCTGATAGCACTTGTTCTCAAAATTTGCTAACCTCAGTTTTTCAACTTTTCCAAGACAATCCCAATTCACCAGGCTGCTCTATCAACTTTGAGCATCCCCTGGATGGAGATATGGATAAACATATTTATGAGGCAATCACATATTATGAACTGCACTTGCGTTACTATGTGGATGCCCTAAAATGGGCAGGATTTCCATTTGCTTATCATACTATTGGTTCGAGCATGGCTGTACGCTCTTCTGCTTATCAAAAGCAGGGAGGAATGAATAGGCGAAAAGCCGGTGAAGATTTTTATTTCCTCCATAAGATCATTCCATTAGGAGGTTTTGAGGAAATAAATGATGCGTCTGTGTATCCGTCACCTCGCGCCTCTGATCGTGTGCCCTTTGGTACAGGCAAGGCAGTTGGAGATTGGATTGCCTCAGGGCAAGCTGGGTATGTGACTTATAGCTATGAGTCATTTTGTGATCTAAGAGCTTTTCTTGATTGCGTAGATGACTTTTACAACGCTAGCAGTAATTCGACAAAGCAAACATTATCTGAGCTTCCTCAGAGTATATGCGAGTTTCTTCGATCGAATGATTTTACAAGCAGCCAAAGAGAAATAAAGAAGCAATCCACAAGCCTGGTCACCTTTAGAAAACGCTTTTTTCAATGGTTTGATGGGTTTAGGGTTTTGAAGTTTGTTCATTTCTCCAGAGATGACTTTTACCCAAATATTTCGACCGAAAAAGCCGTGAATTGGTTGATGCAGAATATTGATGTGGAAGCCGAACTTGATTTGAAAGCTAATCTGAATCAGCTTAGAGCTTTGGATAAATCCGGTGCATTCAAAAACAATACATAACGCCACACGTAACAATTTGCTTACATCTTATACATAATGGAAAGAAGGGATTTTATAAAGGATCAAATTGAAGACTTTGGGAGGGTATTGGGTAAACTTCTAATGAAACTAGTTGGAGCCAAGGGGCCTGGAGATGTTGAGCAATCTACCCATGTGGTAGAACAAGCATTGAGTTCTGAATTGGATCTTGATTTGGCCGAATTATTGGAAAAAGATAACGACGACTTTATTCAAACGCTGGTTCATGATCTTGATATTTCTGATGATAATCTTGGAAGGCTGGCAGAGTTAATTTGGGAAATAGGCAAGAATAAACTGGCTGACATATCGAAAAAGCATTTTGAAAAAAGTCTGGCGATCTACCAATATCTTTCCAACCACAGTCAAACCTATTCTTTGGTTTGGATAAATAAGATTAAAAAACTGCAATCTCTGATTGATAGCTAAAACCTTCCTTCAAATCAACTTTAATACCAATAGGTAAACGAATAGGATCAATGTGATTACCAGAAGCGCATTGGTTATTGTGTCATTTTTGAAGTTTTTCACCCATTTGATTTTATTGTTTAAGTACAGAAGGGTACCTGCTAAAAATGGCATAAAAAAGGCTCCTGCTACTGAATAGACGACTATTATCCAGACAGGTCGATCAAGAAAAAGCAGCAGCATAGGAGGGACCGCAAGGAAAAGCAAAAACGACTTGTAATATTTGGACTTACCTGCGAGACTGGTCTGTAAAGTTTGGTTTCTGGTTTTAACAAAGTCCTCAAATATATAGGGAACACCACTCCAAACCCCAATCATTGATGAGAAGACCGCACCCCAAAATCCGATAAGGAATATCCACTGACCAACGGTTCCGGTGGTAGTCATTATTTCCTCCGACAAACTGAGTACTATTTTATTTCCACTCATTTGTTCGGGGCTCAATTCAGCTGCCAGCACAACTATCGCAATACCAAATAAGCCTGTGAACAAATAAGCCACTCTTAGATCAACTCTTGATGTGAAAAGGTATTTCTCTCCGTTCCACCCTTTTTCACTGAGCCAGTAGCCATAACTGAGTAAGGTCACACTTCCACCCACACCGCCAATCATACCAAATATGAACTTTACAGAACCCTCTGGAATTTGTGGCACTACGAGATTTTTAGATAGATCTAACCAATCCACATCTATGAGGAAGAGATTAAACATAATAGTAGTAAACATCATTAGTATAAACACCTTCATGATGTTTTCGAGGATTTTGTAACGCCCGAAAAGTACAAGGGCAGCAGCCACAAGTGAATGAACTATTCCCCACACCGCTATTGATATTTGAGGGAAAATTGCATGGGCAGCCAAGCCGCATGCAGCCATTAGCGCTCCAGAAACAATGAAAGACCACAAAACCAGATAGGCGATGAAATAATAGGAAGTGAAAGGATGAAGTTTATTTATCCAGGCACTGAGCATGGTGGTCCCGGTGCTCAATTGCCACCTGGCTATGCCCTCATTGAGTACATATTTTAAAATTGCCCCAAGAACTACTGCCCATAGAATGACTGTGCCGTAGTTCGCCCCGGCAACAGTGGCGGCCACCATATCACCGGCTCCCACGCCTGTTGCGGCTATTATAAATCCAGGTCCGAGGTAGGAAGTTACATTCTTAATTTTTGACATTTCAATTTGTGTCAGGTCGGCAAAACAACACTTGACAAAAGTGTGCGAATCAAAATCAATTTTTCAAAGAGCCTGGACTTTTTTTCAATTCTAATAAAAATCGACTTAAGAAATGGGAATAAAAAATCGGCATGCTCGATGAACATGCCGATTGTTGTTGTCAGCTTAAAACCGACGTGTATACATTAGGTTAATGTGGATTATTTCAATATATGTCCCGTATCTCTCAATACCGATGCAGTCAATGTGTTCTGGAACGCCTTGAATGCTTTGACCATATCACCGGCAGTGACGTTACCTTCTATCCAAAGGTCATACTTGAATACCGCCTGGTTTTTGTTAGTGTCATAATAGGCTGTTACCTCAATTAGCTCACTGTTCACTTTGTTGACAAACTGGTACTTGTCCATATCACTAACACCATCCTTGAAGCCATTAAAGATCACAAACTCTATATATCTTTTACTTTTGTCATATAGTGTCACATAGACAGAATAAGTGTCTTTTACCTGAATAAAATTGTCATCAGTTGAAAGAACAGATAGATAGGCGTTTTCAAAAATTGATTTCAGCTGTGCGGTAGTAAGCGTATTGTGATCGATTACCTTATCAGCTTGGGCAAAAGCGGCGTTTCCTAGAAACAACAACATACAAAATGGAATAAGTTTTTTCATGTTTTTCAATATTTGGTTTTAAACTATGTTTCAAAATTTCATAATTGAGCAAAGATAACCTATCCCCCATAGTGGGTATTTTTAAAATGTGGGGAGTGGGTATATGAAACTGGGGTCGATTTGGCAGGCAGGAGGGTCTGTCTACCGACAAAGGCAGGCTGTCGGCTATATCCTCGCCAAAAAAACAGTCGAGGGATGCCGCCTCTATCCCTGCCCGGTCAGCCGCGATATCCAGTTTATGAGTTCGATATTTCTAGTGGGTTTGTTCCTATTCCTTATTTAGTTTTGGTTTTTTTGAATTAAACTCCTATTGAATTAATCGTGCATCCCTTTGTATGCATTCTAAACTCAAAAAGAAACTAGTCGAGCCTTAGCCGCCTATAATAAAAATATATTTATTTATCTTTAGTGTACTTACACTAAAGGTTGTTAGTGAACATAGGCGACACAATTGTATGCTACAAGTGAATTATCTTGAACTTCAAAAAATTAAAAATGAGAGGGCTTTTTAGCTTAATAATTTCAATCCTGATGTTCCACCACGGATTCTCACAGGAGATAGTCAAATCCATTGCCGCTAGTGACGTGTGGGGCGCATATATGATAGAAGGAACTTCAAAAGTTTGGTTGATTGATGGCATTCCTGAACGTGCACGGCTGTGGGACTATGAAAAGGATGAAATAGTGTTTTCCGTTGAACTAAAATCCAATTTAAAGAATGCCAATCTGATGGATGATGGCTCATTGGGTTATATTGCACATAACGACAAAAACCTTTTTATCAGATTGAAACAAGATGGTGTCGAAATCCAAAAAAAGTTCAAGGTAAACGCACCGTCCTATTACATTCACCCTAACGGGCAGTATTTTTTTGGATCCATTTTCGAAGGGTATGTCACATACAAGGTGGAGCAAAAGAAGATTTCTGCAGGTAAATTGAATGAAACGATTACAGGGTATTCAAGTAAGTTTTTCCAGACGAATACTCCGAGTACATTCATTCGAGCTGCAAAGGATTTTTATCAAAGAATAGATATAGGTGAAGATGGTTCTGTCACATCACCTCGTGCCCTGGATAAGAACAAATTATTGTTTAGTGATAGTAAGGATGAAATTCTATCCGTAACTCCAAATGTTTTCAAATACTACTCGCTTCCTGATTTGGAACTAAAAGAATCAAAAGTAAGGGCTGAACCTTTCGATTTCTTGAGTGGAGTTTATGATAACGAAAAAGGCCTTGTTCACTACTTCAAAGATGGCAAGTTAGGCACCATCGAATTAAGCTCGGGCAAGGTGATCAAAACTACTGATATAGAGATTGATGATGTATATGTTACTGATCGATCTGGTAATAGGGCCATTTGCTTCTCTGACTCAAGTGAAGGCTTTTATATACTTCAATTCTGACAATTACTGGAACCCTTCAGGCGGCCTGGCTACTTTTTCTTTTTCCTAGCCAAACGATAAAACCCGTAATTGGAAGGGAGGAGGCTATGAGTGTTGCAAAAAACACCAGAAGCCTTCCGGGGAATCCTGCGATACTTCCAAAGTGAATATCATAGACCATACTATGTAGTCTTTCATAAGTGCTAATCTGGTCGCCTGGACCGTGCATGAAATTTCCTCTTATTTCCTCACCCGTATATCTATTGTGATAGAAATGCATGTTTGCTTCACCCATAGCGCCAGGTTTTATCAATACAGCCCTTATGGGATCATCCTCGGTGTGAGGGTTACTAATCCTGAAATATAGAGTGGGATATTTATTTCTATAAACCAAGGTCAGACTATCCATAATCTTAAATTGATTCGTCTCTTTTCTATCAACAACCACTTCGGATTTTGGCTTTTCGTAAACGACACCCGTTTCTCCTGTGACATATTTCAAACTGCCTTTCACCATTTCAAAGCCCCAGAATAAACCTGTGACAACAGCAAAAATAGAAATCCATGTAGCATAAAACCCAAGCACATTGTGTAAGTCATAATTTAGTTTTTTGGGTGAGACTCCCCATTTCAGGGTGAGCCTGTCTTTTGCGCCTGATTTGTTCACTGGCCACCAAATAACCAACCCTGTAATCATTAGAACCAGAAAGGCCAGTGTTACCCAATGAACCACTTGTCTTCCGAATTTACCTAGCATAAGGTTGCGGTGTAGCTTTACTACCACACTTAGCCACCCCTTATTCATATCTTGCAAGTGAATTAACTCAGCTGTATATGGGTTGAGCTGAGCGATATAATAAGTGCCCTGACCGTATAGCAAAACTTCACAGGTTCTGTCCTTATCCCTGAAAAAGGCTGTGCGATAGTCGCCTTTAGGAAATTCGGCATCCATTGTTTTCTTCAGATCAGAAGGTAAAACGAAAGGCTTGTTTTGAATATCAATTTTCTGTTTGAAAACAATGGATTTCAACTCTGGCTGCCAACTAAGGATAGCCCCGGAAAAGGCAATGATGAAAAAGAGTATGCCGATAATTACCCCTAACCATAAATGGATTTGGTGAAATAGTTTCTTGGTAGTCATAAGTTGCCAAAATAGCTAATTGCTTCAAAAAGTGGAAATTTGAATAATCTATAAGCTGATCTACCTGATCTGTGTTTTTGGATCAGGGAACAAACTTCATGCGTTAGTGATGTCAGAATTTGTCTTGTTCGTTCCATCGTTCAGTGAATAGCTTATTCCATTGAATCAGAAACCATTAATTCGATGAATAGCTATTAAGATTAGCAAGAAATCGTTAGTTTTGCCGCCCGTTTGGGAATACATTTTTCCGGACACAACAAAATTTTCACATTACAATTTGAAGGAATAAATAATCATGGGTAATACGTTGTTTGACAAAGTGTGGGACTCACACGTGGTTCGCAAAATAGAAGATGGACCAGATGTGTTTTTTATTGACCGTCACATGGTGCATGAAGTGACGAGTCCGGTGGCATTTTTGGGATTGAAGAATAGGGGTATTGGCGTACTGCATCCTAATAGGACTTTTGCTACCGCCGACCATAACACCCCAACAATCAATCAACATCTCCCTGTTGAAGATCCATTGTCAGCCAATCAGTTAAGAGCATTGGAGGAAAATTCCAAAGAACATGGCATCAGTCACTGGGGACTCGGGCATGAGAAAAATGGAATTGTCCATGTAGTAGGACCTGAATATGGGATAACACTTCCCGGAGCGACAATTGTTTGTGGTGATTCGCATACCTCTACTCACGGTGCATTTGGAGCTATTGCTTTTGGTATCGGCACCTCTGAAGTTGAGATGGTGCTGGCTACCCAGTGTATCATGCAGCCTAAGCCGAAGAAAATGAGAATCAATATCGATGGTCAACTTCAAAAAGGAGTGACTCCTAAGGATGTTGCGTTATTCATCATTTCTCAATTGACTACATCTGGAGCGACAGGCTACTTTGTAGAATATGCTGGAGAGGTATTCAGGAATATGACCATGGAAGGTCGTATGACTGTCTGCAACCTAAGTATAGAGATGGGTGCTCGTGGAGGTATGATCGCTCCGGACGAAAAAACATTTGAGTACATCAAAGGCCGTGAGTTTACTCCATCGGGAGAGGCATGGGATAAAGCCATGAAATACTGGGAGACTCTGAAAACGGATGATGGTGCTGTATTCGATAAGGAATTGAATTTTGATGGTTCGGCAATAGAGCCAATGATAACATACGGAACCAACCCAGGAATGGGAATGGGTATCTCCAATAGCATTCCTCAGGCAGAAAATGTAGAAGGAGGAGTAGAGACTTACAAAAAGTCTTTGGGCTATATGGACTTCAACGAAGGTGATTCCATGATTGGTAAATCAATTGACTATGTATTTGTTGGCAGTTGCACGAATGGAAGGATTGAAGACTTTAGAGATTTTGCATCAATCGTGAAGGGAAGAAAGAAAGCTGATAACGTAACGGCTTGGTTGGTGCCTGGTTCACATAAAGTGGAAGCGGCTATCAAAGAAGAAGGCCTATTAGATATAATAGAAATTGCAGGGTTTGTTCTGAGAGAGCCAGGCTGTTCGGCTTGTCTGGCCATGAACGATGATAAAATTCCAGCAGGTAAAGTATCAGTGAGTACTTCAAATAGAAACTTTGAAGGAAGACAGGGTCCAGGATCAAGAACACTTCTTGCAAGTCCAATGGTGGCTGCAGCAAGTGCCGTGATGGGGAAGGTGACGGATCCGAGGGATTTAATGTAATTGTTGTCTACCGTCCACTGTCGACGGACTACCGATATTAATAAACAAAGTATTAAAATTGACATGTTTGACCAGTAACTACAGTTGACTCTCGACTGTTGACCAAAAAACATAATAAAATGGCTTACGATAAATTTGAAACATTAAAAAGTACCGCAGTTCCATTGCCTATAGAGAATGTGGATACAGATCAGATTATGCCTGCTCGTTTTTTGAAGGCAACTGAACGTAAAGGATTTGGTGATAACCTTTTCCGTGATTGGAGATACAATGGTGATGATACTCCTAAAAAAGATTTTGTGTTGAACAATCCTCTTTACGGAGGTAAAATCCTTGTCGGAGGAAGAAACTTTGGATCAGGTTCTTCAAGAGAGCATGCAGCATGGGGTGTATATGATTACGGATTTAGATGCGTGATCTCTAGCTTCTTTGCGGACATTTTCAAAAACAACTGCCTGAACATTGGCGTGCTACCTGTTCAGGTCAGTGAAGAATTTGCCGAAAAAGTGTTCAGGGCAATTGAAGCAGATCCAAAGGCTGAATTTGATGTAAACCTTCCGGATCAGACCGTTACTATCGCCACTACCGGAGAACAGGAGAGTTTCGATATCAACGGATATAAAAAAGACAACATGCTGAATGGATTTGATGATATCGATTATTTGCAAAATATGAAAGGTGACATAGAAGCATTCGCAGCAGACACTCCTTTGTAGTCAATTGACAATGATCAATTAAAAGTTAACAATAAGATATTTTGCTTAGGTCGTTCAGTCTTAAGTCTTTTATCTAAAAATCTTTGTTCTAATAAATGGCTTTAGAAATCCTCGATACTACACTTAGAGATGGCGAACAGACATCTGGTGTCTCTTTTACTGAAGGGGAGAAGTTGAGTATTGCGCAGTTGTTGCTTGAGGAACTGAAGATAGATAGAATAGAGGTAGCCTCAGCCAGGGTATCGGAGGGAGAATTTGCTGGAGCAAAGAAGATATTCGATTGGGCAAACCAGAACGGCTATGAAGGGAAAGTGGAAGTGCTCGGATTTGTGGATGGAGATATATCCCTCAAGTGGATCAAAGATGCTGGCGGTAAGGTGGACAACTTGCTTTGCAAGGGTTCATTAAAGCACTGTCAAAAGCAGCTTCGAAAAACGCCAGAGGAGCATCTGGCCGACATCAAAAAAACCATAGCCTTTGCGGATGAATTGGGCATTGAGGTGAATATCTACCTCGAGGATTGGTCAAATGGTATGGTCGATTCACCGGAATATGTTTACCAGATTATCGCAGGCCTTGCAGATACCAGTGTAACGCGAATTATGCTTCCGGACACGCTTGGTATACTGAACCATCAAGATACAGGTAAGTTTTGTAAAGATATGGTGAACAGATTTCCAAATATGAAGTTTGACTACCATGCGCACAATGACTATGATCTCTCGGCGGCCAATGCTTTTGAAGCTGTGAAGTCTGGCGTTCATTGTATTCACACTACTTTGAATGGACTTGGGGAAAGGGCTGGAAATGTTCCTTTGTCGAGTGTGATAGGAGTGGTGAAGGATCATCTGAAAATGGATCTGAATATAGACGAGACTAAGCTTTATAAAGTAAGTAAAGTGGTCGAATCATTTTCCGGAGTTCGGATTCCTCAAAACAAACCATTGATCGGTGAATTTGTTTTTACCCAAACCAGTGGCATCCACGCTGATGGAGATTCCAAAGACAACCTATACAAGACTGCACTGGAACCTGGTAGATTTGGAAGAACTTATACCTATGCACTGGGAAAGATGTCTGGCAAGTCAAGCATTCAAAAGAACCTTGACGAATTGGGAATTGAACTCAGCAAAGAAGAAACCAAAAAACTAACCCAACGAATTATTGAGCTTGGGGATAAAAAGGAGTCTATCACGAAAGAGGACCTGCCTTTTATCATCAAAGATATTCTAGGGACAAGAGCGGTAGATCAGACTGTTCAGATAAAGAATTATTCTTTGTCAGTTGCTCAGGGGCTTAAGTCCATGGCTACTCTTTCGGTAGAGATTGATGGCACTACCTATGAGCAGACGGCATCAGGTGATGGACAGTATGATGCCTTCATGAACTCCCTGGGTGAGATATATCAGAAATTGGATCGGGCACTACCTAGGTTGGTGGATTATGAAGTGCATATCCCTCCAGGTGGAAATACCGATGCATTGGTGATTACCACCATTACCTGGGAGAATGGTCAGAAGTTTAAAACCCGTGGACTTGATCCTGATCAAACGGTAGCAGCTATAAAGGCCACCATCAAAATGTTGAATATTTTAGAAAGTAAATAAGCTTGAAGCAGAGAGCAGGAAGTCGGAAACTGAGGGTTGTAGGATTATAAAGTAGAAAAACGATTAAATAAAAATAGAAAAATGGATTTTAAGATTGGAGTCTTAGCCGGTGACGGCATTGGGCCTGAAATAGTAGAGCAGGCAATAAAAGTAATGGACGCTGTTGGGGCAAAGTTTGGACACAACTTTAACTATACGGAAGCGTTGGTTGGAGCCATTGCGATTGATGAAACTGGTAATCCTTACCCGGATGAAACTCACGAAGTTTGTATGAACTCTGATGCAGTTTTGTTTGGTGCCATTGGGGACCCAAAATACGATAACAACCCGAAGGCCAAAGTGAGACCTGAGCAAGGTCTGCTTGGAATGAGACAAAAATTGGGTTTGTATGCCAATATCAGACCTGTCGCTACATTTCCTTCCTTAATACACAAAAGTCCTCTTAGAACTGATATAGTAGAGGGTGCTGACCTTGTAGTGATCAGAGAGCTGACTGGAGGTATCTATTTCGGCGCAAGAGGAAGGTCAGAGGATTTGAATTCTGCTTTTGATACTTGTGTGTACACCGTAGAAGAAATTGAGAGAATTCTCAAGCTGGCATATGTTTATGCTGGTAAAAGAAACAAAAGAGTGACAGTAGTAGATAAAGCGAACGTGTTGGCTTCATCCAGACTTTGGAGAGAAGTTGCTCAGAGAGTGGAGCAGGAATACGATGATATTGAAACTGATTACATGTTGGTGGATAATGCTGCCATGCAATTGATCCAGTGGCCGAAGAAATTCGACGTGATGGTAACGGAGAACATGTTTGGAGATATCCTATCCGACGAGGCGTCTGTCATCACAGGTTCTATGGGGCTGTTGCCGTCAGCGTCTGTTGGACGCGAGACTTCAGTTTTTGAACCAATTCATGGTTCTTATCCTCAAGCCGCTGGAAAAGACATTGCCAATCCATTAGCAACTGTGCTTTCTGCTGCTATGCTCCTAGAATCACTTGACTTATTGGAAGAGGCACAAGCTGTAAGAGACGTAGTGACCAAGTCTTTAGAAGAAGAATATGTAACTGAAGATATTTCTGGCGAGGGCAAAGCTTACAAAACCTCAGAAGTAGGAGATTGGTTGGCGAAAAACATCTAAACCAATAGACAGTTAGAAATTAACAATGGGCATTTTTGATTGCTCATTATTTGAAAAGCGAAGGGAGAAATTCTTTCGCTTTTTTTATACTCTGATATAGCTTTTGATGAAATTGCCTGTAATATTCTATTTTTGTCAAATAATACGCCATGCATACTGTTGACATCTATACTGATATTAAGCACAAAAAGGCCGATACAATCAAACCACTTGATGAGGTGGAGGCATTAATATTGACCCTTGAAGTTATGGATTTTAAGGCGGCAATGTCTTCGCTGAATACTGATAACCCCGAGCCTAAAGATGATATAGAATGGATAGACTTATATTTTATTAAAAATGATAAGTAATGAGATAAGGCAATCTCTTCAGTTTTTATGTTCTAATCTCAACGAATATGAGGTTGAATATATGATTATCGGTGGGATCGCTGTAGGTTTCTATGGGTATCAACGAGTATCTGGCAGTTTCGATCTGACTTCCCCTCAGTTATCAAATGATGTAGATGTATGGTACAACCCTACAAACTCCAATTTCATCAATTTGACTCGCGCTTTAAAAAAATCTGGAATTGATACTACTAGGTTAGAAAACATTGTTTTTGACCCAACTAAAACCTATCTCAGGATTCCGTTTGGTAATTTTAAAGCTGAATTTCTTCCCCAAATGAAGGGGCTGGATTCTTTTGCAGGCAGTCTGTCGGCATCAAAAAACGTTACATTAGATGGTAACCGATTGAATATTATCAACTTAGCTGACCTTATTGCAAACAAAGAGGCTGTAAATAGGGAAATTGATAAGAGAGATATTATTGAGTTGAAGCGAATCCATGGTTTGAAATAATCAGGTTTTCCTCAAAGTAAAAAGCTGAATTTTCTCATCTTTTCCTCTTAATTGCGTTTCTCCAAGTTCACGAATATGATACTCAGTATCCAGGCTAAGTTTTTGTAATAATTGCCCTGAAATTAGGATGTCGGTTTGATAGGTATTGCACATGGATTGAATGCGAGCGGTTGTGTTGAGCACGTCTCCGGTAAAGATGATCTCTTTCTTTAATACACCTATTTCTCCTGTAGTCACCAGCCCATAATGAATGCCAGCCTTGAAGGTTGGGGCTACTCCGTATGATACTTGGAGTCTCCTTACTTGTTTTTCTAGTGATTCCTTCATGGCAAAGAAGCACTGGATACAATTGTTGTTTTTTAAGCCCTTTTTCAACTTCCAGCTAACTACAACCTCATCGCCTACATACTGGTAGATTTCTCCATAGTGGTTCACTATGGGGTTGGACAAAGCAGCGTAATACTGCTTCAATAGCTCAAAATATTTCACATGCCCAAGTTTTTCAGCGATGGTTGTTGAGGATTTCATATCCAAAAACATGAATACCCTTTCTTCTTCGGTGGGTGAATGATATTTGCCAGTGAAGAAATTTCTTAGAACCCCTTGTCCAAGATTCTCGCTAACTTCCGAATAAAAGAGAGAGAGACCAATAATCATTGCCACATAAATCTCCACACTCAAGAAGGCGAAACTGTTAAAAAAAGTCCATACATTCTTCCAGACCTGTTCATCGAACACTCCTAAGTGTAACCTGACCATGTTGCTGATAATCGTATTTCCAATAAGAAACAGTAGTAATACTAAAACATAAATGGTTGTTTTGTAAGAGATTTTTGCGGCCAAACTCTTCTTTTGAAAAATAATGTTCAAATAGAGTATTTCAACCATTCCTAAAGCTAATCCAGATAGGGTAGCAAAAACAGAAGTAATAAAGAGGTTGTCTCTAAAATTATAGGGATTGCCAGTTGAAGGGTATTGATCCAATTGTCCAAGTAGCCCTTTTTCCAGCAGCAGATAAACTATCGTGAAAACGAGCCAGATAACCCCAAAGGGAATGATACGGTTTATGTTTCTTTTGGTGGCAGGAGGTATCAACAGTTCGATTATTAAGCTGGTTACAAGTTAAGAAAAGTCAATGCTGTCCAAGATAA
>JAGDZP010000038.1:0-56151 GCA_049115735.1 Cyclobacteriaceae bacterium | reverse complement strand
TGGGTTGGGGCTGATGCTGCTACTGTGGGCGCTGTGGCTGGTACTACCTGCTCCTTCTGCGAAACCCTTACATAGTCTATTTCCATGGTTGCGGATGTGAAAGAACCTGGGGTAGGATCAGTTACAGCGATTCCGCCCATCGCAATATTTAGTAATATGAATTGAGGCTCATCAAAGGGCCAGTTCATTTGCGGATCATTCGGATCTCTTATCTTATTAGTTGGGTTATAAGTATAGTATGGTGCATTTCCATCTACTGAAAATTCCACCTTATCTGCGTCCCACTCTACAGTGTATACATGGAATTCCGTATCAGTATTGGCAAGTGGGGTACCACCCTTATTTACAGTAGCTCCGCTGCTTGATCGTGTATGAATAGCCGCGTCCACTCGTGTCTTATCGTCAAATTGCTCCATGATGTCAATCTCACCAGTAGTCGGCCATGAAGTGTCTCCAAAGCCCTGTGTTTGCCAGTATGTTCCTCTTTCATTTAAATTCTGACCTAGCATCCATATTGCCGGCCAAGTTCCTAATTCACTTGGTATTTTTGCCCGAACGTCCACTTTACCATAAGTAAAAGCAAATTTAGAGTTTAGCCTGGCAGACGTGTAGTCTTTAGCTACAGTGATCGTGTTCCCCGCATCATTCTGGACATCTTGGGTGTAGCCCGGCTCATATCTTGCAATAATTTGAAGAAAGTCATTGTTAACTACTTCCGAATTATTGGTACTATTGGTGTAATGTTGAAGTTCTTGGTTCGACCAATCTTGCCCGTTATTGAAGATTGGTTGGGTTTGATGAAACCAGTTATCGGAACAAACCGCTCCGTTGTTGGTGAAATCATCTTCCCATACAACAACATAATCCACACCCGGACTAGCTCCGGTAGCGCCATCACATTGAGCATAAGAATCAAATTGAAAAAAGGCAATTGAGATCAAGGCAATTGCTAGGGGGTAGCATTTTTTCATTTTTAAAGTGATTTGTTGAAAATTTCTTTAATACAGCCTTTTCAATTTTAAGGCATGAGACAAAAATGCTATTAATAGTGTATGATGAAATATTTTTCACTACATCAAAACCTCACGAAATATGGTTTTGATGTACATCATAAATACATCATTTTTAGTAAAAAGTAGTGTATATTATTCATAATCGTTGTTTTTCATGTTTCTTTCATATGTATGAAATTCAGGGTGATTTTGATTTTAGAACTTCTTTCAAATAGTGTTGATGTGGTTTTGATGTAATGCTTTTGAATTAATGATGTATAGCCAATTTCCTGGCAAACCATGTTAAATAATAGGTTTGTAAGAAAATCAGTGAGACAATGATGCATCACTTTCGAACACTCTTCATCTTTATACTTCCATTTCTACTTCACCTTCAAATTAATGCTCAGACAACCAATATTGGAAGAGGAAGCTATACCACTTCATTTCCCGGAGTAGATGCTGCAGGCCGAAATGGATTCCCTTCAGGCGCTCCTCAATTAAGTGGCAATACAGTTGGAAAACCAGTTCCTACCAATGACTGGTGGTCCAAACTTGTAAAAGAGAATCATGCAGACAATTTGTTTAATTATCCAATGACCTTAAAAACAACTGATCAGGGATTAATTGTAACATATATACCTTGGGGCGTAATCGGTGATTCAGCACCCATTGAAGTAGGCCTTTCAGGACTAAACGTATCAAAAGCAACAGTTTCAGATTATTCGGATTGGACCGTAACCATGAACTGGAATGATGGCTCTCATGAACTGCTGGCCACTTCTGGTATTGGGATGCCTTTCATCTACTTTGAGAAAGAAGCAGATGATATTGTGGAAATAAAAGTGAATAGCGGAATAGTAAATATCTTCAATGAATTGCTGATTATCGAAAATGCCAGTAGTGGTTCTGATTTCGTTTTTTATGCCCCTTCGGGAAGTTCATGGTCACAATCTGGATCGGTATATTCTTCATCTTTGAATGGAAAAAACTACTGGTCAATGGCAATGCTTCCACAGGAAACAAGTAATGTCAATATCGTAGCACAAGAGTATGAGAAGTATGCTTTTGTTTTCCCAACAAATACCACAAGTAACTGGGCCTATGATGAAAATAGCGGAAGAGTGAGAACTGACTTTACAGTGGATACTGAAGTAAAAGAAGGAACTGCTTCAAGCATGCTATTGGGATTGCTCCCTCACCAGTGGGCAAATTTGGCTGCAGATTCTCCTCAGCCTGATAAGTATACTTATAATGGGGTTAGGGGTGAAATAAAAACATTAGAAGGAAATTCATTCAGTGTAGAGAATACCTATAGAGGAATACTACCAACAATGCCGTACCTAGCCAATTATAGCGATGGTTTTAGCCCTTCTGAATTAGACAGCAAAATCTCTCAGATTGAAAATGATGGACTGGCCACATGGACAGATTCTTACAACGAAGGCCAGGTGATGAACCGTTTAATTCAAACTGCTAGAATAGCGGACCAGACCGGCGATATTGAGGCCAGGAATAAAATGATTGCGACAATCAAAGAACGCTTTGAAGACTGGCTTACCTATCAATCAGGAGAGGTTGCATTCCTGTTTTATTATAATAGTGATTGGTCAGCAATGTTAGGTTACCCAGCCGGTCATGGTCAGGACAATAATATCAATGACCACCACTTTCACTGGGGATATTTTATTCATGCGGCCGCCTTTATGGAGCAGTTTGAACCCGGTTGGGCTGATGAATGGGGAGATATGGTAAATTTACTTGTCCGTGATGCTGCATCTTCTGATCGCAATGATTCTCAATTTCCTTTTTTAAGAAATTTCAGCCCTTATGCTGGACATTGCTGGGCGAATGGGTTTGCTACTTTTCCACAAGGTAACGATCAGGAATCAACTTCAGAGAGTATGCAATTCAACTCCTCTCTTATTCATTGGGGTACAATTACCGGAAATGATGAAATTCGGGATCTGGGCGTATATCTCTACACCACAGAGCAAACTGCTATTGAAGAATACTGGTTCGACATGAATGAACGAACCTTTCAGAGTGGCCAACAATACGGCCTAGTTTCCAGAGTTTGGGGAAATTCATATGACAATGGCACCTTCTGGACTTCTGATATTACTGCATCTTATGGAATAGAATTGTACCCAATGCATGGAGGATCGTTATATCTAGGCCAAAATATTGAATACGTTGAAAAAATTTGGGAAGAGCTAAAGACATACACCGGAATTCTAAGCGACAGTGATACCAATCCAAACCTGTGGCATGACACCATTTGGAAATACTTGTCTTTTATTGATCCTGAAAAAGCCATTGAATTGTATAATTCCTATCCGGATCGGGTGCTAAAGTTTGGGATATCGGATGTGCAAACTTATCATTGGATTCATGCCATGAATGCTATGGGAAGATTAAAAGCCACTGTTACTGCTGATTACCCAATTGCAGCTGCTTTTGAAAAGAATGGTTCCACTACCTACGTTGCACACAATTATTCAAATAATCAGATTACGGTTACATTTTCAGATGGATATGAATTGCAAGTACCTGCCAATAAGATGGCTACCAGCAAAGATGCCGGAGTATCCGGCACCATTACCACTGATTTCAATCAGGCCTACCCGAATGGTAGCGTAAATCTGACTGTGGAAACTTCAGGAAATGACGTTTCAAAAGTGGAATTTTATAATGGTGCTATTCTTATTGGAGAAGACACATCCAGCCCATTTGAGATGAAGGCTTCCAATTTGGAATTAGGGGTACATGGTATGTTTGCCAAAGTATATGATGGCATCAATTTCAGTGTGACCAATATTGTCTCTATTCAGGTTGGAGAACAAGTAGCTTACCTTGGAACCCCCTTATCTATACCCGGAATAATTGAGCCTGGCCATTATGATAAATTCGAAGGTGGTAGCGGTCAGGGCATTTCATATCAGGATGTATCCAGAGGAAATGAAGGTGATTTTAGGGTGGAAGAAGATGCAGATGCAGCCGTTGTAACGGGTGAAGGTGTAACAATAGGATGGATTTCTGCCGGAGAGTGGCTGGAGTACAGTATTGATGTGGCCACAGCTGGAAATTACGACCTTTCGTTTCGTTATGCATCTGGCAACTCCAATGGTGGCGGACCATTTCATTTGGAAATAGACGGGAACAAAATTAGCCCAGACATTGAATTATCATACACTGGTGATTGGGATACTTGGGTTACGAAAACCGTCAACAACGTAGAGTTCAATAAAGGAGAGCAAGTCTTAAGACTTGTCTTTGATCAAGGAGAATTTAATATAGGGAAAATGACTTTCGTTTTTAACAGCGATTTGAGTTATTCTCCACCCGTAGCAGAAGCCGGAGACAATGTGGTGGTGGTTCTCCCTGAAACTACAGCTGTCTTAGACGGTACCCAAAGTGCAAATCCTGCTGGCGAAAACCTAACGTATCAATGGGAACAAATTTACGGCCCATCAGTAATAAATTTCACAGACCAAACGATTGAACCACCAGGCATTTCCAATTTAGAAGAAGGGATATACAAATGTAGATTAACCGTAAGCGATGGCACATATTCTTCAAATGATTTTGTGCAGATAATTGTATCGGAGACGGGAAACACTGACCCGGTTGTTTCAATAACTTCACCCTCCAATAACTCTTCATTTACTGGTGGAGCTGAAATAACAATAACCGCTTCGGCCAGTGATCTGGATGGAGAAATTACTGTTGTAGAATTTTATGATGGGGAGACAAAAATTGGAGAAGACAACACAGAACCATATAGCCTCGTCTGGACCGGTACAAGCATCGGTGAACATGAATTAACAGCTAAAGCAACTGACAATGATAATGCTTTCGGTACTTCACAAATGGTGAATGTAACTATTCAGCAAGTACTATCATGCACTGAAACATCTTCCGAATCAATACAAGGTTCATTTACCACCGGCTACTCGGTGAATTTTGAAACAATAGGAACAGATGTAGTTGTTACTTTTGAACTACTTGATGCAGATAAGTCATCAGGAAATGCCTACCTCTGGCAGGAATCTCCATTTGCTGAATCTCAAATGGATTTCGTTGAAACAAATATTTATAGAAAAACCTTAAGTGGATTATCCAGTGGGACAACTATCCGCTATGCCTGTAAATTTGAATTCACAGGTGGTCTGGCCGTAACGAAATATAATAGTTATGTTGTTGGGTATAATTGTGAAGACGTATCAGTTGGGGCATCTCTTAGCAACCTTAAAGTGAATGGTCAAACTGTCAGTGGTTTCGAAAGCAATACATTAAATTATGATGTCTATTTACCAGTCGGCACCACTATTGTACCCACTATCACGGCTACAGCAAACGAATCCGGGGCTACTGTAGAGGTAAACGAAGCAACATCAGTACCGGGAACTTCCACCATTGTGGTGACCTCAGAAGATGATTCCAGTTCGATAACCTATAGCGTAACATTTGAAATTGAATCTTCTGACATAAACCTTGCTCTTAATAAGACTGTCGTAACTAGCAGTGATGAAAATAGTGGTACAAGCGGAAGTAATGCTGTAGATGGAGTCCAATCGACTAGATGGGCGAGTAGTTTCTCAGATCCTAATTGGATTTATGTTGATCTAGGTGCTAATTACAATTTGGAACAAGTGGTTCTAATTTGGGAAGCTGCCTATGCAAGAGCTTATGAAGTACAAATTTCAGACGATGCGAGCAACTGGTCTACAATTTTCTCAGAATCTGCGGGAAACGGAGGTACTGACGAGCTTTCAGTTAGTGGTAATGGTAGGTATGTGAGAATAAATGGTACTACTCGAGCAACTCCCTATGGCTACAGCTTATTCGAATTGGAAGTGTATGGAACAGGTATTGTTGTTGAATCAAGTTCTGATGCCTCTTTGAGCAGTTTAAAAATTGATGATACCACAATCAGCGATTTCAGTACCTCAACACTTTCGTACAATTATCACCTCCCTTTTGGAACTCCAGATGTGCCTACTGTTACCACGACAGCCACAGATACAAATGCTTCAGTGGTAGTCAACGAAGCACCTTCTTTGCCTGGAACCACCAATATTGTTGTTACTGCTGAAGATGGCACTTCAACACAGACTTATACAGTTGAGTTTACTGTTGAGCCTGGATCAAATGACGCTAGCTTAAGCGATATAAAAGTAGGTGGACAAACGATCGATAGTTTCTCCGCTTCAACCCTTTCATACACTATCAGTCTTCCTTTTGGAACTATAGATGTGCCTGCTGTTACAACGACAGTCACAGATACAAATGCTTCAGTGGCAGTCAACGGAGCACCTTCTTTGCCTGGAATAACCAATATTGTTGTTACTGCTGAAGATGGTACTACGACACAGACTTATACCGTTGAGTTTACTGTTGAGCCTGGATCAAATGACGCTAGCTTAAGCGATATAAAAGTAGGAGGACAAACGATCGATAGTTTCGACGCTTCAACCCTTTCATACACTATCAGTCTTCCTTTTGGAACTATAGATGTGCCTGCTGTTACAACGACAGTCACAGATACAAATGCTTCAGTGGTAGTCAACGAGGCACCTTCTTTACCTGGAATAACCAATATTGTTGTTACTGCTGAAGATGGCACTACGACACAGACTTATACCGTTGAGTTTACTGTTGAGCCTGGATCAAACGACGCTAACTTGAGCGATATAAAAGTAGGTGGACAAACGATCGATAGTTTCGCCGCTTCAACCCTTTCATACACTATCAGTCTTCCTTTTGCAACTATAGATGTGCCTACTGTTACAGCGACTATCAAAGATGCTAATGCTTCAGCAGTCATCAACGAAGTAGCATCTTTGCCTGGAACCACCAATATTATTGTTACTGCTGAAGATGGTACTACGACACAGACTTATACGGTTGAGTTTACTGTTGAGCCTGGATCAAACGACGCTAGCTTGAGCGATATAAAAGTAGGTGGACAATCAATCGATGGTTTCGCCGCTTCAACCCTTTCATACACTATCAGTCTGCCTTTTGGAACTCTAGAAGTGCCTGTTGTTACTGCGACTATCAAAGATGCTAATGCTTCAGCGGTTATCAACGAAGTAGCATCTTTGCCTGGAACCACCAATATTGTTGTTACTGCTGAAGATGGCACTTCGATACAGACTTATACGGTTGAGTTTACTGTTGAGCCTGGATCAAACAACGCTAACTTGAGCGATATAAAAGTAGGTGGACAAACAATCGATGGTTTCGCCACTTCAACCCTTTCATACACTATCAGTCTACCCTTTGGAACTACACTTGTGCCGAATATTACTGCAACCACAACAGATATAGCTGCAGATGTATTGATCATGGATGCACAATCGATACCAGGCACTACGAAATTAGCTGTCACGGCTGAAGACGGAACCACAGCACAAATTTATTTCGTGACATTTAGTTTGGAATCTCCTTCTACTGACGCAAGTTTAAGTGACTTAAAACTAGATGGGCAAACTATAGAAGGTTTTTCTCCTGTTATCACTAGATACTTAATTGAATTAGAATTTGGTTCAATAGATGTTCCTATGATCACTGCTACAGCAAATGATGTCAACGCTACCGTAGAGACTAGTTTTGCAGGTTTTTTACCAGGTGAGTTTGAAATAGTGGTTACAGCTCAAGATGGAATTACAATCCGTAATTATAGTATTAATATGACTGTGGCAATCGTGGCTTCTGTCGAAGCAGAAGAACTTAACAATATTGAGGCATACTCCAGCAATCAATTATTATATATAAATACGATTCCGGAAATGAAATTTGGAAAAATTGAGTTATACAATTTATCTGGTCAAAGAATTCTGAATAGAACACTACAACAAACCAAGGAGAAATATGTGATCAGAGAGTCAGGCCTGGCTTTAATGAGGATTTTTGACAAATCTGGTGAGTTAGTAATGACGAGAAAATTATTGTTTGACTAAAGTCCAAAATTATTATTCTGGTGCATTAACATATACTATATCTAGCTGACAAATTTTTGTTTGAATTGTGCTATTGATAGTTGATTGCTCCGGTGTTAATTGAACTTTAGTCAAGCACATTTGATTATTTATTAGTAAATCCTATTTGAATTTCAAATTTTCATCTTTGTCCCAAATTCCCCAATAGGCTCCTACATCGCCTTCCGCACCAACTTTCCATGATTCATCAAAAGATGAAAAATAGAAGATCTCTATATCTTCCTCGGCTGACCACTTTTGCGTGTTAATAAAATATTTAATAGCATTTTCTTCACTCGGAATGGCTCCCCGTAAATTAGTGCCTTTATCAGGCCAGCCAGTTTCAGTAATTACAACTCTTTTACCACCACCTGCGCGAACCACCTGGTTGTACATATCTTTCATATATAAAAGTGAGTAATCCTGATCACAGCCTTCCCAAAAGGGATAGCAATTGGCCAATAAAATGTCACAAGCCTCTGTAATGGCAGGGCGCTCTCTAAATTCATAATAGGCATCTACATAGCCAACTGGGACATTTTTAATTTGTGATTTTGCCTTTTTAATAAATTCTAAAAGTTCCCCTTCAGTCAAGTCTCCACGATACAACACTTCATTGCCAACAGCTGCTATATCGACAAAACCCTCATTGCATAGGTTCACAAGGTTAGCCACTTCCTTTTCGTTCATTTCTGGATCATCGCCCAACCATGCTCCTGCAAGGGTCTTGATTCCGTACTCTCGAGCGATTTTTGGTACAAGTTCGTTTCCTTCTGTACATGAAAAAGAACGAACCCAACTCGTATATGGCGCTATGATTTCAATTCGCCTTCTGATTTGTTCTTCAGATAGTTGATCTCCTGGCTTTTGCCCTTCCAAATATGGGCTAAAACACAAGCCATGAACTCCATCTTCCAATACCTTTCTGTGAAGCGTTCTTAGTTCAGCGAGACTTTTATCGCTGTAATCTATTGACGCTAAGTTTAGAATTTTTCCTGCTCTATATGACATAGACTAATTTTTATGTTGTAATATTTTGTAAATCTGCTTGATATTTCAATTGTTCATCCTTATCCCAAATACCCCATCGAGCCCCAACATCTCCTTCATGGTGGACTTTCCACGACTCATCAAATGATGAAAAGTAGAACAGTTGTATCTGTTCTTCATTTACCCAATTATTGACATTAATAAAGTACTTCATGGCATTGTTGGTTGAAGGTTTGGCCTGGTTAGAATCGCTTCCTTGGTTTGGCCAACCAGTTTCTGTTATAATGACTGGTTTATCCTTTGCAACTTGCTTGAGTACATCATGCATATGTTTTAGGTAGATGGATGATTGATCTACATCACAACCTTCCCAGAATGGGTAGCAATTGGCTAAAATCACATCGCATGCTTCGACAAGCTTAGGACGGTCATTAAACTGGTAATAAGCGTCAACACAACCTACAGGAATACCTGGCAATGCTTGTTTTACCTTGTTGATGTAATCAAGCACTTCTTCTTCGCTTAATTCATTGTTGAGCAAAACTTCATTACCGACAACTGCTATATCTACATCACCTTTTTGTGCTAGTTGAATCAATGACTGTATTTCTCTTTCATTTTGAGTCTTATCTTTACCAATCCAGGCACCAACCATTGTTTTCAACCCTTTCTCATGTGCTACTTTCGGGATCAATTCATTACCATCAGTACACGAAAAAGAACGGATCCATTTGGTATGTGAGGCAACCAAACCCATTCTTCGTCTTATCTGCTCTTCAGATAATTGGTCACCAATATTTTGTCCTTCCAAATAAGGACTAAAGCATAGACCATGTAGGCCATCATTCAATGATTGGGTAAAGAGTTCTCTTATCTCAGCATCAGTTTTCGCACCAAAATCTAAATCAGTTTTTGAATAGCGACTTATGTCAATATTTGATAAGGAAAGTAATTTATCCACCGGATAACCAGATGAAGACCTTGGTTTAGCGGGTTCAGCACGGTTATCAAGTTCGGCTCTTATTTCATTAGCACGCTCCTCAGTCACATCATACTTGCGCATCACCATGATGGCTACCAATGTTCCGAGTATTGGAAGTCCTGAGAAAAAAGCACGCAAACCTGTAATCGCTCCTTCAGGTTGCACTTCTGCTCCCGAATCAAAACCTACCAAACTCATTATGGCTCCACTAAGTCCTCCTGCAATTGCAAACCCGACTTTTACCATCCACCAATAAATGGCTCCAAATATTCCTTCTCTTCTTAGTCCTGTTTTTAGTTCATCCATGTCAATCACATCTGCCGTCATGGACATCATCAATACAAATAGACTCCCTATACCAAAGGAAAAGAATGGTAAAGCGAATATGAACATGTATGGTTTTCCGGGAATAAAAAGAAACCACAACAGCAGGTAACCGAATATTGATATAGCCTGTGAAATAATGAAAGCTTTCTTTTTACCGTATTTTTTAGATAATTGAGTAACTATCGGAATAACCATAAAGGTCGTTCCGAGCGCTCCTAAACATCCAAAAAGTGTCGGCCAGATACCCGCCGCACCTGCATCTCCGTCAAATAAATGGTATACTATAATAAAGAATGAGAAAGCCGAAATCGTATAAAAAGCATTATACACCAGGAAAGTAGAAATACAGAGTTGTCTGAATGCCCGCAGTGCAAAGGCAGCTTTAAAACCAGACCAAATTTCTTTCAGGCTACCTCCAATAGTACTAAAGCTAAGAGGCAAATAGTCCTCATCAAGAGTCGATTTACTTTTAATAAATACCGCAGGAACCATAGCACATAGCATAAATGCAATACCCACCCAAACTGCCAGAGTTCTCGTGGCAACATCTGCAGATGCAAACAGGGTCTCATCATACATTATAACCCAAAACCATGGAGCAATAACCCAAGCCCATTGACCAATCCACTGCGCAACAGCCATAATGCTGGTACGCTCATGAAAATCGTTGCTCATTTCATAGCCTATGGCCACATAAGGTACGCTGAAAATAGTTAGCCCCAGGTAGAAAACGAAAGACCACAGGAAGAAATAAATAAAATTATATTCAATACCATTAGCCCTGTACAATTGCCACATAATTACGAAGGCGAGCCCCATTACAGCGGCACCAATGAACACGTACTGTCTTCGTCTACCCCAACGAGATTTGGTATTGTCGGAGATGAAACCCATGATCGGGTCTGAAATAGCGTCAAATATTCTTGGGAAAAAGTATATCACTCCCCACATCCAACCTGGGAAACCTAAATCCTGCACGAGGACTACCATAAATATGCCCAGTGCGGCAGGAAACATTTGGTTGGCTAGCATGCCGAGCCCGAAAGCAACTTTTTTGCCGAAGGGAACTTGATTTGTAGTTGAAGACATAGTTATAGTGTTTGTATGTTGATCGTTTTATTCTAGGTTATCATTCTTTGGTGTTCTGTAATACAATGGTTTGGATGGCTTTAGCGGAAATGGACAAATCCACTGATTTTTCCCCTAATGCCAGGTTAATACTTTTTTCTGATTCTGTTTCGTTAAACACAACCACGGATATTGATCCATCGGGATTTTCAGCAGCTGTAACCATGAGTGAATCATCAGAGTTTTCAACACCTATTATTTGAGCCTGAGGCCGAATATATTTGCTGAAGTGTGCCATAGTGTAATAAATGGGTGTGAAATAGACTTCATCATTGTCAGGATCGACAATGATGGGAGCAACGCACCAGTTCTTAAACCAGTTGGGTCCTCCTTGTCTATCCAATACCATATTCCAATCAACCCAACCATCTACCCAATTGTTAAGACATCCGATGATATCTCTTGCATATCGAAATGTTGGAGAGTATTTAGGATGTAAATATTTTTCATCTTCTGCAGCCCAGTCCCAACCCCAGTCAGTTGCCTCTTTGCGCCAATACCAATCATCGTCTCGCCAGTGAGGCACTTCAGAATCAACGCAGGCCTCAGTCTCCAAAAGATATTTATCCGGTGCTTTATTATGAGCATACTGCAGGTCCTCAGCAAAAATTTCGTAGGTACTCTCGTACCAGTGGACTGCTGTTCCGGCATAGTATTTTGAAGTACCCTCATCTTTGTACATGGCATCTACCCATTCTTTTAAACCAGCTCGGTTTTGGTCGTAACCAAATATTTTCACATCTCCTTTGCCATCTTTTTCCAATTTTGGACCCAAATGGTGCTGAACAAAATCAGTCATCTCCTCGGGAGTGTAGTGCATACTTTCCCAGTTGTTACCATTTCCATGAGGCTCATTTTCAACAGTTAATCCCCAGATATCAATTCCTTGCGCCTTATAAGCATCAAGGTATTTTGAGAAGAACAGTGCCCAGGTATCATAATACTCAGGTAGCAATTTTCCTCCTACCCAATCCTTATTATCCTTCATCCAGGGCGGTGCAGTCCATGGAGAGGCGAAAATTTTAAAACCATCCTCAGAAGTATTCAAGGCGTCCTTGATCATAGGAATCAGGTCGTCCATATCTTCCTCAATAGAAAAATTCTCTAACTCCTTGTCATCTGCAACCGGCGCATAAGAATAGTTGGTGAGGGAAAAATCACATGAATTGATATGTGTCCGGGTAAGCGAATAGTTCGCCCCGTCTCTACCAAAGTAGGCATTCAAAACCTTTTTGCGGTTTTCATCACCCAGACGATTCAATAAATACGCCGAAGATTCAGTAAAGGCTCCTCCAAAGCCTGTGATTTTCTGAAAAGTCTGATCTGGTCTTAGATTGATTGCAACCTTCTCTTCAGAAGTATTAAAGTCTGAGAGTCGAGTTAATTTATTGCCGTTTGCGGCAGTTTCGTAGACTTCTACCTTTAAAGGTTCCTTAGCAGCGCATGAGCTCAAAATTGTAATTATTAGTATGGTTATATAGTTTTTTGGTGACATAAGACTTTAGTTTATGGTGTGCTCATTTCATGATTAGTTGATGGAATCAAAACTTCTTGAAATAAGGCCTCTTTGTTGCCTTCATAGGTTTTATTGATTGGGTTTCCGTCTCTGGACAATCCTGTGAATGCACCCTGGTCTACTAAGTCCCATAGTGCATATTTTGCTTTCCCTTCGAGCGTAAATAATCCAAAGTGATTTTCAGAACCCCCTTGGTTTCGGGAGTCTTTCCAGTTCTCATTAAACGCTTCGAAATAAAAACAGGAAATGCCTTCTTTATTGGTCCAATCCCGCAAAGCATGGTAGAACAAACCCTCTTTATATTCATCGCAGGCATTTGCTCCTTTGATGCCATATAATTTGTTGTCCGAGCTAGCCCAACCTGTTTCACCAATATGTATTGGCTTATCCACTCCAATTGATAGCATATAGCGCTTAACACTCTCATATTGACTCTTGGCGTAATTGAGAGAATTATCCATTAACTTTTCAACCAAGTCCTGCTTGGTTGAAATCGTATCGCCTTCTTCCACTTTCCAAAAAACAGGATTGTAATGTGTATCGTGCATAGGATAAGTATGCATGGAGATATAATCTACTGCTTTGATTAACTTATTGAGGTTTTCGACATGGTACTCATCACTACCCCCTCCCCATGACGCAAAGTTATCCGAGCTGGTAACCCACAGGTCTTTGGAAAGTTTCCCTTCTTCTTTTAATGTCTGAATGTGATTGACCCACTTGAGAATAATTCCTGGTTGAACGTAATAGGAGGTTGCCCACTTGACCATAGCCTCGTTACCAACAGCTATTACTTTCACAATATCCGAATATTGATTTGCCAGAGCCACTGCTCTAGCAATTTCAGCCTCATTATGCTCACTTTCTACATTGTGATCAACGGGCATATCAGTCCATGCATTTTTGCAATCAATCCATGCTCCCAACATGACATACATCTCAAAACCAGGTGTTTCCTTTTTGATTTCTGAAATGGCCTTCAGCATATTACCAGCATGGGCCAGTTGCACGTTATAAGTTCTGAGGAATTTAATGCCCATCGCAGACAGAATTCGCATATCCTCTTTTAATTGCTCAAGACTAGGTTGGACATCTCTGGATGGTTGTCTATATCCGCCATAGCACATGGCCTGATATTCCGGGTTGCCTAGTATCTCTTTGGCTGTTTTCGGGTTTTGGGATTGCATTGACTCCTTATTTTTCTCTTTAGGATTACAAGACAACAAAAATGCTGCTATGACTGCCGCTGGTAAAATGCTCCATCTTGTATTCATTGTTCTTAAATTTTATTTCAAATGATCTGATCTCATTGCTACGCTGATAAAATCAACTGAACCGTTTCTACTGAACACCTTCTGGCTAGTTTCCTGATCCAAATGCAATCCATGGAATGATTTCGAGTTTCCATCTGTATAGTTCACGACGATACCATCGCTTTCGGATATCCGGTAAATAATTGGCACTTGACAATAAGAAAATGCCAGCGTGTTTTCGACTAATAGAATGATTTTATTCTGCTGATTGACATCAACATATTTATACTCCTTCTTTTGTTTGAGAAACTCATCTTTTTTCAGCAAACAAGGATTGAATTTCAGTTGTCCATTATTTACAAATACTCCAAGTTCTCCGATTCGTGCTAAAATATCTTCCTTAACCTGTCCGGTCATTCCAGGTTGTTGTACTCCTTTCCCATAAGGTGTGTGAGAATAAGGATCCGTCGGGAATGCACCATAAAGTTCTGGTGACTTATGCACACCAATACCCTCATTGATCTCATAGTAGTGTTCCAGCAGCCTTCCAACGGTACCTTCATCTTGCCCTTTTTTAATTGCTATTATGCAGCATTCGTGTACTGCAAGAGATAGTTTAGAAACCATATGCCAGTAGATTGATCCAAGACCTTCATAACCGAAAAATGTACCGGATCTACCTGTAAAAGCTTTATGATTAAATACATCTTCGAAAATTTGCAATACATTTTCTGTTTCTGCTTCCAGCAGATCATCATATTCCTTCAAATTGGAGAGCCCTATTTTGAGTGCTTCAGCATTAGTGAATTTGCCATTGAAATGATACTTTCCTTTGACATCCTTTTCGACGATCTTGATGTTGCCATCATTCACAAGTTGTTTTAACAAAGCCGAAGAATCCACCAATTCAGCGGGTATTACGTTCTTTTCAACAAACCTTCCCAAATCCTTGTTGGGATAAAGGATGTAACTGTACTGATCAGGCCTAAACAGAGCACTGGATTTCAGTCCATCCAACAGATCCATACATTGTTTTGCGCTTAGGCTTCCTGAACTTAGTGCTGCAACTTGTCCTTCTAACATTTCATCCAGGTAGCTAATGCTTACCTTGTCATCACCCTTAACCGTCATCAGGTTGTAGGCATGATACATCTTGTCGGCTCGCTTGTTGGCTGCAATGGAATGATCCAGGTACTTCAAGACCAACTCAGCAAATTCTTTGAGATCAGTATGACCTAGGGGCATTTTATTACCGCTGTGCTGATTTCCATAAATTTTATCTCGGTAGTTGCTGCCCGCCATACCCAAGCCATCTAAAACTTGCTTTCTCTGCTGATCATCTATATCACCAGAGAGCAAGTTCTGCTTTTGGGTTAATGTATTTCTTATTGCCGAATAAAACTCATGAAGTTCTTCGGTTATTTGTAGCTCTTGCCATGTGGCACCTGATTCGAGTATTTGATCGAAAAATTTAAAGAAGCGACGCAAATAGTACAGTGTCACCATGGATACTCCATTACCAACTAACGCATTGTTGGCGTCATTCCATTCAGGCCTTTGTGTATTCATCCATATTCCGCCTTCAGGTATGAAGTTGGAAAGTTTGGCCAGAGCAGTCACTAGAATTTTCTCTAAAAAATTGACCTTGCAAATGGACCCATCAGCGTTTTGCAAGAGGGCACCATCAGCACCTATTTCATTTCGTCTCGCACAAATATTTCGATCGCCTACATCATCAAATTCAATGGTGTCTTTTGGGTTGGCCAATAGATCAGCGTAGGACTTAATTCGGTAAGGGACATTTGCAAACACAAAAAGTTCCTGATTGAATAAGTCAGCTAATTTTCCAGGGTTGTGGCCTTCAATGAACTCCAGGAACTTGAGTAAATATATGATCTGATGATCACCCCAATATCCAATGTATGACCATGGATCATGTTCTTCGATCACTTCCCAATCAAATCCATCTTTAGTGACACGATAGGGATTGTATCCATCAAATGTCGAAGCATTCAAAAATTTGAAAATCATACCCTCGATGAAGTCAGGAAAGGAATGAGACAAAGCTTCCCAATTCTGGAAAATATCTCTCCAGTTTCCTTCATAGTCCAATACCTTACTTCCATCTTCCTCGCTTCTGGTATTGATGGAAAACCGGTTCCATGGACGACTAGGGTCTCCATGTCTTCGACTAAATTTGAGTGGCAAATATTCTGTAGTGAGCCTGATTAAATCCTGATTTCCAATTTCAACAGACCAATCCTTCAAAGCCTGAATAGATATATTTTCTGGCAAGGAATTGATTTGTTCTGAAAAGTTTGAGAATAATTCAGCGTTTGCTTTTTGAACATATATTATAAAATCCCAACGCTCAACATTGTAGTTATGATCGAAGATACCTCCCCGCATGATGTTGAACAGGACATTGGAATAATGTCGGGTATCTCTCTTTTTATCATCTGTAAGCTGGAAACCGTCCGATGAGTGGATCAGTTCTTCCAACTGCTTACTGCCAGATTCCACATCCATCAATACTTCGTCGAGTAAAGCATCACCACTTGCCTCAATTGCCTCTACTATGTCTGCAACTTCTGAAGGGCCTTGATTTACATTGGCAATGACATGCCAATTTTTTTTAGACTCAGCAGCAAGACTCATGTGGCTTACGACAAAATAGGCTCCCTTCTGAGCTTTAATATCTATTTCCTGATCAAGAGCCTCCCCTTTTCTAAATGCATCCAGTTGGGCACTTGACATTAAATAGGTTGGGTCATCTATCCCACAAGACCAAGCTATGTTAGCCTTCAATGCTTCACTGGGTTCAGCTCTATCAACGATGATTGAACTTAACGCATAAATACCAAGGCCAGCTGGCAGCTCTAACTCTGATTTTTTATAAGCATCAACTAAGTTACTCCTAATAAATTGCGTATCGGAGGTGACTCCATAAGGCATAATATTCTGGATCCCGTCAAGTAGATGTATAGAGACGGACTCAGGAGAATTGTTGATCAAAGAGCTGGATCTTACATATCCAAATTGATCACTAGAACTCCACTGGTACCTAAAGGTAATTCCAAGATCATGATTGACCTCTTCAAAAAGTATCTTGTTGCCCAGGAGGTTTTTGTACAAATTTCTCGAGTACTCAAACTGAGTTTCGGTTCGAACTGAAAACGGTTCCCAAACATGAGTGACTCCAGCTTTTTCGACTCTAAAAATAGATTTACTTCCAGTGAGTTCTGATGTCTCGGTGATCTTGTCATCAGTATAATATGGAAACAAGGCATGATCAGCATCTTTCCTTCCGGCTGTCAATCCACCATTGCTTGAAATAAACATCCAATGATCAGAATCACTGACAATACTCATAAAGAATGGCGATATGTTATCTACATTCGATATGCGATAGTACGCTTCATTGCCGATTTGAACTTTTTCAAGTTGTTCGTTTTTGGCTGTATTAACTTCTTGCATTAGTGCTATTTCGTTGGCCTGATTTATTAAGTTCTTTTCAGAATTTTCAATAACTGTTGCAATCAAAAATCATTTTTGTTTACTTGAATATTATCTTGAATAAAATATTGTGACCAGATTGATTTTGGATAAATAGGCTGAACGAAATATCGCTCGGCCTATTTTGCTTTTGGGTTATCGTTACTTAAGGTGTTTCTTTAATGACTACATTGTCCACATTAATCTTAGCTGTACTATTAACAATTTCTATTAAGAATGAAAGACCACCTTCTACTTGAGCTGCAGTTGCAGCAGATGTATAAGTAAATGATTTCGATTCCCAACTTGTTGGTACAGTATCGATATTATCTACTAGGATATGTTGTGTTGCGGGTTCTCCATCTTCACTGTCTTCGCCTTCAGAAAAGGTAAATACCTTTACAACTCCTCCAACTCCTAATGCTCCCGGGCCTATTATATCAAATGTAACTGTATACGAAGTATTAGGCAGATATGTGCCTACAGCAAACCTTTGTTGTTTTAAACCTCTAGCTACATTTGGTGCTCCTTGAATTTCAGCTGAATTGCTCCCTCCATTGTTAGTAGTAGAAATAGATGTTCCAGCATTAAAAATCCAACAACCAGCATCTCCAGCTTCAAAATCACCATTAGATAATAACTCTCCTGTTGGAGGCGCAGGACAGCTACTAACAGGAGTTCCATTTCCGCCTAATACCAATGATACATCGTCAATGACCACTACGCCTGCATCGGCACCCGAATCGAAGAAAACACGTTGATCAGTACCAACTCCATTGGCAGTGAATTCGAATGTATATGTTGTAGACACATCTGTGAGTGTAATGGTCTTATCAGCACTGGTAAAGTCATCTCCATCCTCACCAGCACCTACTAAAATTGTTCTTGTCGTACCTGAGCCTGTGGAAGCTACAAAGCTTAGAATGTAATTCGCTCCTTCTGTTAGGACTACACTTTGTCTCAAACTAACATTGAATGAAACACCTGCAGTTGCTACATTAGCAAAATAGTATTTGTTTCCACCATCTTCCCGAACTTCGAATGCGCTAGGGTTGTGTGTCCAGGGACTACTGGTGGCATCTTGAAAATCACCATTCGATACTAAATTAACAACTTGAGCTGCTGAAACTATAACCGTTCTTGTCACCTCGATGGCGGCATTTCCAGCTGCATCGGTCACATTGTACGTAACGGTATAAGTGCCTGCCATAGCAGTATTTACCATATCTCCTCCAACAATTATATTCGCTGTAATGTTTCCATCAGTAGCATCAGAAGCTGTGGCTTCTTCTGTATAGGTATCACCCACGGTTAGTTCGATCGTTGCGGCGCTATTTAGAGTGATGACTGGTGAAGTTATATCAAGAATAGTAACAGTTCTAGTGACCTGAGCAGCCACATTGCCAGCTACATCGCTAACGTTATATGTGATAGTATAAGTACCTGGTGCATTAATATTTACAGCATCCCCACCTACAACAATATTTGCCGTGATATTTCCATCGGTATCATCCGCAGCTGTGGCGCCCGGATCAACAAAAGCAACTCCTTCATTTTGACTGATAGTTGCACTTCCTACCAGAGTAATAACAGGATTAGTCGTATCTACATCTGGAGCAACGATATTTACCGTTCTTGAAACCTCTGTGGCCGAGTTTCCTGCTGCGTCGCTGACATTATAGGTTATCACATATGCACCAACAGTATTGATGTCTACTTGATCTCCTCCAACAACAATGTTAGCGGTAATATTTCCATCAATATCATCAGTGGCTGTGGCTCCCTGATCTGTATAGGTTTCACCCACTGTTTTGTTAATAGTTGCATTACCTGTCAGTGTGATAACGGGTGGGGTGGTATCCACAACGTTTACTGTTCTCGTGACCTGAACAGCGGCATTGCCAGCTGCATCACTCACATTGTACGTGATTGTATATGTTCCAACAGTGTTGATGTCTACTTGATCTACCCCCACAACGACAATATTCGCAGTAACATCTGAGTCAATATCATCAACAGCTGTAGCACCTTGGTCTGTATATGAAGCACCTACATTCAAATTAATGGTTGCATTTCCAATTAGTGTTATCACTGGTGGCGTTACATCAACAATGATGGCAACTATATTTACTGTTCTTTTTACCTCAGTTGCAGTATTTCCTGCTGCATCCCCTACATTGTAAGTGATCTCATAAGTGCCGACAGTATTGATGTCTACTTGATCTCCTCCGATAACAATATTTGCTGAAATATCACCATCAAAATTATCATTAGCGGTGGCTCCTGGATCAATAAAAGCAACTCCTTCGTTTTGATTTATGATTGCTTCACCCAACAGTGTAATTTCAGGAGGGGTAGTATCAATCGTCTCAGTTTGCATGATATTGTCTACATAGAATGTGCCTGATGTGGTACCAGCTCCATCGATGAACAAAGTCAACCTTGAATATTGATCCGCAGAATTAAAATCAAATGTGAGGGTTTCCCAACCTGTTCCACCATGATTTGCAGAAGCTTCTATAGGTTCTCCTGAGCCTTCTTCTAATTTTAATAAAACACTTACTGCTTTATTCGACCAGAAAACAATAGAAATAGATTTTTTTGATATTAATTCAATTGGCGCACCCAAATCAAAGGAAACACCCTCAAAGGCGGCTCCAATATTTGTTATTGCTCCTACTTTTGAGGCTGAGGAATTGGTTCCCGATACATCTGGGTTATCCAATATTTCGAATGATGCTCCATTGAAGCCTGTTGCCTCATATTTTGTATTTTCATTGTCGAAATTGGCTGGTAGCGCTACGACCAGTGGAATAAGAATCGTTACTTCATCTTCGAATATTCCAGAACCACCAGCATCATTAGATGCAGTCAACTTGACCGTATAGGTTCCTGTCTTATAGGTTTTTATAGGATTGATTTCTGTTGAAGATTCCCCATCGCCAAAATTCCATACATATTTTGTAGCTTCTTCAGAGGTGTTTATAAAAGTAACTGTACCTGTATCTTCGTCAACTGTTCGTGAAAAACTTGCGATTACCTCAGGAAGGTTTTCATCATCGTCTCCACATCCCAGAAAGCCTATTGCTATGACTGTGAAAGCAATTAGACTTAAATTTTTGAGTAGTAATTTCATAGTATATAGTCTTAGTTGTTTCATTAAATATTATCGATATACCCGCACATAGTCCACAAGCATGGTTTGAGGGAAAACGGTATCATCGTTAGGCACGCCAAAAGGACCTCCAATTGCAAAGTTTATCAAGATGTAAAATGGCTTGTTATATACCCATTCTCCAGTCACATCCGCTGGTGTGATTTGATTATAAAGCACATCATCGACATAATAATTGATATAGCCAGGACCCCATTCGATACCAAAAACATGGAATCCTGTATCGAAGCGATCTCTATCGAGAGTGAACGCTTTGGAGATTGCTTCTCCACCTGAGTAGCCTGGCCCATGCACACTCCCAAATATTTCCGTTGGGGCTTTACCGGCATATTCCATAATGTCAATTTCGCCGGCTGCAGGCCATGGATTGCTGTCGATATCCGCACCGAGCATCCAAAAGGCGGGCCATACTCCACTACCATAAGGTAGTCTCATCCGAGCTTCAAAACGTCCATATTGCTGTTCAAATTTCCCTTTGGTCACCATTCTTGCTGAAGTATAACCCGAACCCTCATAGGACTCCTTTATCGCAGATATCAGCAACATTCCGTTTTGAACTGTTACATTTTCCGTTCGATCGGTATAATACTGAAGCTCGCCATTACCCCATCCATCGGAGTTGGGTCCCGTTCCAATGTCATAACTCCATAGCCCACTATTCGGTGCACCATCAGTATCGAACTCATCTGACATGACCAAGTCGTCCAAAGTGGTAACCTCTTGGGTCTCGTCAGCACAAGCAGAAACTATTATGGTCAATAGCACTAAAGGAATCCCTTTAGATAATACAGCCATTATCCTATTTTTTATGTTGTTCTTTAATTCCATCTTAGTATTCATTATTTGTAGAAATAAATATTGTCAACTAGTATTTCAGAAGTGCTACCGGATCCTACGAATATGACCCGCGCCACATTTTTTAGATTCGGTGATCCGGCACCTCCACCACCAGTTCCGTTCACAAAGCCATTGACAGGTATATCTATACCGACCCATTCACCTTCTTTAAGATCAGTGCCAGGAATGGTTTTACCTCCAGCAGTATCGTCACCACCACCATCAGCATTATTGGCACCAAAGTCCAATATTTCGACGGTAAGTGCATCTGAAGGACTTAGGCTACCCTGAACCTGAACATCTACATGGAGAAATGCCAACCCTGAAACGTCAGAAGTTCCATCCCATCCAAGACCTACGAAACTCAGGCTATTGTATGATAGAATCGCATTACCAGCGATAGTCGGTACTGCAATTTGAATATCAGCATTATTGAAAACAGCGGGTTGAAACCCTGGCTGGTTCTCATAAGAATCACTAAAAATGGAAATTACGTCTGCCGCATCCCTAGCTGGAGGTGTGGGAGCAAATTCAAATTCTCCCAAGACATCAACCGTTAAAGAGCCTGAAGCTCTGACATTTGCCAAAGTCGCAGTGATTGTTGCAGTACCTTTAGACAGCATTGTTACATTTCCTGTTTCATCGACTGAAGCAACACCTGCATTGGAAGAACTGAATTTTAAATAAGCCGATGTTGTGAAAACGGTCTGATCAGACCCATCTTCCAAATTAAAAGTTTGAGCAAATGGGACCAGTTTTTCCTCCACGCCAATAAACGATTCAATAACGACATCTTCACCAGCTAGAATAGATGGTCTTGGTTGTGCTATTGTTCCAAGCTTTTCAAATTTCAACTCATCAATCCAAAATGAGAAGCCTACTTCCTCACCTGGCACATCACCAATTCCGCCTGCAGAAAATCCAAATACCGTTCTTTCTTCTGTATGTCTGGAAGGGTCGGCCAACGGAATAATAAATTTTTGCCAGGCTGTTGTAAAATCAACATTAGAAGCAGCTGACCTGAACTTTTCTCCAATACCAATTTCTCCAATAGTAGCAGCCTGTGATGCCCTGGCCCAAAAAGTTAGTGCATCATATCCCGTGAGATCACGTCCTGCACCATCAACAACGAAGTTTGCCCCGGCAAATCCTCCGGCCGGATCGTCGGCATTTGGCACATCGATTCTAATCGAAGAAGTTCCTTCATATGCTACTTGGTCATCTACTGAAAACACGTCTGGTTTCGCGCCATCCGGCACGAAGGGAAAATAGAAGTCAGACCCCAGGCCTATGAAGTTATCAGTAAAGATTTCAGCTGTATTGCTAAAAGTTGCAATTCTCACATCCTCAGATAGGTCCCTATCACAGCTTGTTAGGATAGTCATACAGTACCCCAAAAGAGCCACTATGGATAAGCGTGTATATTGTATCTTTTTCATAGTTGTATTTCTTATTTTCCGATGTTAATGTGTACATATGTCCTTAATTCCCATTCTTGTCCATTAGGGAATCCTACAGGACTAAGAATTGGACCATCTGCAAATTCTTCTGCCGCATTGGGTGAGTATCTCGGAGAATACTGGTCCAACGTTCGCCAAGTAAAGCGCATACCAAGTGTAGTGTTTGGAAGTACGAACCAATCCTGCTTTCCAGCAGTAGTCGATATATCTATCATCGTCTGCAATGGATAGGTTAGGTTGAAATCTCGATGGTAGTCAAAAGGACCCCAATCATTGATTTTAAGATGAGTAGATACTTTGACTGTTTTATATATTATTCTTACATCACCTCCGTAGCGACTAATCTCTCTGGAATCAGGGCCATTTGCTTGCCCATTTCCGCCATACAAGTTGGCTATGATGCCAAATTCTGGGCTTAGTTTAGATACGATACGGGTGTTGATTTCCCAAAGGTCGAGCGCGGGCGGTGCACCTGCCGCAGCTGCGGGTATCCTACTTGTACCCGGGAAGATCACAGTTGCATCCTGTGAAGTCGGCAAGTGACGATATACGAAACCAGCACTGATGGCAAACTCAGCATCTTCTGCACGGTCATTATCCCACTCATACATCCATGTACCCGGTGTAGGGTCATAGGTAAGTAAAAGTTCTCCTGCTGTAGTCTCTCTATTTGTCCTAACAACAAATGGGTCAACCAATATATTTCTTAACCTGCCTGCTCCACCAACATCTCCTGGCATTGGATCAACCAAAGGCTTTTGCCACAAAAAGTTAGGAGCTATTTGCCACTTCCCAACGTTATAGGTAAATCCTGTAAGAAAGTTGTTTTGGTTTCCGCTTCCGCTATCCTTCAGTCTCCATCCTGTGAAGGTCCTGGTATTGTCTCCACCTCCACCAGCAACAAGCCCCATCGATGCGGCTTGGGCATACCAGTTAATTTTACCGGCAGAATATCTCACCTTGAACTTACCACCCCATGTATCTGAAGCTTGAACTTTATCTACAAATACCTGGTAGTTGCCTTCAGAATCCTTCTGAGCAACCTGAAACTCTCTGTTTACCAAGGGTTCACCGCCCCAAATTCCACCAGCTTCCAACGTTAGCTTACCAATTTTCCGCTCGGTCTGCAACGTAACACGTCTTGTCCTCGGTTGTGGAATTGCAATAGAGCTTACTGCTGATCCAGGGTTTTGGAGGTCTTCATGCACAATACCAGTCATGTGAAATTTCCCTACATGTCGACGATACTTCAAAAGAATGGCCGGGTTTGCTCCCCACCATAGCTGTGGCCCATAAGCCACTGTGAGTCCCTTAAGTGATTTCTTACCCTCTACCTCAATTCCATTCGGAGCAAGTCCATTATAGATATCAAGGTTTGGCCCATAATTAGCCTCAGGATAAAGACCAAAAAAGTCTCCATCATATCCCCAGTGATAATGTCCACTACGATAAAACCCAGTTAGATCAAAATATTCGTGATTCCACGTGTAATCAGCTCTATAAACCTGAAGTCTATTTAAAGTAGCTTGTGTAGTTCCGTTTTGTGTAACGACCGTCTGAGGTCGCCCTCTATTTTCATAAAAAATTTCATTAATAGGGTTTTGAGCAACATTACCCAAAACATTGAAACTCACATTGGCTCGTACATTGGGAGATGGTGTGGCCTCAAATCCTATGAAATAAGATTCCATGTTATCAAAGCCCAACTGATTTGGAAACACAGGGTTTATAGGGTCAGGATCGTTGGGCGTTGTTATGAGTTTTCCTCCCGTATTAAAGGTACTTATCTCAGCTCTCAGTTCACTCAGTTTTAATTTTCCTCCTTGTTCACCTACCAATGCCGCTTTATCTCCTCTTGCTTTGATCACAGCATCCATAAGCTGAATATCCGCAAAATGACTATCTACTCCCTCGGCAGTCACTCCTTCGGCATATGGATTTAATGAGTGGGCTTCTTTTAGTGCATAGTATGCAGCTCTCGGGTAAAGTGTATACAACCCTCTGGCATTGGTCTGTCCTTTGGCACAAATCCCAAACCACTCTTCGTTCATGTTGTTTGCTCCCTCTTCATGATCAATATAATATCCACCATTTGACCATGATGCGTTATTGTCATGAATGTCAAGGTTCTTAGTTTGACCGAATTTCCACCATCCATCACTAAACTGGAAAGTGAAACCTCCAATGGAATTGCCAGCCTTACCCAGACCGGCTGCATTTTGGTAGATCTCTTTCCAGTTTTCCACCATAAAGAAGGCTTGCATTTTTTGATCCTCTGAGTTGGTGATCGCATTATAGGCATCAGTACCAAACTCAGTAAACATGATCGGCTTATTGAACTCATTCTTAACTCTTTCAAAGGCATCACCAAAGGACTTGCCACGATACATGTTTACGCCATAAATATCCACGTCTTTACATTCTTCAGCGACAATATCAGCGAACAACAAATCTCCATTACAAATAGCAACAGGATGAGATGAGTCTATGGCTTTCATTTTCAATGCCGCATCATTCATGAGTTTATACATGGGTCTTCCTCGCTGTTCTCCAATGAAACGCTTTTCATCTTCGTCATCAGGAAAATCCTCTGTTTCTGCACCTGCCCAGAATAAACCATAGTTATTTTCATTGCCTAATAAAAACAAAAGCAAACCTGGGGTGTCTTTGTACTGTGTGGCCATCTGGGTGGCTTCTGAAAGAAGTAAATCTTTAGTAGCCTGTCCCCTGTAGTCTGTTACAGCAACCCAAGCCCCATCTATAGTTAGCCCATAACGACCGAAGGAGTGGTTGAGCATAGTGTAGATGCCATAGTTCTCATAGATGTATTGAATCCACTTCGGCTGAACTCCTGTATACATCCTGATGACGTTCACTCCCATATTTTTGAGTAAGGACATCTCTGCATCAAGAGCAGCCTTTATGATGTCATCAGGTTGCTTCCACAAGCTGTATGAAAAATTGGTGCCTATAGGAAAGTAGTCCCAATTCATACCATTAATCATGAAATCCTGGCCATCGACTACCAGCTTCATTCCTTCTTGATTGTTAACAACAGATACTTTTTGTGTTTGAGCACGAGTAATTGTTACAATCCCTAAAAGTGTAATTAGAAGTAATAATTTTCGCATAATACTGAATAGTTTATAATTTATTTATCCAAAGACCGTATGTTAAGTTGAAGTGCCATTCGGTATTTGTTTGAATCTATAATTCATTACCAAAAGTGGTGATTGATTTTTTCGAATTCCAATATATCACTACATCAGAAATACTACTACGAGTAAAAATGACTACATCATTACTACATCAATTTCATGTATAATCCTTATTTGAACATTGTATGAGGATATTTCAACTACAATTAATTAATATTTGCATACAACACATATTTGACTAGCTATTGCTATGATTTAGGCAAAGCTCAAGATTAAAAGGTCATTAAGGCAATACAACCTGGTTGTTACCTCATGAAACATAATCCGAATAATTACAACAGGCTAAAACAAATAAGTCAATCTTACCCAACTAAAAATGAAAAAATTTCAGTTCCAGCTCTTGCTAACATTGCTAGCTTGTTTCACAATTAGCATAAGCATAAATGCTCAGTCAAGCCTTAAGTCAATAGATGGAAGATGGGTGTTGATGGAAAGTGGCAGAGCCTTTAAAATTAAAGGAGTGACTTTCGGGTATGATAATGATGTAAACAACTTTGGACAGCATCTCAAGCATCTCCGATCGATAGGCGTAAACACAATAAGAACATGGGCAGTTGGAGAAAATACCAGAACGCTTTTAGATTCCGCACATAGCTATGGGATTAAGGTGATGCTAGGGATCTGGATGAGACATGGAAGACCAGGTATGGAGGCAGACGACAGCTTTAATTATTTGGATAACAACAGCGGCATGGAGCAGATGTACAATGATGCGCTGCAAGCAGTCAAAAAATTCAAAGATCACCCGGCAGTACTTACTTGGGCTGTAGGTAATGAAGTCTACTTAAATATGGATACCGACGAAGAAAAGAAAGCTTATTCTCTCTTGCTAAATAAAATATGTTCCGGCATAAAAAAGTTGGATCCATATCATCCAATTACTTCAGTAGAAGCATGGACATTTGGGTTAGACTGGTGGCAAGAACTGGTACCCTCAATTGATATCTATGGCATAAATTGCTATGGAGCAGGAGCAAATCTTTTACCGGAAGAATTTGAGAAACGCGGTATCGAAAAACCATATATCATTACCGAATTTGGCGTGACCGGAGAATGGGATTCACCGGTCGATAAGAATGATATGGTGATAGAACCGACTGACCAACAAAAATATGATGTCATAGCTAACGGTTATCATGAGTGGATTGACAATAAATCCATGTGTCTTGGAGTATATTTCTTTCATTATTCGGATGGCGATCAACATATAGCCCCATGGTTGTTCTCACATTACAAAGGAATGATTCGACCCCAATATTGGGCCATCCGTGAAGCTTACACAGGCAAGGCCCCTATAAATAACACTCCAATCATTGAGACCTTCATTCTACCCGAAGGAGAAACGCCGAGTGACTCATGGGTACCAGTTAAATTAGAAATATCTGATCTAGAGAATGAAAGGCTGACGGTTTCATTCAATTACAATCAACGAACGGGTAGCAGAAAACGCAGAGATCAGATTGTTCCTCTTAGTCATAGAGGCAATATCAACGATGGATTTGAAATCCTAATACCCAAAGAGCATGGAGCAATAAAAGTATATGTGGATGCTGTGGATACATATAACAATGTTGGGATAGCTTCAACCTCTATTCTGGTAATAGATGAAGTAGCCAAAGAAAGAAAATTTCTGGTAGCAAAAGCAGGTCTACCATTCTATGTGTATGAAGATGGTTCAAACATGCCGTATATACCTTCCGGACATATGGGCAATATTGAGGCTATTGAGGTCGACCTGAAAAACACGGACAATGTATACAGGGGAACAGCCTCTTTAAGTATTAGTTACAGTGCAACAGACAATTGGTATGGTGTCGGCTTTGTAGATCCACCCAATGACTGGGGTGACCAACTCGGTGGGTTTGATTTATCTGGCGCTAAGAAATTTAGCTTTTGGGCCAAAGCTGATGACAATAATGTGAAAGCCAAAATAGGCTTTGGACTCATTGACGCAGATAAACCTTTTCCCGATACAGCCAAAAAATCAATCGATATTGTCCTGACTACTAAATGGAAACAATACTCTATCAACACCAAGAAAACAGATCTTAGCTGTATAAGGTCTGGTTTAGTAATTTTTTCAAGTAGCACAGGTTTTCGACATAAAATATACCTTGACGATGTGCTATTTGAATAATTATTTCCAACCCACCTGCAAAGAGACAAATCTTACTATTAACAGGAAGACATAATAAGGCCAATTATGATAATTGCCTTGAAACCCTATACTTATATTTACGCTTTTTCTTTGTGAATTTGAGCTGCTGTTTTTTGTCCCAAATTCCCCAATAGGCTCCCACATCTCCCTCATCCCCTATCTTCCAATCTTCGTCAAATGATGAGAAGTAAAAAATATCAATATTCTCATCTTTTGACCATCGCTGGGTATTGATGAAATATTTCATGGCTCCTTCAAATGAAGGTTGTGCTCCATGAAATTTTTCTCCTTTGCTTGGCCATCCTGTTTCAGTGATGATCACTTTTTTCCCATTAGCTGCAGTCATTGCCCTGTTGTACATGTCCTTCATATACAGCAGAGAATATTCTAGTTTGCACCCCTCCCAGTATGGATAGCAATTAGCCAAAATGACGTCACATGCATCAGTTATTCTTGGCCTATTTGCAAATTCATAGTACGCATCTACATAACCAACCGGAATACCTGGTATTGCATCTTTCACTCTATAAATATAATCCAGAAGTATATCTTCTGATAGGTCATTTCTGTACAACACTTCGTTTCCTACAGCAACAACATCAGCCTGTCCTGATTTTGCAATATTGATTAAGTTGGATATCTCAAGAGTATTTATACTTTCTGATTTGCCCAACCAGGCACCCACCATAGTCTTTATACCGTATTCTTTAGCAATAGCCGGAATCAACTCATTTCCATCTGTACAGGAGAATGTTCTAACCCATTTTGTATAAGGTTTCATTATTTCCAATCTTCTCCTAATTTGTTCTTCACTCAATTGAGAGCCTGGTTTTTGTCCCTCTTCGTATGGGCTAAAACAGAGCCCGTGCATTCCTTTTTTCAGAGTATTGCTATATAAGTATGCCAATTCCTCCTGAGTTTTGTCAGATAAATCATTACCTGCCAGAGCCATCTCATATTTACTTCTCGCTGACATTTATTAATTATTTATTTTATTCAAAAATTTAATTTTCCTAAGCAACATCAGCCAAATTATCCGCCACTTTCACGCTGGATATTATCCTTCTTGAGTTAGCAGTCAACATTCGCAGCAACGTTCTTGGATGATTTTTGAATCTTTTTTAAACCTATGACTAATCAGTTGAAAAGAATATAAAATTAGTAATTGGTTATTCAACTAAGTTAGCCTAGAGGCTAGTTGCAAATTCATCGATAAAGATCAGTAATTGAAGTACAGTTTAGAAATAATTCACTACATCAGAATTACTACTATTAGAAAAAAATAATACATCATTACTACATCAGCAGTTATCTGATTATGAACAAATTCGTTATCTCATCGTATTTTGGCTACATTTAATAAATAAAATTATACATCACTGAACTATATACTCTGATCCTCAGAGCCCTATGCAACTAACCGGTCACAACATACGGCGTAAACTAGCCTTAGTTCTTTTCATATCACTGATGCAACTAAGTGTATTCTCTCAGGTGTCAAGATACGGCCTCCCCATTACTCAAAATTTTAGCCCTGAAAGCTATGGTGCCGGTATCCAAAATTGGAAAATAGCACAAGACAATCAGGGCATTATGTTTTTCAGTAACAACCTTGGTCTTCTTGAATATGATGGAATCAATTGGAATTTGCATCCAGTAAAAAATGAGACTAAAGTACGCTCTGTTCTAATAGGAAATGATCAAAGGATATATACGGGCAGTCAGGGAGATTTTGGGTTCTTTGTACGAAATAATTTTGGAGGACTGACCTATACTTCTTTAGCTGATAGCTTACTTCCAGAAGATAGAAACTTTGATGAAATATGGAATATCTACAAAAATGAAGAAACAATCTATTTCTGCACATTCGATAATATATATATCTATGATCAGAAAAGGCTGAAAGTAATTAAGCCGGGTAATGCAATCGAAATGTCTTTTTTGATAAATGGCATACTATATGTCCATGAATGGAATGTAGGCTTGACACGGTTGGAAGATGATCACTTGGTTAAAATTACCGGAAGTGATATTTTCAATGACCATAAAATTGCAGCCATTATTCCTCTCGGAATGCAGCAACTTTGGATAGCCACTCAAAGTGGTGAGGTATTCACATATGATGGATCTGTTTTTTCCAATTGGAAATCAGATGCTCAGGATATGTTGCTCAAGAACCTTATCAATTGTGCAACCATGTTGCAAAATGGCAATATTAGCATCGGTACTCAGAGTAACGGAATTTTGGTATTATCTTCTGAAGGTAAAATTTTAAGACACTTGAGTAAAGAAAGTGGTCTTTTAAGTAGAACAGTCCTAAGTCTCTATCAGGATGTTCATGAGAATTTATGGGCTGGATTGAACAATGGCATTTCTTATATTGAGTTAAGTTCTCCTTTTAGCATCCTGAAAGAGCAAATTCTTCCTGGCACAGGCTATGCCGCGTTATTAGACAATTCCATGCTATACCTGGGCACAAACAACGGTGTTTTTTATAACGATTTGGATCAACCTGACGCGAAATTTAAAATGCTACCAAACACCGCTGGACAAATTTACGACATTACAAAAATCAATAATGAATTATTTATTGGACATAATAGGGGAACAAAGGTATATGCCAATGGAATAACTACTCAAAGAGCGAAAAACGGTAGCTGGACATTTTTGAGACCAAGTAAAAAACAGAATTTTTTGCTAGAAGGAAATTATTTTGGACTATCTCTTTATAAGTGGGATAATGGATGGCAGCATCAATATCAGTTAAATGGTTTGAACGAATCCTCTAGAGTAATGGAGGAGGACGAGAATGGTGATATTTGGATGACCCACGGCTACAAAGGTGTTTATCGCATAACAATGACTGAAGCGATGGACAGTATTGAAAACGTGAGATATTATAATTCCGATGACGGTTTTCCCAGCAATCTGCTAATCAACGTATTCAGAATCAAAAACAAGTTAGTATTTACGTCAGAATCCGGTATGTATAGGTATGATGCTGAATCTGATTCTTTTGTACCCGACCAATACTTTAACGAAATATTTGGGGCTAGCGCAAATATCCGCATGATGAAAGAGGATATGCTGGGAAATATCTATTTTATCTCTAAAGCAAATGTGGGAGTCGTGAAGTTCAACAAACTTGGAGAATATGTAGTAGAGACGAATTTATTCAACAAGACGAAAAACTTATTAAATGATGACTTATTGAATATTTCAATTCTGGATCATAAAAACGTAATTCTGGGAGCAAAGGAAGGGTTCATTCATTACAACCCTTTAACGAAAAAGGATTTCGACCAAGCATTTCCTTCAACGATAAGAAAAGTTGAAATAAATGTTCATAATGGAGAAAGAATAGCAGGTGAAAGCTACATAAGCAAAAGCCTAACTAAAGATCAAACTTTTGATTACGAACAAAACTCTCTTAGATTTTCATATGCAGCATCATTTTACGAAAACCCTGATTACTTAGAGTTTCAATATATTTTGGAAGGATTTGATGAAAGTTGGTCGGGTTGGTCAAAAAGCTCAACCAAGGAATATACCAACCTCAGAGAAGCGCAATACACCTTTAAAATAAGAGCCAGGAATATATATGGCACAATAAGCAATGTCAGCGAATTTGAGTTTAGAGTTGCACCTCCCTGGTATAGAACTGCCTGGGCATATGTTGGGTATTTTTTGATCGCTTTTGTTGTTATGTTTTCATCCTTAAAATTTCAAAGTAGGAAACACAAAAAGGATAAGGCCATTATGTCTTTAAATCAAGAAAGGGCATTGAATGCGAAAGATTTAAAAATAAGTGATATCACCCGTGTAACAGATGAGGAGATAACCAGGCTCAAAAACGAAAAATTGAAAGCTCAAGTTGAGCACAAGAACAAAGAATTGGCTACTTCAGCAATGCTCCTAATCAATAAGAATGAATTTATTTCTGAAATAAAAAATGGTCTGAACGCCGTAACGAAAAAGACCTCCATTACTGAAAGGACTAAGGAACTGGCCAAAATAATAAAGAACATAGAGAAGAATAAAACTAAAGATAATGACTGGGACCATTTCGAATTTCATTTCGACAGGGTTCACGGCGATTTTTCAGAAAGGCTGAAAATCAAATATCCAAATCTCAGCCCACAAGAACGGCGTATGAGCGCCTACCTTCGAATGAATCTCTCATCCAAAGAAATCGCCAATCTATTGAATATATCAGTGCGTGGAGTGGAAATTGGTAGATACAGGCTCAGAAAGAAATTAGGAATAGATCGAGAGGTTAACCTTTCTGAGTTTATTTTGAATTTTTAATCCAGTAATCAATTTAGAACTTCCTCAAATACTTCCAATAACTGATCATAGTTGTTAGCCATTTCGATGGATACTTTTGTTTTTTCTACATAGGCTTGCAGACGTGCCGGGATATCGATATTCGTATCAATAGTTTCCTCTACTACATCACCAAACTTAGCTGGATGAGCCGTTTCGAAAAAGACTCCTACTCCATCCTTGTCTTTCATATATTCCTTCAATCCAAGGTAACCCACGGCACCATGAGGATCAAGCATATAGCCGTGATCAGCGTAAACCTGCTTCATGCATTCGCGAGTTTCAGCATCGTTGTAGCTGTAGCCTGAAATATGATCTCTGAAAATATTAACATCTGAATTGTATAGATCCAGCATCCTGGCGAAGTTGCTAGGGTTACCAACATCCATGGCATTGGAGATCGTTTGCATCGACGCTCTGGGATCGAATAGTCCATTAGCCAAGTAGGAAGGAACTATATCGTTGATATTGGCTGAAGCGATGTAGCGATCTATAGGCAGACCCATTTTCTGAGCCAGTAATCCTGCAGTCAGGTTTCCATAGTTTCCACTTGGCACAGAGATGTATATTGGTCGGCCATCCTTCACCTGGGCATAAGCCCAGAAATAGTAGAATGACTGAGGTATCAACCTGGCCATATTGATGGAATTGGCTGAGGTCAGATGGAACTGCTCTTTAACTGGTTTGTCTAGGAAAGACTTTTTCACCAAGGCTTGGCAATCATCGAACGTGCCATCCACTTCCAGAGCAGTGATATTCTGTCCAAGAGTAGTTAGTTGCTTTTCCTGAATATCACTTACTTTTCCTTTAGGGTAGAGAATCACCACATTGATATTTTCCAGCCCTAAGAAGCCATGGGCAACCGCACTTCCGGTATCGCCCGAAGTAGCCACAAGGATGGTGGCCTTTCTTGCTTTTTTAGATGAAAAATAGCTTAGGCACCTTGCCAGGAACCTCGCCCCTACATCTTTGAAAGCAAGGGTTGGGCCATGAAATAGTTCCAAAGAATAAATGTCCTTTTCTACTTCAACAGCTGGTATATCAAAGGCTAGCGTATCTTTCACGATTTGCTTCAAATCGTCGAAAGGAATTTCGTCTTCAATAAACCTGCTCGCTACTTCAAAGCCGATTTCATGCAGGTTAGAGTTTTTTAGATTGTCGATAAAAGACTGTGGCAGAGCTTCAATGCGTTCGGGCATAAAGAGTCCATTGTCTTCAGGCAAACCCTTAACGATAGCATCTTCGAATGATACTTCCGGAACTGATTTATTGGTACTGTAGTATTTCATTTTTTAAGAGTTGGAAGAGAGAAGACTGAAGAGGGAAATTATATCCCCTGATACTTCAGTATCTCAAATCTTTTATTCAATCAATTATTCTCGATCCGCCTTTTGCGATTTTGGTGATATACAGCAAATACTCTATCCCTGCGTCATCATAGATTTCTTTCATCTTCGATTTAATTGCCTCGGCTGTTTCCTTGTCTTTGCTAAAAGCAAAAATAGAGGGACCTGATCCAGCAATACCGCTTCCAATTCCTCCAGCATCTTTCACTACCTGTTTGACCTTATCATATTGCGGTATGAGTTTGGAACGAATCGGCTCAACAATCACATCTGTCATAGATCTACCGATTAGGTCCAAATCAGATGTATATAATCCTGACACCAACCCAGCAACATTGCCCCATTGGGTAACTGCCTCAGACATTGGTATTTCGTCACGAAGCATTTTTCTGGCCTCAGAAGTTTTGATTTCTACTTGCGGATGTACTATGGTCACGAATAAGTTTTTTGGGAAAGAAACATTCACAAGATCAATAGGATTATAGCCTCTAATCAACTGAAAGCCACCCAATAATGCTGGTGATACATTGTCACCATGGGCTTTGCCCGACAGCAACTTTTCCCCTTCCATGGCAAACTCCACCAACTCATTCACTTTGAATGGCCTGCCCAACAATTCGTTTACGCCAAAAACAGCACCAGCAGAACTTGAAGCACTTGTGCCCAAACCACTTCCTGGTTTGATATGTTTCTTGAAAGTGAATTCAAAGCCCTGTTTTTTACCCAACTTATCCAATAATGCCTGTACTGCCACGGTCGCTACGTTCTTATCAGGGTCGGTTGGAATACCCTCAAATCCTTCAACAGGATTAATCTTGTGAGACCCATTTTGAGTCTTGGTGATCTCAATCTCTTCCCCTAAACCCTCCAGGGTAAATCCCATGATATCAAACCCGCAGCTTACATTGGCTATTGTCGCCGGTGCAAATATTTTAATCGAATCTTGCATTCTAATCTTATACTATTTCTTAGTCGCTAAAATCAAACCAGTAGACCAATTCATTTTGGTCAAAACCAAATCAGGCCTTTCATCTAATGTAATCAATAATCTATCTACTTTTTCCCGATGACCTTCCGGCCAGTTTTCTTGTGGACTCAGGTCGTCAATCACATAATAGCCTCCACTTTTTAACAAGGCTAAAGTCTCTTCCAATAAGTTAAATTTTCCAGGCCAGGCATCCGCAAAAATAAGGTCGAACTTTGTATCTTCATTCTGTCTTATCCAGTCATTGCCATCCGCACAAACAAGTTCTACATTTTCCTTTTCACCAAAGAAACTTTTAGCAATTTCTACTAGCTTAGGATCATTGTCCACAGAGATAATCCTAGATCTAGTGTCCATCCCCTCATCCATCCAGGACAAAGACAACCCTAGCCCTGTGCCTAACTCTAGAAAACTACCACCCGGTTTTGACGCCACAAGGGTTTTAAGAAAAGACCCAATATACAAATCAGAAGGCATGGTAAAACCAATCTCCTCCGACTTACTCAAAATCCTATTGTAGTTGTCCGGAATACCCTCGGTTATTACATCTTCCATGATTCCCCTCTACGCTTAACTATTGGCTATTTTCATGATATCGGCAAAAATTCCAGATGCGGTTACATCTGCCCCTGCTCCGGCACCCTTGATCACCAGTGGCTGATCCACATAGCGATTGGTATAAAACAAGACGATATTGTCCTTTCCTTCCAAATTATAGAATGGATGATCCGAAGGTATTTCCTGCAGACCCGCTGAAGCTTTTCCTTCATCAAAAGTCGCTACATATTTCAGTCTTTTTCCAGCATCATTCGCTTTTTTGAAGATGGCTTGAAAATGGTCTTCGTGTTTTTTAATTCCTTCATAGAACTCATCTACACTATTCACATTCATACACTCCTCTGGTATGAATGCCTCACTTTCTATATCTTCCAATTCCAGCTTATTTCCACTTTCACGAACCAGAATCAATATTTTTCGCATTACATCAATACCACTCAAGTCAATCCTTGGATCGGGCTCTGTATACCCATCATCCTGAGCTTGCTTCACAATATCAGCAAACTTTGTATCGGCATTGAAGTAGTTGAATATGAAATTCAAACTACCTGAAAGTACCGCCTGAATTTTATTCACTTTGTCACCACTGTTGATCAAGTCACTTAATGTAGAAATAACAGGTAGGCCTGCACCTACATTAGTCTCAAAAAGGAATCTCGAATTGTATTCCTGAGAAATATTTTTTAGCTCCTTATAATTTACATATGCCGATGCGCATGCAATTTTATTAGGTGTGACAATAGAAATATTTTTTAACAATACATCCTTGTATAGTGAAGCAATATCTGAGTTTGCTGTGTTATCAATGAATACGCTATTAATCATATTGAAGCTTTTGATTTTATTGATAAACAAGCTGCTGTCCATACCCATCCCTTTTTCCATCAGAGTTGTCTTCCATCTTTTCAGATTAATACCATCCATCTCAAAATGCATACGCTTGCTATTAGCAATACCAACAACACGAAGGTCGATTTGCTCATTCTCCAAAAGGTAGTCATACTGTGCTGCAATCTGATCCAGCAATGTTCCTCCAACATTCCCAACACCAATCATGTAAATATTCAGCTTCTTCCTTCTGGACAAGAAAAAACTTTCATGAAGTGCATTCAATGCTTTTCTCAGGTTGTTTTCATCGATTACAGCAGTAATATTTCTCTCCGAAGATCCCTGGGCTATGGCCTTGATATTGATACCATTTAGCCCAAGCGATTCAAACATTTTTCCGCTTACCCCAACATGATCATGCATCTTTTCTCCTACCAAAGCCACTACAGCCAGATTGCTTTCTACTTCCAACGGATTGATCTTCTTTGTGCTCATTTCATAGACAAATTCTTTATTGATGCTATCGCTAGCGGCTTCAACATCGTCATCAGCAATACCTACGCAAATAGAGTGCTCTGAAGATGCTTGTGTGATCATAATCACATTGATATTGGCTACAGATAGCGCTTTAAACAATCGATTAGAAAAACTTGGAATACCTACCATGCCACTGCCATTTAGGTTGAGCAATGAGATATTCTTTACACTGGAGATACCCTTAATTATGTCGCTATTGGAAACTTTGACATTACTGATCTTCGTACAAGGCCCATCTTTGTCAAAAGTGTTTTTAACAAAAGTTGGGATTTGCTTACCCAATACAGGATGAATGGACGGAGGGTAAATCACCTTGGCTCCAAAATGAGAAAGCTCCATCGCCTCCTGATAGGTAATGCTTTCAATAGTATGTGCTGTCGACACCATTCGTGGGTCAGCTGTCATCATACCATTTACATCAGTCCATATTTCTAAGGCGTCAACTCGAAGAGTACCCGCAAGAATTGTGGCGGTATAGTCTGAACCACCCCTGCCAAGAGTAGTTGTTAGTCCTCTTGGAGTAGCTGAAACAAAACCAGGAACAATTACCGGATAGTCTGCGTCACCAAAGTATTTCTTAATTTTGGCAGTCGTAACTTTAAAATCAACATTGGCTTTACCATACTTATTATCAGTGATGATCACCTTCTTAGGATCCATCAAGGAATTTTTTATTCCAGCCGATTTCAGATATTCATGTATCATATAGGATGATAGCAATTCACCGTAACTCAGTATAGAATCTTTCACTTTATTCGAAAGTTCCTTAACAAAATATACGCCTTGAAAAAGGTCTCTGAGCTTCTTAAATTTCTCAATGATTTTTGCTCTCTGCTTGTCAGAAGAGCCTTTTCCAATCAATTGAGTAACAATACGCAAGTGCCTCTCCTCCAATTCAACAAGTACGCTCTCGTAAGACTTATTGCCGTATGAAGCCATTTTAGCGCAATCGGTCAGCTGGGTCGTGACGCCTCCAAGTGCTGAAACTACAACCACCAGCTGGTCAGTTTTCAAGCCTTCTTCGATGATCCCTTTTACCAGTTGCAGGCTATCTACTGTGCCTACAGATGTTCCGCCGAATTTTAGTACTTTCATTTCTCTATGATCAAATCAAATATTGCAATAAGTCCTGTTTGTCATTCAAATATTCAAAGAAAAAATTCTTTTCTTCCATTCTCGACAACAGGGACTTTAAATTTTCCTTTTTCTGTAATTCTATACCTATGAGCGCCGGACCTCTTTCACGGCTATGCTTTTTTGAATACTCAAAATGCACAATATCGTCATCAGGACTCAATACATCATTTACGAATTCCCGTAGAGCCCCAGCCCTTTGTGGGAAGCGAATAATGAAGTAATGTTTCAAGCCCTCATACAACAAAGACCGCTCTTTTATCTCTTCAGTTCTGGTAATGTCATTGTTACTTCCACTGGCAATACACACAACCGTTTTCCCCTTTATTTCTTCCTTGTAAAAATCAAGCGCTGATATGCTTAGCGTACCTGCCGGTTCTGTAATTATTGCCTCTTCATTATAAAGCTGCAAAATAGTTGAGCAGATTTTTCCTTCTGGCACCAGCACAACATCGTCTAAATGATGTTTGCATATCTCAAAATTCAAATCACCAACACGCTTTACTGCCGCTCCATCTACAAAGGTGTCAATTTTATCAAGTGTTGTATTTTTTCCGTTCTCAATAGACAACTTCATGGCAGGCGCCCCCTCCGGTTCCACACCTATGATTTTAGTGGTTGGGGACATTTCCTGAAATACGCTGATTATCCCAGACGCAAGACCTCCACCACCTACAGGCACAAATAAGTAATCTATCTTTTCCTTAATGTCTTGTAAAATTTCCAGTGCAACGGTCGCCTGACCTTCTACCACTTTCTTATCATCAAAAGGATGAATGAATGTGACATTATGATCTTTGCAATAATCATTGGCAGCATTACGGGCATCATCGAATGTATCGCCAACCAGCCTGACCTCAACCATATCCTTACCAAACATTCTAACCTGCTTGATCTTTTGTTTTGGGGTTGGACTTGGCATGAAAATGACTCCTTTGATCCCCAATTTCTGACAAGAATATGCCACTCCCTGCCCATGGTTTCCTGCACTTGCACAAGCTATACCGTTAGCTTTTTCTGTTTCGTTCAAAGAGGCAATTTTATGATAAGCTCCTCTCAGTTTGTAAGACCGAACAACCTGGAGGTCTTCTCTTTTGAAATAGACATTGGATTCAAATCGATCCGAAAAATTCAGATTTTTCTGCAGCGGAGACTGAATAACAACTTCCTTGAGGTTTTGAGCGGCTGACATGATATCATGCAACTCAGGAGCTTCTGCGGGTAAAACGTTATATGGTTCATCGCGAGTTGCCATAGCCATAAAGCCTAGTAACTTTTGACGGGTTCGACTTCCGGTACCTTATCGGAATTGCAAAATTCGTTGATAGCCTCAGCTATCTTGCCGAAAGTATGGTGTAATACTTCCGGTTCTTCTTCCAATAAAGTGATCCTGAATCCCAACAAATCGGACTGGAATGAAGACAAAGGAACCACGCAAACGCCTTTTTGCGCCAACAAATAATATACAAACCGGCTATCCGGTTTATCAACAGCCTCCACCCAGGACTCAGCAAGTCTTCTGGTCTCGTCATCCTCTATCTTAAGGATTTGATTATTGTTCAGAACACCTTCCTTGAAAACGATCGTATTGTAAAAAGCACCATTCGTCTTGTTGAATTTGATGTATTCAACTTTTTCAAAATGACTACTAATGATTGCACTCCTATCTGAGATAGAAACGTTCTTTTCCTTTAAGTATTCAAAATATTTCGGATGTGAGAAAATTTTTGGAATGGCCTTTTGAGGAAGGGTAGTTGAACATACCTCTACCATTTTTGCGTTTTCCAATGCCTGGCAATAGTCGTCAAAATTCTGATCTGCCTTTCGGTTGTAGAACTCCATCCAGCCACAACGGCTTCCAGGCCATGGCACTTCTTTAGAGATCCCTTTTAAAGAAATACCGGGCACATCACCCAATACCTGCGTCAGGCGCCTGGTTTTGTTTCCATTGTATATGATGTTGCCGTAAATTTCATCACTGACAACAAAGAGATTAAATTCCTTTGCTATGTCTACGATCCTTTTTAAATAGGATTCTGGGTAAACAACCCCAGTAGGGTTATCCGGATTGATGACCAAAACACCAACGATGCTGGGATTGTATTTCACCTTCAAATACAAATCATCAAGGTCAGGATACCAACTATTATCCGGGTCAAGGTTGTAAGTGAGTGGTTCCTTATCGGAGTGGGCGGCTTCAAAAGCAGAGTGCGTTGAGTACGCGGGAGAAGGTCCAATCACTCTGGAATATGGGTTCAGGAACTGATACAGTTTTGCAATGGCATCTCCCAATCCATTGAAGAACAAGATGTCATCAAAGTCGATTTGAACGCCACCAAACTCATTATTTTTTTCGGCAAGGAACTTTCTGGTGTCCACTATGCCTTTCGAATGACAGTAACCATAGCTCTTGTTGTCCTTTGCCAGGTCAGAAACTATTTCTTTTATCCATGAAGGCACTTCGGCATTTTTCAATATTGGATCACCTATGTTCTCCCAATATATCTTTTTGCCCAGCTTTTGTAGCTGCTCAGCTTTTTTCACAATATCCCTGATCTCATAATCAAGTTTTTGTGAACCCCCATGTAATAGATTCTGACGCATTATTCTATAATTCTCCAGCCTCTCTCAGAGCTGATTCCTCTAGCTCTTTTGAAAACCTAAAGTTCGTTTCCTTCAAGTCATTTAAAATAGGAATTAAAGATTTTATAATTCCATTTTTCTTTGCTCTGACTATCACACCAATGGTACCTGTGATGGTCAGGCCTAATTTTACAGCTGCCTTTCTAGCTTTGTAATCATCCAGGATAATCAAGGAAGCTTTCAGTTCAAGGGCCAAAGCAATAGCACTTGCTTCACCTCTATCTATGTGTAACTCCAACAATTCCTGTCTGGACAAATCTTTTGGTGAAAGTACTTCAACCCATTCAGGCAGCTCTGCACCATACTCTTGCACAACTTCAGAAGTTGTGGTGATTTCTCCGTAAATATTCTTAAGTAGATCAAGTTGACCGATATTGCTCAGCGTGATAAAGCAACTTGTATCAGAAATGATAACTCTAGGCATTTTTTACATCACTGGACAAATCCGATGCAGGATAGTTGAACAAGGACACATCATAATTCCCCAACAACTCCGCAAAAGTTCGCTTTGACAACCCAGCCATATCAGCAGCCTGCCCTAAGGACAATTTACCCTGCTCGTATAATTTTGACGCAACCATGATTTTAACTTCCTTTTCTTCAAGTACAATAGAATCCGGGATATTTAAAACCACTTGTTGCATACCTAAATTTAATCATTTAATCAACCTAATACAATCAAAGATCGAAGTGAGAGTCATAACTCCCACTTCGCCCTTGAATGAAATTATTTATTCTCTGGTCTCAAACCTCTTACAGTTCTACCTGCTTGCCACATTTCAGAGTCATACATCTCTTTCAATTCAGCATCAAGCTTCTCTCTGTAGTCTTCCTGAGAGTTGGTATCGATAGACCTTTGAGCTTCCTCACCATCGATTACAGACTTATACAATTTCTCAAAAACAGGCTTAGTTGCTTTGTGGAATTCATCCTTCCAATCCAAAGCACCTCTTTGTGCCGTAGTAGAGCAGTTGGCGTACATCCAATCCATTCCATTTTCAGCTATCAATGGATACAAAGACTGAGTAGCCTCTTCTACTGTTTCGTTGAATGCTTCTGATGGAGAGTGTCCGTTAGCTCTCAATACTTCGTATTGAGCCTGGAATAATCCCTGGATAGCACCCATCAAAGTTCCTCTTTCCCCAGTAAGGTCAGAAGATACTTCTTTGTAGAATGTAGTTTCGAACAAGTAACCAGACCCTACAGCGATACCCATAGCGATAGCTTTTTCTCTTGCTTTGCCAGTAGCATCTTGCTCAATTGCAAAAGAGGAGTTCAATCCTTTTCCTTCTACAAAAAGTCTTCTCAAAGAAGTACCGGAACCTTTTGGTGCTACAAGGTAAACATCCACATCAGATGGAGGAATAATACCTGTTTTTTCCTTGTAAGTCACACCAAATCCGTGAGAGAAATACAAAGATTTTCCAGGAGTCAGGTGTTTTTTGATAGTAGGCCATAATGCAATCTGAGCCGCATCAGAAAGCAGGTTACAAATGATAGTACCCCTTTCAAGAGCTTCTTCGATTGAAAACAAAGTTTCGCCAGGGACGAAACCATCGGCTACAGCTTTGTCCCAAGATTTAGAAGGCTGTCTTTGCCCAACAATTACATTGATTCCATTGTCTTTCAAATTCAATGATTGTCCTGGGCCTTGAACCCCGTAACCGATTACAGCTACAGTCTCACCAGCAAGAACTTCCTGAGCTTTACTCAAAGGAAATTCTTCTCTCATGACTACATCTTCTTCTACTCCACCAAAATTTAATTTTGCCATTTTTCTAACTTTTATTATTTGTTGATTTTTCAGTTTTAATATTAATAGTCTTTAATACTCAATTGATTGGAGTTGGAATTTTCCAACTCGCGAATATACTGCTCAGTTTTTCTTTTTGACTGAGAAATTGCAACTCTTCCTGACCTGACGAACTCAAGCAGCCCAAGTGGCTCTAGTTTTTTGTACAAATCATGGGTTTCATCTTTATGACCAGTTTTTTCAATCACAATATGGTCCTCCTCTATGACCAATATCCTTGCTCCATTGCTTCTAACCAATCTTTCGATAGAATTTCCATTCAAAAACACTTTGGTCGGCACTTTGTATAAAGCTATTTCTTGATAATATATCTGTTCTTCTTCATATAGAAATGCACCCAACACATCAATCAACTTTCTAATCTGGCCAACAACTTTTTCTATCCGCTCTTTTGTTGATGTTATCACAATTGTGAAGCGGCTGATGCCAGGCACTTCTGTGGTTGAGACGTTGAGGCTGTCAATGTTGATTTTTCTCCTTGTAAAAATGATTGATATCTGATTTAACAAACCAGCTCTATTCTCCGTCAATACGGATAGCGTAAACTCCTTTTCCATTTTATCTGAATGATCCTCACTATATATATCTGCCATGATAAAACTGATTTATTATTCTAATCTAATGTCTGAAACAGAAGCTCCTGAAGGAACCATTGGAAATACGTTCTCCTCTTTCTCCACAACTACCTCCAGCAAGTATGGACCGTCATGCCCTAACCAAATATCTATTGCCTCGCCCAAATCTTCACGCTTTTCTACTTTGGCATGAGGAATACCATAACCCTCGGAAATGATCTGAAAATTAGGATTAGTCAATTCGGTAAATGAATACCTCTTGTCGAAGAAGAGTTGTTGCCATTGTCTTACCATACCAAGGAAGTTATTGTTCAATATCAATATCTTCACTCCTATATTGCTTTGGAAAATGGTACCCAACTCCTGAATGGTCATCTGAAAACCGCCATCACCAATAACTGCAATAACTTCCCTGTCTTGTTGGCCCATTTTGGCTCCCATTGCAGCTGGCAATGCGAATCCCATAGTTCCCAATCCACCTGAAGTTACATTACTATCCTTTTCTGCAAACTGATAGTAGCGACTGGCTATCATTTGATGCTGGCCAACGTCTGTCACTATTACTGCCTTCCCTTCAGTCTTCTCAGAAATCATCTGGATAACTTCCGGCATTACGATTTCGTCTCCACTAGGATTAATGACATCTTTGATTACCTTATCAAATTCGATTTTATCACAGGCTCGGAATTCCTCAACCCACTCTTTGTGAGTATTTTCTTTTATCAAAGGAGTGAGGCCAAGCAGTGCTTGTTTCGCATCGGCATTTACGGCTACATCCGTCTTTACATTTTTGTCGATCTCCGCAGGATCTATTTCGATATGAATGACTTTTGCCTGCCTGGCGTATTTTTCCAAATCACCAGTAACACGATCATCGAAGCGCATTCCTATGGCTATCAAAACATCACACTCGTTAGTTTTGATGTTCGGTCCGTAATTCCCGTGCATTCCCAAATAGCCAACATACAGCGGGTGACTCGTAGGTACAGCAGATAGACCCAATAGTGTTGAGGCCATTGGAATTCCTGCTTTTTCAGCTAGAGAAATTAGTTCTTGTTCCGCATCGGAGAGTAATACACCCTGGCCAACCAATAAAAATGGTTTCTTAGCAGAATTGATCAGTTCTGCAGCCTCTGATAATTTCGATTCGTCCAATATTGGGTATGGATGATAGCTTCTGATTTTTGTACACTTCTCGTAACTATAGTCCATTTCTCCAAATTGCGCATTCTTAGTAATATCCACGAGCACAGGACCCGGACGACCAGAATTGGCTATATAAAAGGCACGAGCTATTGCATAAGGTATATCCTCAGCCTTTGTTACCTGGTAGTTCCACTTTGTTACAGGCATAGAAATGCCTACAACATCCGTTTCCTGAAAAGCGTCCGTGCCCAGTAAGTGTTCCGGTACCTGACCTGTAATGCATACAATTGGAGTAGAATCAATCTGAGCATCGGCTATTCCAGTGATAAGGTTGGTAGCACCTGGACCGGAAGTAGCGAAGCAGACACCTGTTCTCCCTGTAACGCGTGCAAAACCCTGAGCGGCATGCGTAGCACCTTGCTCATGACGGACAAGAATGTGATTGAGCTTGTCCTGGTATTTGTACAATTCATCATAGATGGGCATGATCGCACCACCTGGGTAGCCAAAAATAGTTTCTACTCCTTCTTCGAGTAAACACCTTAATAAAGCTTCCGAACCACTTATGCGTTCAGGAGCCTGCTTGGCTTTCTTTTCTGCTTCCAATGTTGATGTTTCCATTTATCTATTTATTAACAATTGGTATTGTCTACCTTTTTATATTTCGTCAGTTACACAACCCTCAGAGGCTGATTTTACAGATCTTATATATTTAGCTAAAATTCCTCTTTCTGCTTTGTATGCTGGCTTTTTCCATTCGGTCTTTCTTTGAGCCATTTCATCATCAGAAATTTTCACTTCCAACTTATTATTTACAGCATCGATGGCGATGATGTCTCCATCTTTAATAAATGCCAATGGTCCGCCTTCCTGAGCTTCCGGAGCAATGTGCCCAACAACAAAACCATGTGAACCACCAGAAAATCGACCGTCAGTAATCAGAGCCACATCTTTACCCAATCCAGCACCCATTACTGCACCAGTTGGCTTGAGCATTTCAGGCATACCCGGTGCACCTTTTGGTCCAGACATTCTAATAACAATTACCTCTCCTTTTTGTACTTCTTTACCTATTCCTCGGATTGCATCAAACTCATCTTCAAAAATTCTGGCAGGTCCTTCAAAATACTCCCCTTCTTTACCAGTAATTTTTGCTACAGCCCCTTCAGGTGCCAGATTTCCATATAATATTTGTAAATGGCCAGTCTTCTTAATAGGCTCGTTAAATGAGTGAATCACGTCTTGCTTCTCTTTCAATGAAGGACCAGCTTCCAAATTTTCTGCGAGTGTTTTACCCGTCACGGTCAAACAATCACCATGCAGGTAGCCTTCAGACAATAAAGCTTTCATCACTGCCGGAACACCGCCCACATTATGAAGATCTTCCATTAAATATTTACCGCTAGGTTTCAAGTCTGCAATAAATGGCGTACTGTCTGATATCCTCTGAAAGTCGTCAAGTTCTACTTGCACATCAACAGCCCTGGCCATGGCCAACAAATGAAGCACTGCATTGGTTGACCCTCCTAAGATCATTATTAATCGGATGGCATTCTCAAATGCCTCTTTGGTCATGATGTCTCTAGGGCAGATATCATTTTCCATCAGGTACCTTACCACCTGACCAACTCTAAAGGTTTCATTCTTTTTATCTTCACTCTCAGCAGGGTTAGACGACCCTGAAGGCAAACACATTCCCATCGCTTCGATAGCCGAAGACATGGTGTTAGCCGTATACATACCTCCACATGCTCCTGGTCCGGGAATGGAGTTCTTAATAATTCCGTTGTAGTCCTCATCAGAGATATTGTTACCCAACCTTTGACCATAGGCTTCAAAAGCAGAAACAATGTTCAAGTCCTCACCCTTCCATTTTCCAGGTTTCACAGTTCCACCATAAACAAGCAGTCCTGGTCTGTTCAACCTTCCCAAAGCCATCATTGCTCCAGGCATATTTTTATCACAACCAACAACGGGCACTACAGCATCGTAAAACTGTGCCTGAACCACAGTCTCAATAGAATCAGCAATGATATCCCTTGAAACGAGTGAATATTTCATTCCTGTGGTACCATTGGAAATCCCATCACTTACTCCAATGGTATGAAAAATAAGACCAACCAAATCAGCTTCTTTCACTCCCTTTTTTACCTGGTGAGCAAGGATATTCAAGTGCATGTTGCAAGGGTTTCCTTCGAAACCTGTACTTACGATTCCCACCTGTGCCTTTTTCATATCCTCTTCTGTCAAGCCGGTAGCATATAGCTGAGCCTGAGAAGCCGGTTGAGACGGGTCCAATGTGATCGTTTTGCTGTGCTTATTTAATACTGATTCCACTTGTTGACTGTTGGTTTATTGTAAAAGATTAGACTACTGTGTGATTAGAATTTACTCTTTGTCTATACATGAGAAATAGCTCATACGCTATGGTATCGTGCCAATCCTTCTCAAATTTTATCTCATTAATGGAGCTGATGCTCGCTATTTCTGTAGCGGTACCTGTGAAGAAGGCTACTTCCGCTCCTTTGATGTCTTCTATGATGAAAAACGACTCCACCACAGGATAACCCAGCTCCATGGCGTATTCAATAATCGTTGCGCGGGTAATGCCCGGTAGAATATTGCCCAAAGCCGGAGTATAGATGATGCCGTCTTTTACGAAAAAGAAATTAGCACCCGGTCCTTCTGCTACATATCCATTACCATCCAAAAGCAAAGCCTCGTCATATCCGTTCCTTTTGGCTTCATTAGTCGCCAAAATTGAGTTTATATAGTGACCCGATATTTTCGCATCTATAGGAACGGATTTTGGATTAGGCCTTTCGAAAGAAGAAACCATTACCCTAAGTGGGTCATTGCCGCTGTAAGGCTCCCACTCCCATGCCGCCAGCATAATATGGGTATCAAAAGTCTTAGCCAATTTCATATTGGCTCCAAGAAATACCAATGGGCGGATATAAGCATCTGATATCTTATTTTTATCCAGAAGCTCGTATGTCAGATTCACCAATTCCTGAACGGTATGGGTCATATTTATACCCATTTTTTTAGCAGAATAAAGCAAACGTTCGTAATGCTCTTTTGCCTTGAATACATTCGGGCCTGCAGAACTATCATAGGCCCTGATCCCTTCAAACACGCCACTTCCGTAGTGCAGGGTCTGGCTAAACAAGTCGATCTTGGCTTCTGTAGCCTTCATCCACTCACCATCCAGGTATATGATAGATTCTTTATTGTAATACATTTTAGTAGGTCTCTTCAACCCATATTTAGTTCAAAAAAAAAGCACCACTCCGTTTGGGAATGGTGCTTTAAAATTTTTTTATTTTAATTGTTATACCATTCCCGATTGACCGCCGACTGTGACTTCAATAATAATCGCGAATGCTATGACAAGTGTGTTTTTCATTTTCGTGCACAAAAGTATGATAAAAAGACTTCATCGCCCAAACTATTTCGTGATTTTATTCATCTCCGAGTTAAAAAAGACAATAGAAAGTTTAATATCTATTTCTTTGATTTCTCTTATTAATTAGAAACCAGATAATCACTTAATAATTCTCTCAAAGCGCTTTCACCAACAATCCCCTGTGTATCAGCTACAGAAAGGAAACTTTGATATATGGACTCCAGTTCTTCCTTTGAAAGCTGGACACCAAGCTTTTCAATTTTATAATTCAAAGCGGCTCGACCACTTCTTGCTGTCAATATGATAGATGATTCATTAACTCCCACTTCTTCAGGATCAATGATTTCATAATTGTCGCGATTCTTGATCACCCCGTCTTGATGGATACCAGATGAATGTGCAAAAGCATTGCTACCAACGATCGCTTTATTCGGTTGTACAGGCATATGCATTTTTTCTGAAACGAGGCGACTGATACCTGCAAGCCTCTTCGTATTGATTCCAGTTTCAAAATTCATACTCTTGTGCTTCTTCATGATCATGACCACTTCTTCCAAAGAAGTGTTTCCAGCCCGTTCACCAATACCATTGATGGTGCACTCAATTTGCCTTGCTCCATTTTGAACTCCGGCAATGGAATTGGCGGTCGATAGGCCAAGGTCATTGTGGCAGTGGGTAGAGATAGTAGCATTATGTATACCCTTTACATTCTCCATTAGGTATTTGATCTTTTGACCATACTCCTCTGGCAAGCAATAACCTGTTGTATCTGGAATATTCAAAACAGTGGCCCCAGAAGCAACAGCGGCTTCAATCACTTGGGCTAGAAATTCGTTATCGGTTCTCCCAGCATCTTCAGCGTAAAACTCAACATCCTCTACATACTTCTTAGCCAGCTTCACAGCTCGCTTACTTCTCTCAATGATGTCTTCCCTGGTAGTTTTAATTTTAGTGAAAACATGCTGATCTGAGGTGCCAATACCTGTATGTATTCTTGGCCTCACTGCGTGCTTCACTGAATCGGCCGCTACTTCAATATCTTTTTGAATAGCCCTTGTTAAAGCACATACAGTTGCATCTTTTATTACCTTGCAGATTTCAAAAACAGATTCGAAATCTCCAGGACTTGAAATCGGAAAGCCAGCTTCAATTATATCAACACCCAGCAGTTCCAGTTCTTGAGCGATCAATACTTTGTTTTCTGTATCTAATCTAGAACCCGGGACTTGTTCCCCATCCCGCAAGGTTGTGTCGAATATTTGAACTCTGTTTTCCATATTATTTTATTTATAATGATCAAAATTAAAAAGGCCACTTGCTATATGAAACACATAATTATTTTATAATTACGATTTCTAAAACCACAAATACACTAATTATTATATTTTATATTATACTTTTGAAAAAATAAATACTATGCCTAAAGAGAAAAACGATACCCTTTTCAACCTAATAAAATCGCTAAAAAAAAGTGAGAAAAGGTATTTCAAGACTACCACAACAGGCAAGGATAATTCGAAGTTTGTCCGACTCTTTAATTTAATAGACAAACAGGATGAGTTTGATGAGGATAAGGTCTTAAAAAAAGAACCATCCATCAAACCAGAACAACTCTCTAACTTAAAGGCGCACCTGTACAATAAGGTCCTTCAGAGCCTCAGAACCTACAATTCAAACTCCGTTACGGAGATAGGTATCCACAACCTGATCGATCATGTACAAATCCTTTTCAATAAGAGCCTCTACCAGCAGTGTATCAATGTACTAAAAAAAGCAAGGAGAAATGCTGAGAGAATAGACAACCTGGAAATGCAGCTGGAAGTATTGAACTGGGAGAAACGACTGCTACCCTATACTGCAGGTCAAAACACCCAGGAGGATGTAATCGAGATTGTGAACAAGGTGCAGGATGTGAGCAACAGGATCAATAATATAAATGCCTACTCCAACTTGCATGTCCAACTGAACAGCATTTATCACCAGGTGGGATACATGCGGAGTGAAGACGACTTTAAGAAAGTGAACCGACTCTTTGAATCCAGCTTTCCAAATCCAGATGAGAATGAGTTATCGGTAAGTGAAAAGATTAGCCTATACAGCTTATATATCAACTACTACTTTTTCATTCAGGACTTTGAAACCGGATACGAGTATGCTCAAAAATGGGTGCAGATTTTCCATGGAGATAAAACACTTATGTCTTCTAAAATCGAGCAATATATCGCTGCACTTAATCATTTGATGATTGCCCAAAATAAACTCGAAAAGTACGAGGAGTTTTTAGTAACCAAAAAAGAACTGAGATCGGTGGGCAACCTTTCCGCCATCAACCTGAATGACAACATTAAGCTGAAGCTTTTGAAATACTCTTATGTGCATGAGTTCAACGGGCTTTTTATGATTGGTGATTTTGAAAAAGGTGTGCAGCTGATAGAAAGAATCAAAGCGGGACTAGAACAATTTATTGATCAACTTGATAATCAATCTAAAGTGATCATGTTCTACAAAACTGCCTGCCTCTACTTTGGCAACAGCGATTTTAAGGATGCAATTTTTTGGTTGAATAAAATCATCAATACTACCGAAGTAAGCTTAAGGGAAGATATTCATGGTTTTGCAAGGATTCTAAGTTTGATCTGCCACTATGAACTCGGCAATATCGAACTGATTCAATACAACGTGCGTTCGACCTATCGTTTTTTGCTAAAGACCAAGGATTTACATCAATTTCAAAGAAACATTCTCAACTTCCTAAAACGATTGAATCCTACACTTACTGATAAGCAGCTAATAGATAGGTTTCAAAAGTTGAGAGACAACATGCTCAGACTGGCAGAGAACAAATATGAAAAAAGAGCCTTTATCTACTTTGACATCATTTCATGGCTGGAATCAAGAATTGAAGGAAGATCTGTTCAACTGATAGTCAAAGAAAAGGCAAAAAAAAGAGAGACCATTTCGGCCTTACCAAAAGGCCATGCTATGGTTTGATATTTAAGTAATCCATTACAGCGTCATCTCCTTGTAATGCTCCTTCGGGCAAGGGCATTTTTTCATTGTACACTTCCAAATCCTCATAAGTCAGCACGTTTATAAAGCTTTCATTATAGCCATCATTATAAGGTATATTTCTATAGTCAAGCTTAAAATGATGGGCAAAAAAGTTGTAAACTGCTGTTCGTTTGGAGTAGCCATAATCATGCCTTTCCAATGGTAAGTGTACATTTTCCACTTTGTGCTCGGCATCATACAAAGCATATACGCTCTGTATATAGGGATATTCTACCCTTGGCGTATTCCTAGTCCAGTCTACTCCATCAGAAACTATCAACATCGGTCTTGGAGCACAAAGTGCAGCAATCTCTACGTTACTGGTCTGGTGATTTTTGCTTTTATGAATTGGCATACCACTCTCACATACACATCCACCAAAGAAGTGCGCAGAAACCTGCACTACCGGAGCAGATGCTGTGATTCTATCATCAATAGCAGTTAGCACAAAGGTCTGAGTAGCCCCACCGGACCCCCCGGTCATTCCTATGCGCTTAGGATCTACGTCATCTCTAGACAGTAAATATTCCAACACCCTCTTACTATTCCATGTTTGCAACAGAAGCGCTATTGGCATTTTGTGATTCACCTGTTTACTGTCACCATAACCAACCATATCATAAGCAAATACAATGGCTCCCATTCGGGCCAGCACTCCGGCTCTTTTTTGCATATAATGTGTAAGTCGTTTGTTTCTAAGGTGGCCGTGAGGACTCAGAATGGCCGCATGCTTTTCTCTTTTCTTGACAGGTCGATAAAGATTCCCTGTAATATAAAAGCCGTCAAAGCTCTTCAAGGAAATATTTTCAACAATGTAGCCATCCATTTGCCTGCTCTCGCAAATCGTCGCTTCAAAATCTCCTTTGAGATCAGGCATTTTATTCCATTGCATCCCGTCAAGAATGCCCTGACGAATCATTTTTGCCCTTGCTTCCCAGGATTCTACATCATCCCATTTTTTCGCAAACTCTTTCAACTTCAGGTTGCCCTCATCCTCCGTCCAATAGCCTCCCTGACAAAGCATATTTTCCTGACATAGACCCGTAAAACAGTAGCAAATCAGAAATACCAATACTAAGGTGATTTTAATTCTCATAGCAAAAACGTTAGTTGAAACATCAATCTGAAAGAAGAACAACAATCTAGCAGATTTCGCACTGAGAATCAAGAAATAAGACAGAATCCAGCTATATCAATTTGTCAGTTGAAAGTGGGTCTTTTCGAAATGAAGGCCATTAACCGATATGTATATGTAGTGATCGCCAGGATAGTGTTTTCGGGTAGTCAAATCTCTAAATGATAGCTTTTTCTTGAATGCTACAGTTTGCTTTGGGGCAAATTCTTTTTCACTGATGTGAAATATTTTCTCAGAAGTTTTGCCTCCTGATTTCATGTAGCCTACAACATATCCGACCTTTAAGAAAGACTGATCCTTATCCTTGTTGGTGATTGAGAAAGCAAACTGCGCCTCCCCTCCAATCGCTATTCGATTTTCAGATAGATCAATAACGGAAACCTCTACGTTCACCTCGTCTTTGAAGCCAAAAATCTTCAATGCCTCTTCATTTCCTTTTTTCAACAAGGTTCTCAGTCCATGCTTTATTATCCAATTGGTCTTCTCTGATGAACCATACCAACGTTTGGCCAATTCAAGTGCCACCTGGGGATTGTCCTTGGTAATATCATTGATATTGTTGGCTACACTTTTGCGCACGTACTCAGAGTCGTCATCCTTTAGGTTTTCCAGGATTGGCAATACTTGTGCAGGATCTTTTTTAAATTCAGGCAAGGCCATGGCCCATGGAAGCCTTGGCCGACAACCCTCACTAGACAGTCTGCGTACATGATTATTTTCATGCTTAGACCACTGCAGCATTCTTTCCATAGCTAGTTTTTCATATCTAATGATAAATGGCCTGATGGCAAATTCAGCACTGGAATGCTGGGTGAACAATTCCATAGCATCTAGCGAAAGTTCGGGATGATCCATCCCATATACCTCCACATACTCTGAAAAAACCATGGATGTAAAATCGCCAAACTTATGCGCAACCTCCATTAGAAGCTGAACAGCCTTGGTATACTCTGGCAGGAAATCTCCAAGGCAAGTAGAAATATGCCTCATGCGATCCTTCAACTCCCGGGCTTCCCAGTCGTCATTCAATATCGCCTTTTTGTATCCAGAAATATCGAAAGCTTTGTAAACCGACTTTACTTCTTCTGCAAGTTTGCTAACAAATGTTTCGTTGAAATAATTTTTAAGAGGTTCGGCCATATCTGTATTATAATGAATTAAGACAACTAAACTGTCTGTATACAAGCCAGAAAAAATATGACTTAATTTAAACTATAAATCATATTTTTCCAGCATTATGTTTGATATTAATAACTAGCTGTCAATCGATTTGACTGCATAGCGCAAAACTGTTTTTAATCGCTCCTCTGGTATTTTCCTGGGATCAGAAATATAGATTTCATGGTGCTTGCCCACCATCTCCAGGTTTTCTTCCTCCATAAACTCGAACATTTTATCAATGGTCGGTTTTTCATTCTCGTATGACCCAATGTGCATGGCCTGTACGGAGAACCCTTCTTCCATTTTCTTTAAGTACACTTCATTCGCCAACGAAATATTTTTCTTCTTTATCACTTCACCAATAGCCTCGTCTACTTTCGCAGTATCCACAAACTCCGGCATCCTAATGATTAATTCCCAAAACCATTCCGTTCTTGGGGTTTCTTCAAACGGCAACTCAGACTCCACCCACCAAAAGCATTCAAGCTTCGGCACGATAAAATCCATGCCCTGCTGCTTATAAAACTTTTTGACGGTAAAAGCTACAGGATATATGGTCTCAATACTTCGTTGAAATAAGGCATCTTCAGGAGCTCCCATACCAGATAAGGAGAGAAATTTATCTTCTTCCACCATCAATTTTTGAGGTTTTATGCTTGCATTATAGTACTGAGCATATTCCTTCTTCAAGTCTAGTTTTTGAATTGTCATTTCCATTACGATACTTTTTTAAAGTGATCCATAAATGTTACCTCATCAAACCAATTCATCAATTCCGCATGCTCACCCTTCTTCTTCATCTGTTCGAACTTTACAATCGCCATAGAAGCATGCTCTACACTTTCCCAAATCACCTCATCGAAGTACATACCATCTTTATTGAGAGAATTGAACGTGGTATAAGATACCAAACCACCGAATGAATTGACTAGCTTTCTAAACTCAGGCATAATGTCTGACTGAAAATTGCCAACGAACTCCTTCTTTACCTTGTAAACAACGAGTTCAACTACTTGATTTTTCATAAATAGATTTTATAAGTGTTTAATCAAGTCAAAGAAATAAGTGAGAAGTGACAACCCTATGTCAGTGGGATTTTGGAAATGTAAAAAAAAAAATTTGGAGTAACAGCGAAGGTGTTTCATAAGACACGTCTCTCCGGCTGTTCGTTGTATCTTTTGTTTTCATCAACCAACCACCATTTCCCGGCCCTGTGCCGGGATCCGTTGGTAGTGCCCACTCAGAAAGATGCAGGAACAGATCCGGCAAAATGCATAAAACAAAAGGATGTCACTGCCATCCGGACTAATGAGCAGTGTCAGCGCTCACCAACAATCAGACCTTGAAGGTTTCAAAAACCTTCAAGGTCTATTCTTATATAAATGCTCCTGCAGTAGCACAGCCTCGCTAATTACCTCTCGCACCAATTCCATATCATGCTCCTTGGTGACATCAAACTCTATAAGGCGAACCATCTTCCCGTTTCCAGTTAGCAGCCCTTGAGAATTGCTCAATTGTGCGCCCTGGCAAAAGCCCAGAGCTACAATATTCTCTGTTTTGGATGGGCGATAGATGTAGCAAAACCATCTCAGGTAATAATAAAAGGGACAGTTGTAGTTGATTTTCTCCTCTACCCTCGGCAGGCTCGATAGGATAATATCCCGAAGCTCAAACATGAGCTTGGCATGAGCTTTCGGTTGCTGGGTGATGAACAATTCTACGGAAGACATACGCTAACCTAGATTCTCAAAATGACAACCCTATGTCAACAGTCTTGTAATGCTCATTCAATTCTTCGATAATCTTGTACATTTCGTCTTTAAGCCCTATTGGTTCGAGGATTTCCAGAGCCGAACCGTACATCACGAGCCAGCGTGCGAAGTAATGCAGACTACCTACCATATAGGTCATTATGACTTCACTTCCCTGTTTTTCTTCCTTCACAAAGCCATAGTAGTATTTCTGATCTGAGATAAACCTGGCCACATTCTCTGAAAATTTAATTTTCACTTGTTGCAGTTCACCAGTTCGGTCAAAATGACGAATCAAATCTTTATAGTCTCCCTGGTAGCGCCTTTCGAAACGATCTTCCAATAACTTCAACTTCATAATCCTGTCCGTTCTGAAGTCCCTGAAGTCATTGCGTAGCAAACAATAGGCTATCAAATGCCAATGGCCTGAATAAAACACCAATCCCAATGGTTCCACCTTCCGAGTATTATTCTGGTCTTTGTACTGCGAATAGTATTCAAATTCCAAGACGCTCTTAGCGACTAGAGCAAGCTTTATATCAGCTAAAAATTCATCAGGGAAATTGTCATTTTTCGGGAAATCCGGTCTGTCAACGGCTATATACTTATTGAGGTCCTCTACGAAATCACGTTCACTACCCTTCAATACAGAGCTTATTTTCATCAGGGCACTATTGAAACCTTCAGTCACTGATTTATCTCCCATTTTCTCCATCAGCTTACCCGCCATCAACACAGCACCAGCCTCTTCCTTAGTCAGCATCACAGGAGGCAAATGATAACCATCGACTATATAATAGCCCTGCCCCTGCTCCAATCCAATAGGTACACCAGCCTCTCCTAGTGCGCGAATATCACGATAAACCGTCCGCATACTGATATCAAAGTGTTCGGATATTTCGTCAGCGGATGTTCTACGTTTGCTCTGCAGCTTCACTAAAATGGCCGTCAGCCTATCGATACGATTCATAATGGAAAAATAATTAAAATGGCAGGCAATCAAAAGATGAGAACCCCATTGTAGTATTCATAATCTAATTTTCTACGTTTACCAGAATCTGAAGTAAACATGGGCTAGCTGTGGCAGCTATGACAGTTTGATAGAGATATGAAATACTTTGAAAGAATAGACTTAACCCGGAATTGTCATTAGGATATAATCTCTAATGGCGGCCATTAGAGAATTAGCTGATTAATAGACTGATATTCAATTAATCACGCTTCATTTTTTTGAAA
>JAGDZP010000037.1:37109-37682 GCA_049115735.1 Cyclobacteriaceae bacterium | reverse complement strand
GTGGGCATACAACCGATAGCTAATCGTTGTGTGCAATTGGTACTATGAGCAAATTTCTAATTCTCTTTCTGGCCTGTTTTAATCTTAGTTTTTCTCAAGAACTAAGCATACATCAACTTGCCATAGAGCACATCAAGAACTCTGAAGACTTTAAGAGTTTCACTAACGGACAGACCAACAAAATTCAAGTGATGCCAGAGGTTATTCCATTTAGTGACATAGGCTTTGGTTATTTTGACGAAGTTCTTGAACAAACGGGAACGGACTATTCGAACGGACAGAATTCTGAGCCAGTTGTTGAAGATAAAAGCTTGGAAGTACTTTCTGAAAAAAAGAAATCCAAACTAAAACTGTGGTTTTCTCCAACTTCGAGTAACGTACTTATGGCTGAACTTGCAATAGCGAGATCGAAAAATGACTACTACCATGACGGCATTACAAACTTCGGCTTAACTCTAGTTTTCTACATGCGATTTGAGAACGGAGAACTAGCAGGAATCAAAGCATCTGAACGACACAATAACTAAAAACTGCCCACAACATTATGTATGAGGCATGTGCTTGCGTGCTTTC
>JAGDZP010000037.1:0-37009 GCA_049115735.1 Cyclobacteriaceae bacterium | reverse complement strand
CGCCTCATACATGGGCGTTGTAGAGCATATCGCACTCAGAACATGAACTCAGATGAAATCGAAAAACGTAAACCAGTATGGCTGGCAATTTCTGAATTCTACCTTGACACAGAATTGGAAACCGATGATGCTTTAAGGATAAGAGAAACTTTTAGGAACAGTGGATATTCTTTAAGCGAACTGAAGAACATTGATTTCTATGAAGTGAAGCCAATTGTTGGAATGAACCTTTGGAGTACAGCTGGTGAATGGGAGGATTTGATGAACATTGGCTTTGGGATCAAATTCAAACACGGTCTTTAAAGAAGAAGCGGAAGAACAACATCTTCTCAAATTGGAAAAGAAGAAGGTTTGACTCAGATCGTTTTAGTTACTGGAACAAGTTTAAATCTGAGTTTCAAGATCTATGAATAATGAATATTCTATAACTCTTAACACTACTGGAAAACTCTACAACTACGTTCTGTATAGCAACTCTGAATGGGAAGATTTTTATAGTTATTCCGACAGAATCAGAACCCGACTAAAAACTGACTTTACTGAGCAGATAGATGATTTTGACTCCAAATATTGGGATTTTCTATTCAATAGTAAGGTCTTTACCCTTCATTACCATTCCATGGTTGGTAACGTTGAAATTCATACTGACAAGTCTAACGGAACAACTGAGTTTCAAGAACTTCTGAAGCAACTTGGCGAAAAATGACGCTCTACAACAATATGTATAAGGCATGTGCTTGAGTGCTTTCTACAAATTGCATCGGGCTTGTCCGTTTCGTCTACCGCCGAGAAAGTTTAGTGCTGTTTGGAGATATCAGTTCGCGGGATTTTTTCACTTCAAAACGCACTGCTTTCTGCAAACTTTGGATGCACCGGAAGACTTCACTATTTTGCAGATATTAGCCAAGTGTGAGCACACGCCTCATACATGGACGTTATGCGCAATATATGCAAAATGAAAACCCAACTATTAATCATATCATTTATCTCTTTTTGTCAACTTGCATTTGCACAGGAACCGATAATTGGAGTAATCAATGATCCGGATGGGTACACAAACATAAGAGCAGGCAAGGGAACATCAACGGACATTATTGATAAAATCTTCGACTATGAAGTCTTCACGTACATCGAACAACCTAACGAACAATGGCTTGAAGTAACGGTCATTAAATGTGCTTGTGAAAATCATAAGAACAATTATTCAAACACTGTTAAGGGGTATGTTCATAGGAGCAGAATTTCAAACCTAAGCACCATCAACAATTCACTAATGAAAGAGAAGTTGACGAAAATATTCAACCGTGAACTTGAACTGTACAACAATAGATCTAAGCTAACTGATAGGCAATTAAATAATTTTAAAATTGCCAGTAACGAATGGGTAGTCTTTCACGAAATGATGTTTGATCAGATTCTGAACAACTTTTCTAATTACGTCTGCTCAACTCAGGATGAGGAACTCTTCAAACTCTATAATAAAATTATAGCAACTGAAAGTGGTTCAGCGGATGAAGCTCCAACTTTCGCAATAGGAAGGATCTTTAAATGTCAACCAGATTGGACACTTGAACGGATTCCTGAATCACATGACTACTTCTACTTATTAGAATGGGGTTGTCAAGGAGTTACCGTCAAGGAACATCAACGCCTTCTGAACGAACACCGAACTAATATCGGGCTGGAACAGGTTGATTACGATAATTATGAATACTAAAAGCGCATAACAGGCGATATATCGAATGGCCATAATCGCTATTTTCAGACTGTTATGCTAGCTTGACCGCTCCATCCCGCCCCCTGATACTTCTGAGATATTTGCTGGATTTAGTGCCGGGCACATGAGAGACTTTCAGAGTGTAAGCCACTTGCAAGCCTTATGAGATATGGCGGGATTGCACTACCTTAGTGCTCTTTAGAATCAGTGTGGCCACTCGCCATATCTGATCGTTAGAGCACATACGAATGCAACTCAAATATTCTTTCCTAATAGCTTCTGTTTTACTTCTAAACTTTGGATGTACCACAACTACTAATAGCAAGGAAACTCGACGCATTGCTTTGGACACAACTCTGCTAATTGAAAAAGTTGCAGAAGACATAATATCCGAACTAAATGGTCAGGTAATTCTTGAGTCTGGATTTGTAGACGGTGGTGATTACTATATTGAATTTCATCCTGATACAACGAATGCTGATCCAGCAGATCTAATTAAAGAATCATATACAATTCAAAGAGAAAGCATCAAAACAGGACTATTGAACAATGATGATATTTATGACTTTGCAATTCAGTCAATTTGGAGTCCTGTGTCGGGCAACATGTACGGACTTCAATGGCATATTCTAACCTCAACAGATAACTCATGGAAATTGATTGCTAACAGTTTCGGTGGAGATAAGTTTTCAAGCATCGAAAACATTTCTGAAATCAAGGAAAGTAAGATTAGTACTGAGTTAATCGAATTTGACGAGGATCAATTCTTGCACTCTGATTCAACCATAACCAGAACATTCATATTAATAGGAGACACACTAACTGAAGAATAAACGTGCTCTAACAGTTGCTAGCACGAATGCGCCAACTGCCAGTTTACAGGCTTCAGTGCGAACTTCACCATGAATCAGCCGCTGGGACAGGTCCTTGCTTTCTACCAACTTCAGTTCGCAGGATTTTTCATCTTTCCGTACGCAGTGCTTTCTACAAACTTNNGTTTTATCGGAACTTGCCAAGCTTGGGGCGCACTCCTGCTAGCTTAGCGTTACACAGCATGATGACCACACCGTAGACAAACTCATTAACATGAATTTTTTGCTTCTCATATTTCTTTTGCAACCCCAACAGTTAAGGGAACCTGAACAACTAGTTTCGAACTTCTACAACTGGTATGTGAACGGTGGTTATCGAGACATGAAACCAACATTTAAGGAACTGGAAAACGGAATGACGGACATGGATTTCAGTAAATTCAATGAACTACACCAACGTTTTAACTTTTACGACCAACTCGTCCAAAAATCACGAGACATTTATCAAGGATGTCGTGATAACCTTTCACAAATCAAATACAAAGATTTCAAAACTTTTCAGGACCTAGGTCAATTTGAGAACATCAGTTGCAGTTTTCAATTCTACCAGTGGTTTGGACTTGGAATGGATCCCTACTTTTATTTCGAACTAACTGGAACGAAAAGAATTTCGGATAACAAATACGAGATAACTGTTGGATTAGCTTATCGGAAAGATGATCCTTTGACTAAGCAAATTCCGGTAACGGTTGAACTCATCAACGACGTATGGAAAATGACGAACATAGATGTAAGTTGGAAATGAAACGTTGTGTAACATTATGTATGAAGGCATGTGCTTAAGTGCTTTCTACAAACTGCATCGGAACTTGACCGTTTCGTCTGCCGCCGAGAAAGGTTAGTGCTGTTTGGAGACTTCAGTTCGCGGGATTTTTTCACTTCAGAACGTACTGCTTTCTACAAACTTTGGATGCACCGGCAGACTTCACTATTTTAGTGCTGTCCAAAAGTGGGAGCACACGCCTCATACATGGACGTTAGATACCATTTTGACCCGTCCTGAAATACGGCTACACATCACGTAGCAAAATGTATAATAATGATGGAATTAATCGCACCGAACAATTTTCCTGTTAAATTCGTATCTTTGATATATGAGTAGAGAAGAAGTAAAAACAGCAATTAGTGAACTCTTAGACAACACTCCTGAACAAGTGCTTCAAGAAGTCTTTGATTATTTGAAATCGGTTCAAGGAAAATCAAATGAATCTGTTTCTCTATCACAGAACTTACGAACTATTTTAACTGAAGATAAAGAACTGCTGGAAAGACTGGCTCAATGATTTCAGAAAAGGAAGTCCAGGAAATCCATGCTATACTCATTGAACGTTTTGGTGGGTTTGATGGAGTTCGAGATGAAGAACTTCTGGATTCAGCACTGAATCGACCATTCCAAACATTTGATGGAAAGGAACTTTATCCAACACCTATTGACAAGGCTGCCGCTATCCTTGAAAGCATTGTCAAGAACCACCCGTTCACGGACGGCAATAAACGAACTGGTTATGTGCTAGCTCGACTTCTTCTTTTGAACGAACAACTGGACATTGACGCTGCACAAAAACAGAAATATCAATTTGTAATTTCAATCTCAACGGGAGAATTAAGCTTCGACCAAATAAAGGAATGGCTTGAAAAGAACTCAAGGTAATCGAGTAGGTGGCTGACGGTCAAATGACCGCCAGTGCACCTCTTGCCAAAGGCATCCCTTCGGGGCACACCACCGTACGTACGGGTCTCGTATACGGCGGTTCGCAGAGCATACCAAATCGCTCTTTACACCAATTTGGCTTTTCAATAGTTTTCAAAAAAAGGCTACCCTCGACTAATCGAAGCGCTCCTTATTGAATTTCTATCCACCCTGCGTTCAGCCCTTCATCAGTTCGTGAGTCCTCTGCCTTCTCTGACAGCTCGTATCCTCTGACTACTATGGCTTTTGCTGACTTCTCAATCCGTATCACGTACGGTTCGAGATCTCCCCAGGCCTGTCCCGTACCTGCTACGGGGTAAGGACATATTCCTTCACCCAATATCCACTGGATCTACTGCACAAGTACTTGATGGCATGACCATCCTTAGGACGTCAGTATGATGTGCTACCTCATCCGACCTGTACAGCCTCTTATCCAGTTCCTATTCGTTGGAACCGGGATTTGCAGTCTCGCTTCCTTCACTCCTTGCCTCACGGCAAACGAGCTTGCGACTTGCTAGTGCTTTGGGTTACGAATCCGCGCACAAGGGACTTTCACCCTTTGGAATAATATGGTATCTTCGATACCAGATGCCCATGCTGGGCACACACAAACGCTGATCGGGCATATGTCACTGTGCATTCTAGCTGATTTCGGTAAAACTCGACCGTGAATCTACCGCTGAGATGCGGCAGTGCTTTCTACCATCTTTTGCTTGTAGGAGTTTTTGACTTTCAGAACGCAGTGCCACTCTGAACCGTTGTGAGCTTCGGCAGATTTCACTACATTAGTGCCATTCACTAGCTTTGGGACATATACCCGATAGCTGGACGTTAGAATCAATTATCGAAACATGAAAAACCTGTTAATAGCATTAGCATTTGGTTCTTTTTTATTGATTTCAGGATGTAAAAAAGAGAGGCCTGATGTTCGTTGGCAAATAAAGAAAGAATATCCTGCCTATGGCCTTACTTTAGGGTATTACTTACCAGGAGAGCAGCTTCAACAAATCGTTGGCAATGATTTCACACCTAAATTAGATGAAAATGGGAATGGCTATTTAATGTTGTTTATTGCCAGTGCTCAGAAATACTATTTGGACAGTTTAGGCTATGATAGTTTTCGAATTGCCCATATTCTTGTAGGTGTTGAAAGCTCGTTGAATTGTCCCTTAACAATTGGCCCCAGAAATCAACATTTAAATGCAGTATTTGAAAAATTTAATTTTCAAATAGATATTGGAACAGTTGAACTTAGTGTAAAACAGAAAAGTGACTCAGTACATATTAATGCTAAAATTGACTCTGGACAAGGATATATTGAACTCAGTTCTTTGTTTATAAATAGACCGGATGATAAGGAGTATCTCGAATCAACAAAAGTAAGTGGTAAGGCAAGCCCAAACAGTTATTTCATCGGTGATGAAGCATATATACCGATCCAAATTGATTCAATTGAAATTAAGAGTGAAGGTAACAACTGGATTTCAGCACTGGATTTGCCATCTAAGCCAGATGATATTTGGTTAAATACTGATTTTACGTGGGATTTTACATTTAACCATGAATAAGAATAGATCCTAACAGACGCTGATCGGGCATATGTCCCAGTGCATTCTGGCTGATTTCAGTGCAACTCGATCGTGAATCTGCCGCTGACATCTGGCAGTGTTTTCTACTCACTTTTGCTCGCAGGAGCTTTGAACTTTCAGAACGCAGTGCGATTTGGAACCGTTGTGAGCTTCGTCAGATTTCACTACTTTAGTGCTATTCACAAGCTGCGGACATACGCTCGATAGCTGGTCGTTGGCGTGCATTGTGTAACTGAACGAAAAAACAGAAATGTCAAAAAGCTATCATGTAAAATATCAGAGTATTTTACATGCTAAGAATGAAGTCTTTGAGTTCGTGGAAATCTGGTATTATAGAAAAAGAAAACACTCATATCTAGGCTACCAAACGCCTATACAATATGGAAAAAGAAATTATTTGAAAAGTGCTTAACTGTTTGTCCAGTTTTTTGTTGCAAGTCCATTCTGGACGCAGTGCATTCTAGATACTTTGGAAGCACCGGCANNACTCCTGCTAGCTTGGCGTTAGGGCACATTGGAGTTATGATAAGTGAACAATTTTCATTTCTTAATTCTATTTTAAACCTTTGAAATCATGAAGAATTATATGTTAATTGTGTTGTGTGTTTTGAGCGCCTTTATTTCAAAGAGTCAACATCCGCATTTGATGTCAGAGAGTTTTTTGCCTGTAACGGATAAATTAGAACCTCAACCAATTCTTGCCCAGGCAATTCGCATATGTCAGGCACTCACAGCCATTGGCAATCCATTACCGTCCGAAGTTCAACGGGAATTACTATCTCTTAAAAATCAATCATTTACTGCGCGAACAACCAATGAGATCCAAAAATTATTAGACCCTTATTGTTTATTTGGAGTAGAAATTAACCCTGAAGCAAGGGTTAAAGTAGTGGAAGGTTCAGCAACCCCAGAATTAATTAAGGGCGGCTGGCGATCCTACTTGGTTAAAATCTATAATCAGGCAGCCGTTACGGCTCCATTGGTTGTGAATAGTCCTAATTCAAAACCAACCTTATTCAGATCCAGCTTCGAACCACAAGTAAAAGACGAAAACGTGCTTAGTCCCGGACAGGTCGAGGACAGGTTCCTGGAATTACTGATGTACGGCAAGCGTCCAATGAAAAGTAAATTATCCGGACTCAAACTTGAATATGCCATAGTGCAGATATACACAAAATCAACCGGGCATAAAGAAGCAAAAATTGGTTTCAATATTGGTCCCGGAACTCAGGACATTGGATTCAGAAATACAGTGGATATTCTTTTCAATATAAAACCATCCGTAAAAACGATACTCAAGGTACATGATAGTAATGGTCCAACTATAGGGTCATTTATTTTCATGGATGGAATTGAGCGTGTCCATGTAGAGGATAATGATGATCCTATTCCGAATGATTATAGATTAACAAAGGCTCGCATGCAAAGCTGGGAGGAGCCGGGGTTTGATTCCGGTAGCAACTGGCCTTCAGTAATGTTTGGAAAGCCCGCCTTCCCCTATGATTCGGTTATTTCAAAAGAGAGTAAACTGATAGGCATTTATCCTTTGCCTTCCAGAAGAGTAGCTTTAACGGATGAATATCCCGATTTTTTTTTTCAACCACAGATTTATAGAGCAAATGGCGAGCACTTATTCCTACCTCCCGGAAACTATTCAGTGTATTATGGTCGAGGACCTGAATATTTGAAAAAAGTAAGAAAAGTCGAAATCCCTTATGGTGTTGATTCATTGGAATTAAACTTTGAGCTCGAAAGATGGATTGATATGTCTTCTTTAGGATGGTATAGTGGTGATCATCATATCCATGCAGCTGGATGTTCCCATTATGAAAGTCCGGCCGAGGGTGTTCGACCTGAAGATATGTGGAGACAAGTACAAGGAGAAGATTTAAATATCGGTCTGAATCTCGCCTGGGGCCCATGCTGGTATTACCAGAAAGAATTTTTTACTGGACAGGTTCATCCCTTATCAGACAATAAAAATTTATTACGATACGATGTAGAAATATCCGGCTTTCCTTCTTCACACGCCGGACATCTGGTATTGTTAAATCTAAAAGAAGATGATTACCCAAATACATCCCAAATTGAAGATTGGCCTAGCTGGACTTTACCAATTCTACAATGGGCTCAAAAGCAAGGAGGTGTTGTGGGTTATGCACATTCTGGTATTGGGCTTGAACCTTTTGAAGAGACAATTGACTTACCTAACTACAATACACCTAAAATGGATGGAATTGGGGCAAATGAATATATTATGACTGTTGCTCACAATGCAGTGGATATTTTTTCTTTGGGTAATACACCATCTGTTTGGGAATTAAATATGTGGTATCACACATTAAATGCGGGTTTTAAAACAAGGATCAGCGGCGAAACTGATTTTCCTTGCGTAACAGACGAACGAGTGGGCCGTTCAAGAGTCTATGCAAAGATGAAAGATAGTTTGAATTTTGATACTTTTATTGAGGCAATAAAAACAGGAAGAAGCTATGTCTCGGATGGCTTTTCTCATTTAATAGATTTTAATATCGATGGTACCAATGTGGGAGAAAATCGAAGTGAACTTAATGTTTCAACAGGTGATAACCTTAATATATCGGTTCGAGCAGCAGCTATGTTGGATAATGAACAGGGTGAAATTGGTAAAATCATACAAACACGGAATTTTTACGAAGGGCCATTTTGGCATGTTGAAAAAGCTAGAATTGGCAATTCTAGAAAAATTCCTGTCGAACTAATCGTGAACGGAGTAGCTGTGGATAAACAAGAGTTAGAAGCTGATGGTAACTGGAATTTATTGGATTTCAACTATACGATAACCGAGTCGAGTTGGGTAGCATTGAGGGTACTACCAAGTTCTCATACCAATCCAATATTTGTATATATGGATGATACACCCATTGTTAAGAAAGAAAGCGTAGAATGGTGTATCGATGCACTGAATAAATGTTGGGAAGAGAAAAGTAAAGCTATTAGAGAATCAGAAATTGATGCTGCAAAACAGGCTTATGAATATGCCAGAAATGTTTACAATCAACTTCTACCTAAATAGAAAAACGTGCCCTAACCTTATGTATGAAATCATAGTCCCACAATGCGATCGCATAAACCAATACTACGATTCATACATTGGCCGTTACCTTGAATTTACGCACCGAACAATTTTCCTGTTAAATTCGTATCTTTGATATATGAGTAGAAAAGAAGTAAAAACAGCAATTAGTGAACTCTTAGACAACACTCCTGAACAAGTGCTTCAAGAAGTCTTTGATTATTTGAAATCGGTTCAAGGAAAATCAAATGAATCTGTTTCTCTATCACAGAACTTACGAACTATCTTAACTGAAGATAAAGAACTGCTGGAAAGACTGGCTCAATGATTTCAGAAAAGGAAGTCCAGGAAATCCATGCTATACTCATTGAACGTTTTGGTGGGTCTGATGGAGTTCGAGATGAAGAACTTCTGGATTCAGCACTGAATCGACCATTCCAAACATTTGATGGAAAGGAACTTTATCCAACACCTATTGACAAGGCTACCGCTATCCTTGAAAGCATTGTCAAGAACCACCCGTTCACGGACGGCAATAAACGAACTGGTTATGTGCTAGCTCGACTTCTTCTTTTGAACGAACAACTGGACATTGACGCTGGACAAGAACAGAAATATCAATTTGTAATTTCAATCTCAACGGGAGAATTAAGCTTCGACCAAATAAAGGAATGGCTTGAAAAGAACTCAAGGTAACAAACGCTGATCGGGCATATGTCACTGTGCATTCTAGCTGGTTTCAGTGCAACTCGATCGTGAATCTGCCGCTGAGATATGGTGGTGCTTTCTACCAACTTTTCCTCGCGGGATTTTTTCACTTCAGAACGCAGAGCATTCTACAAACTTTGGATGCGCCGGCAGATAAGCTACTTTTATCGCAATTAAGTAAGCTCGGAGGCCACAGCGCCATATCTGGGCGTTAGATTTCATTCGGGCTCATTAGCAACTCTCATCACAACTTTCTAACTTTATGGGTATGAACGTCAAAGAAAGAATATTGGAACGCGTCAATGATATTAACGACCCAAGATTGTTGGATGAACTACTTAAAGCTGTCGAACTCGAATATGAAATCGAGCATATTGACGAACTAACCGACATTGAGAAGAATGCCATAGATGAAGGAATTTCTGATGCAGAATCAGGCAAACTTCATTCTAATTCTGAAGCAAGCCAACTGGTTAAGGAATGGCTAAAAAAGTTAGGTGGACAACCCGTTCCATCATTGATCGAACTAATATTTACAAGTATTGGCTCGAACGGAATCAATCAGAAATTTACGCTGAGAAGCTAGAGCACCTGTTTGAACAATCTGCTGAACTTATTTCCCAGTTCCCCAACATTGGAACCAGAACGAGCTACAGGAACGTTCACTCAAAAGTCGTTAGAGATTACAAAATTTTCTACCGAATTCAAACCAATGAAATTCAGATATTAAGAGTTTGGGATACCCGGCAACACCCAGACTCAATTGGATTGTAAAACGAAATCTAACAGACGCTGATCGGGCATATGTCTAAGTGCTTTCTGGCTAGTGCAGTGCGACTCGACCGTGAATTTGCCGCTGAGAAACTATATTGCTTTCTATCAATTTTTGCTCGCAGGAGTTTTAGACTTTCGGAACGCAGTACCACTCTGAACCGTTGTGAGCTTCGGCAGATTTCACTACTTTAGTGCTATTCACTAGCTTTGGGACATACGCCCGATAGCTGGTCGTTATATGCTATAAAATATGGAAAATGAATATCTCCATTGACAATTTTATTGCAGTCCTTATTTCAGGGTTTGGCATTATACTCTGCTTGAGTATTGGTATTCTTCTCTTAAATCGTAAAAATGGCAGTCGACAATCCAATAGATTTTTAGGACTCCTATTGATTCTTTACAGTCTTACTTTATTTAATTCTTTAATGGCCATGACTGGGTTTTTTTCAACCTATCAGCACCTGTACTTTCTGCCACTGACATTCTCGCTGAGTATTGGGCCTCTTTTTTATTTCTTCGTTAAAACCAGAATCCAACCTTCTTTTATTTTTAAGTATAAACATCTTCTTCATTTTATACTTCCAGGAACGCAGTTCTTATTCTATCTAAGTATTGGCTTCCGGTCAGTAGAATTTAAAAGCTGGATGTGGATCAACATAATTGCACCCTATGGTCAATACGTTGAGGAGACGCTTAGTTTGCTTCTTGGAATTGGCTATCTCATAGCAGCCATACGCTTGATTAACCGAGAAATGCCGATAGCGCTTTGGAAACATCCAGTATGTAAGTGGCTCAGAAAGTTTGCCTTTTCACTACTGATGCTGCTGTCCATATCAATCATATATGAAGTAGTGGATTGGGTTCTTTGGAATAACTATCAGTACAATTTATTTAATACCGCTTGGGCCGACTTTCCTTTGAAATTATCTTATGCAGTCATTAGCGTATTCATTGGCTATCACGCTTTTATTTATCAAAATCAATCCATCATAACGCCTAAATATTTTAGTGCCGAGGATAAGAATAATCTCGAAGTTAAAATCAATCATTTAATATCAAAAGATCAGGTTTTTCTAGACCCGGAGTTAAGCTTGGCTGGGTTATCAAAAATGTTGGACGTCCCTAAGAATAAACTTTCAGAATACTTTTCTTCTCATGGGCAGTCATTCAGATCCTTCATCAACAATCACAGAGTCGATCATTTTTCAGAGTTGATCCATCAAGGTAAGCATGAACAGTTTTCCTTTTTGGGGTTAGCTCTTGAATCGGGTTTTAACTCTAAGGCCAGCTTTAATCGGATCTTCAAGGAAGTGAAAGGAATGACTCCTTCAGACTTTATCAAGGCTGATTAACTATTAGTACTTTATTTCACCATTTTATTAGTCTCAATATGCCTTTTGCTACGCTCAGCGCTATACAAAAGCAGACTTTTGAGAAAAATTTGACGTGCATAATTAACGACCTATGAAAAATCTGGTAACAATCGCATTCTTCTTAACTACTATCAATTTACTCGGACAAGAACGAATCTTAGTTAAAGACAGTCTTCAAAAGGATATAGAATTACTCTATCAGGTTTTGGACAAAGTTCATGCCGGCACCTATCGCTACTTGAGTAGGACTGAACTCAGCCAAGAATTTGATAAATTATACAATGATCTAACTTCAACGATTAGTGAAGGAGAGTTCATGATTCGATTAGCTCAATTGGTCAACAAAATCAAGTGTGGTCACACTTATCTCAACCCATGGAATATGGATGAAAAAGTGAGGGAACGTTTATTCAATAGACCGATTTTTTTCCCAGTTGGGATAGAGGTTTTGAACGGAAGATTTTATGTGACTGAAAATGTTTCTCAACATCAATCAATCAAAAAAGGAGCAGAAATCGTCAGCCTGAACAGTGTCAGCTCTCAAGCAGTATATGATAGCTTATCAACAATTGCGAAGAGGGATGGAAATAATACCAATTCTATTGACTCATACCTTTCAATAAGCAACTTTGGAATAAGGGATTGGGAAGCATTCGAATTGTACTATCCTCTTTTCTTCCCTTCAGAAAGTGAAACAATAACTATTGAATACAAAAATTACAACAGCGATAAGCTTAATAAAGTAGACCTACAATTACTCACTAAGAAGGAACGTTTTATCAAGATGAAAAGTCTCTATGGTGACCTAGGTGCCAAACGCAAGGAGTGGAAATTAAGCATTTTAGATAATGAAAAGGCTGTTCTAAAAATCGGAACATTCGCGATTTGGAACTGGGAAGGCTTTAATTACAAAAGCTGGCTAAGTAAGACCTTTACTGAAATCAATGAGCTTGGTATCAAAACCCTCATTGTGGACATACGTGGAAACGGAGGAGGAGACAGTGATGCCAAGGACGAACTACTTTCTTACCTGGTGAAAGATAAAATACAAAGAAAAGAAGATACTCGTTCACTCATACGGACAACCAAATTACCGAAATCACTTCTTCCCTATTCTAGAACGTACCTCAAAGTCCTTATAGATGGGTTACCCAAAAATCAATATGAAACCTTTGACAGCACCTATTATCTATTCAAAAAGGGTATCAATACCATATCAATAGCACCTAAAAAGAAGAGTTTTAAACGCCAAACATATATCTTGGGAAATGGGAGCAATACTTCTGCTACCTACACCATGCTTCACCTGGCAAAAACTTATGGTTTTGCAAAATTTGTTGGAAGTGAGTCTGGTGGGAACCTTCAAGGCATAAACGGAAGTCAATATATCTTCTTCAATTTACCTTATAGCAAAATGGAGATTGATATTCCTTTGATTCATTCCCAACCCACCAGTGAAATGCCTGATCGTGGTGTACTACCAGATACTCCAGTTACAAGAACTCAAAAGTCAATTGCTGCCCAGAATGATCCTTTCCTGGAGCTTATTGAATAAACGGCATATAATCGAGTAGGTGGCTGACGGTCAAATGACCGCCAGTGCACCTCACACACCACCGTACGTACGGTTCTCGCATACGGCGGTTCGCAGAGCATACCAAATCGCTCTTTGCACCAATTTGGCTTTTCAATAGTTTTCAAAAAAGGCTACCCTCGATTAATCGAAGCGCTCCTTATTGAATTTCTATCCACCCTGCGTTCAGCCCTTCATCAGTTTGTGAGTCCTCTGCCTTCTCTGACTACTATGGCCTCTGCTGACTTCTCAATCCGTATCACGTACGGTTCGAGATCTCCCTCGGTAAGGTGAATATCCTTGTGTCTATCGCTGCTGCATCTACTATTTCGACTCCTATATTGAGGTATAGGACTTCAGTATGATGTGCTACCTCATCCAATCTAATAGCCTCTTATGCAGTTTCTGTTCGTCAGTACAGACACCACAGTCTGGCTTACTTCAGTGCATGGATCACGGCAAACGAGCTTGCGACTTGCTAGTGCTTCGGGTTACGAATCCGCGCACAAGGGACTTTCACCCTTTGGAATAATATGGTATCTTCGATACCAGATGCCCATGCTGGGCACACACATACACTATCATCCATAGTCTTACCGAGTTATTTGATACGTCTGGTGCTATGAGATACTTTTATGGATATTTGAAAAGTCCAGCTTACGGATGACAGTTGGGCGTTAGCAAAAACACTCTTCAAGAATTACCAAAATGGTAACTTTTATCTATCTTTGTCGTTCAACTAAATGATGAATGAGAGTAGTAGCAAAGAAAATACTTCGAGAATTCTGGGAGAAGCGCGCTGATTCTGAAGATCAACTAAAAACTTGGTACAAAGAAGCATCTAAAGCAACATGGAGTAATCCATCAGAGATCAAAGAAGAATATGCCAAAGCTAGCATTCTTAAAGGCGGACGAGTCGTTTTCAATATTTGTGGAAATAAGTACCGTCTAATAGTTGACATCAATTATTTGAGACAGTGGGTTTTCATTAGATTCATTGGAACTCATTCGGAGTATGATAATATAAACGCAGACACAATTTGAGCCATGAATATAAAAGCTATAAAAACAGAACACGATTACAACTCTGCCCTCAATAGGCTTGAACAAATATTTCATGCTTCAGTCAATTCTCCTGAAGGTGATGAAGCTGAAGTCCTTACAATTCTTATTGAGAAATATGAAGAAGAACATTACCCTATTGAGGCTCCAGATCCAATTGAGGCGATCAAATTCCGAATGGAACAAATGGAGATGAACAAAACCGAACTAGCTCAAATACTAGGCTATAAAAGTAGAGTATCAGAAATTTTCAGTCGCAAACGAAAACTCACGCTGAGCATGATCCGCAACCTTCACGAGAAACTAAAAATCCCTTACGAATCACTAATAGCGGACTATTAAAAATTTTGCTAACAAGCTGTATAAAATCATGCTGCGGTAGTAGCAACTTAAAGGCATGCTCCTTTTCCCCTACCCCACCATATCTCAGATTCAGGCAGATAAAGAGACTTTCAGAGTGTGAGCCATTTGCAAGCTCTGTGAGATATCCCAACAAATAATATGAACGCATGCCTCAAACTACTAACTTGAAACTAGTATGCAAATCCACTACTTTAGAAGAAATTAATTAAGTCTAGAGGCACGCCTCATACATGGGCGTTGTATGACATTGGCCTACTTATAACAAATAAGCGTTATCCTTGAAGAAAATTGAAATAACGAAAGGACAAATAATTCAGAGAAAAGGAGACTTGAATAGTAAGGTATACCAAGTTGAATCGGGATTGCTACGCAGTTATACCATTGATTCCAAAGGCAAGGAACACATCTTCATGTTTGCTCCGGAAGGCTGGATAATAGCTGACAATGCTCCACCTGAACAACCATGCGACCTATTCATTGATGCGTTGGAAGATTCGATTGTTATTCAAAGAGTAAAGGACTTTGATTCAGAGCTTGAAGCTAAAAAAATAGTCAAACGCCTTGGCGTACTTCAGAAACGGGTTATCATGTTGATGAGTGCTCCAGCCATTGAGCGTTACGAACATTTCATTCAAACCTATCCGGACATTGTCCAAAGAGTACCCCAACGGATGATCGCATCATATCTTGGGATCACGCCACAGGCACTAAGTACCCTTCGAGCGGAACTCGCTCGGAAATAAACCATCCTAAAGTCATTTATTCATCTACATGAATGCATTTCCACTTTGGTTAGCGGAATTTGGTGCATCAGAAAATTTGGAAAAATGGAAATAGGAATTGACAGCTTTGCTGGTGCTCATATTGATCCTAAGACAGGAAAAGTTTTGAATCCACAATTAGAAATTCAGCAACTTTTAGACAGAATGGTCTATGCTGATGAGATGGGTCTTGATTCGTTTGCCATTGGCGAGCACTACAGAAAAGAGTTTTTGGACTCAGCCAATATTGTGATCCTTGCCGCAGCGGCCGCACAAACTAAAAGAATAAAGCTAAGCAGTGCAGTGACTGTTTTGAGTTCTGCTGACCCGGTAAGGGTATTTCAAAATTTTGCAACACTCGATCTAATCTCTAATGGTCGGGCCGAAATCGTGGTAGGCAGGGGTTCATTTACAGATTCATTCCCTCTTTTTGGATACAACCTGAATGACTATCACGAGTTGTTCGAAGAAAAACTTGAATTACTCTTAAAAATCCGGGAAGAAGAAGTACTTACCTGGAACGGAAAATTCAGGTCACCCCTTGTTAATCAAGCTGTTTATCCTCGCCCCTTGCAGCAGGAAATCCCAATTTATAGAGGTGTTGGAGGTAGTAGTGAATCATTTCATAGAGCAGGGAAACTTGGGATGCCATTAATGGCGGCAGTCATCGGAGGACGAACAGAGAGATTTCGGCCAATGATAGACCTCTATCGGGAAGCCTATCTTGAGCATGGTCACCCAAAAGAAAAAATGAAAATTGGCCTTCATTCATTAGGCTTTGTAGATGATGACAATCAGAAGGCACTGGATATCTATTATCCAGGGTATGCCAAGATCTTTAATGAGGTTGGAAAGGAAAGAGGATGGCCACCAGTGACCCGCGAAGGGTACGATCATCAGACTGACAAACAAGGAGCATTGGTGGTTGGTGACCCGACAGAGGTAGCCGATAAAATCTTGAGGCACAGTGAGGCATTAGGAGGAATTGACCGCTTTACTTTCAACATGGATAATACCTTTTTGAGCCATGAACAACTAATGCATTCGATCGAACTAATTGGAAAGGAAGTAATCCCAAGAGTGAATGAAGGCTTTCAATCAAAAAAGGGAGACCCAAGTCCTTCCATTTCTTAATCTACATGAATGCATAGGGCTTCTGAGTCTGATACTTTTGATTTCAAATAAAAATTAAGAATAGATGAAACAATCAAAAGGACTGAACATTGCTTTGTGGGTAGCACAGGGCTTACTAGCCGCAGCTTTTTTAATGGCGGGCTTCATGAAAATTACAACACCAATTGATGAGCTGGCTGCAAATGGAATGTCATTTGTCAACGTCTTCTCAGAAGGTATGGTACGCTTCATTGGAGTTAGCGAAGTACTTGGAGGTATTGGCTTAATACTCCCGGCTTTGCTTAGAATCAAACCCGTACTTACACCTATTGCAGCTATTGGATTAGCCGTAGTTATGGTGTTGGCTGCTATCTACCATATTTCAGTGGGTGAACCGCCTGTTCCCAATATCATTTTATTAGCACTGGCCTCTTTCGTGGGTTGGGGTAGAATCAAAAAAGCACCCATACAACCTAAGTAAAAACATAACTCAAAAAAATAGAAAACATGAATACAGCACTTTGGATTGTCCAAGGACTATTGGCTGCCATGTTTCTTATGGCTGGCCTTATGAAACTGACTAAATCGAAAGAAGAGCTCAAGCCCAAAATGGGTGACTGGGTAGATGCCGTTTCGACATCTGGATTCAAACTTATTGGATCATTAGAATTTTTAGGTGCAGTTGGTGTCGTATTGCCTATGGGGATTGATGTGCTACCGATACTAACACCTGTTGCAGCAATCGGTCTTGTCATGACTATGCTAGGCGCCATGGGTCTGCATATCCAGCGAAAGGAATATGATGCCATCAAGAAAAACATACCGCTCTTGCTGCTTGCTCTTTTTGTAGCAATTGGAAGGTTGATACTGCTTCCAGTCAATTAAGAAAAGATAAAATCAATGGAAATGACAAAAAAGATATTAGTTTTCGGTGCTTCTAATAGCAAGAATTCCATTAACAAGCAATTAGGGCAAATGGCAGCCAATCGATTGTCGAACACCGACAACTTGCTTGTTGACCTCAACGATTATGAATTACCGGTTTATTCTGTCGACCTGGAGAGAGAACATGGTGTACATGAAAATGCGCTGAAGTTTTATCAATTGATCAAGGATAGCGATGCGATTGTAATATCAGTGGCAGAATATAATGGTTTGTATACTTCAGCATTTAAGAACCTATGGGATTGGTTGTCGCGGATACCATTAGACAAACCCATGAATATTTGGGACAACAAACCGATGCTTCTATTGTCTGCCAGTCCAAGTAGACGGCCGATGAATAATGTTCTGAAAGTGTCTAAAGAATTGTTCCCTCATTTTGGTGCGGACATTATTGCAGATTTCTATGTGCCTTCTTTTAACCACTATGTACAGGGTAATGAAATCACTGATCCTCAGTACAAGGAGAAGTTTGATAAGGCTGTTGAACAATTTCAATCATACATAAATAATTAACTAAACGATTATGGAAAATTTCAAAATTATGTTCAAAGTGTCAGCAGTCCTATGGTTCATTTGGGGAGCTGTGCACATGCTTGCTGGAATAATGACGGATAGTTTCGTTCTGAGTGGAGATATAGCGGGCGCTGTTAGTGGCGTAGCAGATGCGATCGATCCAGATACCCTTCAAGCAGATTATCCGGATGCTGCAGGCGCCTTGATCGGCCAGCACGGATTTAATCTTCTTTGGGTCGGACTTGTCACCTTGATTTGTTCATTTTTCATATGGAAAGGAAATAAAAATGCCATATTCCTAGCAGCTATCGCTGGAGGTTTAACCGATTTGGGATACTTCCTTTTTATGGATCTAGGAGGATATGTAAATTTCGTTCCAGGAACTGTAATGACGATAGTTTCATTCCTTGCAATATCCACAAGTTTTTACGCTTACTTCAAATCAAATCCTGCAAAATGATGCGGCATAAAACGGCATAAAACAAACGTTGGCGATAATTGACTGCATAACCTAAAACTTCCCTAGAACATAATGGCAATCGAATTTCAATACAACCTTGGAAGTGCAGGATGGGCTGATGCAACAATAAGTGAGGGAAAGGATTCAGCCACAATGACCGTCTCATATCTACACGACTCACTAGGTGAACTGACTGACGCTATGAACTTACTCATAAAAGGCGGCAAGGAATCCAGAACAGTTTTCATGGACGAACCCGGTGAACATCTAATGTCATTGATCAACTCAAAAGATGACGAACTAGAAATTGAAGTCCGATGGTTCGATGATTGGGCTAGCTGGGATATGCACAGTAAGAAAGACTATAAGGTTGTGTTCAAACGAACTACTTCACTATACGAATTTGCCAACAAAGTTTGTGACAACTTGGATCGCATCTACATTAAGGAAGGAACAGAGGGGTACAAGGAAAAGTGGGTTGAACATGACTACCCGTTGAACTCCTATCTCAAGCTCAAGAAACTACTAGGGCGAAAATAACTATCGCCAACAAACGATGATGGCGCATGGCCTTACTTAGCAATCTGCAAAGAGCCTGTTTAACATCCCGCTCACCTGCCGGCCGGTAGACGGGTCTGCCGCCAGGAAACTGATGTGCTTTCTGCCAGCTTCTGCTCGCAGTATTTTTTATTTTTAGAACCAGTGCCATTTGGAATCGTTGTGAGCTTCGGCAGATTTCACTACATTCGTGCTATTCAACAGCTGTGGACATATGCCCGATAGATGGACGATATCTATGGTAAAAACAAGCGTTCGTTCTTATCACTATCAATTTTCGACTACCCTCAATTACCATTTAATCGCATTCAAATTTTGTAAATTATTCGTTTATAATTGTAAGATGCAAGTAAGAAAAATCATTGGAACAGTATTCTCCGCGGTAGCACTTATTACTCTTGGTATTTTTATTACCAGAACTGAATTTAGCTTTCAACTCCAAGCTTGGTTAAACTTCAATTATTACATGCGATTTTCTCCATACTTTATTAGTATTATGCTCTTTTATGGGGGAGTGTATCTAATTAGGAAGAATCCGAAATCGAATTTCGCGATGGCGATCTTTGGGTATACGATGTTAGAAATAGCTGCATTAGATTGGATGGGCATTGTTTCCAATAATTTGGCCACATATCCGTCTCTGATGTTTATGTGTTGTGCCATTGTGGCCCTCTGGATTTCTCATGCGAATTCATTTAATTTAAAAAAACTGTCTTTAAAGGAAATTCTGATAAGCGTTTTTATTGGAGCATTGGAGAGCCTACTACTATATTATCTACAAGTTTAATTAGCAAATATGGAGGAAGCTGCTAACAAATATTATCATCCATAAGTAACTGAACTCCCTGCCTTGCCTGGCTGGTAGGCGGGTCGGCCACCAAGAATCTGAAGTGCTTTCTACTTTCTTCTGCTTCTAGGAGTACTTAACTGCATGGCGCAGTACATATTTGATATTTTGAATGCACTGGCAGACTTCAGAACCTTATTGCTGTCCACAAAGTGAGAGCACACTTCATACATGGACGTTACATTTCATAAACTTCGGATCATTTACGTATGTTTTTAGCTCATATCGTATCATTTTATATGAGAGTATACAATTTTGAATTAAATTTTGACTGGGAACTGGTCAATAACATAAGCAAACTGGATCGATTTGATGCCTCCTGGAATTCAATAGAAAAAAGGGAAGGTCAAAGCCTTAAACAACTCAAGTCTATTGCAACTATCAGAAGTGTTGGTGCTTCTACACGCATTGAAGAATCGAAGATGAGTGATGAAGAGGTCGATATTTTATTACGAAATCCTTCAATCGACAAATTAACTGAACGAGATAAGCAAGAGGTCGCAGGATATTTTGAAGCTTTAGATATTATTTCGGAATCATACAATGACATACGGGTGACGGAAAACGATATAAAAAACCTTCACAATATCCTTTTGAAATATAGCAAAAAAGATCAATGGCATAAAGGCGATTAAAAGCAACACTGCAATAATGTGGAAGCAAATTTACCTGATGGCACGAAACAGATGATGCAATGATATCTCTATTCGAATGGTACAACAGGGATACTCAAACTCACCAAATCGTCAAAAGCGCTCTTTTCTCTTACGAATTTGTTTCCATTCACCCTTTTCAAGATGGCAATGGGAGACTGAATAGATTACTAGCCAGTCTACTCCTTCTAAAAAGCGGGTATAAATGGATTCAGTATGTCAGTTTAGAGCATGAAGTTGAAAGTCGCAAATCCGAATATTACCGAGAATTAAGAAGCTGTCAAGCTCAACGGCCAAATGAGAACGTAACAGCTTGGATCAATTTCTTTTTCAGTGCTTTAATCAATATTCAAGAACAGCTTTTGGCCAAACTGGAACAAACTGGAGCAACTTCAAAATTGTCTCCGCGAGAAAAGTCAATATTAGCATTCATTTCAGACCATGCAGGATGCAAATCAGGAGACATTGCTAAAAACCTGGACATACCGAACCCTACTGTTAAACGTGTACTTAGTGGTTTGCTAAGTTTGAATTTAATCGAAAGTCATGGAACCGGTCCTGGAACAAATTATTCTTTACCATAACAAACAATATAGCACATGCCTCTTCTGAGTTACTTGAAACAGAAATGGAAAACCGATACTTTAGTAGATATTAATTAAATGCAGTGGCATTTGCCATATCTGGGCGATACCCCATTCAAAAAAGTCAATATATATAGTAAAAAATGAGCCCAACCTAATGCGCGATATTGACAAAAGCACACCTTCCATTTTTCAAATAATAATTGATATTGGGGCCAAGAAGGAGTTTTCCGTAACTGAGAAAAGGTATTTGCGGGTAACAAACATTGCCTCCATACTGGGGGTTTTGTTTAATTCAATATGGATGCTAATTACAATTTGCCTTTCAGAAGCCGTACTAATTTACGGAAGCAATGGCATTATGGGATTGATGTTTCTTATGGTACTGATTCTTAACAAGAGAGGTTGGCGGGTATGCGCTTCAATCTGGCTTGCTATTTCCTCATATATTTCGGTTCTCTTATTTCTTTATTTGTTGGGATATTCGTCAGGGGTTGCCACCATTTGTTTTTTAATCATCATCTTGCCCTACATGACTTTCCCACGTAAGTCAAGGGTATTTGCGCATAGTTTCAGTTTATTGGCTTGCTTGACTTTAATAGCTAGCGTTTTACTTCAATCAAAAATCAATGCCCATTATGCAGGAATGGATCCCTATTTATCACAAGTAGTCAATATCAGTATAACTGGATTAATTTGCCTCACACTCATATGGAGTTTGTCCGTGCTAATTGATAGGTCAGAAGATTCATTAAAAGCTGAGCAAAAAAATCAGATGACCTTCTCCATAATATTCTACCGGCAAACATAGTAAGGGACTTAAAAGAAAGCGGTAAGACAATTCCCAAAAGGCACAAGAATGTAACTATCTTATTTACTGACTTTGAAGGTTTTACTGAGCTCGTAGCATCCATCTCGGCAATCACCCTGGTCAATGAGCTTAATGACATTTTTGGACGATTCGATGACATTATGGAGGAAGCGAAAGTTGAAAAGATTGAAACAATTGGTGATGCATATATGGCTGCATGTGGCCTTGAAGAAGAAAGCACAGATCATGCTGCAAATTGTACTATAGCAGCACAAAATATGTTGGCCTACTTGGAGGAGAGAAATAAGAGCCATGAAATAATATGGAGGATGAGGGTAGGGATACCATTCGGGAACTATGATCGTACCCCAAAAGTTAGAACAAACAAAATCCTATTTCAAAAATTCAATTCATAGAAAAAAGCCTAGTGAAAATTTGAAAAAAAATTCCTCAATTGAACTTGTTCAACTTTTTTGTCATTTTCATTCAATTAATTTACGTCCTATAAAAATGTAAATAGATATGAAAAAACTGAAATTAGTTAGTCCACAATATGTATTCCTATGTTTTGCTTTGGTTTCACTAGGATTTCATTTGACTGTAAAAGCACAGGACACAGATGATTATAATTTAACAGCTACTATGGAAGCTGTATCTGAAGAAAATATTTTTCATGATAAAGACTATTTTAATTGGGGCTCTACCATCATAAAAGATGAGGATGGAAAATATCATTTGTTTTATGATCAAATGCCTAAAAAACATGGTTTTTATTCCTGGCTAACTGATGGAATAGTTTCCAGAGCGGTTTCAGATAGTCCTACTGGTCCATGGAAGAAGGTCCAGGAAGTCTTAAAAGGAAGAGGTGCTGGTTACTGGGATCAATACACAGTGCATTGCACTAAAGCCTATAAATTTGATGGCAAATATTACATTTATTACATGTCTACCAATCCTGGCATCATTGATTTAACGCCTGAGCAGTTGGAAGAAGTGCGTCATTCTGGTTGGGCACCAGGCAATCTCAGAAATAGGATGCGCTTAAACCAACGTATTGGAGTTGCTGTGGCTGATAATATTGAAGGGCCCTGGAAACGTTTTGCCAGACCATTGTTTGAGCCTCAACTTCCAATCGCCAATCAGTCAAACAATGTGTCGGTTACTAAACGCCCTAAAGGTGGCTATTTAATGATTATTCGAGGGGATCAACCAGACCAACCCTTTGATCAAATTGTACGAATGCAAGCAGTCTTATTAGCAGATCACCCGCTTGGTCCATGGAAAATGCAACCTAAGCCAGTAGTTATAAATTACAACTCAGAGGATCCGGAAGTTTGGTATGACGCTGAACGCAAGCGCTATTATAACTTATACCATGCGTTTGGTTATATGGGGATGATAACGTCTACTGATGGTTTAAACTGGGAGCGTGCAAAAAACTACAAAGTTGCAGACAAGTCATATAAAACAACAGATGGTAAGACAGTACCAGTTCATCGTTTAGAAAGGATGGGAATATATATGGAAAACGGTAAGCCCTTGGTAATGACGGCTGGGATTTTCATAAAAGAAGGAGGTGTTGATGATACTCATTCGTTATTTATTCCGCTTAAGCAGGATTAACTTATGGAGCTGCTACATTTGACTGAACAGTAGGTTAAGCTCATTAAAGCTATATTTAATGCATATAAAAATAGAATTCAAATGAAACAAAACGGATCTGTTATAATTCCAACCATGAGATACAAAGATGCTCCAGCAGCTATTGAATGGCTATGCAATGCTTTTGGATTTGAAAAGCATTTGGTTGTCCCGGGTGAAAATGAAACTATCGCTCATGCACAGTTAAATTTTGGTAATGCTATGATCATGTTAGGATCTGAAAATGATAATGAATATGGTAAATTCGTCAAGACACCAAAAGACCTAAATGGGATTAATACGCAAACTCCGTATATCATTGTTGAAGAAATCGATGACCATTATAGGAGGGCAATTGCTGCTGGAGCAAGAATAGTATTAGATATAAAAGACGAGGACTATGGTGGTCGTGGATACAGCTGTCAAGATCCAGAAGGGTACGTATGGAATTTTGGCTCATACAATCCATGGGCATAATAAGAAAAGCCTACATAAAACAAAGGCTATGAATTCATTGCAGCCCTATGGGACAGCAAGGTCTCATAGCCAAACCTTTATCTAACATAAGCAGGATTGGTAATTGATGCTCAAATTGATGAAATTTATATATGGGCAACCTGACATCAACTAAAGCAAAGGCAATCGGAAACAAACTTTTCGTTTATTTTGGAGGTGCCTGGCTTCTTATTGAGGTTTTCAACTTTGTCGTTGACAGGTATCGTCTAGATCCTGTATTACTAGATCATCTCATCCTCATTGTTATTTTCGGGTTGCCGGCCACACTTATCTTTTCTTTTTTTGAAGGTAGATTCAATAAAACAGCAATTGGGCTACATGCTATAAATGCAATTGGGATGATTGCCGTTCTCTTCTATTTCTTGACCAACCCGCTAGCTCTGGATCCTGGAAAATTGAGACTAATCAAGCTTTATGAAGCAAAGTCTAGTACGCTTCAATCCCTCAATTCGATTGCAGTACTCCCCTTTTCCAACAACCTGGGAGGGGACAATCAGGAGTACCTGTTGGCTGGTATGCATGACGGTTTGATTAGTGAAATTGGTCAACTGGGAAGTATCCATATCATTTCAAGAACCTCATCACTTCCTTATCAAAACACAAACAAGAGCATCAAGAAAATCGCAAAAGAGTTGAATGTTGACGCTATCATTGAAACTTCTCTAAATAGAATTGATACAGTTATTGAGTTAAGGATAAATCTGATCAATGCCTTTCCCGACGAACTGGTGCTATGGAACCATTCGTATACCACCTCTTTGAATGAACTTCCTAATCTATATAAAGAAGTAACTAAAAATGTCGCTTTGAAAATCAATAAAGCCTTGCTGCCCCAGGAAGAGGCGAAGCTGGAACCTGCCAGAGTGCCAAACCCGGGTGCATATGAGGCAAATCTGCGTGGAGGATACTATATGGGATTTTTGACAAAAAAAGGATTCAAACTAGCCGAATCACAGTTTAAAAGAGCGATTGAGATTGATTCTTTATTTGCCCCAAGCTATGGCGGGTTGGCGGTTATTCTAATGTCATCGAAGCAAATGGGATATATTTCCGGAGATGAAGTGAATTCAGTAATTGATAGTTTGTTACTGAAATCTTATGCCATGGATAGTTTGAGTGCTTTTACCTTGTTGGGAATGGCTGCACACCATACATGGAAACATTATGAATGGGAAGAGGCAGAGGATTTTTTCAAGAAAAGCATTGAGATCAATCCTAATCTTGCAGCGACACGTTCAACTTTTGCTCACCACCTTATGATTCTGGATAGATGGGATGAAGCTTGGGAGCAAATGGAATATGCTATGGAGCTGGATCCACTGGATCCCTGGGTGATTGGCTTTAGTGCCATGATGTATTTCATGGATGGCAAGTTTTTAAGTGCAGGAAAACAAGCTGAAAGGCTAATTGGAGTAGCACCTGATCATCCAATCGCTATTGAGATGTTAATGGGAAAATATATTTTTCAGAAGAACTATGATCTGGCAATTATCGAATTGAAAAAGAATGTTGGAAGAACGGGTGCACCCGATTTGGATGCTCTTATAGACAATGCCTATAAAAATGGGGGTTTTGATAAAGCCGTGAGATCAGCAGCAGAGTATCTTGAAGATTACAGTAAAGTGAATTTTGTGGCTCCTAATATTGTACACTCTCTATACAAATTGCTTGTGGATAAAGAAAAACAACTCGAATGGATGATGAAAATGTATGAAGTTAGGGACGGAAACCTTCCATATTTTGCTATCAGAAATAACGACCCCATCCAAAAAGACCCAAGGTATGAAGTGATTATGAAGGAAATTGGGCTATGGTAAATAAAATAAACATCAGGTAACAAACACTGAAATGAACATGCGAACAGAGCACTTTGAAGAGACAATACAAACTTGCAATCTCTGGGTTTCCAGCAACTGGATCAGATATTCTTTTTAGCTGAACGTTGTAAAAAATTAAACAACTGGTGGATACCTATCTAAAGAAGTTTTAAAAATTTGTTTAAGTCTGTTAAAGTGGTGTAAAGGCATTAGCTCATGAATCGACAAAATATTCAGAGTACTGAAGAGAAACTTCTTATAAAAACAACTGTATTAATTGAAGCGTTTTTAGCGCTTAATACTTTTTTAACAGGGCTATTACTTTTTTACTACAATTTGCAATTTGCTGGTCTAATAGGTGTAGTGGGTAGCGCCCTATTTACTGCAAACTTGATACAATTCGGAATTTTTAGGAATTGGCTGCTATTTAGAGTTCTCACAATACTCATAGGTCTTATTCTTCCTCCTTTATTTCATGTTGCTTTTGGTGGATACGTCAATTCGGGCGGGGTTTTACTGTGGGGGGTGCAGTTGATCCTTTGGGCCGTGGTAATAGAAGACACCAAACTAAAATATTTCTGGATTACAGCGTATATCTTAACCGCGATTGGCTTAGCCTTTTGGGAACATGAATTGTTGGAGTCAGCGACCGCTCTTCCTACAAATTTGCATATTTTCTTGATTTTGAACTTGCTTGTAACCCTTTCCCTTTGTGTTTTTATTGTTTTTGATCTTAATCAATCTAAATTAAAAAAGGAAAGAGTGAAGTCCGAAAATCTACTGTTAAATATTTTACCTAAACCTGTAGCTTATGAATTAAAGGAAACAGGGAAAGCTGCCCCAAAAAAATATGAGAATGTAACAATTCTATTTACGGACTTTCGGGACTTTACAAAACTGGTTGCTTCGATTCCGGCTACCAAGCTTGTTGCCGAGCTCAATGATATATTCAGTCGATTTGATGACATAATGGAGGAATTTGAGGTAGAGAAAATAGAAACAATAGGTGATGCCTACATGGCCGCTTGTGGCTTGCCTAAAGACAACCCAGATCATGCCCTAAGATGTGTTGAGGCCGCTCTCAGCATGGTAGAGTTCCTTGATCAAAGAAATAAGAATAGCGGGATAAGCTGGGATATGCGGGTAGGTATACATTCAGGGCCAGTGGTTGCAGGAGTTGTGGGAAAAAAAAAGTTCGCATATGACCTGTTTGGTGATACTATTAATACAGCCAGCAGGATAGAAAGTAATGGCCAAGTTGGTAAGGTAAATATTAGCCAAACAACCTATGAGTTGTTAAAGCAGCATACAAACTTAATTTTCGAAGACAGGGGTCTGATTTCTGCTAAAGGAAAAGGTGAATTGCAAATGAGGTTTGTGTACTTTAAAAGCAACAATTAAAAAATAAAAACAGCAGCTAATAAGAAGCAAACTAAAGTGATGCTTTTCTAAGGGCCATTACCTGAAATTTTAATGAATTGAAAAAACTATTGCTAGCGATAATAAGTTTCATCTTTTGCCTGAACCTATCAGCACAAAATATACATTGGACTGCTTGTAACGGTAACCTGGCGAGGTTAAATAGTATGCTCTTAAACATTTCAATTGATGTAGATGACGACCGTGGCAGGTCATTATTGCATTGGACAGTTGCTTGTAAGCAGAAGAAAGTGTTTAACTTTTTAATTAAAAAAGGGAATAGAGTTTTATTTTGGTGTTGATTTAGGCAAAAGAAATAAAATTCGTTATTCCAAGATTCAAAAAGACCGATGGACTAAGCCTAAAACTATTATTTCGCACGAAAGATATAGCTACAATGACCCCTTTCATTAAAACGATGAAAACAGACTATATTTCATATCTAAAAGAGCTTTAGATGGAAAGGGAGAAATAAAAGAAAAAAGCATGTAGCACTGCATAAAAAAAATGGCACCCTGCTGGATGCTACGCTTGTTATACTAACCATTGACAGTAATTAAAAAATGGAACTATTCAAAGGTGTAATAGTGGAGATAATTTCATTCTCAGAAAGTAAAGTTCAACTACCTAGCGTCAGAATTCCACGTAAAAGCAGAACGAACAAACAGGTGGAAATAATATCAAAATCCCGAATACTAAAACCGTAATTCCGTCCACTTCTCTAGCTCTAATAATCTTTAAAGGGATTCGCCAAAGAGTATTTTGTTAAATTACATTCCAGTTGTTTATAATCCACTGAAAAAGTAATGAAACGAACACTTTTATGCACTATCCTTTGCGCGATCCTGACCAACGGGGCACTTGCGCAAGTGACCAAATCAGAGAAAGCGATTTATGAGCTTGTAGCCCAATATTCTCAGGCCAGGGAAGACAAAGACCCAGAATTGCTCAACAGTATTCTAACTGATGAAATTGATCAGTTGGTATCGTCTGGCACTTGGCGAATTGGTAAAGACACAGCTCTGTCGGGTATGATGAAAAGCTCTAAAGCCCGTCCAGGCTCCAGAACCATTACTATTGACAAACTCCGCTTTCTCAATGATCAGACGGCAATTGCTGATGCTCGATATGAAATTACTAATCCAGATGGCTCCATGAGAAAGATGTGGAGTACTTTCATTGTGGTACTAGAAGAAAAGACCTGGAAAATAGCTGCTATCAGAAACATGCTGCCCGCCAAATAAAATCAGAATAAGACTATGTGCATTGTAATATTAGGAGGAGCTAGCTTCCGGGGTAAAAAACTGGCTTTAGAATTACTGTAACTTGGAACACTTTCTGTCAACGGAAGTGCGCTATGTGAAATAACCTAGTAGGTACTCTTTGATAAGTTTAAAGCGGCAAACCTGCCGGCCAATGACAGACAGATGCAAATTGAAATCAGAAAATATGAAGCTTTAAGAGATTTCGGAGACTTAATACAACTAATCGAATCAGAAAGTGAAGAATGGTCCGAATACACTACTGTCCAAGGTAGAACACTGTTCAAAAATGTACTTGAAAATACGATTGTCTTTGTCGCTGAAGCCTCGAATGAGCTTTGCGGTTTTGTGAGAGCCTATAATGATTTTGAATTTTCCATTATAGTTAACGACCTGCTCGTACACAAATCCTACCGAGGAAATACAAGAGGAAGGCAGCTTCTGGAAAAACTTGCCGAAGACTACTCAAACCTCCCCGTATACATCATGTCGGATTACGACGAGTACTACGAAAAGCTTGGCTACAAACGTGAGGGTTCAATTTATAGAATGACCTAAATTATCACCAAGGATGTTTCAGCGTCGGCTGATTGGCGTACAATTGCATTTTGATTTCAAGCAAACTTCCGGCTCCTGGTTTCAACACAAGCTCCGCATGTTTGCTCTTCACCTCAATTTCCTCATCACCAATTTTGAGCGTTTCAAACTGGTGCTCTCCATATGCACCAGCTTGTAAGATGATGTTTCTTGACTCTTCTGAATTGGTATTGACAAGGGTAAGTGTAATTCCCTTGGCAGTAATTTTTTCCACCAAAGCTGCCACATCTTCCGGTAGTCCTACCCGATTCTTTTCAGGATCAAAATAGCGCACACGGCAGTGCAGGATGTTTCCCGAGTTACCAGGATCATTACCACCGGTGGTCAATTGCACTAAAGGTCCCGCCCTTAAAGGACTTATACCCTGAATATCATCAGCCTGACGTTCGTCCTGACTGGAGCCGTCAGATCCAATCGCCTCTATACATTCAGAAATGTATTCCAACTCTTCTTGTATCGTTTTTTGAGGATAATCCGGATTATCTCCAAGCAGATAAGATATCCAATCATTATCACTCACATACTCCAGCTTTTCTGCATCCATACTCCATAGATAAGTGTCTTTCAAAACATCATAACGACGATTAGTCCGATAACCATACCAGCCATCATCTCCGTGTTTATTGGGTAGTAAAGTTTTATCACCCTCCATTTTCTTAGCGGCATACAAATTTTGCATTTGGCTATATAAAGTATCAACAAAACTCATATCCTTTGAAAGTAAAAATGCATTTCCAAAAGCTATCCGTGCTCCACGAAGGGTATAGTTGCGAGAATTGCTCTGTGGCCAAAAGTTCCAGCCGAAAGTACCACCATACCACTTACCATCCCACTCACCACCTATTGTACCATCCAAACCGATGTTGCTTGGAATATTACCTCCATTCTCAATCACACGATCTCGCCATGCTCCGGTATACTCTAAAACCCAATTTTTGTATTTTTCCTCACCGGTAATCATATAGGCGTTCATAGCCAGGGAAGTCGAGATCAGGTTTAGCGGATGGTCCCCAAGAATATTACCTGCTGTGCTGTATCTCGTAAGTCTTTCAGGACGGCCCTCTACGGGCAATCCACCCCAATCCATTTCTGTGGCATGGGTTAACTTGGGTCCACGGCTGCCATTGTGCAAACTTTTAATGATTTTCTTTTCAGGGTCATAGTTAGGAGCTTCTGGATCTTCATTCATATAAAAACCGGCAAAGCGCTTTACCCTCTCCTCGTATTTCGGATCATCTGGATTGATGAGGCTGTAAAAATTGAAAGCAGATAGTCCTTCTCCGTTGTGTTCCCAATCGAAGGAAGTAATGAATTCCTTGTAATACATACCATCCTTCGCCATTTCAATTTCAGGAATTTTCGCATTCGTGAACTGAACAAGATGACCCTCCCAAGCTTTTTCATAAAGGTCAAGCAATACCTCAGGCCCTCCCAAAGCGTATACCAGCGGCCAATGTGAAAAATTTTCCATAGCATCATCTGCCCCATCGTTTCCACCCCATCTTTCAATCACTTTCAGGAAGCCATTATCTCCTATGTATTTGTCATCAAACATCCTCACAGCTGAATCATATAGCTTAAACAATTTCCTTTGCCCAAGGGCCCATTCGGTTGCGGTCATTGGTGATTCAATGACAATCCCCTTCTCCATAGTTTCCTCCTTTTGAGGTTTGTTTTGACAGGAAAAAACAGTCGGTACTGCAAGTAGAATAAGAGCTTTAGTAATCTGTTTCATGATGGCTGGTTTTAAGTGTTTAGTAATCCCTTTCAGCGCTTGGGTTCGTCCTGAGTTTTTCAGCCTCCCAGGTTAACAATTCGTTATCCACGGATACCTGCTTGAAAGTGATGTCCTCTGCGAAATCGACAAACACATCTCTTTCGGCAATTGAAAAGTTCTTGTCCTGAATTGACGGCTCTTTGAATCGAACCAATATTTCTTCTTTGGAATCCGGTTTCAGTACTTGATGCTCGATTTTTTTGGTACAGTAAAATTGAATCAAGAGTAATACGAGAGTAAGTATGCTTGATACATGTTTTGTCATTTGAATAGTTATAAATTGGACAAAAGCAATGTAATAAATATCCCACATTTCTCCTATCTGAGAAAAGTACTGTAAGAAAGGCCAAATTTACCGACCCTGCTCACAATTCTAGTACCCACTGGCAAATGAGGCGATGTTAAGCCGCTTCTCTCTATGTATATATCTACTTTGGTTTTCCCTGGTAATCATGACGCTGTTTCAGCTACTTTTTTCTTTCTGAATTTTGACTTGCCGAACACAGTTCTTCGTGCATACTGTTGTGGTGGTTGGGTAGTTTCACTACTTTACAGGTACTGGCACAGGGTATGGCTGCTCGCGATATCTAACCGTCAGCACCAATTGACAAACTACTTAACAACATAAATAAATGGACATAGTAAAACACAATAAAGCAGCTTGGGACAATTACGTTGACAAAAAAGATCGTTGGACAATTCCTGTTACAGAAGAAGAATTAGAAAACGTTAGAAACGGAACTTGGGGTATAGTTTTGACGCCCAATAAAATTGTACCTCAAAATTGGTTTCCAAATTTGAAAGGTTTAAAAATATTAGGACTTGCTTCTGGTGGTGGACAACAAGGACCAATCCTTGCATCTTTGGGAGCAGACGTTACAATTTTTGATAATTCTGAAAAGCAGTTGCAACAAGACAAAATTTTGAGTAATAAATTTAACCTTGACATAAAAACAGTTCAGGGAGACATGAAAGATCTAACAGTGTTTGCAGACAAATCATTTGACCTAATATTTAATCCTTGTTCAATAGTCTTCGTTGACAATGTTTTACCAGTTTGGAAAGAATGCTTCCGAGTTCTAAAACCAAATGGAATTTTAATGACAGGTTTAATCAATCCAATTCCATTTCAAATAGACCAAGAAAGTTTAAAATTAATTTATAAACAACCATTTTCAGATCTACATTCATTGCCTATAGAAAAATTAGAAGAACTGAAAAAGAAAAATGAACCATTGGTATTTGGGCATAGTTTGACAGATCAAATTGGCGGACAGCTAGACGCAGGTTTTACAATAACAGCAATGTTCGAAGATACTTGGGACGTAGAAAATAAAATGGATGATTTTTTACCTTCATTTATAGCGACAAGAGCTGTCAAAATTCGAGCATGATGGATGTAAAAGAAAAACTGGTATTAACAATAGCGATTCGTCCATGCCAGCGAGCTTAGCCCTCGGCAAATTTGCTGGCTTCTGAGCGAACAGCACCATGAATTCTGCAGCTGGGAAACAGCAGTACTTTCTACAGATTCCATTTAGCAGGATTCTATATCTTTCTAAACGCAGTGCCATCCCTGAGCCATAATCAGGACAGGTCTGATACTTTGGAAGCACCAGCAGACTTCACTAATTTAGTGCTGTTTGCAAAGGATATGGCCAGTCATCAAATCTGAGCGTTGGCAGTAATTATAACATAGATATAATATGATTAAAATTTTCAGAAATATCAGAAAACAAATACTTGAGAAAGGAAATATTAGAAAGTATGTAATTTATGCTATTGGTGAAATATTCTTGGTTGTTGTAGGAATTTTAATTGCACTATCAATCAATAATTGGAACAACAGAAAAACCCTTAGACAAACCGAATTGAAAGTCTATAATAATATTAGGAACCAAATTAATGAGGATAGAAACCTTTTAATGGGTGTAATTGACTATAACAAATTATATATAGAACAATATGATTATGCGAACCAAATAATTACAAGAAACGATAGAAAAAGAATTGATACACTTGCTCGTATAATCCCCAATATTTACAACTATTCAGATTTTAACAGAACAGGTAATATTTTTCAAAACCTGGTGAATAGTGGAGACCTAAAACTACTGAAGAACTCTACTATTGTTGAAAGAATACAAAGCCTGGAGGAATTATACATTTACGTCAATAGATTAGAGGAGAACCATTTCAAAGTTATTCTTGAGTTTGGAGGCAAAGGGATAATTGACAATATTAATTTTTCTACTGGCGAAATTGAAAGACCTATGGAAATCTACTCTTTCAAATTTCAAAACATATTAATTTCATTTATCGATATTTCAGAAGAAAAGGATGAAATTTATGAACGGGCATTGAGAGAAATTGATGTAATTTCTAACCTTATAGAAAAAGAATTACAAGAATAAAATTAAAACCAAAATGATAGATTAACTACTACCAACAATGCATAAAAATAATAGACGATAAAGTAGCGTATAAAAGAGTTTTAGCCCTATTCAAATTTCTTGTAACTTGACAGGAAAGTGTAATGCAGTTGGCTACTATTTCTGTACTCAACATTGTAACCAATTAGAATATTCACAAACAATAAAATCGAAAATATGAACTTTAAAGAAAAGTATGGGAAATGGGCTCTAATCACAGGAGGAACTTCAGGAATCGGGGAAGAAATGGCCAAAATAGTTGCCTCTAAAGGTGTAAATCTAGTTTTGGTAGCAAGACGCCAAAATGTGTTGGACGAGAAAGCCGAACTATTTAAAAAGCAATTCGGTATAGATGTTAAAACTATTTCTGCCGACTTAACTAAGAAAGATGATCTAGACAAAATCTTTGAAGAAACAAAGACTTTAGAAATTGGCTTACTCATTCCAAATGCTGCCCTAGAAAATCACGGCTTTTTAATGGACATTCCAATTGACAAAGAATTAGCTGCCATTCAAATGGATGTAGTTTCTGTTTTTACAATGACACATTATTTTGGAAATAAAATGGTAGAACGAGGTAAAGGTGGTATTCTCCTGGTTTCAAGCTTGATTGGACATATGCCTAACCCTTATTTTGCCAATTATGCAGGTGTTAAGGCCTATGTTGCCAACTTTGGATTCTCATTAAATTATGAACTAAAGAAAAAGGGAGTTGATGTAACGGTACTTTCGCCCGGACCAACAGATACGCCGATGCTAGATGGGGCAATGGGTGAAATGGATATTAGTAAAATGCCTATGAGTATTCAAAAACCAGACTATGTGGCTCAATTAGCAATTGACGGTTTGGGAGATATACCTCATGTAATACCCGGAAGAAAAAATACCATAATGGTTCGAATGACTAAAATGATGTCGACATTAAAACAAATTAATGCTGGCGGAAAAATGATGGATAAAGTCATGAACTAGTAATTCAAAACTGGTTGCAACAATTTATACGATAATGCTACCTAAACGGTCTCCCTATACACATTCTGAGAGATAGCTGCAATTGAAAGCAAATGAAACGACTTGATTTCATAAAGACATTGGCACTTTTGCCCTTAATGTCTAAATCAATGGAAGTTAATGCACTATATAAACTAAGTGAAGATTTCAGCCACACAGATAGAATGCCTCTGCTATTCTTAGGACATGGTAGTCCAATGAATGCTATTGAGGAGAACGAATTTGTGATGGGTTTTAGAAATATTGGGAAAGAGATTCAAAAACCAAAAGCTATTCTATGCATTTCAGCGCATTGGGAAACTAAAGGAACTTATGTTACTGCTATGGAAACTCCACGAACTATTCATGACTTTGGTGGGTTTCCTCAGGAATTGTTTAATGTTCAATATCCTGCACCAGGCAGTCCTGATTTAGCAAATAAAACTAAAAGTATTGTAAAGAAAACTGAAATAGGACTGGATGATAAATGGGGACTTGACCATGGTGCTTGGAGTGTAATTAAACACTTGTATCCGAATGCAGATATACCAGTAATTCAATTGAGCTTGGATTATACAAAGCCAGTACAATTTCACTTTGAATTAGCAAAAGAATTATCCATTCTAAGGAAAAAAGGAATTCTAATAGTTGGTAGTGGCAATATGGTTCATAACTTAAGGATGGTTGCCTGGGACAAATTAAAAGGTAAACCTTTCGCTTTTGATTGGGCGACAGAAGCTAGTGACAAAATGAAGTCATTTATGCAAAACGGGGATTTTCAAAGCCTGATTGATTACAATAAACAAGGAAGAGCGTTCGAATTGGCAATACCTACCCCAGAACATTATCTACCTCTTATTTACACCTTGGCTCTGAAAGACAAAAACGATACAATAACAATATTTAATGATCAACCACTAGGAGGATCACTATCAATGACCTCTGTAAAATTTGAATAAAAACAGCAGCTAACAAGACTAGAGTGAATACTCCTCTGGATGCTAGGACACCTACACCGAACATTGTAGCAAATTTGAAAAATGACGATAAAACAACTAATAGGCTATTTTCAAAATCATTTAGCGTTAAACAAAGAAGAAAAGTCAATTGACGCCTGGATATTTGCGAGCCTATATGTTCTAGTATAAGCAGAAGTTATTCAATACATCTAACAAATCATATGGTCACCTGGCCTTACTTAGTCTTTTGCAAAGGGGCATGCAAAATATCGCGCTTATCTGCCTCAAAGTAAGTATTGTGGTGTTTGGGAACATCAGCCTGTTGGATTTTTTCACTTCTGAACGCACCTCCATCTACAAACTTTGGTAGCACCGGCAGACTTCACTATTTTAGTGCTTTCTGCCAACTGCGGGCACACACCCGATAGTTAGACCTTGTGCTCAATAAGAAAAAAATGACTCTCGAAGAATTAGGATATAATAGGGAATTAGAAAACTATCGAAAGGAACAAAACCTTGATTCCTTTGAAATTGGCCGAGTAATCTTGGAACATAGGGATCGATACACTGTCAAAAACGAATCGAACGAATTTGATTGTGAACTTATTGGAAATTTAAGATTCACGGTCACTGACAAGAGTGAATTACCTTCCGTAGGAGATTGGGTGGCCATTTCTGAATATGACGAGGGCAAAGCATTAATTCATGCTGTGTTTCCGAGGAATTCAATTTTGGAAAGAAAGGCAGTTGGGAAATCAGGGCAAACTCAACTTATTGCTACAAATATTGACGTAGGACTAATAATTCAATCTGTTAATAGAGATTTTAACATCAACCGGATTGAGCGATATCTGACTCTTTGTAATGCATCTAAAATTGACCCCATTATCATTCTGAGTAAAATCGATTTGATTAAAGAATTGGAATTGAAAGAATTGCTGATTCAAGTACATGATAGAATTAAAAATGTCCCAGTAATAGCAATCAGTAATCAATCCAAAATCGGGATTAATGAAATTAAATCTAAGCTAATTCGAGGTAAAACCTATTGCCTTTTAGGGTCTTCAGGCGTTGGAAAATCTACACTTATCAATACAATTATTGGAGAAAACTTGATGGAAACAGGCGAAATTAGTGAGGGGATAGACCGAGGAAAGCATGTTACTACACATAGAGAATTAATTGTTTTTGAAAACGGTGTTCTAATTGATAATCCAGGAATGAGAGAAGTTGGGATAACTGATGTTTCTGATGGATTTGAAATGACGTTTGATGAAATATTGAATCTTGCACAAGACTGCAAATACAATGACTGCACGCACAAGAACGAAGATGGTTGTGCAGTTTTGACGACTCTGGAAAACAATGATTTGAACCCTGAATCATATGAAAATTTCCTCAAGATGGAAAAGGAGAGAATGCATTTTGAATCAAATGCTCAAGAGAGAAAAAAGAAGGGAAAAGACTTAGGAAAACTAATAAAGAATATGAAGAAGAAGAATAAATACTAATTACCACAAAGCCCAAACTACATTGTAACGCAGTTTAGGCGAGACTGTAAATTAAACTCTG
>JAGDZP010000036.1:6612-12372 GCA_049115735.1 Cyclobacteriaceae bacterium | reverse complement strand
TAATTGGGCTTACCAATCAACTCATTTTTTTACCCGTTATTGGCTTTTTGCTGGCCATTACTTTTGATTTAAATCCAATAATGGCTGTTGGTCTTATGATTTTGGCTACATCACCCGGCGGCCCGACAAGCAATTTGATCACACAGGTCTGCAAAGGAAATATTGCCTTATCTGTTACATTGACAGCCATTGCCAGTTTCATAAGCATACTTACCATCCCTTTTATCCTGTCTCATGTATTAGAATATTTTGGTACTGGCACAGGTGTTACCATCCAATTGCCTATAGTAGATACTATTCTGCAGATAATGGTCATAACGGTTATTCCTATTTCAATAGGAATGTTCATTCTTCGATATCAAACCGATTTTGCACAGCGTATGGAAAAACCGATGCGCATTGCTTCAACCGTACTTTTCATTTTAGTTTTTATTGCCGTGATGGCCGCAAATTACGATTTAATTGGTACTGCGATGAAAGAAGTAGGCTTAGTTACCTTGATATTAAATTTACTAACCATGGGACTAGGTTATCTAACAGCCAGACTACTTCAATTGGATTTGAAAAGTGCCATTTCTATTACAATTGAGAGCGGGATACAAAATGGTACCCTGGGATTTGTGATTGCTACTTCTATCTTAAATAATGTAGAAATGGGCATTCCAATTGGAGCCTATTCCATATGGATGTTTATTACTGGTGGATTTTTAATGTGGAGGCTTGGTAAAAGACTCGATGCATAGTCTGATTAATAGAAAGAATAGGGCTGCCGCTGAAATTGTCTGGAATAAAAAACTCCATAAAGTCAAGTCCACCTTAATCCAGATGTTTGATCCCAGGTATGCCACGTACAACATCAGGACAAGTATCAGCAAGTAGTCAGCACGTATCTTGGGTTTTTTTCCAAGTATAAAAAACATGAACACTGTGAGCAGTGTTACCCCAATGATATTGACAATTAGCATTTAGGCTTCAGACTAGATCAATGATAAAGCTAAGGGATTGCACGGCATTGCACAAAAGAAGAAATTTTTTGGTAAAAGGAACCAAACCGTTTCGGTTGTGTCCATGTATTGCCGGTCAGTACTTTTATCAAATTAAGTCTTGAATATTTTAATCTTCCTTCAACATACTCAAGAAGCACTCATAGTCTTTCGCCACGCGATCGGCATATTGCAGGGCAACAGAAAACACCAGCCCTTTGAAGTCACTTTCTTTGTTTTTGGTCCGTTGCTTTATTTCATAGGGCATTTCGTGGGCATTCGAATTGAGCACGTAGCTGGCTCGTTTATGTCTTGATGCCAGCAGTCTACCCCAGACATCAGACATCAACAAGAGCTCTTCTTTTTTTTCCAGTTTGTGACTTGGAAAGTCACACTTAAATGGAGATCTCTCACGAATCGAGAAATTTGTTTGATCCATTGAAATCCAACCAAGGTAGCGGTCGGGGTGCTCTGCCAAGGCTCTGTATGCCCTGGCATGGCGCTCTCCTTCATTTGGGAAGGTACGGTCATATTCCTGTTTTTCGATCTTATTCATATGCCGGTACAAGGGAGGTTTTCCTTGTTCCTTCATGTCGAGGATCACATCGTCATCAAGTGACATTGTATCGCCTTCCAATAAAATGTAGTATCTGGCAGCACCCAGGGAACCTGTCCCGGCTTTAACTCTTTTGGCAATATCTTTAATTTTAAAATGCAACTCTTCATGCTCGAAATGAGACTCCAGAGTGCTTCGATAATTCATAAATGCATCTTCAACCTTTTGATATTCTTCCAGGCTTATTTTTTCTAACTTTTCTACATCTACTTTAAACCTGCGTTTGTCATTCTCCACTACTGTCCACTTGTTCAGCATTTTGACCCTGCTTCTCTTCTTCTCCACTTTTTTGAGGAATTTTTTCACCAAACCTTTCGATGTTTTCTTGGTTAAGTGCACCTCATTGTAAGGGTCATCGTCCTTATGAGTGGTCATTTCACCCAGGTATCCTTCGATAAAACGACTTAGCGCTTGCTTTTGGGCTGTTTCACCAAACACGCCATTATTCCTACAATCTAGCAGCAAGCTAATGGCCATTCTCCATAGGTCGAATTGGTAATCAGCGACAATAGCATCATCAAAATCATCCATACAGAAAATTGCTTCACCATAATGATTTGAGTATGCTCCATAGTTATAGATATGCGCATCTCCATTGAGCCAGGTCAGAGTTGACGATGTACCACCAAAGGCATTTATCCTCCAATCGTTGTAAAAATCTTCCCAATACAGGTGGTTGGATCCACGATAAAATGCGTATGCCGATTCGGACATCTTCTTAAATTTCTCTTTTCGGAAACTCTCATCGATATCCTGATTGTTCACTTTCAGTTCGCTACGAATTTGCTCATCACGATTATGGAGCAGGAGTTTTTTGGTATGTGGCATGGTGGTAGGATCGCTAATGTACTTTCAAGCTAATAATTACAAATTTGTGTCACAAATGTTAACAGGGCTCTTTAATGAATTAATCACCCATTCGAAATTTGAACATTTCAAAACACAAATACCCAACCGGACTATCTATTAATTTATTTTATGACTAACATAAACAGTAGTATTCAGGGTGGATTTAAATTACACATTAGAATTTCGTGCAATCGACATTGCTATTTGGTTGTTAATAAACTCCATGAAAATTCTAAATATTACTTTTGATAGATAGAATCAAATGATGAGACGAGCTAATGACATACCCGCAGCTTTCATAAACCTTCGGATTAATGTGGCAGAATCATTTGGAGCCAACAGAGAGGCCATTCTACAAGACTGTAATCTTGACCCCAATAGACTTCAGGATCCAAAGAGCAGAGTTAGTGTAGAGCAAACCATGGAGGTATGGCAAGCAATAGCCAAACATACTGGTTCGGAAGAGATGGGATTGGAATCAGGTCTTCAGATACGTATGCAGTTTCTGGGTGTACTGGGCTATGTAATGATGAATTCGTCATCAATTCTAGTGGCCTATCAAAAGCTATGTAACTATCAACGCCTTGTTGCCTCTATTATCTTTCAAACCATCAAAGTTGAAAATGATTTAGTAAGAATTGAAGGAGAGATGAAAGAGGAGTGGAATAATTCATATAAATACACAATAGACTTTGTTCAAACGGCAAATTTTGCCATAATAGGTACTACCTCGGCGAAAGACATTTTCCCACTATGTGTGGGCTTCAATTATCCAGAGCCAAAAAACATAAACAGATACAAGGATATTTTCAGAGGAGCCAAAATAGAATTTGGGTGTGAGAAGCCCTACATGGTTTACAAAAAGGGGGACTTAGAATATCCAATGATTGGCACCAATGAAGATGTATTCAGACATTTTCAACTTCAATTGGAAGAAATAATTACTGAGCATGATCAGGTGAATAAATTCTCCAGACAAACAAAAAGTTTGATTAGAGAAGGGCTAAAAGCTGAGATTCCACAAATTCATGATGTGGCCAAAGAATTAGCTTTGAGCGTTAGGGCACTTCAACTGAACCTGCAAGGGGAGGGGACTACTTTTCAAAGTATCCTGAATACCGTAAGGAAGGAAGTTTCTATGACTCAGCTCAGAAACCCGAACTATAATGTGACAGATGTAGCTTTTCTCACGGGCTTTTCGGATGTCTCGGTGTTTTCCAGAAATTTCAAAAAATGGACCGGGATCACTCCTTCCCAGTATCAACTTCAAGTTTAGTGGTCAAATAATTAATACGCGAAGGGTCAAATCGTTTGCGTCTTTCGTCAACTCATTTTTTCATGTTTGCCTCAATTTTGAAGCATAAATCAAAAAGTAATTATCATGAAAAAGATCACAAAAATTACACTTGCATTATTAGCAGGTACTTTGGTAGCACTTGTTCTATTAAATCAATTAGTGTCAAGGAGTATAAGGACCGAAATTCAAATTAACGCACCTGCGGACAAAGTATGGGATGTCCTTATGGATCATGAGAAGTATTCAGATTGGAATCCTTTTATCAAAAAAATATCAGGAAATACAAGACAAGGTGAAAGTCTTTCCGTGACAATTCAAAGTCCGGGAAATTCTGCAATGGACTTTGAACCAATTGTTCTTATTAACCATCCAGCACAGGAATTCAGATGGGAGGGAAAACTTTTTATTAAAGGCCTATTTGATGGTGAGCATTATTTTATCATCAACCAAAGCTCTCCTGGAAAAGTCACTTTCATTCATGGTGAGAATTTCAAGGGTTTAGTTTCCGGACTGCTAACGAAGCTCATTTTAGACGATACTCAAATAGGATTTGAGCTTATGAACGAAGCGCTAAAAAGCCGAGCGGAAAAACATACAATTTAATACAATCAATATTTTGAAGTTTCAAACATGAAGACCATGACAATGTTTTTTGCAATAATTGGATTGATAGCAGTTGTTTATATCGCCATTGGAACGAGCATCGACATTCTCAGTTTTGATCAAACGAAAGGAGGCTATCAATACCCCTACAAGGGGTGGACAGGCAAACCTGTGGACTGGAACAGTATGGACAAAACCTCAGAAGGACTTGTAAAAAGGGGCTATGTCATTGACGTATTTATCAATGGAAAATCAGGCCTGATTAGCTTTGGAATACTTAAGAAGAGGTTTGATTGGCAAACATTTTCCAATCGAGCCCTAATCGTCCATCAGCCAAGGGAAGGACTGAGAAGGAGGGGGTTTGATCCAGAGTTTTAGACCATCCATTTGAGCACTATTTTTAATTTGCAAGGGAGGCAAAATGCTAAATGAGTGTTTCAATTTTTTGGTTTACCCAATTTCCACCACCACATCATCAGTCAGTGGGTGGCCTACGCATAGCAATACATAACCCTGATCTTTTTCTTCTTTTGAGAGTCCGTCCTCTTCGTCCATTTTTATTTTGCCGGATATGCATTTGCCCCGACAGGCTGTGCACAATCCACTCTGGCAAGAGTAAGGCATGTCTATGTTTTCATTCAGTCCGGATTCAAGTATCGTGCTCTTAGGTGATACCTTGTACTTATGTTCTTCACCATCGAGAATGATTGTGACCTCCTGCTCCTGAATGCTAAGGCTTTCTTCACCGATAATTTCCTTAGGTGATGTGTTTCCAGCTACAAAACTTTCTTTATATTTTTTGTCTTCAGCTACTCCCAGTTCGTCCAAAGTATCCATCACAATGTTCATCATTGGTTCCGGGCCACAGGTATAATACGACACCTCTGAATAGGACTCATCGGAAAGGTCGGACAAAGCCGTCTTCAGCTTGTCATTATCCAACCAGCCAGTATAACCTGTCCAGTCAGACGAAGGCTTTTCAAGGAAATGAACCACTCCAAAATTATCAGGATATTCTTTTTCCAGTTCGGCGATAGTCTCACCGTAAATTATTGATTTGGCATCTCTGTTAGCATAGATAAGGGATACCTTACTTTCTTTTTCTTCAGTCAATATAGACTTGGCAATGGATATCAGCGGAGTAATGCCACTGCCGCCACCGATCAGATATACCTGTCTTTTGTTTGAGGAGTTTATCTCGGGGGTAAATGAACCCATGGGCTCCATGATTTCAACCTCATCCCCGGCCTTTAGCTCGCTATTGACGAAGTTGGACATCACTCCTCCTTCAACCCTTTTTACGGTCACAGAAGGATCTTCGTTTAAATAGGGCGAACTACAAAGAGAGTAGGCACGCCTTACTTTTTTTCCATTGACGCTTAATACCAGCGTAATAAACTGACCGGGCTTGT
>JAGDZP010000036.1:0-6556 GCA_049115735.1 Cyclobacteriaceae bacterium | reverse complement strand
TTGCTGCGCATTTTTGGCAACCACCGGCACAACCTTCTTTGGCTCTGAACTCATTGTAGAGTTTTTTTCCAATGAAGAAAAGGGAGCCAATGAACAATATGAGGATTAATAATTCTTGCATGGATCAATTTGCTAACTCAAAATTACCAATGTTTTTTAATTACAGCCATCATTTCCTCATGAACGCTATTCGCAGCTATTAATTCTCTTCCGAAAAGAAAATTATTCCCTCCGGCGAAATCTGTCACGGTTCCGCCAGCTTCCTGGACGATCAAAGCTCCTGCAGCTACATCCCAGGCGTTTAGGTTGTACTCAAAGAATGATTCATACCTACCCATAGCTACATAGGCCAAATCGACAGCTGCACTACCAACCCTTCTCAGGCCATGTGCCTCTTGCATGAGCTCGTTGATGATATCTACATATTGGCTGAGTTTGTCAAAATTGTAATAGGGAAACCCTGTTGCCAATAAGCTATCGCTGATCTTGTTCAGTCCGGAAACATGAATGGCATTGTCATTGCAAAATGCCCCACCACCTTTGATGGCGTGGAAACATTCGTTCCTGTTTGGGTCATGCACCACACCCAGCAGCAATTCATTGCCATCAATTAGAGCAATGCTGGTAGAGAATACCGGCAGCCCATGGATAAAGTTAGTGGTGCCATCCAGCGGATCTATTACCCATTTCAATGGATTGTCATCTTTCTCTTCCGTGCCTTCTTCAGTGAAAAACCCAGCTTCTGGAATTAGTTGTTTCAATCTCTTGACAATCTTGATCTCCAATTCCTTATCTACATAAGATACCAGGTCATTTTTCCCTTTCAGCTCAACTTTGGAATAATCGAATGTAGCAGCTTCAGAAAGCATAAATTCCCCACACTCCCTGGCTAGTTTGATTACCTCAGTCCTTATTTCATTCAATTGCATAGCTTATTCCTTTTTACCACCAACGACTATCACAATTTCTCCTTTTATTTTCTTTTCTCCAAAATGCTCAATGATCTCTTGCAAACTACCATTTTTTGTTTCCTCATACATTTTGGTAAGCTCTCGCGATACTGAAGCCTGCCGGTCAGCTCCAAAGTATTCCATAAACTGAGTGAGCGTTTTCACTAGGCGATGAGGAGACTCATAAAAGACTATGGTTCTCGTCTCTTCCGCCAGAGCCTGCAACCTTGTCTGTCTACCCTTTTTGGCAGGCAAAAAACCTTCGAAAACGAATCTGTCATTGGGTAGTCCGGACGAGACCAGGGCAGGTACGAATGCAGTGGCGCCTGGAAGACATTCCACTTCTACATCATTGGCCAGGCACTCTCGTACCAATAGAAAACCAGGATCGGAAATGGCAGGAGTGCCCGCATCAGAGATAAGGGCCATTTTTTTACCAGCTTTCAATTCCTCAATGATATGCGTTAGCTGCTGATGTTCGTTGTGAATGTGATAGCTTTTAAGCGTATTGCTGATTTCATAGTATTTAAGCAACACACCCGACGTTCGGGTATCTTCAGCCAGAATGACATCCATAGCCTTCAATACTTCAACAGCTCGGTAGGTCATATCATCCAAGTTGCCAATGGGTGTTGGTACCAGGTAAAGCGAAGATTTGAATTCCATTGAATAGGCTGTGGTCTTAGAAAGGAAATGTACTGATTACTATTAGGCTAGGGAATCAATGATATTTGCCAGTTTCCTGTCTTTATCTGTAACAATGTCCCCGGCATCATGGGTGGAGAGTTTAAAATTCACCGTATGATATACATTGGACCATTCAGGATGATGGTNNTCATAAAGCCAAATGCCTCGGTGAAATCTTTAAAGGTAAATGTCTTGGTCAACTTATTGTCTTGCTCTGTCCACATGATAGTAAATGTTTTTGCTTCCTAACAAATCTAATCAAATCTCCATGTTCCCGAGCGGTAATATTCTACGATGACATGATTATACAGGGTGTTGATCTCCAAAGAATCAGTAATGACATACGATTTGCCAAATGATGTCATCAGTTTCATGGCCTCTTCATTCAACCATCGGGTTTCTATTCCTTCAAAGCTTAGGGAGTTGGTTTGTTGCTCTAGTTCTCCCGTCTCTAGAGATTTTGAGGCGACCACCCAGCCCCATTCTCCTCCGGTCAGAATTTGATTGTGCAATGGTAAAGTAGAAAAACCGGCCGCCTGAATAGTCAACTCTATGGCTTTGAACGCCTTGGTGCTGTAGTAAGGACTACCGGATTGAGTAATCATAAAACCATCGCCATTCAGTGCGGCTGAGCATAGTTGATAAAATTCCTTCGAATAGTATTTTCCAAGGTCAGCATTCAACGGATCTGGCAGGTCGAGTATTACCACATCATATTGCGGATTCTTATTCTCTAAATAATCAAATACTTCCTCCTCTATGAGGTTTGTCTTTTCCCACTGAAGTGAATGTTCATTGAGCTTATTGAAGAGTGGATTCTCCCTACCAATTTGATACAGTTCGTGATCATAAGGAATAATATCAATTTGCTTGATCGATGTGTATTTCTTGAGTTCCCTGGCTATCAGACCATTCTCACCCCCGACTACTAGCACGTTTGTTCTGTTAGCCGTTAAATGCATAATGGGGTGTACCAAGGGCTCATAATACAGAAATTCGTCTAGAGAGCTGAATTGGTTTATATGATCGAAGTAGTACCACTGATGACCTTTCCAGGTTGTAATATCAATTTGCTGAAGCCTGGTCTGATGAGAGTAGATCACTTTCTCGCGGAATTTTGATTGTGATGAAAAGGCCTTTGGTTGTGGGATCACCCCAGCTATAGACAAAAGCAAGAGTAAACTAGCCAGGCATAAGCTGGCTATTCTAAAGGTGGTCTTGGTGGGGCTTACCAATAGACATAGTAATAACAAATCAAATGACACCAATACGAAGAATATTTCCAGGCTGTCGACAAAGGTGAACATCAATCCACCCAATAGCGTGAGCAGGCTCAGTACCAATAGTTGTATGTTGTTTCTAAGATCCTTAGGGAAAGCTGCTAAGGACGAAACCAGGCCTATTAGGCTAATGAACAAATACGCGACACCATTGAAAAGTTGCGGACTGATAAAGATGAATTCCTGCAGTTGATTATAGAATATGGCAAAAAGAATGAGGCCAACCTGTGAGAAAAAGCTCGTAAGAGCATTAGGTTTGATGAAGTATTGACCTAAAATGTTGCCAATAATGAATAGCAATCCCATCATGATCAGATCGATGATGTTGCGGTTGAAGTATAGGTGATTGAACGCGTACTGATCCGCGATCAGCCAGCCACAAATCAGGTAGCTTAATACGAAGTGAAGTACAACAGATCTTTTTTTGATAAACCTCAAACTATGGCAGTTTCTTGTTGTTTTCTGTAGGCCTCCAGGTTCAGCAAAAAATCGTCATACATTTCAGTATTACAGCTACTCAGCTCTATGTAGGTCTTATTTTCCTCCGGGAATGTATGTACCGCAAAGTGGCTTTCTGAAATCAGCCAGAGACCCGTATAGCCCTGAGGCTCGAAGAAATGCTCGATGAAATTGATAATGCCGAATCCGGAATCTCTAAGCATTTTTTCAAAGTCCACTTTGAGTCTATCCGGATTGCAGTCATTAATCCAACCTGAGTAATTATCAATTTTCGCTTTCAACGCTTATTCTTTTAGAGTGATCCTTTCTGCAAAGATTGCAAACAAATATGATATACGGATGTGGAGAACTTTAGTAGAAATCTAATTTTTCTATTTGGCGATTATAGCAAAATGGGAGAATGAATTTTTACATTTGCCAAAACCTCTTTTGAATGGAAATATTTCACTTTGTATATCTGATCGTTGGTATGGTAGTAGGTGGATTGATGGCCTGGTTTATCGCTAAATCAAAATATCAATCTGGTGACGAGTCGAGTAGCGAATACCTGGCTGCTAAGGAGTTGGAGATAAAGCTGGACGCAGAAAAGGAAAAATCTACTAAGGCAGCCGAGGATGTAAGAGAACTAAATGATGTACTGAGGAAAGAGCGCGAGGAGGTGTTGCGCTTAAACAACCTAAATACCAGGCTGGAGGCTGATTATCGGAATATCCAGGAAAACCTCAAGAGCCAGAAAGAAGAAATAAATCTACTCCAAGAGAAATTCTCCTCAGAGTTTAAGAACCTGGCCAATGAAATATTTGAAGACAAAAGCAAGAAGTTCACAGATCAGAATAAGTCCAATATCGGTGACTTGTTAAAGCCTTTGGGCGAAAAAATCACAGACTTTGAGCGGAAGGTTGAACAAACCAACAAGGAGAATATTGAAAGGAACTCGGCACTGAAGGAGCAGATTTCAGGACTGAAAGAATTGAACCAAAAAATTACTAAGGAAGCCGAGAATCTTACCAAAGCGCTTAAAGGCGATTCAAAAGCCCAGGGAAATTGGGGAGAATTTATTCTGGAAAGTATTCTTGAAAAGTCGGGCTTGGAAAAGAGCCGCGAGTATTTCGTCCAAGAATCCAAAATCGATGATTCAGGGCGAAGATTTCAACCCGATGTGGTTGTGAAACTTCCTGATAGTAAGAGTATCATTGTCGACTCAAAAGTATCGTTGATAGCCTACGAGCGTGCTGTGAATGCCGATCTGGAGGACGATAAAGAGGCGAATACCAAAGCGCACCTGCTGTCCCTACGCAACCATATCAAAGGCCTGAGCGAAAAAAACTACCAAAGCTTGTATGGCGTAGAAAGCCTCGATTTTGTTTTGATGTTTATCCCCATAGAACCGGCATTTTCTCTGGCCGTCCAGCAAGACCCTGAGCTTTTCAATGACGCATATGCGAAGAACATTGTCATAGTGAGCCCGGCTACATTGATCGCTACACTAAGGACGATTGCCAGTATATGGAAACAGGAATATCAAAACAGAAATGCGATCGAAATAGCCAAGGAAGGAGGCAATCTGTATGATAAGTTTGTGGCCTTTACTGAGGATATTAAGAACATTGGAAGACACCTGGACACTACGCAAAAAGTTTATGTAGAGGCAGCCAAGAAACTTTATGATGGCAAAGGAAACCTAATCAACCGGGCAGAGAAAATGAAAAAACTTGGTGCAAAGGCCTCTAAAAATATCGATCAGAAATTAATTGATCGGGCTACTGATGATGATTAGTTCCTAGGAACGGAAGTTTTTATCAAGCTCCAATACTTGCTCAATCAACAATTCTTGTTCATTATTATTGATAATGAAATCAGCCTTGCTTTCCTGCTCCTCATCAGATAATTGGTTCTTAATAATAGAAAGGATTTCTTCTTCGCTGCGGAATGGGTCGCGTGATTGGATGCGTGAAATTCTTAACTCCAAAGGCGAGCGCACCACCACCAATTTGTCAAGCTGTAGGTAGGATCCCGATTCTATCAATAATGCCGCTTCCTTGATTACATAGCTTGTTGATTGCTGGTCTACCCATTTAGAATAGTCCACTGCCACCGCCGGGTGAACTATGGCATTCAACTTTTTTACTTTGTTGGGATCTGAGAATGCTGATTTTGAGAGGTAGCCTCTATTCAGATCACCTGTATCCAAATATGAGTCTTCTCCAAAAGCGCTCTGAATTGCCTGGACTAGTTTGGAATCTTGTATCATCAAAAGCTTGGCCCTGCTATCCGCATCATAAACAGGAATCCCTAAAGTTTGAAAGATTTTACAAATGGTTGACTTGCCTGAGCCTATCCCTCCGGTAATTCCAATTTGTAGCATGTCTCTAGTTTTTGTTGATGGGGAGCTTCTTCGTCAGCACTTCTATGTTGTATACACCTTCAGGGAAATACATCAACACTGGTATTACTGTGCTGTCACCCTCATCTCGTTGGGTGTAGTCTGCAATTACCCCAAAGTCCGAAATATTCAATTCCTCGACTTCCTGTTCTGCTATCAGGAACTTCAGATCGACCAGCTTTTCTGCCAGGCCTTCGGTAATATTTTCAGGAAAATTCAATGGTTCAGCTTCTACTGCCAGTACATGTTCTACATACTTGCTTACCTGGAATAATACGCTTACTTCTTCAGTATTTGATGACATGAGCCCTCCCTCGGGCAAGCCCAAAGCCAATTCACCCTCAAAGTCTTCATCAATTTCATCCTGATCTAATTGCAGCAGAACGTTTCCTTTCAGTGAGGCCATCTGGCTTTTGGGGCCAGAAAGTATAACTGAATCTGGCGACACGTCAATTTTAGAAACGAGCCTGTGGTTTTCGGCCAATGGAATGTTGGCACTATCCAGTGAGACACCTACTTTTTCCGTCACCTTCTCTTCAACGTTTATGAAGATGGTATCTGTATCAATATAATTGAGTCTTAGGTCACCGAGTTGATCAGATATGATCGGAACCAAGCTAGAGTAGGTGTAGAAATTAATTTCATGCGGGCGCTCCAGCACTATTTTAATAGGAGTAGAGTTAATCCAATAGGTAGTCCGCAGTAAGCTCCAACCACCACCATTCACATCCAACTGTAGTGACCGGGGAAGATTTGAAACTGAAATAAGGCTATCCCTGTCAAAAACAAACTCTACA
>JAGDZP010000035.1:0-53672 GCA_049115735.1 Cyclobacteriaceae bacterium | reverse complement strand
TACCATGCAATTTTATCATCTAAATTTGATGCACTTAACACATCCATATCACCATCACCATCTAAATCCGAAGAATAAACAGAATACGCTCCAACCGCCGAAGTGCTTATCGTTCGCGATGTAAAACTTCCATTGCCATCGTTTTGATACCATGCAATTTTATTATCTAAATATGATGCACTTAACACATCTATATCACCATCACCATCTAAATCCGAAGAATAAACAGAATACGCTCTATTCGCCGATGTACGAATCACTTGCTCTGTCCATTCATTGCCTATTGCTGGTATTTTAAAAGATGGGGCTTCATTGACATTTTCAATTTTAATAGTATATTCTTCCTGATCATCGAATTCTCCATCGCTGACTGAAACAATAAATTTAATTTCAGTGATAGATTCAAAATCAAAAACAGATGAATTGGCAACTACCAATTCACCAGAGGTTGTAATTGTAAACGCACCAAGCCCATTTCCAGATATGATTGAGTAAGTCAAAATATCTGTTTCTAAATCGTTCCGCATAATTTGCCCAATAACTGTACCCTCTGGGCTGTTTTCATTCATACTAAATATGGATTGATCTAATGATGGTGGCTCGTTAATGTTTTGAATAATTACCTCGAAAGTATTTACCAAAGAGTTGCCCGCTCTATCTGTAGCTTTAATTGTGACCGTCTGGGAATTCGTTTCTTCGTAATCAAATGTCTGACCCGAAAACAACTTATTCCCTTCAATGGTAAATTCTCCTGAAATTATTTCAAATGTGTGTTCATCAGTTTCATCCGGGTCATTCGCGGACAATGCTCCGACCAGGGTTCCTGATATTGAATTTTCGTTAATATAGTTCTGATCCAACTCAAATGAAACGAGAGGTTGTGATTCGGCCACTTGTATTTTTATGGATTGGTCAAAAATAGAAACCTCCAAAAAGTCTGTAACCTCAGTATTGATTTCAAAAGTATTATCATTCGACTTATCCGAAAGAACAAAAAATCCATGCCAAACACCTGAGTTTATTTGTGTCTCATCAAAATATGGGTCAATTTGATCAAAGGTTGATTCATTTAGCACATTAAAAATAGCCACATCTTTATTATATGGATTTAAGTCCGCTGCTAAAATCACTACATAAACAGTGTCTCCGGCTAAGTATTTCAATGTTGAAGAAGGAGTTTCGTATTTAGAATCTAACATTACAGTAACAGAAGAGGCTCCCTGCATTTTTCCAGGTATACCATCCGGTACATCTGTAAGTATGGGTTGATAGTCTACAAAACCTATGGTACCACCTGTATCATTCCCATCATAAATAGATTCATTTCCAATGGTTTCTACATCACTATAGGTGTACCACCAGTTGTTCGTTGCATCCGTATTGGCTGGTAATGATGTTACTCTGGACATTTCAAATCCAGAATTTTTATTAATACTAGAATATTGAATAGAGGTAATGTCCCCAAAAACGCCTCCAGTACTAGCGTCGGATTCATTGAATCGAATAATTGATTGTTGAATATCGGTCAATCCCTGAGAATATATTGCTGCTCCTTGATCTGTACTTGAGTTGTATGTAAGTGTACTCTGAATTAGAGATACATCGCTTGTAGCAAATATCCCTCCACCAGACGAGGTTGACGTGTTTTGAGATACAACTGAATTTTCTAGAGCAATTGCCCCAGATGACCATATCCCGCCACCATCTGAATCTGCAGTATTACCTAGAATTTTAACGCCATTAATATTTAAAGTGCTTTTCGAATAGATGCCGGCACCTTTATCAGCCTTATTATCTGAAAAAAGAGAATTTGCAATTGATGCACTTGTGTTAGCAAAAAGGCCAGCTCCTTTCAGTGCGTAATTATCTGTTGCTGAACTATTTGTCATAATTATTCCAACTTGAGAGTGAATCCCTCCTCCTGTTTCTGCCGAAGTGTTACTTTGAAAAATAGAATTATTAATGTTAATGTTTTTTGCAGAATATATCCCTCCACCGTTGATATTGCAGTTATTGACTAGCTCATTATTATCAAAAGTTAAATTTGTTACATCAAGGTAAAGACCTCCGCCATAACCATAATAATGGCTTGAGTACGAACTAGTAGAAGCATCTTCATAATCTAGATAACGATTTCCTTTAAGGGAATTATTTGAAAAATTTATTTGATCCCCTTTGACAAAAGCACCCATTCCGTATTGCCTTAGGTATTTATCAAAAGAATTATTATGCAAAAAAACAAGCCCCACACTATCAATCTCATTATTAATTATTGACGAATTATCCAAATCAGCAAAAATTCCTATGCCCATTAAGTTAAGTGTATGGATATTCTCATTGCTTTCACCAATTAGCACACCATTATCAATCCTATTTTCCTCAATCTGTGCATTATTTCCCTTCATATAAATACCCAATCCACAGATTGAAGCCGCTACATAATAACTACTTGGATTTACATAGGATTCAAGGAAATAATCATAACGATCCGGACCACTGCGATAACTCTGAGTCATTGTGGTTCGAAAAGCATATTGTGTGACATGATTATTGATTAAAGAATTATTGTCTCCTTCAACATACATACCACCTCCTAACAGGTCTACTTCATTGTTTTCATTCCAAAAAGTAACACCGTAAAGGTAATTATCTGATATATTGTTATCGTTTCCAAAAACACTCAGCCCTAAACCTTTAAAGGTGACATATGCAGCTCCAGAGTAAGTAAATTGGTATTCATTAATGGTATTATGAGAAATTTGGTTGTTGTTCCCAGTAATTCTCACGATTCCAATTTTTTCCGGGTCATTGTCGTGCAATGAAGATTGTTTGAATTTACTAAAATGGTTATTCGTAATTACATTCCCATCAGCATTATTAACATAGATACCTACTGAGAAATCCTGAAAATTGCAATTATTAATTGAAAGCGCTAGAGAGTTGCTCTCTATTACAGGTCGATTCCCACTGCCACCAAAGCTAAAATCAGTATAATTGAATATTGACCCTCTTTTATTTGCAATATCCAAATTTTCAGCATTCGCATTTATCTGAATATTTCCCCAATCATATTTTGCCGGTGATGTTGCATTTGAGCTAATTTCGATTGGAAAATCCTCAGTGCCCAAAGTTTGAAATTCACCAGAAACGATCAATGAATAATCTCCATCAATTAAAAGTTGTACTCCTTCATTTAGCTTGAATGATATATTTTCAGGAACATCAAGGTCAGCTTGGGTAAGATGATACGGGTTATTCTCTTTGATCAAGGTTCGATCACTTAATAGTGGAGTAGATCCGTTAATCTCTCTTGGAGTAGATTCTGTAATGGTAGTCACTCTCCATACTTGAGTAAATTCATCTGAATCGTTTGAATAAATAATTTCATCATCCTCTGTAACTGCCAAGACCCTCCAATAATAGCGAGTGTTAATAATCAGGTCAACAGGAGGGCGAATAGAAGTGCCTGTTATCCCTTCAAAGCTAATTGTTGTACTTTCAGGAAATGTCGGATCATTAATGCTAAATTGAATCGTGTAAGTGAAATTTTTCGGTAACGTTAATTCAGTCCACTCAAAATCATCCCATATATCAAAGTCTATGGTGCGATCAGTAGGAGCAAAACAGGAAAACGTCTGACTTTTGACAAAAAAAGGAAATATTATAAAAACAAGAGACAGGAAAAATTGGAGCAGGAATTTCATAATTAGTTATGTATTATTTGCTCTAAATTACTAAAAAAACTTATACTCAGTTCATAAAAAGTTTATTGCAAATAAATTTTATTGTGCCTTAATATTGGTTATTCAATGAGAATTTGGAATCTATAGAAATTTCTATAATAAAGTTAATGTGGGTGAACTAAGAAAAAATTAATCTAGTGTCTACAGAAAGGATTAATAATCCAATTAATAAACATTCAAGTCTGTAACTATTTGGCGAGATGAGTTCTATAAAGAGATTCACTAATCAAATAGATATTAGAGGGACTCTCAGTGGCTTCTTATTCTTTTTATTTACAAATCAAACGTGGTTATGACTCCTATCAGATCGTTGAGTATTTGGGTTAGGTATTATTCCTGGTACAAGCAGATATATTCATTGTGCCTGGATTAATACTTGCGAAATGCATGTTGTATTGATCAGGTATTCAGATTGTTCGGTGAAAATATTAAGATCTACCTCGTGTCCAATTTTATAATATTGCGTAATCGTTTACATGTTAAAAGTACAAATAGAACTATTTTATCAATATCAATTTGTATTAACAAGAAAATATTCCGTATGTTTGTGCAATCGTTTACGCAATAGTTGCACATTGAATAAAAAAGCCACCATAGTAGATATAGCAAATGCACTGAACACTTCAGCAGCAACCGTCTCTCGTGCGCTTAATGACAACCCTCGCATCAGTGATAAGACAAAAAAGCTTGTAAACGATACGGCCAAAAGTTTGGGATATGAACCAAACCCAGTAGCGGCAGCACTTCGAAATGGAAAGAGTAATACCATCGGAGTGATAGTTCCGTACATCGACAGAAGTTTCTTTTCTTCTGTGATTAGAGGAATAGAGGAAGAGGTCAAAAAACATGGCTGCAATGTGATGATATGTCAGTCACTGGAAGATAGGACAGCAGAAGCAGAAAGCATTGATATATTAATCAGAGCAAGAGTAGCCGGTATTGCATTGTCTATGGCCAGCAATGACGAAAGTCATCTGGATCAAATAACCAAAAACAACATCCCATTGGTAACCTTTGATAGGGTTGCTGACGACCTATCCCCCCACTCTGTTCTTGCCGATGATTTTGAAGGATCTTATCTCGTGACGAAACACATGATTGAGCAAGGCTACAAGAGGATTGCTCATCTGGCAGGAGACCAGGAAATCAACATTTATAGAAATAGGTTAAGAGGATATCGAGCAGCACTGGAAGAAAATAACATAGTCGCAGATAATGACTTGATCATTCCAACCAACAGTAAAGTGGAAGAAGGAAGAGCATCAGCTCAAAAACTACTGGTTCTTGGAAATCCTCCAGACGCCATAACGAGCGCAAGTGATTTTTCTGCCTTGGGGGCATTACAATACTGCAAATCTAAGGGCATAAAAGTGTCGGAAGAAATAGGAATTGCAGGATTCGCAAACGAACCTTTTACAGAATACACCGAACCGTCATTAACATCAGTAAGTCAAAAGACGCTGGAGATGGGAAAAATGGTCGGACAGGTTTTATTTGACCAGAACAATGAAGATCAGTCTTCAACTGAAACTAAGAAAATATTATTAAAACCGGAGCTTATCATACGAGAATCGAGCCTACGGAAATAACAATCGAAAATCATATTCAATAAAATAAATAAACATAAAATGAAAAAAGTAGTAACCTTCGGAGAAATCATGTTGAGACTAGCCCCACAAGGCTTTCTAAGATTTTCTCAGGCCAATTCCTTCGATGTAATATATGGAGGTGGTGAATCAAACGTAGCAGTATCATTAGCAAACTATGGTGTGCCCGTAGATTTTGTAACAAGACTTCCTAAAAACGATATCGGAGAATGTGCTCTGATGGAAATGAGGAAAAGAGGTGTTGGAACAGACAAAATCGTTTACGGTGGTGACAGATTGGGAATCTATTTCCTTGAAACCGGTGCTGTTAGCCGTGGAAGTAAAGTAGTGTATGACAGGGCTCACTCAGCAATGTCAGAAATAGAAGCTGGAATGGTGGATTGGGATGATGTGTTTGATGGTGCTGAATGGTTCCACTGGACAGGTATCACTCCTGCCATCTCTCAAGGTGCAGCTGACGCATGTCTTGAAGCAGTGAAGGCTGCTTCAGCAAAAGGAATCACCATCTCTACTGACTTAAACTACCGAGCCAAGCTCTGGAAATTTTGTAGCGCTGAGAAGAGAGAAGAAATAATGACTGAGTTGACTTCTTATTGCGATATCGTACTCGGAAATGAAGAAGACGCTGAAATGCACTTTGGCATCAAACCAGAAGGCATAAGTGTACAGACAGAAGGTCACAATGTAAAAGCTGAAGCTTTCCTTTCTGTTTGTGAGCAGATGATGGAGAAATTCCCTAAAGCTAAAAAGGTGATCACTACATTGAGAGGATCAATTTCTGCTTCTCACAACACATGGGCTGGCGTATTGTATGACGGCAGCAAGCTTTATGAAACCCGTCAATACCAAATCACAGATATCGTAGATAGAGTAGGTGGTGGTGATTCTTTCATGGGTGGTTTGATCTACGGATTGTTGAAATACCCTGAAGATGATCAGAATGCACTTGACTTTGCAGTGGCTGCTTCTTGCTTGAAGCACACGATCAAAGGTGATGCTAATCTGGCGACAGTTTCTGAGGTAGAAAAGCTAATGGGCGGTGATGCCTCTGGAAGAGTAGCACGATAACAAAGACTATAAAGAGGCCGGTCAATATATATTTTTTTTGAATTCAGGTTTAGTTAGTTTGCAACTGGCCGGCCTTCTTTATTCCCCCTAAAAACATCTCGAACAAATAATGTCACAAAAATCAATTGCAATAGTTTGCGGTGGTGGGCCAGCTCCTGGCATCAATACCGTTATCAGTACTGTAGCCAAAGTATTTTTAAATGATGGCTACAAAGTATTGGGGGTTCACTATGGCTACAAGGGTCTCTTTTCAGAGTCCCCCGAAATCAAAGACATTGATTTCAATCATGCCGATAGAATCTTCAGTCGTGGTGGATCTACCCTTGTGATGAGTCGCCACAAACCGAAAGATTCAGAATTCACTACTGACTTCTTCGTCAAAAACAATATCAAGCTATTAGTCACCATCGGTGGAGACGATACTGCCAGCACAGCCAATAGAATTTCTAAGTTTTTAGCTCAAAACAATGTGGAAGTCAAAAACATCCACGTTCCTAAGACTATCGACAATGACCTTCCATTACCGGATCGAAATCCAACATTTGGATTTCACTCTGCAAAGGACGAAGGGGTGAAAATTGGAAACACCATTTATGAAGATGCCATTACGAGTCAAAACTGGTTTGTCGTTTCTGCGATGGGCAGATCTGCCGGTCATTTAGCATTTGGGATAGCTACGGGATGTCATTTCCCTATGCTAATCATTCCGGAAATGTTTCCAAAAGGAAAAGCTACCATTGAACAAGTCGTCAACCTGATCATTTCATCAATGATCAAAAGAAAAATATTAGGTATTAATTATGGTGTGGCGCTTGTCAGTGAAGGAGTATTTCACATTATCGATGAAGAAGAATTAAAATCTTCCGGAATACTATTTACTTATGATGATCATGGTCATCCTGAACTTGGCAATGTCAGTAAGTCAAACATTTTCAATGTATTAGTGCAGGAAAAACTAAAAAGCTTAAATATAAAGATCAAAAGCCGTCCGGTCGAATTGGGGTATGAATTGAGGTGTTGTCGGCCGATCGGGTTTGATCTGACTCTCTGCACATTACTTGGAATAGGAGTGAAAAAACTTTACGATGAGGACATTTCTGGCTGTATTGTCACAGCCAATTCAAAGGGCGATATTTCTCCAATGTATTTATCTGATTTTGAGGATAACAATGGAAAAATTCCTCCCCGACTCGTGGATATGAATTCCGAAATCTCTAAACTTTGCCTTCAAAATTTACACTTCATAGTTGAAGAAGATTACGAAGCGGCTAAAGAATATATTACTAAACCTGAAGAATACGATTTTAATAAAATACTAAACCAATAAAATAATGGCACGATTTACAAGAATAGAAGTTGCAATAAAAATGAAGGAAACCGGTATAGTACCAGTTTTCTATCACAAGGACATAGAAGTATGTAAAAAAGTACTGAAGGCATGTTACGAAGGTGGCATCCGAGTATTTGAATTTACGAACAGAGGTGATTTCGCTCATGAGGTATTTGGGGAGTTAAACAAGTTTGCAGCAAAAGAAGCTCCTGATATGATATTGGGTGTAGGCTCTGTAGTAGATGCAGGAACTACTTCTCTATACATTCAGCTGGGCACGAACTTCGTGGTTTCTCCTATATTGAATCCGGACATGGCCAAAGTTTGTAACAGAAGAAAAATAGCCTGGTCTCCAGGTTGTGGATCGCTTACTGAGATTTCTTATGCAGAAGAGCTAGGTGCCGAGGTTACTAAAATATTCCCAGGTAGCCAGGTAGGTGGCCCATCATTTGTGAAGGCCGTGAGAGGTCCTTTCCCATGGGCGAGCATCATGCCTACAGGTGGTGTAGAACCAACAGAAGAAAACCTAAGCAAATGGTTTAACGCAGGTGTTCACTGTGTAGGAATGGGCTCTCAGTTGATTACCAAAGACATAATTACTGAAGACAATTATTCTAAATTGACTGACCTTTGTGCGAATGCCTTGGCACTCGTTCAAAAGCTGAGATAAAAAGTTTATCGAATAGGATTTTAAGGCTGCCTCAAAAGGGCAGCCTTTTTTGTTTTCTTTCGGATAAACAAAATTAGAATTAAATATTAAACATGGAGTCGATGCAACTACAATGGAATCATTCACGATGAAAACAAGAAAATATAATTCAAGAATAGGATTAGCAATATGATCTATCGCCTGGATCATAGTTGGCTTGGCTCTTTATATACCTCTATTCAGTCAGCTATAAAAGATCCATATCCATCAAAAATCAATATCTTAATCTGGACTGATTTCCTGGGTCTAAAGCTTGTCCTCATGCTAAGTACTATTTAAATAATAGTGACTTGACTACAAGAATAGGTCCCATAGTAGAACTAAGCGTTCCTGTTCATGATATTTGATATTGGAGCGTAGCTACAATCCCCTTTCATCTCCAGCCATTTTGCTCAACAGACTTGAAGTCACATACCAAACTGGTGATGTTTTGATTTCTCCTTGGAAGGAAAAAGAATTCATGATGTATCCTATCTCATTGAATCCAAAAATTAATTTGCTTAAATTAAAAGTAGAGGAAGCCAACAGTCCCACATAAATAATTAAATAGTCGTGCGGATGAAATCATTTTTAAAGCTCATTTGTTGCATAATGCTTATTTCTTGCCACCAGAAGCACGATCATGAGCACCTCAATTATGCATCGGTTGTAGAAAATATCACAACGGAGAACAATCCAACACAAGAAGAAATTGTAGGAGAAATGGTGCAATCAGCAAAGGCATTTATTAATTCCCTGAATGATAAGCAAAAGGACCAGGTTAGCCTTGAGCTATCTGACTCGGAAAGAAAAGCTTGGGATTTTTGGCCTAGAAAATATGAAGGCGTACAAATTGATAGACTATCCAATGAGAGCCAGGAGTTAGCCAAGAAGCTATTAGCGAGCGGGTTGAGCGCACAGGGTCTTAGCAAACTTGAAATTATTCACGCACTTGAAAAATTCAATCCCTACTTCTCACCTTATTATTTCATTTTAATTTTTGGGGAGCCCGATGACAACAAAGCCTGGGGATGGAGATTTCAGGGACATCATACCTCCTTCAATTTTACCATTGCTGGGGGAAAGGTAATATGAAATACTCCAGCCTTTCTAGGCACTCAACCCTTATCTCATCCCAGTATTCATAAGGGCAAAAAACCGATGAAAGAGGAGGAAGAATTGACCCATGCTCTCTACAACTCATTTGATCAGGAGCAAAAGAAATTGGCAGGCATCAGGAGACCTGGTCAAACGTATTTGCCTAACAGATCCGAATCGGTCAAACCGTTTGATGCAAAAGGAGTCAGTTTTTCTGAAATGAACAATAGCCAACAACAGCTCCTTCTAAAACTCATGGCTGCATATATCAACAATATGAAACTGGATATCGCTGCTGAGCGCATGTCAGAAATCAAAAATGTAGGACTAAAGAACATCTCTTTTGGCTTTTCAGGCCAATCTTCTTCTGGCGGCAATCACTACTACCGCATCCAGGGACCAACGTTTATCATAGAATATGACTGCCGCGACGGTGGAGATCACATTCATGCCGTCTGGAGGGACTTTTCCAATGACTTTGGAGAAGATATTCTCAGGCAACATTATAAGGAACATAAACATTAGAATTTTCAACACTGATGAGCGCTTATTCCTTGACTGTAAGGAATAAGCGTTCATTTTGTTTAACTTGGTTACACTTTTCCTGTATTAACAATCAATACGATAACAACTGCTTACATACCTAATCATAAACCTCAAGAACCATGTCTTTTTTCTCTAACCTTAGAACTAATTCAATATATTCTGTCGTGTGTCTCTTGTCGCTCTTGACAATATCAGGATGCAGTACAAATAATCAGTCGTCTTCAACAAATAATGCCAGCACCGAAGAATCATTCAAAGTGATCATTGGAGGGACTGTGGTTGGCTATTTGAAAGCGTACACAGCAGGAGACAGTATTACTATTGATTATGACTATAAAAACAATGGCCGTGGACCAACTATAAAAGAAGCAATTGTACTCGATGAAAAAGGCTTTCCTGTTCGATGGGATATTGCAGGCAGCACCACCTTTGGCAACAAAGCTGATGAACATTTTCAATTGGATGGCAACAACGCAACCTGGAAAGATGCAGCTGGAGGAGGATCAAAAACAATCAGCGAACCTTCTCTTTACATTGAACAGTTTGGGAGCGCTTATTCAAGAAGCATTTACGCCAGGGCATTGCTGGATGCTTCAGACTTAACGCTTCCTGCTATTCCCACCGGTGAATTGATGTTGAAAGAATTGGAAACCACAACTTCTAACATAACAGCTAATGAGTTGACTTTAAAATCCTATGCATTATACGGAGCTGGCCTCAACCCACAGTATTTGATTTTGGATGAAGAAAAAACGCTTTTTGCCTCTATATCACGCAGGTTCATAATCATCAGAGATGGTTTTGAAGATGAAGAGAAACGATTCCGGCAACTTGCTGAAAAATATTCAGCCGAGCGCTTTGAGAAGTTACAAAACCAGTTTGCACACAATTATCCAGGTAAAATTCGAATCAATAATGTAAGGATATTCGATCCCAAAACGCAATCGCTAACAGAAGCCTCCTCGGTGCTTGTTGAGGGGGAAAAGATTATTAGCATCGATGCTCCAGATTCAAGAGGTGATGGAAATGAGACTCAAATTGATGGAAAAGGAGGAACGCTGGTGGCCGGCCTCTACGATATGCATGGACACATGCGCACTAACGCTGCTGCATTACTCAATGTATTAGCGGGAGTAACTTCTGTGCGCGACATGGGCAACAACAACGAAGTGTTGAGTGGGCTCATTCAAAAAATTGAAAGTAGAATTCTTGCAGGCCCTCGCATTACACGACTTGGCTTCATCGAGGGAAAGAGTCCATTTAACAATAACAATGGAATTTTGGTTGAGAGTGAAGAGCAGGCACTTGAAGCTGTTGATACTTATGCTGAGCAGGGATTTTATGGTGTCAAACTCTACAACAGTATGAATGGTGATTGGGCTCCCGCAATAGTTAAGAAAGCGCACGAACTGAACATGTTTGTTACTGGCCATGTACCTGCCTTTTCAAATGCCAACGCCATGCTTAAGGCTGGTTTTGATGAAATGACACATATCAACCAGGTTATGCTTGGTTGGGTGCTAAAACCCGATGAAGATACCCGAACCCTTTTACGACTGACGGCACTCAAACGCCTTCCCGATCTGGATTTGAATAGCCCAGCAGTGAATGAAACTTTAGATCTGATGGTCAAAAACAAAGTAGCCGTGGATCCTACCCTGGCCATACATGAAGCGCTATTACTTTCCCGTAATGGCACCACCAGAATAGGAACCCTTGACTATATTGAAAATATGCCAGCCAATGAGCAGCGAAGTGCCAGGGTAGCATGGGCAGATATTGCAAACGATGCTGATGACAAGGCATATCGCCAGGCCTTCGATCAAATCGTGGCAACTCTAAAAATCATGAAAGATCGGGGCATTTTTATTGTACCTGGTACAGACCTGGGAGGTGCGCTAACCCTACACAGAGAACTCGAACTCTACCAGCAATTAGGCTACACGCCTTCAGAACTACTAAAACTTGGCAGTTATGACATGGCTCAATATTTAGGACATGAAGATCGTGGAGCAATCGAACCAGGTATGCTAGCCGATTTCTTCCTCATCCCAGGTGACCCAACAGCTGACTTCAAAGCAATTAAGACAATATCTATGGTTTCTCGTGGTGGTGTCATTTATTATCCAAGTGAAATCTATCCGGCATTTGGCATTAAACCATTTACAGAAGTACCAGAAGTGAAATAACATTTGCACTAAACAACCTCATTGAACACTATGAAAAAAGTATTCCTATTGATCTCCCTCCTGTCACTTGCATTTCAGACATCCCAGGCACAAGACATCATTCCCCTTTGGCCAAATGGTGTTCCCAATAAGTCTCAAAAGAATGAATCTGAAACTCAGGACAAAGGAAACATCCTTTGGATCGAAAAGGTGCAGGTGCCTACTCTTGAAATCTATCTGCCTACAAAATTCAATGCCAATGGAAAAGCCATGGTCGTTTGTCCCGGTGGAGGATACAAAGGCCTGGCCTATGATTGGGAAGGCACTGATATTGCCAAATGGTTAAACTCAAAGGGAATTGCAGCATTTGTATTGAAGTACAGGCTCCCCAATGAGGAATCGGTCAAGTCCAGTAGAAACCCTTCATTACAAGATGCAGAGCGAGCTGTGCGCATGGTCAGAAACAATGCTGAAAAGTGGAATATTAAAAAGGATCAGATTGGCATCATGGGTTTTTCGGCTGGTGGCCATTTAGCCTCCACAGTGGGTACTCACTATGATCAAGATAAAAACACTTCGCCTGATGATCTCGCAAAATCGGTAAGCTCACGCCCTGACTTTTTGGTGCTCATGTACCCAGTAATCACCATGAACCCTGAACACACTCACGGTGGGTCAAGAAAAAACCTTATAGGTGAAAATCCTACGCAGGATTTGGCTGACTTTTATTCCAATGAGCTACAAGTGAATGAAAACACGCCACCAACATTCCTGGTGCATTCAACTGATGACAAAGCTGTCCCTGTCATGAATAGCATTCTGTTCTATCAGGCTTTGGAAAAGGATGGTGTATATTCAGAAATGCATGTTTATCCTTATGGGGGCCATGGTTTTTCATTGGCTATCGACAAAGGGCATTTACAATCCTGGCCAGAAAGGCTTTCGGATTGGATCAATAGTTTAGATGAAATTGAATAGCCTATTTGTTTAGGTCATAGGCTATGGTCTTGGACTTTCCATCCTGAACGACTTCCAGACTTAGCTTTGAAGATCCAATTACTGGTTTACCAATAATCTTAATACCCACTTCGGGAGCCTCACTTTCATAGGGAGCAACTAGTGTAACGAACCTGATATTTTTCTCAGCCGAGCCTTTATTCAAGCGATACCTGAATGCCGGCCGGGGTTCCTTTTTGGTATATACAAAAGATACCTGGCCTTCCTCCTCACTCAATTCAATGCCCTTTTGCCTGGATGTTTGTACTAATACGTTCCACCCGTTTTTGAAATCTGATCTTGCTGTGAGTTTCGTTTCATCTATTATCATTTCCCCTGGAGCCAATTGAAAGTGAATATCCACATCTCCCACTCCATCACCCACAGCTTCATCCACTATCACAAAATATTGTTTATCAACAAAAAACACAGCCCGCCTGTGCTTGAGGTTAGGATAACTCTGATTTTCTACCACCAATATGTCTAGGTCTTCCCGCGGTTCCCATTGCAGCAACTTAGGGTTGTATTGTATATTCTCACCATTCAATGTCAATGTCTGATGAACCGATGATTGCCTAAACCACCGTCTTCCCTCAGGATTACCACTGTATATATAGCTACCAGCATCCGGCATTAGGTTTCTATTGCCCGCATACAAATCAAAGGTCCCATTATCCGGTTGACAATGCCCTCCTCCATCAGGCCCGCATTTTAGAACCAGACAAATAGCTTCTTTGTCCCAGCCACTTCTCATGGAATAAAGACCACTCTCTTCCAAAGCATAAGCTGTGGCACTTGGCTGTTTTCCTTGTTTCCCTTCTGCAGCCATATATAGAAAGTCCTCCCGATCAAAGAATTTAGACCACTCCATCAACCTATCCTTATGCTGTCCTGGTGTACCCATCCAGGAGTCTCCAAAGGGTACGTTTGTACCATCAGGCATGCACAGCTTCATTGGCACTTCACTCATTTTCTCAATCTTATCCAAGTATGATTTTGGAAACGCACTGTCCAAGCCATTCAACTTTGCCAGATCATAAGTTCGCATAAACCACCGAATACACCCAAGGTGATAGCCCATTGCCAATTCACGCTGGTGGCCATCGGCATACACCTGTATATCAATTTCGTTATTTAACCTTCGTAATGCTTCCGTTCTCCATTTTAGAGAGTTTTTAAACTCTGGAAAAGTCATAGCGATGTATGCCATCCCTTCAGCTTCCATCAATCCCCAATTACTATTGGACCGGTATTTTGTCATTAGGAATTCAGCATGGTCATAGCAGCTATTCAAAAAGGATATCAATACATCAGAGGTAAAGTGCTCCGAACCAATAAAACGCTGATATAAAGCTGTCCAGCTATGCCCTCTAATCCCCGTCTCTATTGATCGCCACGCATACTTGTGATCCTTATCATTCGGATTCTTCTTCACCCAATCTATCAACTGCAAACCCCACTCCTTCGCAAATCTTTCATCTTTGGTCTGGGTGTATACTTTGCCCATGGCATTCCAGAAATACATTCTATTCAATTGCCATACCCATTCTTTATCCGGTACAGGACTGAAACTCCAATCTATATCATCACCACAGAAGTGTGAGGGATAGGCTGGTTGCCCAACAAAAACATGGTTCAATGCATCATTCGCATATTTCAATTCTTTCTCTAATATCGAAAGAGCCCCTTCTTCATGGACAGGGTGCTTTACTGTTGTTCTTTCCTTAAAGTATTCCAGGAGTTTGGCAGCAGCTTGTTCTGGATTATTACTAAGATCAGACATCTCCTTCAATCCATCCCCCTCCAAATCCAACCTTGGCAACAGCAACTCTAATGACTCATTTCCATCTGTTGACTGTGCTTGAATCCCCTGCCCAAAAGCGAAAGCTATGATCAGCGTGGCTATTACTGAATAGAGGTTTTTATAGAAGGTGCGTGCATTTTTCATCCCTCTAAAGATATAGAATATAAGTACAAGGGAAAAGATAGTATCAACGATCTAAGGGCTGATCGAATATTCCGTGAAATTACAGTCTTATAGAGGATTTATGGCTACCCTCTGGAGGGTGGGTCATCCAAGGCCAGCGTGAACCATTTTGATCTTAACTATTTCATAACGTTTTCCCAGGTGAAGTAATCAAAATGGTTTTTGGCGTTGGTCTCCTTTTCTTTTGGTTCGTTTTCTTTTGGAGAGCAAAAGAAAATGAATGACCCTGTTTCATTACAACCACAATGGTCATTCACTTATGCGGGGGTGTTTCTACCTTTTTCAATAAAAGACACAGAAAATTATTACTTCAGCAAATTATCCTCATCAGGAAAGATAACAGTCGGTTTGAAAGCTTTGGCTTCTTCCAAATCCATCATCGCATAAGTAATAATCAAAACCACATCACCAACTTGCGCTTTGCGTGCAGCAGCTCCATTGAGGCAAATCACACCAGATCCTCTTTCACCCTTGATAGTATAGGTCTCTAGGCGCTCACCGTTGTTATTATTAACAACCTGTACCTTTTCTCCTTCTAAAATATTAGCAGCGTCCAACAAATCTTCATCAATGGTGATGCTCCCTACATAATTGAGGTTTGCTTCTGTGACCCTCACCTGATGAATTTTCGATTTGTACATTTCTACCATCATATCTTCTGCCTCTTTCTAATAATCTGCAAAGAACTGGTTTATTTGAATAAATTTCAAATTGAGAAAAGGATTTGTTAGCAACAAACTCCTAAATCACAATTCTGTCAATCAATCATTATAGTACAACGCAAACTATAGGCCTTTTGGTTCTATCCGGTTCTTAAGCAATGAAAGCATCAACTTTTCCGCCTGATAAAACATGAAAATCCTCAAAACTGTATGCAAAAATTATTAAAAGCGTATTTTTTACGTTTTAAATTGATCACAATCCTCTGCTGGATAGGAATATTAGTTTTTTTGGCTAATATTTGAGGTTCAACTCAAATCACATAAATCCTACAACTATGAATTTCGCAACCATTGATTATCTCATATTTGCGGCTTATGCAGCACTTATTCTGGGGATTGGCCTATGGGTCTCAAGAAAAGGAGAAAAGACTTCTGAAGACTACTTCCTTGCAAGCAAGTCGCTTCCATGGTGGGCCATCGGCGCATCTCTAATTGCCGCTAACATTTCTGCAGAGCAATTTATTGGAATGTCTGGAGCAGGATTTGCCAGTGGTCTGGCAATCGCCTCATATGAATGGATGGCTGCTCTTACGCTCATCATAGTAGGTAAATATTTCCTACCGATATTCATTGAAAAAGGCCTTTATACCATCCCAGAATTCGTTGAAAAAAGATTTAGCACTCAACTCAAGACTATTCTTGCAGTCTTCTGGATTGGCCTGTACGTTTTTGTAAACCTTAGCTCGGTACTTTACTTAGGTTCCCTGGCATTGGAGACAATCATGGGTGTACCAATGATGTATGGGGTTTTTGGTCTTGCTCTATTTGCAGCAGCCTACTCACTGTACGGCGGTCTATCCGCAGTAGCATGGACTGATGTTGTACAAGTAGTATTCCTGGTATTAGGCGGATTGTTTACCACTTATCTCGCGCTCAATACGCTCTCTGATGGAGCAGGTATGATTGCTGGATTCAAGCAGGTGATTGCCACCGTTCCAGACAGGTTCCATATGATTTTGGATGAATCCAATCCTGAGTTTAAAAACCTTCCAGGCATCTGGGTGCTAATTGGTGGCCTCTGGGTAGCCAACTTATACTACTGGGGATTTAACCAGTATATCATCCAGAGAACACTTGCAGCCAAGTCACTTCAGGAAGCACAAAAAGGTATTGTGCTAGCAGCATTCTTAAAACTGTTGATACCTTTTATTGTTGTTGTTCCTGGAATAGCAGCCTACGTCATGGTGAATGATCCGGAAATTATGGCTCGTTTGGGTGATTTGGGACAAATGAATATTCCTGGTCCTGGTGAATCTGACAAAGCATACCCATGGTTGTTACAATTGCTACCTGCAGGATTGAAAGGTGTGGCATTCGCGGCGCTGGCAGCTGCCATAGTATCTTCGCTGGCATCAATGCTCAACTCAACCTCTACCATCTTTACAATGGATATTTACAAGGCTCTGATCAACAAAGAAGCTAGCGAAGAAAAAATGGTAAGCATTGGTAGAATATCCGCCTTTGTTGCTTTGATCATAGCATGCGTCATGGCTCCCCTTCTGGGAGGAATAGATCAGGCTTTCCAATTCATCCAGGAGTATACTGGAATCGTGAGCCCTGGTATTTTGGCAGTATTCCTATTAGGTCTGTTCTGGAAAAAAGCGACAAATAAAGGCGCTATCGCTGGAGCAATTCTTTCTGTACCTATAGCTATGGCCTTCAAACTTTTCCCTGGCATTCCTTTTATGAACCAGATGGGACTAACGTGCCTGCTCGCTATGGCAGTGGTTATGATTGTTAGCTATTTGGAGGGCAAAGGAAAAGAAGACGAAAAAGGTATTCCGTTGACCAAAGGATTGTTCGATACAAGTCCCAAATTTAACATTGCGGCATTTGCCATCTGTATTATCCTGACAGCACTCTATGCGCTGCTTTGGTAATAGACTTTGAAAATTAAAATAAGAGACAGGAAGTGGGATGACCGCTTCCTGTTTTTTTATTATTTTTCCTGAAGACGCAACCTAAATTGCTTTTTTGAAGTCCTGATTATGGATAAAAACTTCATTCCAGCCTAATACATGAATTTCAGCGCAGTTCTTAAAAAGAACCTCCTCTTATTCTTCCTATTTTTGTTCACCTTTCAAACTGTTGCACAAAGCATAAATGGCACGGTGAAGTCTTCTGATGGCGAGCCCCTGCCCTTTGCCACCATATACATCCGAAACCTTGAAACCGGCACGACTACCAATAGCGAAGGATATTTTGAATACAAACTACAACCCGGTAAATACGACCTGGTTTTTCAGTATTTAGGTTATAAATCACAGGTAAAGTTTGTGGAAGTCAGCTCCGAGTCTACAGCACTAGACATTGTACTGAACCCACACACCTTTATGCTAAGGGATGTTGTAGTGGAGGCCGGCAAAGAGGACCCGGCATACACCATAATGCGCAAGGCTATAGCCAAAGCCAAATATCATCTACAGCAATTGGATGCCTATTCTGCCCAGGTATACATCAAGGGTTCTGGCAGGATGCTTGACTCGCCATTTTTCCTTCGAAAACAAATGGCCAAAGAGGGCATAGACTCCACCACCGCCTTTGTGGAGGAGTCCATCAGAAAAGTAAAATACAACCGACCAAACACCTACGAAGAACAAGTCATATCTATTAGAAGCAACGGTGACGACAACAACACCAGCCCATCAGAGTTCATCAACGGCAGTTTCTATGAGCCCAAGATTGCCAATGCTATTTCTCCCCTTTCGCCAAAGGCATTTGCCAATTATCGATTCGAGTATTTAGGTACTTTCAAAGACAGGGATTATGAGGTAAGCAAAATACGTGTCATCCCACGATCCAGAGGTGATGGAGTATTTGATGGTGAAATATTCATTGTGGAAGATTATTGGAGCATTCATAGCCTGGATTTCAATACCAGCTATTTGGGCATTGAATTTAAAGTCAATCAAATCTATAATCCAATCCAGGACAAGGCCTGGCTACCCATCAGCCATAAGTTTTACGTCCATGGTACCTTCTTCGGGTTCGAATTCGAATACAACTATCTGGCTACCATCAGTGATTATGAAATTACATTAAATCAAGATCTCGTAGCGGAAATAGTGGTAGTAGACGAAAAGGTAGACAAAGAACTGGCGAGTGAGCTGGAGCAGCAAAACAAAAACATTTCAGCAGAGACCATAGAGAAAATGAAAAGCGGTGAGCAGATGACCAGGAAGGAACTACGGAAGTTGATGAGGAACTATGAAAAAATGGAAAAGGAAAGGGACACCATTCCTGACGTACAGTATATAAAATCTCTCAGTATTGATTCCCTTGCCAGCAAACAGGATTCCAGCTATTGGGAAATCCATCGGCCAGTGCCTTTATCAGAATATGAAATAAAAGGCTATCATAAAATGGATAGTATGACGGTTGTTCGACAAAACGAAGCTGACGGAGACACCATCAAAACCAACAGCAAGAAAAAGGGCTTCCACCTAACTGATATCCTTTTTGGCAATACCTACAAGGTAGGCAACAAAGCCCATTTCAAGCTTTTTTCTCCGCTGCTCAATGTAAACTTCAACACGGTAGAAGGCTACAATTTCTTTTATAAGATGAATTTTACTAAAACCTTCGAAAACAAACATTGGCTACAGTTGGAGCCAAATATTCGATATGCTTTCTCAAGGAAGATGGCCACTGGTAGCCTGAAGGCGACTTACCGATTTGGGCAAGTTGGTAAGAAAAAATCTATTGTACTGACTGGAGGAAAGTATGTCAGTCAGCTGAACGTGGCAGAGCCCATTCACCCCATCATCAATACCTTCAGCACATTGATGTTCGAAGACAACTTTATGAAATTGTATGAACGGGAGTTTCTGGCACTGCAATTCAACAGTAGAATATCTGAAAAGTACAGCTACAACATAAAAGCCGAATATGTGAATAGGTTACCGCTAAGGAACAATTCTGACCACATTTGGTTCGATGATGAGGCCAAAACATACAGCACAAATGCTCCTAATAATGTAGAGATTGGCAATACTTCTTTTGGAGAGAATAATGCCTTCCTTAGCGAATTCAACTTGTCCATGAAGCCATGGACCAAGTTCTATATTGAGAACAATAAGAAAAAAGTCATTTCTGATTCTTCTCCTGAAATACAGCTGAAATATAGAAATGCCATAGCATCCGGAGATGCCCAAATTTCCTATCACAATGTAGAAGCCGCTCTCAAGCATGTGCTGGATATAGGGATTCGAGGCACTTTGAACTTCAACTTGCTGGCTGGTACTTTCTTGTCTGATGAGAACATGAGCTTTGCTGATTTCAAGCATTTCCAGGGCAACAGAACGGCCATTCAAATCGCAGATGCTGTATCCAGCTATAGGCTCCTACCCTATTACGAGTTTAGTACAAGTGGTAATTATGTGAACTTGTTAAGCCACTACCAATTCAGAAAATTCTTCTTATCAAGGTTCAAGTTCGTCCAGAAAAGAGGTATTAAAGAAAGCGTTTTCCTCAACTACCTGGGTACAGAATATTCCGACCACTACACGGAAGTGGGATATGGTATAGAGAACATTTTCCGTGTCTTCAGAGTTGAAGGTGTAATTTCATTTCAGGATGGTGAATATCGCGACTGGGGCGTACGAGTGGGTATTGCCAGCAACCTGGATCGGATGTTTGATTTTGATTAAATATTGAGTTTTATTAATTAGTCCCTCTAAAACTGCTTATAGCCTGAAAATTCCATGGCATCACCTTTTCCAAAACCATAGCTAAAGCCTAGTACCATTTGCTGCGCATTCCTCAGGCGTTCGTTATAGCGATAGAAGGATTCTCTATCCACTTCTGTGATGTACTTTCTAGATTTGAAAGCATCCCGGATACCAAAATTTACAACGGCTCGACCTTTCATAAACTTCTTCTTTATTCCCAGGTCAGAGTATACATAGGCCTTTGTTATGCCTTGAACACCTTCTACCCTGGAGCGGTAATTTGCCCTTATTTCTATATCGATATTGTATGGCAACTTGATCTTCTTCGTGAAATCCGCCGACCATCTGGAGTTCGTAAAATCAAAAGCATTACCCTCCAATACTCCTAGTCTGTTAAAGGATTGCCAGTTACCATCCACCAGTATATTCAACCATTTTACAGGTTGAAAATCAATATTTACTTCCAGCCCTGTATTTCTACTTTGACCTAAATTGACCAGCGAGGTTAAAGAGCTGTTACCATCAACAGCAACTATTCGATCAATGACACCATCTGTTCTGTGATGGAACACAGCCGCACTCAAAGAGGCAATGTCCCAGGTCTGTATGGCATTCACTTCATAAGCATCCGTGAATTCCGGAAGCAAGTTTGGATTACCAATACGCCGGTTTAGATTATCTTTTAGTGACGGAAAGGGATTGAAGTCCCACATTCTCGGGCGATGTATTCTCCTGGAATATCCGGCTTGCAAAGAAAAAGCATCAGTCACCTTATAGGAAGTATGCAGCGTTGGGAAGGCATTGGTATAGTTTTGATCATTTCTTATGTTGTCTCCTTGCAGAAGCATATCCAACTGAGTGTTTTCCACCCTTAAGCCGAATTTTACACCAAACTTTTCCAGTTCACGGCCATAAGTCGCATAAGCTGCCGTCACCTTCTGATCAAATTCGAAAACATCAGTCAGCTCGTTATCTGTTACCCATTGACCATTTTCAAATTCCACCAACTCATTGTCATTGGATATATCACTTATTACATACTTCAGTCCTGTTTCTAATTCTGAGTTTTCCGAAAAGGGATGCACATAATCCGTCTGAAAGGAATACTCCACCTGTGCCATGTCATTGTGGACGTCCTGTACTATATCATCCTGCAATCCAACCGTATACTCTTCGGCAAAATCAGAGAACTTGTCTTTGGCAAAAGAAGAGCCTATGGCATGTGCAGTCAGACTTCTGTCTTTGTTGCCTTCAAAGGTTTTCTTATAACTCAGATCATACTGGTATTTTGGGTTGGTAGCTTCAGTAACTTCGTCCCTCAGGGAAGAAGAAATCAGCGAGTTCTGCTCATCGAAAATTTCATAGGCAGTGGATGAAAATTCGTCCTCAAATTCATAAGCAAAATGACCTGAAAGCGTCAATACATTTGTTGAGTTGATGTGGTAGTCGGTTCCAAGCACGATGTTGTAGAATTCTTCATTCTTCTCATCATCGGAAGTGATATACAGGCTTTCGGGATTGGTAATACTTCTATCAATAGTAGCACCATCTGCTGTAGAAATAAACCTTCGTGTACCAACGCCTAGTTGACTGAACAAGTTGAATTTTTCTGTTCTCTTATTCAAACTCAGGCCAAGGCTATGGTTGTTTCTCGAACCTATATTTAACGTTACTGCACCATTCAATCCCTTTCGGTCTTCTTTTTTGAGTACAATATTGATGATGCCGGTGGTGCCCTCAGCGTCATACTTTGCAGAAGGATTGGTGATCACTTCTACCTTTTCGATCATATCTGCGGAAATGGTACCCAGGGTATTGCCAGTCACCATCACGGATGGTTTACCATTTACCAGGATTTGAATATTAGAGTTACCCCTCAGGCTCACAACTCCTTCAATATCCACATCCACTGACGGCACATTATTGAGCACATCCAGGGCACTGCCGCCAGCACTTGTAAGATCTGCCCCCACGTTAAATACCCTCTTGTCCAATTCAAATGTGGTTCGTGATTTTTGTGCAGTCACGGTTACTTCATCCAGCACTTCTTCATCAGGTTTCACCCCTATGGATTGAAGATCAACTATCGGCCCAGTGATTTCAATGTCGTTTAGCAACAGCTTGTTGTATCCGAGATATGACACCTCCAAATAGAATTTCTCAGCTGGGATTTTTAATGTAAAATCACCATTACCATCGGTAATACCACCGGCTATTAAACTATTGTCTGCTGGTTTCAAGATAGCTATAGTGGCGTACTCCAACGCTTTATTGGAATTTCCGTCCACAACTTTTCCTTTCACCTGAATGGTATTCTTTTGAGCAAACAACGACGATCCAAAAAGGATGGCCAGGGATAACAAAGCTAATTTCAATTTCATTGATGTTTTAATCACGTTCAATTTTCCAACCTGAAAATTAGGTTGGAATTCTGAAGAAATTCTGATGAGGCGGAAATTATCAAAATCTTTTTATGTGGTTTTTTGAACCACATATTTTATCCTACCCTCACGCCTATTTAAAAGAAGTGGAATTACTATTCATGCCATTTCTCTTATGCACTATATTTACATGGCATGTTATCACAGGTATAAGATCGCCTGTACTTAAGTAAAATCATGAGGACAGAATTTAAGAAATGGCTATTTGTAGTATTAGCATTTATGCTTTTTTTTTATCTGTACTCACTATTTTCTTATTTTGGTATAAAGGATTTTATTCAGGAAGATAGCATTCAGCAATACTTTGAGTCGCATGCCTGGCATCTTGAGATACTAATAGCCGGAATTCTATTTGGTACACTTTTCATTGCCATAAATCTTCTGACTGAAATTAAGGTTTTGAGAAAAAAGAGTTTTGGTTTTATCATTTTATTCAAAACCACTCTATACATAATTTCCTTATCTGTCATCATGATAGTCATTTTTCACTTGTTTTCCATGTTAGACTTGATTGGCGATGAAGTAAAAGAAAACATAAACGCTTATCTGTCTGTTAAGCTCCTATCATCTTTCTTCATATACTCCCTCCTGTTTGTGTTAATCATTAGTTTCATTATGTCAGTAAGCCGTAAGTTCGGCCCAGAACTAATGTTGGACTTACTCACTGGTAAATATTACCATCCCAGAGGTGATGAGCTGGTTTTCCTGTTTTTAGATCTCGAAGATTCAACAAGAATAGCCGAAAAGCTGGGCCACAACATTTATAGTAGGTTTATCAAAGAGTGCATTCATGAACTAACCCCAGTGATATTAAAATACAAGGCCAGAGTATACCAATATGTAGGAGATGAAGTGATTCTTTACTGGAATGTCAAAACGGGAATAAGTCGGCTTAACTGTTTAAATTCTTTTTTTGCCTTTGCCGAGATCCTAAGAAAACAGGAAAGTTATTTCAAGACTAAATATGGGGAAATTCCAAAATTCAAAGGAGGCATGGATGCCGGTACAGTCACACTCACAGAAATTGGAGATGTCAAACGAGAAATTGCTTTTCATGGAGATGTACTAAATACCGCTTCACGATTAGAGAAAAAATGCAAAGAATTTAGCGAGTACCTGATTGTTTCCCAGCATGTATTAGATCACGTAAGTGGCAATGAAAAATATAACTTCAAACTTTTGAGCGACTTGCCTTTACGAGGTAAAACAGAAAGTCTGAATTTTTATTCAGTGGATCCTGCATAAGCTTTCTTCTCCACACATTTATCAACGGAGAACAGTTGCTATTTCACAATTACAACAATCAGTATTGTTTTTGACGAGAAAGGTTTTTAAGATTTTAGTATCTCGAGCACACGTTCTGGGGTAAAGGGCATATCATATAAATACTTGCCAGTTAGTGACGCAAAAGCTGAAGCAATAGCACCTCCTACTGCTGGGAGTCCAGCTTCACCTAAGCCATCAGGAACTTCATCCGAATCGATAAAAGCAACATCAATTGATTTCGGGGTTTCGGACATGCGCAGTATGGGATAATTATTATAATTTGATTGCACAACCTTACCACCACTGAAATCTATTTGCTCTTTTAGTGAGCTGGAGATACCCATTATTACTGATCCTTCGACTTGAGCTACCGCATTATCTGGCTGCACAACTACTCCAGCATCCAATGCACACCAATATTTGTGTACTCGTATAATGCCAGTATTGCGATCGAGTGAGATTTGGGCTACTCCACAAGAAAAGGAATCCCGATCAGCAAAGGCCATTCCCATAGCAATTCCGTCACTAGGATCTGGATTCCAATCGCACATTTCAGCTGCTCGTTCCAATACTCTTCTAGCTCGTTTGTTACCTTGCATCATCTCCCACCGATAGAGATATGGGTCTTTTTTGTTTGTGCGAGCCAATTGATCTATAAATGTTTCGATAGCATATTTATGAGGTCCATGTCCGACAGACCTCCAATGCTTGGTACGAATACCATGATCAACATCCTTCCGAGAAAATCGGACATTTGGAATATCGTAGTGCGATACACCAGCACCACCTCTTGACAAACCTCCTCCAGGTCCAACAGCAGTATGATCCCAGGCCACAATTTTTCCTTTTTTATCTACACCTGCTTTTAAAAAATTCTTCACCTGCGGCCTAAATGCTCCATACATCACATCATCTTCACGGGTCCAAATGAGTTTTACCGGTACGTCAACACTTTTGGCCAGGGCCGCACACTCAGCTGCATAACCAGACAAGGACCTGCGACCAAACCCTCCACCTAGATATACTTGATTCACCTTCACATTTTTTTGATCGATCCCAATTGTTTCCGCAACAGTCTTTTTTGCACGATCAGGTGCCTGTGAGCCTATCCAAACCTCTGCTGACTTTTTATCCGTTGATAATGACACTACTGCATTGAGGGGTTCCATTTGGGCATGATACACATACTTATTGGTGAAAATTCCTTCATGTACGCTAGCTGCTGAGTTCATAGCGCTCTGGACATCTCCGTCTTGCTTATTTTCCTCACCCCCATCCCCTGTATACCCCGACAAGTCTTTGGTACTGTTATGTGCTGATGCCGCAGCGTCATTCCAATTGATTTTCATTTGACGTTTGGCCTTCAACCCAGATTCAACCGATGAACACACCACACCAATTCCATGATCCAACTTAACTACAGAAACTACACCATTCATCTCTTTGATTTCAGCTTCATTAGTCAGTTTGGGTTTTGATCCGTGAACAGGTGACCGGTTGATAAACCCATACAGCATACCAGGCAACTGGACATCAATTCCAAATGTAGCTGAACCGTCTGTTTTTGATGGAATTTCATAACGAGGCAATACTTGCCCAATTAGCCTAAAATTTTCAGGATCCTTTAACTTTATCGCTGATGGTTCCGGTAAATTATTAAAATTGCCGAATTCAGCAATTTCCCCAAAACTCATTTTTCTGTTAGATTTTTCATGCAACGCAAATCCAGGTTGAGTAGTCACTTCTTCTGTACCCACTTGCCATTTTTCAGCTGCGTTCTGAATCAAGCTACTTCTGATTTGTGCACCAGCTTCTCTCATTAGCTGATAGAAACTTCTAATAGTTCTGCTACCGGCTGTTGTCATACTTTTGGCACCTCCCGGGCGCCATCCTACACCATAGATTTCTGCCTCCACCGGACTGCTCAATATGGTTACTTTGCTCCAGTCGGCATCCATTTCTTCTGCTAAAATCAATGGCACAGAGGTCATAGACCCCTGGCCCATCTCGGCCGCAGGTGTATATATGATCACACGATCATCAGACATCAATCGTACCCAAACGGAGACTTCTTTTTTGATTGGCTCTGGTTCACCGGAAAGATTTCCGTCTTTTTGTTTACAACCGGGAATTAAACAATAACCTCCAATCAAAATTGTTGCGCCACCGGTAGTGGCAAGAAATTCACGTCTCGATATACTTTTTAAATTCCTTTCCATTATGACTTGCCCTCCGCCACTACTTTTGTGATTGCTTTTAATATCCTTGTATAGGTGCCACATCGGCATAAATTACCATCCATATGATCAATAATTTGTTCTCGAGATGGACTTGGATTCGCTTTTAGCAACGATGCTGCCTGCATGATTTGACCAGATTGGCAGTACCCGCACTGGGGCACCTGTTCTTCCTGAAAAGCCCTTTGTAATGGGTGATCGTTGTTTTCTGAGAGACCTTCAATGGTAGTTACCTCTCGACCTGCCACAGCTGAAATCGGCGTAGAACACGAACGCACAGGCGTCCCGTCCAGATGTACGGTGCATGTACCACATACAGAAATACCACAACCATACTTGGTACCCATTAACCCCAAGCCTTCACGCAAAGTCCAAAGTAGTGTCGCATCCTCTGGAGCTTCCACGGTCACATCTTCCCCATTAAGAATAAAATTTACTTTCATATGATAAGAAAATTGGAGAACTCAAGTTAATTAATTTTTTATTGATCTTTTGATATTATCCATTTATCAAAAATGAAAATTATGCAAGAATTTGAAGGAATTTAGAAGTTTACAACTTCTGACAAAAGCTTGGCAGCCTAGATCTTTCCTAATGCTTTGTTTCTCCGGCATGCTGATTCAAATGGGCTATTGGTCAACTAAAAAACTCACCAATTATCCAGAGCTATTGACTCCCTTGTCCTTTTTATTGTAACCTGTTGTTTGGATTTGGCTCCCTTTGGATCAGCAAGTACCTGATCCAGTTCTATTAAGGCGTACAATAGGTAACCTACACCATCCATTGCTTCATAGTAAGGCATAGCAGGATGGCCTTTGAACAGCCCGTTTTTGAATAGTTTATTGATGGCCTCATCAGCAAATTTCTTCGAAAGCGAAAGATACTTCTCCTCTCCTGTTAGTACGTAGAGATGGAGGAAGAAGGAAATTGATCTTCCATATTTGTCAGCGTAGGTTCCCTTTTGACCTTCGTTTTTAGTATATCTCTTATACCAGGTTTCCTCATTTTCTATGGATTCAACAGGTGTGTTTTCAATCCGATTAGAAAAATGTTCTGCTGATTTCAACAGCTCCGGAGATTTGTCCTGGTGATAAGCATAAGCGAATGCCTGGGCCGTGTATATGGCGTACTGATATCCTGCCATGTAGGGTTCCCACAAGTCGAGATAACCTCTGGGTTGTGCGGCAGCATAGCCTTCTGCCGAATCTACATTTTCGGTGTATACCCTTGGGCCAGGTATCGGCGTGCCATCCAGTTGGAGTGCTCCCCAGTATTTCCCAGTTGTTTTATCAAAGCCGTACTGTTGGTAGGCCTTCAGATAAGTAACAGCCTGTTGTTTAAATATTGCATTTCCTGTGTGTTCATATGCCTTCAACAATGAATGACAATACAGTCCGGTAATAGGCGTCACAAAACAACTGCCATCAAATCTATCCATTCCTGCATTTGGTCTTTCAGGAAATAAGTTTGTTTCTGGATTACGAATTTTCCAATAATAATCGGCTAGAAACAATGCGCGATCCAGCCATACTTTTTCATTGGATTTTGAATACAGAAATGAGAAGGCTTCAATGTAAGCACCGGCACTCATACTAAAATCGCACCCCGCCTTTCCATCTCCATGTCGGTTTATCTCCCCCGTATTCTTGTCTATCACGTGCCACTTCCATATCGCCACTATTTCTCTTTTCACCGCATCATTATCCACTTCCCAGAGGTGTTCCCAATCCACCTGTGTCAATGCGTGAATTTCGTGGTGATTGCCATTGTGTCCCGACTGCTCTTCAGTAAATACATCATAATGCCTGTGAATGCCCCACCAGAAAAAATCTTTTTCATCTATCATATTAGTCATAACATATTTAGCATAAGCACCTGCGAAATCACTGTACTTGTTATTCCCTGTAATCGATGATAAGAGGCGCATAGACTTCAATGTTGCCTGGTCGGTGTACAGGTTTGAACCAGCAGGATTCCTCCTATCCCTACGCGTAACGCGGTAATACTCGTCAAATTTTTCGGGATTTTCAGGACAGGTTTTGGAATTTACATCCAGTATACTCACCAGCATTGGAGTCGCCTTTTCCCCATATCTATCAGTCCCAAATTCTATAAGGTTGTCCATGCACTCTTGCACATAATGGATATATGGCTTTTCTATCTGCTGGCTCACAGTTTCATCTTCGGTCGCAAAAAGAAAGGTAATAAGTATGATGAAAGTTTTGCTAGGTGAATGTTTCATTATTCTATGTCTCTGTGTTTTTTGTAAATTATAGTTTAATTGTGAAGCGAAGACATTCAGCCTCATAATAATCCAACCATCAGTTAAAAATTGATTCCAATGATTTACAGTTCATTCTGATGACAAGTATGATGATATAATTTAATTCACTTTTTTCAACAATTCCTCCTCTGATCTGAAGTAGAGATAAATCAAAAGTACTGCAGTACCTGAAAGAATGTGCCAGAGTGCGTGACCCTGCATCCAGGAGTCAGGACGGCAAAGGAGGCCTTCATTGTCCAGGTACCAAAAAGTACTCCCGGTATAGTACGAGACTATAGCCAACCACAGATATACTTTTTTCGATTTTGATTTCAACTTTCTTTGAACAAGGATCGCTGAAATCACAAAACCAAGTACCACAAAGCCGAACAACACATTATTAATCTCAGCCTTCTTATAGATAAGGATACCAAAAAACGAAATTAGGCACACATACCAGACAATCATTCTTGAAATACTCAGGTGACGAATGCGGGAATAGTTGTAGAGGATAAGGAAGATGGCAATAAAGTACATACCCATAATATCCACCCAGTTGCCAATGTAGGTGAGGCTGGCATGAAAAAACATCGAACCTAGCCCAGTGAGAATGCACCCAAAAGCAAACAGGTTGGAGTACGCGGGGTTACGGGTCAATTCGTTTTGATCACTTATATCCTTTCGAGCCAAACGAATGATATAAATAGCTACAAGGATTAGAAACAGATTGGACCAGGTATTCATTGGCTGCCGAATCCATTCCCCATAGCGAACAGCCTCACACCAGCAATTGGGCATACAGTGGGCAGGATCGAGTGAATCCCAAAAATGTTTTGCTTCAGACAATTTCGGATTGAGTTAAACAAATTGCATTATAGCCAAAAAACTCAAATCCTTTCTATTAATTCCTTGCAAGAATTTTTCTTAGCTGAAATTAGCGATTGCTTGTTCTACTTGCTTTTTCATTATTGGCAGTTTCTTGTAGGGGTCGTCTTTCAGTATTTCTAAAGGTAGGTACCCTTTATAGCCAGACTTAAGAATAATAGGCATGAGCTTTTCATAGTCCGTTTGTACTCGCTCGCCATTGGTCCAAACGTGCTCTTTGATTTGAAATGTCAATGCGTATTTCACCACTTTGGCTATTTCCGAATACGGATCGGGATGGTCAAAACTCCCAATATCGAGGTGTAGGCCGAACCATTCTGAAGATACAGCCTCAAGGATTTCAATCACTTCATCAGCTGTCTTGACATAGTCATTGTGGTTTTGAAGGGCCATCAGAATACCATGCTCCTCCCCTATTTCTGCACAGGTTTTGAAATCGTCAATCAACCAGGTATTTACCTGTGATTTTGGAGTTCTTGGCTCGCTATATTTTCCAGTGAATACCCGCAACAATGGACATCCCATTTTTTGACAAACTACACACCAACGCCTAATCAAGTCAATATCCGCACTTCTCAGTTTTTTGTCTGGTAAAGTAAAATCATTTCGTATTCCAGACCCGCTTATTTCAATGCCATTGCGAAAAGCCTTCTGCTTAAATGTCTTAATGTATTCATCTGAGGGTGCTTCCGGGTAACCAGGAAAATAGTAGCCCGTAGGGTCAATTGCATCAAAATTATTTTCAACACAGTAATCAATTAACTCCATTAAATCGGTCTGACCACTCATTAGTAGCTGGTCAAAGGAAAAGGTGTTGAGACTTATTTTTGGTAATTTCCGTGACGCCTCTTTGGGCCTTGCATTAACACCAGCAAATGGTAATAGCGGAATGGTAGACAGTAATCCTGTTTTGAAAAATTTTCTTCTTGAAAAGGACATAAATTTTAGTGTTTAAATAAAATTAAGCATTTTGCGAAGACTATGATTGAGATAAGAAAATTTATATCCAAAGTTCACCTGCTGATTACACCTTCATTTGCCATGGTAATCTTATTCTGTGGTTGTAATTCTGATAAAGCAGACCAAAAATTACCAAACATTCTCTTTGTGATCAGTGATGATCAATCCTACCCCTATGCTTCCGCTTATGGAGACTATGGCGTCAACACACCTGCCTTCGACAAGGTAGCCAACAATGGTTTGCTATTCAATAATGCAATAGTAGCATCCCCAGGATGTTCGCCTTCGAGAGCCGCCATACTCACGGGACTATACCCATGGCAGATAGAACAAGCAGGCACACATGGTAGCTCATTTCCAAAGAAGTATACCGTCTTTCCTGATCTGCTGGAGCAGCAAGCAGATTATCATGTAGGCTATACGGGCAAACCGTGGGGACCGGGAAAATGGCAAGTCAGCGGTAGAACCAGAAATCCGGTAGGTATTCCTTATGATACACTAACACTATCTCCAAATGCAAAAGGCATTTCGAACAAGGATTACGCATCCAATTTTGAATATTTCTTATCTACAAAAGCTGATGACAAACCGTTCTATTTCTGGTTTGGTGCACACGAACCGCATAGGGTTTTTGAGAAGGGCATTGGGTTAAAATCAGGTAAGACGCTTAAAGATGCAGTGGTTCCGGGTTTCTTACCAGACACCCCTGAAATACGAAGCGATATTTTGGATTTCTACTACGAAATTGAGTGGTTTGACAGTCATCTTGAAAGGATGATCAAACATTTGGAAAGCATTGGCGAACTTGAAAACACAATAATAATCGTAACCTCAGATAATGGCATGGCATTTCCTAGAGCTAAAGCCAATTGTTTCGAATATGGGGTACATGTTCCATTGGCTATAAGATGGGACGCACAAATATCAGGTGGAAGGAAGATTAACACTCCTGTCAGCCTTATCGATATCTATCCAACTTTGATAGATATAACCGGCGTGAATTATTCAAGAGAGAAAGCACTTTCTGGTTCGAGCTTATCAAAGCTATTCGATGCGGAGAAATCAGGTGAATTAGAAAGGAATGGCGTGTTCTCATCAAGAGAACGACACTCATCTTCAAGGTACAATAACTGGACCTATCCACAGCGAGCGTATCGTACATCTGACTATCTATACATCCGGAACTTTAGGCCCAATAGATGGCCTGCAGGTGCTCCTCAAAAGTTTGACAATGACAGTACACTTGGACCGGAACATGGTGGATATCATGATATAGATAATAGTCCTTCTCTTCAATTTTTGATTGAGGGACGTGATCATGAGGACTTTGGTAAGTTTTATCACTTGGCTGTTGACAAGCGACCTGAAGAAGAGTTTTACAACATCAAGGAAGATCCTTTTTGTTTGAACAATCTTGCTCTATTGGAAGAACATTCTGCTGTCAAAAATGAATTCAAAGCACAACTGGAAAGTTATCTCAAGGAAACCGGAGATCCACGAATAATCGACGGGGGTGAAATCTGGGAAAGTTATCCCAGGTTAAGTGGTCGAATTAGGAAGTTCCCAAAGCCCGAAGGTTTCAAAGACTAAAAACTTCTAATCAATTCGAATTCTTCTTTTTCTGAGTCCAGCACTTTCCCTCCTTCACACTTTAAAACTCTGGCAGGATAGGTAGTCAATATGTTATGGTTGTGAGTCGCCATTAAGACAGCAGTCCCACTCCTATTGATTTCAAGAAACAGTTGGAATATATCATCGGCTACCTCAGGATCAAGGTTACCCGTAGGCTCATCAGCGATCAAAATGCTCGGCTCATTCAAGAGTGCTCGTGCTATCACCACCCTTTGCTGCTCACCACCAGAAAGTTGATGAGGCATCTTGGAAGAAACTGCTCCTAGGCCAACTCGCATCAATACTTCTGCCAGTCTGGTTTTCATCTTCGACTGCTCTTTCCAGCCTGTAGCTTTCATCACGAAGTTGAGGTTTTCTGTAACAGTTCGATCATTGAACAATTGAAAATCCTGAAAGACAATTCCTATTTTTCTTCTTAGATGTGGTACCTGTTTTCTTTTTATACCATAGATGTTGGTGCCTGACACCAAAACTTCCCCAGATCTTAAAGGTAGGTCAGCATAGAGCGTTTTCAACAAAGAAGATTTACCGCTTCCAGTCCTCCCTATTAAAAAGACAAATTCTCCCTTATCAATTTTGAAATCAATGTTGTTTAAAACGATTTGATCTTCCTGATAAATATCAGCTCCATTTACATGCACTACGGGTTCTGAACTAAATTCCATGGCTAAATATTAAGGGGTTGAAGTTTACCATAAGACAACTCATTGATAATATTTGTGAGTGCTTCCTCTTTGCCTGCCAATCCATATCTTTCAAGTTTTTTCAAAGGACGGTCAGCTCTAAAATAGGCCACCAAAACAAAACTATCATCTCTCAACTGAATGTAATCCGGTATTTTGGCTTTGCCTTTGACTTTAATGATATACATGGTAAACACCTGTTTGCAAGTGCAGGTAAAACTAAGAATAAATATTAAGTAGCAGTAAAATGGAAGGGAAATAAAATGGCAAACCAAAATCGCACCGCTACAACCATCTACCCTTGCTGCCTTCCAGCCCTGGGGGATTCGATAGGAGCTGGTCGTATCGGTTTGCCGCTGCAAAATTACGAGCATTTAGAGATTATTATCTAATATTGATGAATAATTTTTAAATAATGATTTTCAGGCACCAGATCAACCTCCGATCAATGACTCTAGTGCCTTTTTAGAGATCATTTTACAGGCTATTGAGAAAACTTTTCATCACTCTTTGCGGGCTTCTTGTACTGGTATTTGTCCTAAACCTCGCCATTGGTTCGGTGCGAATTCCCCTGACAGATATACTCAATACTATTCTGGGGCAAGAAACGGATTCGAAAGTACATGAAAAAATTATTCTCAGTTTTCGACTACCGCGTGCAATCACTGCCATCTTAGCCGGAATGGGATTAAGTCTGAGTGGGTTGTTTATGCAAACATTCTTTCGGAACCCATTGGCTGGACCTTATGTACTCGGTATCAGCTCAGGTGCAAGTCTTGGGGTAGCGCTGGTAGTCCTGGGAGGAAGTGCGCTAGGATTGGCCATACCAACAGTGGGATTAGGTAGCTGGGGAATCATATTGGGAGCAGTGAGTGGTGCCTTTCTGGTTTTCTCCATTGTTTTGTTCTTTGCCAATAAAGTCAACAACAACACCTCACTCCTAATCATCGGCTTGATGTTTAGCAGTGCTACTGCCTCGGTGGTCAGCATCCTTCAATACTTCAGTACGCCCGAGAATATCCAGTCCTACCTCCTATGGACTTTTGGTGATCTCGCTGGAGTAACTAACGACGAGCTCAAGGTGTTTACTCCCATTCTCCTTGTAAGCATATTAACCACGGTGTTACTTATCAAGCCGCTAAACATTTTACAACTTGGAGAAACCTATGCTAAAAACTCAGGTCTGGACATCCGGAAGTCAAGGTATGGGATCATATTCCTCACCGCTCTCTTAGCAGGAACAATTACAGCCTTCTGTGGTCCTATTGCCTTTGTAGGACTCGCTGTACCCCATGTTGCCAGAATGATCACAGACACTACTGATCACAAAAAAATACTTCCTGTCACAGCATTGACTGGGGCAATCATTTTACTGAGTTGTGATATTATATCCAGACTTCCGGGTATGGCTCAAACACTTCCTCTCAATGCAGTTACCTCACTTTTCGGTGGCCCACTCGTTATTTGGTTGATTGTCAAAAAGAAAAACTTACCCAGTTTGTAATGGCGAGTGTTTCTAATCCCATATTATACACCAAAGAGCTCGCTATTGGCTATGAAAATACAGTGATCTGTGAAGACATCAATCTGGCCTTCGGGACCAATCAGTTGGTTTGTCTGCTGGGGCAAAACGGCGTTGGTAAATCTACGCTGCTCAGAACTTTGAGTAACCTGCAACCCGCATTAAATGGTGATGTGTTCATTGGTGATTACAACCTTGAGAACTGGAGCCGGGAAGAGCTGGCTACCAAATTAGGCATAGTCACGACAGAAAAAATCACCAACCCAAACATGACTGTCGCTGAACTGGTAAGCCTGGGGCGTTACCCGTACACCAATTGGTTGGGACAGCTTGGGTCTGATGATCAAACTATTGTTAAGGAATGCATTTCGAAATGCAAAATCGATTATATATCAAATAAAAAGCTCGGCATGCTTAGCGATGGCCAAAGGCAAAAGGCTATGATTGCCCGTGTCTTGGCTCAGAACACGAACATCATTCTTCTTGATGAACCAACGGCTCATCTCGATCTTGTGAACCGTGCTGAAATTATGAACCTACTCGCAGAAATTAAGAAAGATCTAACGATCATTATTTCCACCCATGAGCTAGCACTCTCCATGCGCTACGCCGATCAACTCTTACTCATGAATTTCAACGCACCAATGGTTTGTGGCACACCGGAGGATCTGGCTATTTCGGGTGAAATCAGTAAATCCTTTCACGAGCAAGGTTTTGAAATAGATCTAAACTCCGGAAATGTCATTTTCCCTCCAGGCAATTCAAAGACTATAACCATACAAGGTTCCGGCTCAGCTTACCATTGGACGAAGCATGCCTTCGAAAGGATAGGTTATAAAATTACAAACGACAGTTCTACAAAAATTACTGTCTCCATTGAAGGAGCTTCTATATCATGGAAGCTGGAAAGTCCTGAGCATAATGCTAAAGGCTTATCTATTGCTACGCTAATTGATGAGTTAAAATACTTAACTGGTGAATAGAAAATACCATTTTATTGAGGTTTTACTACCATAACGACTTAAATCCAATCAAAGAAAAACTGGTGCAAGTGTCTCATTTGTTCCTTTTTCTAAATCACTGGTCATCCACTGTTTACGATCATCTAAAAACTCAATATACTCACTGTTGGGGATGAGGTTCTTGCTTGGAAACAGCAAAATAGTGGTCATTAATTCGCTCGCTTCTGAGTCCTTGGACAAAATTATTTTGAGCAATCAGAGCCGTAAATTCTTATTTGTTTAATTTATTTTGATATTTATTAAACATTATATATTGTTTAACGTATTTTTACATACATTAAACATTAAGAACTATGGAAACCACCATTTCTAGCAAAACACTCAAAACAACATTGGTACTTTTAGGCCTAATGATCGGCATTGTGATTGCGTCCACTGCTCAGACTCTACATCAGTTTACTGGAATTTATACTACTGATAATAATAATATTCAGGTGTCGATTACTGCCGACGGGGCAGACTTGATTTTAAGCAGTAATGAAAAAAATGTAAAAGCTAAAATTGAAGTTAAGCGCTTGGTGGATAAGATCAGGGTTATAGATGTGACAACTTATTTCTATGAAGTATCAGTAAAAGATGCCTCTAAAGATCAGATCAAAACAATTGAGGTTGTTTATAACGACAGCAACGGCAAAGCTTTTATCGATATTCCAGGCTTTTCATCCTTTAAACGAGTAAGATCAATCTAAGTATTGCTCACTCTAAACTTCTTCCTGTAAGCACTGGGAGACAAACCATGGGTTAGCTTGAATTGCTTATTGAAGTTGGAGATATTATTAAAACCGGACTGAAAGCAAATCTCCGCTATTGAGAGCTGATCCCTCTGTAGGTGCCTGCAAGCATATCCTAATCTTATATCACCAACATATTGCGAAAAAGTCTTGCCATAAGCCTTCTTGAAATACCGGCTGAAAGATGATGGGTTCATATTCGCTTTTTCAGCTGCTCCAATCAGATCAATGCTGGATTGGAAGTTGTTCATTACATAATCGTGGACTTCCTGAAGTCTACCCTGGTTGTGATCATTTACTTTCTCTACAAACCCGTCACTACTAAGCAACTTATATTCGGTACTATCCGCCAGGTCATTCAGTATTTCCATTACCATACTGAATCGTTCAAATTTCCCCAGACGATGAAGCCCTGCTATTTTTCCCAGCACTATTGGAAGCTGATTAAATAACATGCCCCTTTTACTTAGCTCAATCAGCTTTCTGATGCCTGCGTATTCTGGCAGATCCAACAGTGAGGAGTTACTAAACACAGTGCCTAGGTGAATAGCGATAACTTCAAATTCTTTCGTTTCTGAATCAATGCTCTCTTCGTAATCCACTTGCCACATGTGTGGGAGGTTCTCACCAATTAAGACAATATCACTTGATTCAAACTTTTCAATATTGTCCCCTACAAACCTTGTTCCCACGGCTTTTACAATTCCAACTAGTTCAATTTGCTGATGGTAGTGCCATATATCCACAAGTGGGCTATTGTGGTACCTGGTAACAGATGCTGAACGATCATGGTCAACACTCCTATCGAGAAATTCCGGCTTCATAGTAGTAGTATGATTGCAACATTTTTTACTTTTTACAACTAAATGCAAAATAAACACATAATTCTGTCAAATAAAATGTAGCGTGAAGTGAATAAATGTTTGAATATTGTGTTTTGATTTTAATACTATTCAACAAATGCAATTAAAGGACAAAGTAGCGATAATTACAGGAGGTGGAAGCGGAATAGGATTAGCCATTACCGAGCTATTTATAGAGAACGGGGCGCATGTACATGTGCTGGAAATGAACCCTGACATATCAATCGATTCTAATGGTGTTGTAGAAATACATCAATGCAACGTAGCGGACGCTGCACAAGTACAAGAGGTTATTGGGGGTATTTGTGCTAAGCACGATATTGACATTTTAGTTAATAATGCTGGTATAGCACATATTGGTAATATTGAAGCAACAACCGAAGCTGATTTGGATAGGCTATTTGCCGTCAATGTCAAAGGCGTATATAACTGCATCAAAGCGTCCATCAATTCTTTGAAAAAAACAAAGGGAAACATTTTAAATATGGCGTCCATCGGTGCTCATGTCGGTTTGGAGGATCGTTTTGCCTACAACATGACCAAGGGTGCTGTTGTGACGATGACCTACTGCATGGCCAAGGACTATATCGGCCAGGTGAGATGTAACAGCATTTCACCAGCTAGGGTGCATACGCCTTTTGTAGATGGGTTTATTGCCAAAAATTACCCAGGGCAAGAGAAAGAAGTATTTGAAAAGCTATCCAAGACCCAACCAATTGGACGGATGGCTGAACCCTTTGAAGTGGCTGAGCTTGCCATGTTTGTTTGCTCTGACAAAGCTAAATTTATGACCGGAACGGATTATCCGATTGACGGAGGATTTTTGAAATTAAATACATAAACTATCATATGAAACTAATAAGATTTGGACAGCCGGGATCAGAGAAACCCGGTCTTGTTTTGGAAAACGGAAAAAGAATAGATGTAAGTGCTTTTGGAGAAGATTACGATGAGCATTTCTTCGGTACAGGAGGTATAGAAAGACTAGCCAAGTGGCTAGAAGGTCAGAGCGATTTGCCGGAAGTAGACGAAAGCGAAAGGCTTGGACCGTCTGTTCACAGGCCATCTAAAATTATTTGCATCGGACTCAACTATGCGAAACATGCTGCAGAAAGCGGCATGGAAGTACCTAAGGAGCCTGTGATATTCTTCAAAGCAACAAGTGCTATCGTAGGACCAAACGATGATGTGGTCATACCAAAGGGCAGTGAAAAAACTGACTGGGAAGTTGAGCTGGCTGTGGTGATCGGTAAAAAAGCATCCTATGTGAGCGAAGAGGAGGCTATGGATCATGTAGCGGGTTATGTACTTCACAATGACTATAGTGAAAGGGCCTTTCAGCTGGAAAGATCAGGACAATGGGTAAAAGGCAAAAGCTGCGACACATTTGCACCGATCGGACCGTGGGTAGCAACTAAGGATGAAATTCCCAACCCACACAATCTGAATCTATGGCTAAAACTGAATGGAAAAACACTTCAGGATAGCAACACGGACGACCTGATATTTGATATACCTACATCTATAAGTTACTTGAGTCAATTCATGAGCTTGATGCCAGGTGATATCATTTCTACAGGAACACCAGCAGGTGTAGGACTTGGCTTGAACCCTCCTACTTTCCTGAAAGCAGGTGATGAAGTTGAATTGGGTATTGAAGGGCTAGGAACTTCAAAACAGCTGGCTAAAGCGTACGAAGGTTAAGCAACTATTAATATGAAAGTCGGATTATTCATTCCTTGTTACATAGACCAGTTTTATCCAAATGTGGGAATAGCAACCCTTGAGTTGCTGGAAAAACTAGGAGTGGATATTGAGTATCCTGAAAAACAGACCTGCTGTGGTCAGCCCATGGCAAACTCCGGATTTGAGTGCTACTCGTCCGACTCATATGAGCTCTTCGTTAAGAATTTTTCGAAATATGATTATATAGTTTCTCCTTCGGGAAGTTGTATTTATCATGTAAAACATCACTTCGATACTATAGACCAAACTCCCGAGGTGAAACATGTGCGAGACAAATGCTATGAGCTTTGTGATTTCATTGTAAATGTTCTTGACGATCCAGACATTGATGCTTCCTTCCCTAAGAAAGTAGGCTTGCACCAGAGCTGTCATGGTTTAAGAGGGTTACGCTTAGGGTCATGCAGTGAGCGTATGGGAGAAAATTATTCTTATTCTGCCTCATTATTGGGTAAAGTAAAAGGACTGGAATTGATCCCATTGACTAGAAAAGATGAATGCTGCGGTTTCGGCGGAACTTTCGCCGTAACCGAAGAAGCCATTTCAGTGAAAATGGGAAAAGACAGGCTGCAAGATCACCTTAGCAATGGTGTGGAAGTACTTACTGGTGGCGACATGTCTTGTATTATGCATCTGGATGGGTTAGCAAAAAGAGAAAATAGCAATATTGAAACAAAACATATTGCAGAAATACTAAATAGCCAATGACAGGACACCCACAAGCAGCAAGCAAATTCAACGAAGATGTAGAACGTGTCAACTGGCATGACAAATCCCTATGGCAGGTTAGAAGCAAGAGGGATAAGTCGGCACATCAAATACCGCAATGGGAAGAATTGCGATCTACCGCATCTGAGATAAAATTCAATGTGCTATCCAATCTGGATACCTACCTGGAAGAATTTGAAAAAAATGCCCTGGCCAATGGCATCCATGTGCACTGGGCGGCTGACGACAAGGAGCATAACGAGATAGTAAAAAGCATACTACAAAAACATCAGGCTAAAAAACTGGTAAAAAGCAAGTCAATGCTGACGGAGGAGTGTCATCTCAACCCATTCTTAGAGAAGAATGGTATTGAAGTAGTGGATACGGACCTTGGCGAGCGAATTGTACAATTGGCAAAGGAACCCCCAAGCCATATAGTGATGCCTGCCATCCACAAAAAGAAGGAGGAAATTGATGAGCTGTTTCAGGAAACGATGGGTACTGAACCCGCCAATGGTGATCCACAAGCCCTGACCAGCGCCGCGAGAAATGATCTTAGAGCAAGATTCCTTGGTGCTGATGCCGCATTGACAGGCGTAAACTTTGCTATTGCTGATCAGGGTGGCTTTGTTGTCTGCACCAATGAAGGCAATGCCGACATGGGTGTACACCTTGCTCCCGTGCATATTGCTTCCATGGGAATAGAAAAAGTGATTCCAAAATTGGAGCACCTGGGTGTATTTCTTCGATTACTAGCGAGAAGTGCAACCGGTCAATCCATCACTACATATTCGTCGCATTTTTTCAAGCCAAGAGACGGCCAGGAAATGCATGTGATCATTGTGGATAATGGGCGTACTGTTCAATTGGGAAGAGAAGATTTCAGGAATTCTCTAAAATGCATCCGCTGTGGCGCCTGCATGAATACATGCCCAATATACCGAAGAAGTGGAGGGCACAGTTATGGCAATGTGGTACCCGGACCTATCGGATCTATATTGGCACCAAATACGGATCTTAAAAAATATTCCACACTGCCCTTTGCATCTACGTTATGCGGCTCGTGCTCAGACGTGTGTCCCGTTCAGATTGATATACACAAGCAGCTATACAAATGGCGTCAGGTGATCATGAAAGAACATCCGGACAAGGTGAAGCAGACGGCCATGATGGTAAATGGAAAAGTGTTCAAGTATCCTGGCCTATACGATCTCTTCGGTTCATTCGCAAGGACGGCACTGAAAGTATTGCCAAAAAGCCTGATCTATAGCAAGCTCAATGCCTGGGGCAAACAAAGAGACTTACCTAAAGTTCCGGATACAAGTTTCAAAGATTGGTACAAGAAAAATCGATAAAATGGATAGTAGAGCTGCCATCTTGCAAAAGGTCAAAAAGAACAAACCATCTATTGATACAAATATCGATTTAGAGCAATTTGTACTGGATGATGGTACAGACGTTATTCAACGGTATTGCGAAAGTGTAGTAGCCAATGCCGGAGAGTTCAAACTTATTGAAAGTCCTCAACACCTTATTGACACCATAAACAGTGAATTAGAAGGAACATCTTTTGCCAACTTTACAGACCTGGAATTTTCAGAAAAAGGTATTGACCTCAACATTCAGGATACCCCCTCAGACTTAAAGGACACGAAGGCTGCAGTGATTCCCGGACAATTGGGTGTTGCAGAAAATGCTGCTGTTTGGCTGGATCATGAAATACTAAAGCAGTTGCGTGTGGCTCCTTTCATTGTCGAAAGAACAATCTTTATAGTAGAGAAGGAAAACATTGTTCGCACGATGCATGACGCCTATAACAAAATAGCTGATCCCAATACCAGCTTTGGTACCTTTATAGCAGGCCCCTCCAAAACAGCCGATATCGAACAAAATCTGGTTATAGGTGCTCATGGTACCAAGTCGCATTTGATCCTGATCGTTTGATATTCAACATATGAATATCTATGACGTAGTATCAAACATTTTTATCTCAGCTAATACTGCCTAACTTATTACAAATTCCTACCTTTAAGGCATTATTTTTCATTACCATTTCTTCTGATAAAACATGATACAATACCATCAATTGATGCGCAGGATACTCGATGAAGGAGTAAAGAAAGAGGACAGAACGGGAACAGGAACAATATCGGTATTTGGGCATCAAATGCGCTTCGATCTTAGCGAAGGTTTTCCGCTGGTTACCACAAAAAAACTTCATCTCCGCTCCATCATTCATGAGCTACTTTGGTTCCTTAAAGGTGACAGTAATATTGAATACCTGAAAAACAATGGTGTATCTATATGGGATGAATGGGCAGATGAAAATGGAGAGCTTGGCCCGGTATACGGCGTTCAGTGGCGTAGCTGGCCAACACCCACCGGAGAAAAAATTGACCAGATTTCTCAAATCATTCATGATATCAAAAACAACCCCGACTCAAGAAGGCTGATTGTAAATGCATGGAACGTAGCAGAAATAAAGAACATGGCCCTCCCACCCTGCCATGCTTTTTTTCAGTTTTATGTAGCCGACAACAAACTTTCGTGTCAGTTGTATCAAAGAAGTGCGGACGTATTTTTAGGAGTGCCCTTCAATATAGCGTCTTATGCCCTACTCACCATGATGGTAGCGCAGGTATGTGATCTGGAAGTCGGGGATTTCGTTCATACTCTGGGTGACGCCCACTTGTATTCCAATCACCTTGAGCAAACAGAATTGCAATTGTCAAGGGAATTCCGTACCAAACCAAAGATGCTGATCAACCCGGAGGTGAAAGATATTTTTGGTTTTAAGTATGAGGATTTTACACTCGTCGATTACGATCCACACCCTCACATCAAGGCGGCTGTGGCCGTTTAGTCACGTTTATACAAATGTTCTGACCAATTTCACTTTTAATAATGACGGTTAAAATGAAATTAGTTGGTAATAAATGTAACATTTGGAGTAGAAATACGACTAAATAGTCAGTTAAGTCAATAGCTCAATAGTCCGAATGCATCCAAACCAATTTGCCTGTTTCATTTTCCCGATTCAAATGTTCACAAAAGTCAGGTCTCGCTTGATTGACTTTCAAAATCACTATGCTCAAAAATAAGATCAAAGCAACCCTACTGGTAGTTCTTCTAACGGCATTGTCAATATCAGCCAACGCGCAAGACCATGCTTACTCATTAGAAGAGTGTATAAAAATTGCTTTCGAAAACAACCTCAATGTACAAAGGGGAACGCTAGATCAGCAGTCGGCAGAAATTACACTCAAAGAATCGAAAATGTCGAGATTGCCCGATCTGAACGTTGGTTCGGGCTATGGCAGAAGTTGGGGGCGTTCGATCAACTCGGTAACCAATGAATTTGAAACCATCCAAAGAAACTCAGCAGGCATCAATGGATCAAGTAGCATGGCATTGTTCAATGGTATGCAAATTACCAATTCAATCAGGCAAAGTATCATAGATCTGGAGGCAGGAAGAGCTGACCTTGAAAAAGTAAAAAACGATGTGACCCTATCAGTGGCTAACCTCTACCTAAACGTGATATTCAACGATGAGCTTCAAAAAAATGCCCAGCTCCAGGTGAAATCCACAAATGAACAACTCGGCAGAACCAAGACCTTAGTTGATGCCGGAGCATTGCCTCGGACTAACCTCCTTGACATTCAGGCACAGCTCGCCACTAATGAATTGAATCAAATCAATGCTGAAAACAATTACAACCTTGCTGTTCTACAGTTGAAGCAAGCGTTGCTGATTCCCGCTTCTGATGCATTTGCCATTGAGGTGCCAGAATTTGAAGTAGAAGATGCGCAGCAAGAAAATTTTCAAGCGGATGATATTTATAAAACTGCTGAAACTACCCAACCTGAGATTAAAAGCGCAGATCTCAGAGTAAGGAGTGCGGATCTTGGAATGAAGATTTCTAAGGGTTCATATATGCCCAGGTTGTCCCTTAGCGCAGGACTCAACACGAACTATTCGAATTCCCCTTTTTCCAGCCAGAGACCCATATATGATGGAGACGAAATCATCGAAGTACCATTTGGATACCTGGCTTCTGACCCTAGCCAACAGGTCATCAGCAGTCTCAGTCAACCTAAGTTGGTTGGTGTGGATCAAATAAGCTTTACAGAGCAACTAGACGAAAACTTAAGCCAGAATATCAACCTCAATCTCCAAATCCCAATTTTCAGTAGATGGAGAAACAAGGCCACTGTACAGCGGTCTCTTATTGCCAAGAGAAGGGCCGAGCTAATCTCAACTGAAGTACGCAACAACCTGAGACAAACCATTGAGACAGCATACAACAACTATGTAGCGGCTGCAAAATCTTACAGCGCTTCGGAAAGGCAGGTTACTGCATTGGAAGAATCCTACCGGGTGATTGAAACCCAATACAACGCAGGAGCAGTAAATTTTGTGGAATACCAAATAGCAGCCAACAACTTGTATATGGCACGATCGGATAAATTGCGTGCTAAATACGATTATATATTCAAAAGAAAAGTCCTGGATTTTTACCTTGGAAATCCGCTCACATTCAAATAATTATGGCCAAAAGAAAATCTAACAACAAGCTTATTTACATCCTCGGTGGTGTTATCCTGGTATTAGTCATTGTTGCCGTCATTGGCAAGAAACAAGGCTGGATAGGCAAAGGCAATGAAAAGGAAGTAACTCTTGGAGAAGCTTCCACTACAGATATCACTGAACAAGTCAGCGCATCCGGAACAGTGCAACCCGTAGTAGAGGTGAAAATTAGCCCTGAGGTGCCAGGTGAAATTATTGAGCTCTTTATTGAAGAAGGAGATTCTGTGGTTATTGGTCAACCGCTGATCAACTTAAAACCCGACAATCTTATTTCAGCACTCGAACGTGCACAAGCTTCACTTAATCAACAGAGAGCCCAACAAGCCAATGCCAAGGCAGGATTGTTTCGGGCAAGGGCCCAATTCGCTCGTTCCGAATTAGAATACAATAGACAAAAGAAACTATATGATGCACAGGCCATCTCTCAAGCTGATTTTCAATTGGCTGAGGCCAATTATAAGATTGCACAGCAAGATGTAAACTCTGCAGAACAGAGCCTTAAGGCAGCAGATTACATCATCAAAAGTGCCGAAGCAACGGTGAAGGAGGCAAAAGAAAACCTTGGATTCACACGTATTACTGCGCCCATGAGTGGTATAGTTTCCAAACTGGATGTTGAAAAGGGTGAGCGTGTGGTAGGTACCTCTCAAATGGCAGGTACCGAAATGCTTCGTATAGCCGACCTCAACCAGATGGAAGTACGTGTAGATGTAAATGAGAATGATATCGTGAGAGTTAGCTTGGGAGATACAGCCATTATCGATGTGGACTCCTACTCCTACCTTGATAAGAAATTTCAGGGTATCGTTACCGCCATAGCCAATACCGCCAACCCAAAAGCCTCAGCCGATGCGGTGACAGAGTTTGAGGTAAAAATCAGAATTCTAAATGAATCGTTCAAAGATTTGCAAACAGATAGCCAAAGTCCCTTCAGACCAGGCATGACAGCCAGCGTAGACATCATTACCGAAACCAAAAGAAACATATTGGCTGTTTCCCTTGGAGCTGTAACAACCAGAAAACCTAAAAAAGACAAAAAGGAAGGGGAAGAAAAGTCCAAGGAAAAAGATGAGCCAATAGAAGTAGTATTTATCAATGAAGACGGAAAAGCAAAAATGGTTGAGGTGGAAACAGGCATCAGTGATTTTGAAAATATTCAAATCCTTTCCGGCCTGAGCGGTGAAGAAGAAGTCATCACCGGACCATTCCTAGCAGTTTCTAAAAGTCTGAAAGATGGTGATTTGATAAAGCTATTGGAGAAAGATGAAGACAAGAAAGACGAAGAGTAGATAAGCCAGTGTAAGCTCTTTGCTGACAATAAGATTCGGGCTATCATTTTTGGTTTCTTCCACCATTATTTAACAGCATCAGCCAATCACTTACTTACCAAGTGATATAGTCAATGTCATTGACTTAACATCATAACCCAAAGACTCGCCTCGGTCTGTGTCCTACAGATCGAAATTATTGTTTGTGAGGACACAAACCATGGCGTTATTATTCTTTAGGTAATGACATTGGTGATGTAGTCATAATATTCCCTGACATAAGTTTGAAGCCAATCAATTATCGTTTAGCTTCGCGCTCTGAAACATACAAATAACGGCATCCAGAGGCTAAAACTAAGAAAACTATCACACAATGTTTGATAAGAGAATCGAGAACCTGAACGTGCAAGCAGAGCAACCAATCATCACCCCTACTGAGCTAAAAGCGAAGTATCCCCTCACTGAGGAAATCATCAAAACTGTGATGGATGGACAAAACACCATCAAAAATATTCTGAACAAAACTGACAACAGGATATTGGTGGTTGTAGGGCCATGCTCGATTCATGACATAGATGCTGCCAAAGAATATGCAACCAAGCTGAAAGCGTTGGCGGACGATTTGAAAGATACCTTATATCTCGTAATGAGGGTTTATTTTGAAAAGCCCCGAACTACAACAGGATGGCAAGGACTCATCAATGATCCTCACATGGACAACTCATGTGATATCAATGAAGGACTACATCAGTCTAGAGAGCTCTTGACTCATATTGCAGAGCTAGGACTTCCTACTGCCGGTGAAGCGTTGGATATCGTTACACCTCAGTACATCCAGGATCTTTTCTCCTGGACTGCTATTGGTGCCAGGACAACTGAATCTCAAAGCCACAGAAAAATGGCCAGCGGCTTCTCTTCCGTTGTTGGATTTAAGAATGGCACAGATGGCAACCTGGACATTGCAATCCAGGCATTACAATCCGTGGCAGGTCATCACAACTTTGTAAGTATCGATCCGGAAGGTCATGTGGCTGTGGTAAGAACAACTGGTAATCCAAACAGCCATATCATCCTTAGAGGTGGCAAAGGACCAAACTACTCTGCAGAGCATATCGCTGAGTATGAGCAAAAGCTCGAGAAAGCCGGATATCCTCACAATATTATGGTGGACACAAGTCATGCAAACAGCGGTAAGAAAGCTGCTAATCAGCCTGCAGTATTAGAAGATGTGGCCAATCAAATTGCCTATGGCAACAAATCTATCATGGGCATTATGATGGAGAGCCATCTCAACTTTGGCAAGCAATCCATTCCAGAAGATAAATCGCAACTTAAGTACGGCGTGTCTGTAACTGACGAGTGCATTGGCTGGGAAACAACTGAAGAAGTTCTAAGAGACTTTAGCGGAAAAATCAAGGATTCTATTTTGGCGCGCAGCACACAGCCGGCTTAGTTAAGTCACCGGTTTAACGGGAAACGCAAAATTGGAAGGGAGACATAAGTTGGAATAGAATCTCCATTCTTTCTAAATGTCACACAAATCCCTATTTGAACCTCCTTATGACCTGTAAAAAATTTAAGCTTGGCATAGTTAATAACTTCACTATCATCTATTTCGGGAAAACTCAAATAAAGAGCCCTTCCAAGCCCCAACTCCAATTGAGTGGATTCAGTTAATCGGTAATTCATTAATAAGCCATAATGATATATCTCTCCAAAAAGTGCACTCTTGGTATAATGCTTTGACACAAGCCAAAGGCTTAAGCCATATCCAGCACCTGCCTCTAGACCAAGGTATAGATTATTAGAAATATTTCTTTTGTACGCAATGCATGCTGCTATGAGCTGGGCATCCAAATCTATTATCTGTTTGGATATACTTTTTTCAAATGAATCATTGGTTGATATGGATTCCGTTTGCATTTGCCCAACTGCCCGAAAACAGGTTAAAGAAATCAGTAGCATTAAGACCCAAAATAAACAGATAAGTGAATAAGGTTTTCGCTTGATCATAAAGTGGCCTGTTTTCTTATATTTATCCTAAGAATTAGCAAAGTGCTATAGCTGGAAAATTTTCCATGTTTAAAGTCTCCAAAATTAAGTCTGGTGCCAAGTTGAATTTTTCTGCCTCCAGTGAAAAAGCCCAGACTCACTTTCTTCCCTGATTCTGAAAAATCACGGTGATGTACAAAGTAGTTGACACCAAATTCCAAGTGGGTATATTTCCACAGCGTGCACTGAATATCCGGACCAACATATTACCTTTCAATCATTTTTTCTTTGGGAAAATCGTGAAGCCACCTTCCATGATTCTTTCCACCACCCAGATGCACACCAACAGACCATTTCGCTCCTAAGACTACTGCTTGCCTAAATCCTATACCCAGAAATTGAATATCTATTGTAGACTGATAATTCAGGTCGTAATTCGAAGAATTTAAAGTTTCCTCTTTAGCTTGACCAGCAAGGTCAAGGTATGAAATCATCAAAATTAATAGAATTATATATCGCCGATTACAATTTTTCATTGCCTTTGGGTTTAAGACAAAATTAGAGTCGATAAGCCTCAATAATGATTATAGAAATTTGGCATCCGACAGAATTCAAAATGATTCATATCATAATGTCTAACTCAGATAGCACTCTAACACAAATTTAGCGCTGCACAGCTTGTGGTTGGATCAGAATGAAAATCGTGATTACCCTCGTTAGTGTCGTAATTGAGGAATTCGTGCTTCAAAATAGTATTTCTCAACAATCAAAAGATAGTAGATTTGCAATCTTAAGTATCTACGCTCATGGACGAAAAAAGCAATATAGAAGAACTTCAATTGAGAATAGACCAGTTGAGTGAGGAGCTTTTTCTTTCAAATTCTGATTTGAATTACGCTCGAACTGAAAATGTAGCATTAAAGGGTTTTATCCAAAACCTGTTTGAAAGTTGTGAAGCCCTGGAAGATAGCGAACTGGAGCTTCAAACTGTTTTGAACAATTTGAAGGACAACATTCGAGAGTTTTCTACCTCACATAATATCCGTCTTTCATGACATACTAGGTTAGTCTGAATGGTTTGTATGATCTAGAATTATTCGTTTTCCTCTTTCTTTTACAATCTGGCAAATCAAATATTCATTAGTTTTATTCATGGGTTTACGCTGCTGTTAGCCATTGCTATTATATTTTCAATCTTGGTAGGATCATAATCAAACCTAAGAATACATCTTTATGAGTTACATTTCGATAAGTCTGTATCGCAAAGTATTAAACCATGCTATTTCTGAAGGTATGAGCAGGGATGATTTCTTACAACTGCCAACCCCAATTGATACCATAGACAATATTCAGGCTGTACCTGCAGATCATTTTTTTGAGTTGCATGAGTTGGTAGATGAGAAGTTAGGGCCTGGCTTTTCTGTAAGGGTTGGTCAGCAGATGAAGATTGAAGACTATGGAGTATTGGGACTTTCCTGGCGAACATGCTCCTGGGCTGGCGAAATCTTCGATAGGTGCGAACGCTACTTCAAGATGCTATCGGATACATATGTATTCAAAGTAAATAAAGAAGAGTCTAACTCCTATGTCTACCTTTATCGAGATGCCTACCGGAGAGGTGTAGCACTTTCAAATGAAGCAACATTTTCTGCCACAGTCGTGGTATTGCAGGCAATGACTGATACTGGCATTTCTCCAATACAGGTCTCTTTCAAACATGGCAGACCTGCCGAACTAAGTAGCTACCAAAAGGCATTCAATTGTCCAATCCTTTTTGATCAACCCGAAAACTATATCGCCTACAAAAGCTCTGATCTGGAAACACGAACTGCCAAAGCCGATGCAAGCATCAACCAGTTTTTGTTAGAACGGGTGGAAGAAGAGGCAAAAGGACTTGAGGTAAGTGCCAACAAGATTGCATCTGATATTGAATCCCTTATCAAGGATGCGCTACCCAGTGGCATCCCAAGTATTTCCCAGATTGGTGAATACATGGGCATGAGCAATCGTACACTGACCAGAAGGCTTTCTGAAAATGGTGTGACCTTTCGTGACCTGATACAAAGAACCCAGGAAGGAGTTTCAAAAAAACTCTTGAGGCAAACCAACAGAAGCATTGCAGAAATAGCTTTCGAAACAGGGTTCTCCGAACAAAGTGCTTTCAACCGGGCATTTAAGCGCTGGACAGGATTATCACCTGTTCAATTTCGAAAAAACTAATCCTTTATAACACTTTGGCCTAAAGTGTCAAAACATTGGCTCAAAGAGTCAAGCATAGGCTAGTCCAGTACTTCAATTTTACTCTTGTATTCAGTCAAGAAGTAAAATGAAAAAAGACTCGACCATTATAATCTTACTTGGAACCCTTATAGCAGGCAGCATTCTAGTCAGTGCTTTTGATAGTTCTATGAATGCTTTTGGAGTCATCCACACACGAATCGGGACTTTAAGTACAGCCGTCTTCTTCCTTCTTGTAGCATTATCAGTTTTCACACACTTCAAGGATTTTAAATAATAATTAAACTTAAATCAATAAGAAAAATGCAACACAACATCTTAGTAATCGGAGGTACCGGTAAGACCGGTAGCCGAGTAGCATCAGGCCTGGAGCAACTAGGCCACCAGGTAAGAATAGGATCGAGGAATAACAATCCTAGATTTGACTGGGAAGACCCCAGCACGTTTTCAGCGGCTTTGAAAGGTATGGATCGGGCGTATATCGTCTACTACCCCGATCTTGCGGTACCTGGCTCAAGAGAAGCCATTGAAAAGCTAACAGAAACAGCCTTAAAGGAAGGGTTGGAAAAGATAGTGCTCCTCTCTGGCAAGGGAGAAAGCGAGGCTGAAGCCTGTGAGCAGATTGTAGCCAATTCAGGACTTAACTACACGATTGTACGAGCATCCTGGTTCAATCAAAACTTCAGCGAAGGTGCCTTCCTTGATTTCGTTTTAGCTGGACAGGTGGCCTTACCTATGCCAGAGGCGGAAGTTCCTTTCGTTGATGTGGATGATATAGCAGAAGTCGTTACCAAAGTATTAGTGGACGATAGCTACAATGGTCAGATCGTCACAGTCACAGGACCAAGAAAAATAACTTTCAAGGAAATTGTGGACACTATTGCAGAAGGTATTGGAAGACACATTCAATACCAGCCCATTACGATTGAAGAATTCAAAGCAGGCATGAAAGAAGCGGGGCTACCTGACTCTTATGTATGGCTATTCGGCTACTTGTTCGAAGAAGTCCTGGGCAACCCAGACAACCAATCCGTCTCAAACGATGTAGATAAGATTCTTGGAAGAAAAGCCACAGATTTCAAAGCATATGTCGAGAAAACTGTTGAATCTGGTGTTTGGAACAAGGCAATACCACAAACCATTTAACTCCCATCATGATGAATAATTTAGATTTAAAAAGAGCGACATTTTCAGCGATAATTGTTTGGTGTCTGGGAGTAACGGCATTTATCTCTTCATACTATGTTCCGGTGATGGAAGATCTGGATGCACAAGCCAATTTGGTATTGTCCATTGTACTCATCCCTGCGACAGCCTTTGGCGCTCATTTCTATTACAGAAAAGGACATAACACCAGAGGATTTCTACTCGGAGCATCTATGTTTTTGGTGACCATGATATTAGACGCCTGTATTACCGTACCTGTATTTATGATTCCGGCTGGGATCAATCACCTTGCTTTTTTCGGTGATCCAGGCTTCTGGATCATTGGATTAGAATATATCTGTGTGGTAGCTTCCTATTGGAGACTTAGCCAAATAAGACATGGAGCTCGAATGACTCATTCATAATAGCTCAAAACAATTGGATTGTAAATAAGGGACTGCTTCTATGAGTAGTCCCTTTTTTATTCAATCTTGTGTGGATGATTTTTTTGTAGTTCAAAATAAGGTGTCTACTAAAAGTCCATCTTTTCTAAATAGTTCTTGGCCTTCTCCAATTTCGGCTCTAGCTCCAGGGCTTTTTGTAGCTGTTCTCTGGCTTGATCAGGGTTTCCTTTTTCAAAGTATAGAATTCCAAGGTTTTGATATGCCCAAGAATTTTTGTTGTCAAGTTCCAGGCTTTTCTTGATATCCTGTTCGGCTTTCTCAAAATTCCCTTGTAGAATATTGATATAGCCCCTGTTATTTAGAAAAATAGGTTGATTAGGAATTTGCCTCAACACCTTATTGATCAGAGAGTCAGCTACGACAAGTTCCTTTTGCTCAGCTTTCACAAGCGCCAGAGCATTCAATGGATACGGGTTTCCCGGTGCTTTTCTCAAAGAGGCAATCAGATCCTGCTCTGCTTGGTCATACTCTTTCAATTCATAGTATGCCATACCTCGATTAGCAAAACCCTCCGGGTTCATCGGGTCTAGATTAATAGCCTGGGTAAAGGAATCAACTGCCTTCTCATGATCAAACAAATGATGGTACAGCATTCCTTCTAAAAAGTATACTGTGGCATTATCCGGGAATTGTTTTTTCAGGTAGGTTATATCCTTTTGACAGCTTTCATACCTACCCAATTCCAAATATGCGTTGGCTCGATTGAAGTATATATCCTGATTCTCAGTGTCCATATTGATGCACTGATTGTAATCAGCCAGCGCCAATACATAACTACCCGATTCAAAATAAGCCACTCCCCTATTGTGATAAACCTGCGAAAGGTCAGGGTTCATTTTTAGCACTTCATCATAAAGCCCAATGGCTTGTTTGTACGCCTTCTGCTCCAACTTCTCATTGGCCTTATCGAATATAATCTGGACACGCTTGTCCTTACCTACAGGGCTACAGGTAGCTAAGAATACGAGTACTACGAAAGGGTAAATGAATGATCTCATGTCATTAACTTTGCTGCAAATTTAACTTATTACATGGAGCATTCATCTCGAATTTTGAACATAAAAAAGAGAGGCGGAATCGCTCCCGTCTCTCTACAATATGCGATTATACTTCGCTTTATCTTAGCCCTCTACTTCCACTCCCAGCTCTTTCAATAGCTTGATAGAGTTGGCCTTTACATTGGCAGGCGGATTCATAGAAAGGGATTTTTTCAAATTCTTAATAGCATTCTTTTTGTCTCCTGCCAGTTTATAACCTTCACCGAGGCTATCCCAGCAGTTAGCATTTTTAGGGTTTCTTTTGGCGTTCAACGCAAAATACTCAATAGCTTTATCATATTTTTTCTGCCCAAGCATTTGATACCCAAGGAAATTCAATTGACCCATATTGGCAGTCTCTACTGCTTCATCCATCATTTTTTGCGATTCATTAGCCTTGCCCATCTTGGCCAGTAGCTGAGACTTAGTATTCAGGGTATTAAAATTTATGGTATTGTTTATCGCCCTATCAATCCAGGTTAATGCTTCGTCATAGTTCACACTGTTTTGAACACAGTAGGCGGCTGCTTGCTGCAGGCCTCTCCACCCAAATCCAGGAATAGACCTTAATTCATCCCTAAAACCCTGAACCACAATTTCATGTACATCAAATTCAAAGCGGATCGGTATTCTGAGTTTTTCCCATGACATAGCCAGCACACCATAGTTGTTTCCCATTTGAACAAAATCATAGGTCAAAAGTTCTGTAGGAGATGTGCTTTCAGTTTTTACATCTACTCTTAGTGCATCTTCCTTTTCATCGTAGTAGAAACTACCCCAGGAGGAGGTATTCTTAGAAAAGATGATCGTTGCGGTATTGTTGGAATTTACAGCCATATGCAGACCATAACTACCAGCCATTAGGTTTCTACCCTCGACTTTTACATCATCGGAAAGGGTGATAATAGTGTTTTCATTCGCCCCAGCTCTCCATGGAATATTTCGCCCATCCACAAAACTGGTCGCTTCAAAACCGTAAGGCACTAGCTGACCCCAAATTTTTCCTGTCCGATTATTACCGCCGTTGGTGACGCGAGGACGAGAGTAATTAACAGTAATTGTGGAAACACCAATGGTTTGTTTCAGTTCTGCGGCAGGACTGACAGGTCTTGGCTGAGTCACATTTTGTGCTTGTACAGTAGCAGGAATATACAGCAGCGCCATACACGTCACAGCTAAAAAAGAAGGTAACAAATACTTTTTCATAGGTTAAATTGTTTAATAGAACATTTGTTTCCCAATTGTATACGACTCAAAGACTATTTGGAGTCTATTTTGTGATGAACGGTCTTATATGCATTTGAATCTATCTGTATCATTATCAAATTACTTTTCTTCAATGCTGTCCAAGACGATTT
>JAGDZP010000034.1:0-84855 GCA_049115735.1 Cyclobacteriaceae bacterium | reverse complement strand
GTCACCGGCAAAATAACTGACGAGAACAGTCAGGGCTTACCGGGTGCGAGTGTTGTTGTTAGTGGAACCAGTAAAGGTACCACTACGGACCTGGATGGCAACTATTCTTTAGAGGCTCCATCCGACGCTACCCTTACTATTTCTTTTGTGGGTTACAAGACCCTTGAGATTCCGGTAGGAGGTAGGAGCAAAATTGACATTCAAATGATCGTTGATGCAGAGCAGCTGGAGGAGATAGTTGTTGTAGGTTATGGTCAGCAGAAAAGAGCTGAAGTAACCGGCGCGATATCTTCAATCAGCTCAGAGGACATCACTGCTGTGCCAATTACCTCTGCAGAGCAAGCACTACAAGGTAGAGCTGCAGGTGTAAGTGTGGTAAGCAATGGCGTTCCTGGTTCAAGCCCTATCATCAGAATTAGAGGTGTAGGTACAATGAACGACAACAGTCCGCTGATTGTAGTAGATGGTATTATTGGAGCAAGACTAGAAGATCTTAACCCAAGTGATATTGAGTCATTTGAAATATTGAAAGATGCTTCTACTACTGCTATTTATGGAGCACTTGGTGCGAATGGTGTTGTATTGGTAACAACAAAAAAAGGAAAAAGTGGTAAGGCAAGAATCACTTTTGATTCATGGACAGGGGTTCAGACTCAAAACAAGAGATTTGACTTGCTGAATACAGACCAATATATTCAGTACGCAACAGAAATAGGTCAACTACAAAACCCTGTTGCTGTGCCAGCCAGAATTACTGATCCTCAATATGCCTCTTACAGAAATATTGATACCGATTGGCAAGATGCACTTTTCCAAAGTGGAGTAATGCAGAATTACTCATTAGGCGTTTCAGGAGGAACAGAAAATAGTTCTTACATGATTTCTGCCGGTTATGTTGATCAGGAAGGTATTATTACTAATACTGGATTCAATAGATTTAACCTGCGTGCAAATAGCGACTTCACATCAGGGAACCTGAAGGTGGGACAAACGCTGAATGTATCAGTTACAGAGCAAAATCCATACTTTAATGGTGGCGGCAGATCACCTATCGAGCACGTTATCAAAATGGCTCCTTACCTGCCAGTATACAACCCGGATAACCTGGGAGGCTTCCAGGGACCATTGTCTCCTTTGGATAACCAGGATGCAGAAAACCCAATCAGAGTATTGGAGCTGGATCAAAGAACCAATAATGGAGAGACTGTACAAGGTACTGTTTATACCCAATATGAGATAATCGAAGGCCTACAGGCAAAAACTCAGTTGGGTGTTAACTACAGAAATACTTTGTATGAAAACTTTGTACCAATGTTTGATGATGCACAAAATGATGGTGGCGGTCAGCACTTTAGAGATAGAGCACTGATTACCAAAAACACTACTAAATCAAGATCCATCATTTGGACGAATAGCTTGAGCTATTCTAAAACAATCAATGACAGACACAACATTCAGGCATTAGTGCTGTATGAGTCACAAGCATCTGATTGGTCACAAGTCAACGCATCTAGTAATAATTTAATTACAGATCAAATCGACCAATTGAGCCTTTTTGAGGCAAGCCTTAGCTCTCGTTCTACTGAATACAGAAGAAAGGGATACCTAGGTAGAATTAACTACAACTACGACGGTAAGTACATCTTTGCTGCATCTATGAGAAGAGATGCTTCATCAAGATTTGGAGCTAACAACAGGTGGGGTAACTTCCCTTCTGTGGCATTGGGTTGGAGAATGTCAGAAGAAACATTCCTAAGCGGAAACGACTTTATCAGCAACTTGAAACTTAGAGGTAGCTGGGGTGTTGTAGGAAATGACCGAATTGGTGACTATTCTTATAGCGCTACATTGACAAACAACTATAACTATTCGATAGGCGCTGGAGAAGCACTGGCTATCGGAACGACCGCTGCAGGCCCTCCAAGTCCAGACCTGAAATGGGAGGAAACTACCATGATAAACATTGGAGTTGACTTTGGAGTATTAGGAGACAAGTTGACATTGGCATTGGAATACTACAAAAACAAAAGTAATGACTTGTTGATGTATGTACCGCTATCTCCATCCCTTGGATACCACAGTCCTAGTTTGCCTAAAAACGTAGGTTCTGTAGAAACAAAAGGAGTGGAAATGGTATTGGGTTATAACGACCGTGAAGGAGAACTTCAGTGGTCTGCTAACTTGAATTTGGGCAGTTCTACTAACGAAGTGATTAGCCTTGGAGATGTAGCTGCTTTGCAAGGTGGAGGTTTTGAAAACCAAAACATAACAAGAGCAGTTGTAGGAGAGCCATTGTTCCACTTTTATGGTCATGTAATGGACGGTATTTTCCAAACAGATGCAGATGTATCTAGCCATGCTACACAGCAAAATGCACAAGCAGGAGATATTAGGTTTAAGGATATAGCAGGTGCTCCTGACGAGAATGGAAATCCAACAGCTCCTGACGGAGTAATAGATGCCAATGACAGAACGGTTATCGGAAATCCTTACCCTAAACTAAACTACGGACTTTCTGCAAATGCAGAGTACAAGAACTTCGATTTGAGTTTCTTCATCACAGGTGTTGCAGGAAATGATATTTACAATACCAATAAGTATGACCTGGAAGGCATGCCAAGACTGTTTAACTCAGGAGTTGCTGTGCTGAACAGATGGACAGGACCTAATACGTCTAACACTGTTCCAAGAGCATTAGGAGCTGGTGAAAACGTAGGAGTGTCTACAAGATTTGTTGAGAGTGGTGCATATACCAGATTGAGAAACATTTCAATCGGTTACAATATACCTTCTACTGTTCTTGGAGATAAAATCTCTAAGCTGAGAATCTATGTTAGTGGTCAGAACCTAATCACCTTGACTGGGTATTCTGGATTAGATCCTGAAATAGGAACACATACTACCACCAACTCTACGCAACAAAACTTTCAGCTAGGTATTGACAGAGGAAACTTCCCTCAGCCAAAATCATTTGTCGCTGGTGTTCAATTGTCATTTTAAATTAGATTCAAGATCATGAAATTTATAAGATTTATTTTAGCTGGATTTATTTGCTTAGTAGCATTTAATTCTTGCGATATGGAATTGGGTTTAACTAATCCAAATGAATTATCTCCGGATACGTTTTTTCAAAACGAAGTACAATTACAGTCAGCTGTAAACGCAACGTACACAAGTTTGCAAACAAGAGGCCTTTATGCACGTCATATGTTTTTTATGATGGACAACATGGCTCATGAAAATGGTGGCAATCCACAATTGGAAGCAGATAAGAGGCAATACCTTGATTTTGCCTGGCCGGTTAATCACGGAGCTATTTTCCAATACTGGGATGTATGCTACAGAGGAATCAACAAGGCCAACTTTGCTATTGACAATGGTGAAGCAATGTCCGATGAAGCTATTTCAGCATCAGCAAAAAGCAAGCTTATAGGAGAGGCCAAGTTCATGAGGGCATTGTACTATTATTTTCTGGTAACCAGGTTTGGTGGTGTACCATTATACAATACAGTATCAACTGAAGGTCTACCAAGATCAACTGAAGCAGAAATATATGCACAGATCATTAGTGATTTGACAGATGCATCTTCAACACTTTTGGATCATACCAGTGAAGAATTTGGGCGAGCTACCAAAGGAGCTGCCTTTTCATTACTTGGAAAAGTTCATTTGACAATGGGCAATCACCAGTTGGCGATGAATGCATTTAATAATGTATATGGCCAGTATACATTGGTTGACAATTACTTTGACAACTTCATGGATGAGACAGAGGATAATTCAGAGTCTATCTTTGATGTAATGTTCTCTACTAATTACGGTGGAGCAGGTTCATGGGGGACTGATGGTTCAGGTGTTGCTGAAGTTACTTTCCGAGACCAGGAGTATGGCATGACATGGTTCAATGTTTATCCATCTGATATGACCTTAGATGAGTTTGAAGCTGGCGACTCAAGATATGGGGATAGCTTTTATTCTAATGGAGACCTTCTGGACCCTAATGGTGCGGCTGTACCAGCTGCAGTACCTCTTGGTAGAAGAGCAGCCTGGAAGAAGTATCACCAATATTATAAGCAGGCAAATTCAAATACTGCTTCTGGCGTAAACTTCAATTACTTGAGATACGCTGATGTACTGTTGATGATGGCTGAGTGTGCCAATGAACTAGGAGATATCAGTGCTGCTGTAGGTTACTTGAATGAGGTAAGAAACAGAGCGTCAGTGAGCATGCCTAACTATGGTACAGCTGCTATGGATGCTACTTACCCTGTAAGTACAAAAGCGGAAGTATTAGAGGCCGTTATTCACGAGAGAGCTATAGAGCTAGCAGGTGAGCAGGTACGATACAATGACCTGATCAGATGGGATAGAGCCAACGACTTGTTAAGTGGATTTGGTTTTGTAAAAGGCAAGCATGAAATCTTCCCAATACCACAGCGGGAGATTGATGCAAATGCTGCATTGACAAATGCTGACCAAAACCCAGGATACTAAGTAATACTCATAATTCATTAGAAAAGAGGTTTCAGGGATGGAACCTCTTTTTTTAACCTTTTTAAAATTACGGATTACCTTAGCAGCCCCAACTACAACATTAATTGAGAGACTTTTTAAACAAACATTAAAGCACTAATAATGAAAAAATCTTTCAACCTAATCATCGCTTTAACCTTCTTCTTTTCGTGTCAAGAGACTGCAAAAGTTGAAACAGTTGAAAGCAAAATATTTCAATCTCTCCAATCATCGCAATCAGGCATTTCATTTAAAAATGTTCTAAATGAAAATGATACACTCAATTACTTCACCTATGGCTATATGTATATGGGCGGAGGTGTCGCCATTGGCGATATCAACAATGATGGACTGAGTGATGTATATCTCACCGGAAATATGGTTGAGAACAAATTATACCTGAATGAAGGGAATTTAAACTTCAAAGATATTACCACTGAGTCAGGAACAGCCGGGGATAAGCGCTGGATGACCGGTGTTACTATGGCTGATGTCAATAGTGACGGTTGGTTGGATATTTACGTCAGTGTGGCTGGAAAGACCGGAAATAAGAAAAATATTCTCTACATCAACCAGGGAACCAACAATGGCGGGGTTCCTAAATTCAAAGATGAAACAGATAAATATGGTTTAGCTGATGGAGGGCAAAGTACCCAATCTACGTTCTTTGATTATGACATGGATGGTGATTTGGATTTGTATGTGGCAAACTACCCGATCACTGACTTCAAAGCACCAAATTTTTTCTATAGCAATCAGATGAAGCATGCTGCTATGCAAGATTCTGATCACCTTTATCGCAACAATGGAGACGATACTTTTACAAATGTTACGGCAGACGCAGGCGTATTAAACTTCGGTCTTTCATTGAGTGCCACCGTTAGCGATTTCAATCAAGATGGCTACCCGGATGTCTATGTATCTAATGATTTTGCAAGTCCCGACTATATGTATTTCAACAACGGGGACGGCACTTTTACCGAAAAATCCCGCGAACTAACAAGGCATATTTCATTCTATGGTATGGGTGTTGATCTAGCTGATTTCAACAATGACGGTCTGATTGACATTGCCCAAATGGATATGACGCCTGAAGACAATAGACGGTCAAAAGCAAATATGGCGAGCATGAACCCGCAGGGTTTCTACGAAATGCTTGACCTAGGATTGCATTATCAATACATGAAAAATAGCCTCCAGATTAATAATGGCTTAAATGCTGATGGCTACCCAATCTTCAGTGACATTTCCTATATGTCTGGCGTAGCACTTACAGATTGGAGCTGGGCTTGTCTGTTTGCAGATTTGGACAATGATGGTTTCAAAGACCTATTCATCACCAATGGAAGCCGTAGGGATATTAACAACAAAGACTACTTCAAAAAAATTGACAAAAGCAAAACGGCGTATTTTGAAGATAAAGACAGTGATAAAAAAGAAAGCCAATTGAAACTAGTTGATAAGATGCCCTCTGAAAGAATTGACAACTACACATTCAAAAATAACGGTGACTTAACCTTTAGCACAGCCAATGAGGAATGGGGGATCAGTTTCAAAGGCTTTTCTAATGGAGCGGCTTATGCGGACCTGGATGATGATGGCGATTTGGAGCTCATCGTCAACAATATTGATGATGAGGTCTCAATATTTGAAAACCTATCGAGTGACTACAAAAGGAATAATTACATAAAATTTCAGCTTAGAGGACCGGATGAAAATCCTTTTGGACTTGGAGCGAAAATTAGCATCGAGCATGATGGCAAACTGCAGTATCAGGAGCTTACCTTGACAAGGGGATTTCAGTCTTCTGTAGAGCCAATTGTACATTTTGGTCTTGGTCAATCTGCAAAAGTAGATAAGCTTACTATCGTCTGGCCGGATGGTAAAAAGCAGGAACTTGTTTCATTGGAAGCTAACCTGATGATGAAACTCAACTACAAGGATGCCAGGTCTTCTCAGCAAACTGATGACAAAGCGGATACATTCTTTACTGATATTACAGACAAATCAAAAATTGAATATGCTCACAAAGAGAACTATTATGATGACTTTATTCGTGAGGTACTGTTACCACACGAGACCTCCAAGCTGGGCCCAGCTTTGGCGGTAGCGGATGCCAATGGCGATGGACTCGATGATTTCTATATTGGAGGTGCTTCAGGAAGTTCGGGAGCAATATATCTGCAAAAAGCCGACGGGTCATTCGCAAGCAGTTCAGGGGAGGTATTGGCAGAGGATCAAAAGTCGGAGGACATAGGAGCTACTTTCTTTGATGCCAATGGTGATGGCCACTTAGACTTATATGTGGTGAGCGGCGGAAATGAATTCATAGGTGACAATCCGGCCCTTCAGGATAGGCTATATCTTAACAATGGTTCAGGGCAATTCGAAAAAGCGAAAAATGCATTGCCAACAATGATGACCAGTGGCTCATGTGCTGAAGCCTACGACTATGATGGCGATGGTGATATGGATCTGTTTGTAGGAGGTAGACTCGTTCCGGGAAGTTACCCGCTCCCAGCAAAAAGTTATATACTGGAAAATGTAACAAAAGATGGAGATCCGAAATTTGAGGACGTTACAGAAGCTGTGGCTCCAGGGTTATCTCAAGCAGGCTTAGTGACCAGTGCTGTGTGGTTCGATTACAACAATGACAAGGCCATAGATTTGGCAATAGCGGGTGAATGGATGTCGGTCACGTTATATGAGAATAAAGGCGGGAAGTTTGAAAATATCACAGAACAGGCAGAAATGTCCGATCAGGTTGGATGGTGGTTCAGCTTGGAAGCGGCTGATATCGACAATGATGGAGATCAAGATCTTGTAGCTGGAAATCTAGGGTTGAATTATAAATACCAGGCTTCACCGGAGGAGACATTCGACATCTACTCTAGCGATTTTGACAAAAACAATAAGCTGGATATTGTTTTGGGCTACTACTATGATGGCACCCAGTTTCCCGTTCGCGGTAGACAATGCTCGTCAGAACAAATACCCACCATAAAACAGAAGTTCGAAGATTACAATTCATTCGCTGAGGCCAGCCTTGAAGGCATATATAGCGATGATGCTCTCGAAGGGTCACTGCATTACAAGGCCACTAATTTTGCGAGCACTTATTTCGAAAATGTTGGTGACGGAACGTTTAAAGCTCAAGCCTTACCCAATCGTGCCCAGATATCTTCTGTCAACGGAATTACGATTGAAGACCTCAATAATGATGGCAATCCTGATATTCTATGTGCTGGAAACTTTTACGTATCAGAGGTGGAAACTCCTAGAAACGATGCGGGTATTGGATTGTTGATGTACGGAGATGGAAAGGGCGGTTTTGAGGTTCAACCAGCATCTCAAACCGGGCTTTTTGCACCGTATGATACTCGTGCCATGGCAATGCTGAACACTCCGCAGGGTAGGGCGGTGTTATTTGCTAATAACAATGAGGCAGTCAAATTATTTGGAATAAGAAGTAACCAGGATCAAATAGCCCTGAACTATTAAATAAGTGACCTTATGAAAACCAACACACTCCTACTTTTTACATATTGTGTTTGGTTTTTCGTGTTGCATGCATGCAATCAGAAGGAGGAGAAAAAAGAGCTAGCTCAACATCAGCTCTACCACACCTTCACATTGGATTTTGAGGGACCCCAAACGGCTGAGAGTGCCGAAGACAATCCATTTTTGAATTACAAGTTGGTAGTTGAATTCAACAACGCCGACACCAAATATTCGGTAAGGGGCTTCTACGCAGCAGATGGGAACGCTGCTGAGAGTAGTTCCGATGCTGGTAATATTTGGAGGGTTAGATTTACGCCTGATAAATTAGGAGAGTGGAATTATAAAGTCAGGTTGTTCCACGGAGATAGTATAGCGATTTCAAATAACGCAAATTCGGAAGTGATGCAAATACCCAATCCAACGGGTAAATTCCTGGTCATTCCAAGTGATAAGCAAGGGAGTGACTTCCGAGCTAAAGGACACCTTGAAGCTTATAATGGATATTTTCGATTCAAAAATTCTAAGGAGTATTGGATAAAGGGAGGAGCAAATAGTCCTGAGAATTTTTTGGCATACGTAGATTTTGATAGCACCTACCGAATGACAGCTACGAGTAGAAAAGGAGAAGCAAGCACCAATGAAGAAGTCCATACCTATGCCCCCCATTTAGAAGACTGGAAAGAAGGTGACCCAAGCTGGCAAAATGGCAAGGGAAAATCGATTATTGGGGCAATAAACTATTTGGCATCCAAAGGAATGAATGTCGTCTATTTCCTTACATTGAATATCAAGGGTGATGGCCGTGATGTCTGGCCTTACCGAACGCCAACAGATTTTACAAGATTTGATGTGAGCAAGCTGGACCAGTGGGAAATACTGTTTGAGCACATGCAGTCGAGGGGAATACACCTGCATGTGGTTTTGCAGGAAACCGAGAACGAAACTATGTTGGACAGTGGAAATACCGGGCCACTACGTCAGCTTTACTTTAGTGAATTGATCGCGCGGTTTGGGCATCATTTGGCATTAAACTGGAATCTCGGTGAAGAAAATGGCCCAGCTCATTTTTCTCCAATAGGCCAAGATGATCGTCAGAGAAAAGATATGATATCCTTCATCAAGGGAAACGATCCTTATAATCATCCGGTATTGTTGCATACACATGCAGTGGATCCGGAACGAAGTGATATCTTGGAGGAAATCCTTGATTTTGGTCAGCTGGATGGACTGTCCCTACAAGCTGCCAAAAGGGAAGGTGCCGCTGAGGTCGTCCAGACCTGGAAAGATAAATCTAGGGATGCAGGAAATCCATGGGCGATCACTATGGATGAAATCGGGATGTGGCATACTGGGGCCAGATCAGATTCCTTAGATGGAAACCACGAAACCCTGCGACGATTTGTTTTGTGGGGAACCCTGATGTCAGGTGGAGCAGGCGTGGAGTGGTACTTTGGAGCCAGGAGCAAGCACAACGATCTTGCGGCAGAGGACTGGAGGACAAGGGATCGCTTGTGGGAATTGACCGACAATGCATTAGCATTTTTTCAAACACATCTTCCATACTGGGAGATGACTCCCGAACATCATTTGGCGCAAAGTGAGGGAGCATATTGTTTCAAAAAGCTAGGCGAGGTATACGCGATTTATTTTCCAGTTGATACAAAAAACTTTCAAGTCGACCTGTCGGAGGAATCTGGTAAGTTCAGTTTGCAATGGTATAATTCGCTAAAAGGCGGTGAATTGATGCAGGGTTCGGAGAAGACGATATCTGGAGGAGCAATGGTAGATTTAGGAAATCCTCCAAACACAGGAGAATTACAAGACTGGGTCGCATTGCTCAAAAAATCAACGACTCAATAGGGTTTATAGGACTTCCAGTCAACTAGTTTGGCTTTTCAGCTCTTTGAGCATTTATCTGTAATTTTGAGCCTAATCAGCAAATACTCAATCTTGAAAAAAGGGCTTTTATTGTTTCTGAGTACAACTTTCATCACCCTGGGGCTGACTGCACAATCTTTTCGGGCGGAACGCTTTACAGGTCAGGATGGATTATCGCTTAAGGGTGTGATGCACATCATGCAGGACGAGCAGGGCTTCCTCTGGTTCAGGACAGACGATGGGATCGTTCGCTATGATGGTTATCATTTCAAGTCTTTTCCAGTAGACCCTAACAATCCACACGGCCTCTTTCAGAAAGTAAATGACATTTATCAGGATGCCCTGGGTAATATTTGGGTTAATTATGATGGTAATGGTCTCAGTTTTTTTGATAAAGAATATGGTCGATTTACCAACTATAAACCGGATGATATTGATCCCATAGATATAAGAAATCAGGACGTACAAACATTCTGTTCAGATTCCCTTGGAAATATCTGGATAGGAACAACAGAGGGCTTGTATTATTATGAAAAGGAGAAAAATCAGTTTCGGCAATACAATCCGGAATTCAAAAAGCCTGTTATAGGGCTTTTTATTGACAATATTGGAAACACATGGGTGGGCACAGGTTCGGGGCTGAACTATGACGATGGATTTGGTTTATATCTTATCGACAGCTCAACAGGTGAAATGCATCTCATCAAGGGTGGAAATGCAAAATGCTCCTATTTCCTTCAGGATTCTAAAGGTCGTATATGGATGGGTACCAATCAGGGTCTGGGAAAGGTGGATGATTATGCGCCAGGAGTTAGTCCACTTTCTCAAACGCGTTTTGTGACTTATTCTTACGCGACAGGTTCAATTTCTGATACGCATCGAGCCCAGATAATATCGCTACTAGAGTCTTCCAATGGTGACATTTGGTTTGGTACTCACTTAGGCATAGGTCGCGCCCAAAAATCAACAGATAATTCTATTAGACTTGAATATTATGAGGATGATGAACGCTTCATGAATTCTAACGGTCAAAATTCATTTCCACATTTAATAGAGGATGTTGAGGGTAGGATCTGGACTATGGGTAGAAACGCAGGTACAGGGCTTTCTGTTTATGATGAATCTAGTAATACATTTCGTACGAAAATACTACAAAGTAATTTTGAACATGGGGCAGGTGGAAACATTGGTTTAACCCTTGGCAAAAACAACATCCTCTGGGCAGGTACAGAGCATGAAGGGTTGATAAAAATAGATCTTGAGCAAAAGAAATTCACAACGTTCAATTACGATCGTCTGAATCCCAATTCACCTGGCAGCAATCATATTTTTGGGTTTACACAGGGTATAAATGGCCACATTTATATCGGTACTGCCAAAGGTGTTACTGAGTATGATCCTATGCAAAATAACTTTAAACGCTATGATCTCAGCAATTCTTCAATCAACAGTGATATTGTTTTCAGCACACTGGTAGATAGCAAGGGTAGTCTATGGTTAGGGCATTCTCCCAATCAGGTGTCCAAAATAAATCCGAATACCTGGAAAAATGATGCTTACAAATATATTATGGGCACAGATACAACTGGTTTCTTTGCCTGGTCTGTAAGCGATATTCTGGAAGACTCGGAAGGACATATTTGGATAGGCTCACATAGCCAGGGGATTTGGGAGGTATTTGGAGGCCCCAAAGATTATACCCGGCACAATGTTACCCTGAATGAAAAAGAACACAAAGTCGCCATTGAGAAACTATTTTATGATGAAAATGATAGACTATGGATTGGCACATCTTATGGTTTGTTTTTCTTTAATCGAAATACAAATAGGATTGAGCCTTTTGAGATAGAAGAGAATGGAAAGCCCTTTAGGGATGGTATTTTTAGTATTCTAAAAGATCAGGATCTTATTTGGTTAGGCACTCAATCGGCCGGACTGGTGAAAATAGATCTTTCAAAGCAGACACTGTCAAGGTATAATAAGGGAACAGCATTGGACGGAAAAAGCATCCGCAGTATTATCAAACATAAGAACGATTTGTGGATGGGCAGCAACTATGGATTGATAAAATTCAATATCAACAACCAATCCACACAAATATATCTGAAGGAGGACGGGCTTCTAGGTAATGAATTCAGTAAGAATAGTTATCTAGTTAGTGCTGACGGTACCTTTTATTTTGGAGGTACGGCTGGTTTTGTGAAATTCAAACCCGATGAAATCAAGGACAATACTTTTGAGGTAGCTCCTCAGATAACCAACGTTAAACTATTTAACCAGAACGTTGGGGTGGGGGACACAATTAATGATCAGGTGGTATTGCCCAAGGATCTGGGAGCATTGGAAAGCCTTACTCTTAATCACAAGAATAATATAATATCATTTGAGTTTGCCTCGATGCACCTCATTGCACCTACAAAGAATAAGTATGCTTATATGCTTGAGGGACTGGAAGAAGATTGGAACTATGTAGATGCGGATAGGCGTATTGCTGCCTATACCTCACTTCCTTCGGGAGAATACAAATTCAAAGTGCGTGCAACCAATAATGACGGCCTCTGGAGTGAGCAGATTGCTTCAATGAATATTGTGATCTTGCCACCCTGGTGGGATACTCCTGCTTTTAAGCTTGTTGTGCTGATTTTGCTTTTTGCCCTCACTTACTTCCTCTATGTGTTGAGGGTGCAGTCCATTAGGCAAAGTAATAAAGAATTGGAGCGCCTTGTGGATGAAAAGATGGAAGATCTAAAAAGGCAGAATGAGGAGATACAGGCTATGGCCGATCAGTTGCATGAAGTCGACCAATCTAAAATAAAGTTCTTCATGAATGTGTCGCACGAGTTTCGTACTCCGCTGACTCTTATATTGGGTCCAGTGGCTAACCTGCTCAAAAGCCATAGACTGAAATTGGAAGACATAGAAAATGCCAAGTTGATCGAAAGAAACGGGCATAGATTGCTTAGACTGACCAACCAGCTATTGGATTCGTCTGATTTGGAACGAGATGCTCTGAAGCTCAAAGTAGCACACGGAGATATTGTAGACTATATAGGTCAAATTGTTCATGCTTTTGATTTCAGAGCAGACAGTCTCAATATCAACTACGAGTTTTCAACAAATATTCAAACTCAAAAAGGCTGGTTTGATGGGGATAAGCTGGAAAAAATACTCTACAACCTTATTTCAAATGCCATTAAGTTCACTGGAGAAAACGGGAGAGTTGGCGTTAATCTAACAGTACAGAACGATGAGCTAGTCGTGAATGTGGAGGACGATGGTATTGGTATGAGCCAGGACGATCTGGAAAGAATATTTGAGCGCTATTTTCAAATCGATGATATGTCACAACGAAGAACTGGAACGGGAATAGGGCTGAACTTTGCGAAAAAACTGGCCTTAAAGCACAAGGGAGATTTAAAGGTGAGCAGCGAGTTAGGGAAAGGCTCGACTTTTACTTTGACACTTCCTATTGGTGAGGCGAGCTATATGGATAGTGAGATGGTAAAAAGCCAGGTGGATGTAAGTGAAAGAATTGACCACATACAAAAGTTATTCAGTTATGATCCTATCATAGAACCTGATCCGATGACTGTCAATCGTGAACTGCCGATTGTATTGCTGGTGGAAGACAGTGTTGACATGAGGGCTTATATCAAAAACAACTTGCAGGCAGAGTTTGCAGTGTTTGAAGCTCATGATGGAGGACAGGGGTTGAAGATGGCGAAAAAGATCATGCCTGATTTGATCGTCAGCGATGTGATGATGCCTGTAATGGACGGTCTTGAATTTTGCAGTAAGGTCAAGGAGGACGAAAGTATGGGGCACATACCGGTCATATTGCTAACAGCCAAAATTGATGAAGAAGGTAAAATTGATGGCTATACGATAGGAGCAGATGAGTACCTGACCAAGCCTATTGACATTGCCTTGCTCAAGGTACGCATCGAAAATTTGATAAGAACCAGAGCATCGCTTCGGGATAGTTTTTCATCTGGATTAGATCTATTACCAGATAATCTGAATATTGACAGGGCGGACGAACCCTTTCTCAATAAGGCCATTCGAATTGTAGAGGACAATCTTTCCAACCCAGATCTTAGCTTAAGGGAATTTGTCGATGAACTTGGAATCAGCAAGTCTCAACTTTACAACCGAATAAACAAACTGACAGGCCAATCGCTGAATATATTTATTCGTACTGTAAGGCTAAAGGTAGCCGCTAAGATGATAGCTGAACGTGACCTGACATTTGCTGAAATCGCCTATAAAGTAGGTTTTAGTGATGCCAACTATTTCTCCAAATGCTTCAAGAAGCAGTATGCCCAATCCCCTCGGGCATACCAGGAGAGCCTACAAGATTAAAAAGACATTTGATGGAAAGGACTCTTGTATTACATTTGAGTCAAACTATATTATTACTATCTAACTAAACACACATGAAGTTAATTACCAACCGTTTTCTTATTGCCATCACCATATTGGCTTGCTTTTCTTGCAGTACAGAAAAGAAGTCAGCAGAAGAAGCCAATTCAGATTCCAGACCGAATATATTATTCATTATGTCTGATGATCACGCTTATCAGGCGATTAGCGCCTACAGCGACAAATTGATCCAGACACCCAATATCGACAGGATTGCCAATGACGGTATCCTATTCACCAATGCTTGCGTTACCAACTCAATTTGTGCTCCTTCGCGAGCTACCATATTGACAGGCAAACACACACATTTGCATGGTAAAATCGATAACAGACTGCCGTTTGATACTACTCAGATGACGTTCCCTCAACTGTTTCAAAAAGCTGGATATCAGACTGCCATGTTTGGTAAACTGCACTTTGGCAATAATCCTAAAGGCGTGGATGAGTTTAAGATACTACCTGGTCAGGGCAATTATATCAACCCAAGGTTTATCACCAGTGAAGGAGATACGACTATTACAGGTTATGTCACCGATGTGATCACTGATTTGACACTCGATTGGCTGGACAACAAACGTGACGAGAGCAAGCCATTTATGATGATGTATTTGCACAAGGCACCCCATCGTCCATGGTGGCCAAGACCAGATAAGTTCAAAGAATTTACGAGGAAGCAATTCCCAGAACCTGAAAGTTTGTTTGACGACTATAAGAACAGAACAACCGCTGCAAGCACAGCTGAGATGAATTTGCTAACACACATGCAGTATGGTCATGATAGCAAAATCAGGCCGGAGACAATTGAAGCAATGGGAGGGGTAGAACCGGTAGTGGAAGAACCAAGAACGAGGTTTTATCACACTTATGATAGGGCCAATGAGGAACAAAAGGCGCAATACGAGCCAATATTGGATTCGATCAACAACTACTTCGAAGAGAACTGGCCTAAGATGACCACCGAAGAAAAGATGAAGTGGAAGTACCAACGATACATGCAGGATTATCTGGCTTGTATTTCCTCTGTGGATGACAATGTGGGCCGGGTGCTCGATTATCTTGACGAATCAAAACTATCGGAAAATACTATTGTCGTTTACACCTCTGATCAGGGATTCTATCTTGGCGAGCACGGATGGTTTGACAAGCGTTTCATTTATGATGAATCATTCAAAACACCGCTGATGGTGAAGTGGCCAAATCAGATTAAGCCTGGAATAACCAATGATGAAATGGTGCAGAACCTGGATTTTGCACAAACATTTTTAGAAATCGCTGGAATAGCTGCACCAGCGGATATGCAGGGAGAAAGCCTAATACCATTGCTAACAGGAGCTAACGACCAGTGGACAAGAGATGCTGTTTACTACCACTATTACGAATACCCGGCAGTACATATGGTGAAGAGACACTATGGTGTTGTGACCAAGGAGTACAAACTGGCACACTTCTACTATGATGTTGACGAATGGGAGTTGTATGATCGCAAAAAAGATCCCCAGGAGATGACTAGTGTTTACGATGATCCTGCTTATGCCGATGTGGTGGCTGAACTAAAAGAAAAGCTGACCCAACTCCGAGCAAAGTACAAAGACTCTAAAGAGTTGGATCAGCACTATATTAATTTGACTGGCGCTCGAAAGCGCTCGTTCTAAATCTCTATACCAGGGTCTGGTTTTCGTAAATTTTTTTTTCCCTGTTTGTCCTTTGCATCTATTGCTGTGCAAAGGACAAACGGGCAAGGAATGCATAACTATTCTAATTTTCGTTTTCTAATTTTTCCTCTTCTTCTCTTTCTATTGGCTTGCCTCTCCACCATGTAGCAAGCGACGATCCTGTGATGTTCATCAATGGTCCGAATACTGATGGAGCCAGGCCTACTGTTGCAACTTTACCCATCTGTAATGCGATACCTGAGGCTAGTCCGCCATTCTGCATACCTACTTCCAGTGCAATGGTTCGACAAGACCTTTGATCCAAACCTAGGAGCTTGCAACCCCAATACCCAAGTGTGTAGCCTAGCATATTATGGATAAAACAGGCTGCAAATAGCAACAATCCTATTTCCATAAGGCTGTCTCTACCAGCTGCAGTTATAATACTGATAATTACCCCTATACCTATCATGGACACCAAGGCCAACACCTGATCCATTATTTTTCTGTTTCCACCAGTGGAAGCATAAAATATTTTTCCTCCGATGACAGGTAGTACTATGAACCAAAGCATGTTGAAAAGGAATTTTACCAATAAAGCATCCATCATGATTTCACCCTGAGAATACAAAATGACATTCTTCAATACGATAATCGAACTGAAGATAATGACCTGCTTGACTACTTTTTTCATTTCGGTCTGACCATAGGCCAAAGCATTGAAAATAAGCCCGGCGATGATGGGAAGAATCACAATGTCCATTATGCCTAGCATCATTTTCCAGAAATCAATTGGAATCATTTGGCCAGCCAACAGTTTCATCAACAGTGGAGTCATCAATGGCGCCAATAGCGTTGCTACTGCGGTCAATGTGACACTGAGCGCAATATTGGCTTTGGCCAGAAAAGACATTACATTGGAAGCTAGCCCACTTGGACTCGCACCAACAAGGATAATCCCGGCTGCTATTTCCAGAGGAAAATTGAATGCACTGGTGAGCAATACAGCAACTATCGGCATGATAGTAAACTGACATACTACTCCAATAAACACTGCTTTAGGGGCTTTTATCACCTCGGAGAAATCATCAAGACTCATTTGAGATCCCATGCCAAACATGATGATCTGTAGCAGTGGAACAATCAATGCTTTGAATTCAAAGGAGCCAGCCGAAATAAAGTAGGCAGGGTAGCTCATGGCCATAGCCACAGAGGCCAGGATGAACATGGTATATGAAAATCCTTTGAGCGCTTCAATACTCCTCACACCGAATGCGAGAAGAATAAGCGTAGCAATCAACAATAATTTAGTTGATTCAACAGCTCCTGTAGCCCAGGAAATACCGAAGGCTACAAGGCATATGCCTGAGGCATAGAGCAAGTACTTATATATTTTGGACCCTTCCATTAGCTCCATGTTCTGTCCCAAGATTGATCTTTGTCCCATTCATTCGTTGGGGCAAAGTATTTTTCACCTTTTCTGAGGTGATCTTTGATCACATCTTCATTGAGGTCCACACCCAAGCCAGGAGTATCCGGTACAGTTACGTAACCGTCTTTCACAATTGGCTTTTCTATGTCCTTCACCAAATCTTCCCACCAAGGTGTGTCTACATCGTGGTGTTCTAGTGCTATAAAGTTTTGTGTCGCCGCAGCACTATGAACGTTTGCCATTAGAGAAATAGGCGTTCCTGCGAAGTGAAGTGCCATGGCAATTCCTTTCTCTTCAGCGTAATCACCGATTTTCTTCGTCTCCAAAATACCACCTGCGCTCGCAAGGTCAGGATGTACCATATCAACAGCTCCTGCGTCAATCAACTTAATGAATTCTTCTTTTAGATAAATATCTTCACCAGTAAGGGTTGGCGTATTAAGCGCTTCTGTAATTTGTCTCCACTGATCAGTAAACTGCCAAGGCACCATATCCTCTAGCCATGCTAGTCGATATTTCTCAACAGCCTTACCCAGTCTAATAGCTGCATTTAACCCTATATGACCAAAGTGGTCAGCCGCAAGTGGCACTTCATATCCAATAATTTCGCGAACTCTACCTACATATTCAGCAAGCTTCTCCACACCCAGGTCAGTAATCTGAATGGCTGTAAAAGGGTGCTTGGTCATGCCGTAAGTGCCAGGCTCATCCACCCATTGTTTGGATTGATCCCAAACATCTGCACCAACAAGTGCACCCGGGATATCTTTTACCAACTGAACTCCAAAGTCCATTTTGAGAAAAGTAAAACCTTTTGCTATCCTGGTTTTAATTCTATTGGCATAAATTTCTGGATCTGATGAGGCAGGAGTATCTGCATACATCCTGACTTTTTCTCGATATTTTCCTCCCAGCATCTGGTATACCGGAACGCCATAAGCTTTGCCTGCCAGGTCCCAAAGTGCCATCTCTACACCGGAAACACCGCCACCTAATCTACCATGACCGCCAAATTGCTTGATCATTTTAAACATTTGCTCCACGTTACATGGGTTCTTGCCGAGCAGCCTGCTTTTTAGGAATAAAGCATATTTCGGGCTTCCATGGTCCCTTACCTCTCCCAGACCATATATGCCCTGGTTTGTATCAATCTTAATGATTGGGGCTTTGGATGTAAAGGCTATTCTAAGGTCAGTGATTTTTAGTTCCGAAGGTGAAGAAGCCCTATTTACATTTTGTGATAAATAGTCTACTTCTTCGGCATGGCTGTCGTTGAACATAAAGCCCATTGCCAACCCACCAAGCCCTGCTTTTTTGATAAAGTTTCGCCTTTGTGAAGTGTCTTTTTTCTTGCTAGTGTTTACTTTCATAGTCATTGATTTTAGTCGAATATCTGTGTTTTAGGATTTTTGAGAATAATTGTGATAATGTAAGCCTTGATGGCTAGCTCACCTTCATGGACTTCCTTGACTAAATCAGGAATTTAAACGGGATATTCCCATTCACCACGGTATTCTCGTTTCATTAGTTTGATGGCCTCACTGTCATTTAATATTAACTCCTTGTCTCCATCCCATTCGATCGCTCTTCCTGTCTTTAGGGAAATCATCGCCAACAAACTCATGTTGGTGGCCTGATGTCCTTTTTCTATGTCGCAGGCTGGAAGTTCGTTGGTTCGGATAGAACCGATGAAGTCTGCCCATAGTTCTTTGATATTCTGATGGTCAGGTGCGTTTAGGCTTGCCTTGTAATTGATAGGTTCTTTGTTTTTGCCTGCCGGATAAAAAGTCCAACCATCTCTCCATCCAAGGTGGAATGTTCCTTTCGTTCCGTAAAAGTAGCAGCCAACATTGTGTGGAGTGTTGGCACTTGGAGCACATTGCCTGTGTTCCCAGGTCATGTCAAAGCTCTCAAAATCAAAGAGTGCCATTTGCGTGTCGGGAGCATCTGAGTTGTCTTTTTTTACATAGCGATTTCCGGTCGAATAGACTTTCTTAGGTGCTTTCTCATCAGTCCACCAGAGTACCTGGTCAAACCAGTGTATCCCCCAGTCACCAATTGTCCCGTTTGCAAAATTCAAAAACTGACGAAAGCCTTTGGGGTGAATTTTCTTATTAAATGGAGTGGCTGCTGCCGGTCCTACATACATATCCCAGTCCATACTTTCAGGTGCTTCGCTATCAGGAACCGGACTTCCTGGAGCTTGACTATAGTGGATAAAGGCCTTAACATGACTGATTTTTCCGGCTTTCCCTGCTTTTAAAAACTCCATTGCCGAGATGTTGTGAGGTGATATTCTTCGATGCGTACCTACTTGAACAATTCGATTGTATTTTCGTGCGGCTCTGAGTATGGCTTGCCCCTCCCCAATGGTATGGCCAATTGGTTTTTCAAGGTAGATGTGTGCCCCGGCTTTGATGGCTTCTATGGCCGGCAAAGCATGCCAGTGGTCAGGAGTACCTATGATTACAATTTCCGGTTTCTCCTTCTGGATTAGCTCCCGGTAGTCGCCGTATATTTTGGCTTTGTCACCAGAAAGTTGTTTCACTTCTTCCTGGGCTTTTAAAAGAGTAGTTCTGTCAACATCACATATTGCAACCACTTTGCAGTCGCCATAGGCCATAGCTTCTCTGAGTATATTCATACCCCACCATCCACTACCGATGAGTGCAAGTTTGTATTTGTCTGTTTTGGCTAATGCTGGTAGAAAAGGTAGTGCGGAGAAAGCAACACTGGAAGTTTTTACGAATGTTCGTCGGTTCATAAGTAATAGTGATTTAGGATAGGTTTAAATTTTTTAGTGGATTCTTGCCCGGCTTCAGATCAAATTCTTTGCCGTTGTAGATAAATATAGCATTTATTTTTTTGGAAGGTCAATATTTCCAACTACTACATTATTTGAGACTGTGTTTTGGTACATTAAATTAAATTGTAATATTTCATCAATTTACTATTCTGATTTTTCTTACTAGAAGGACCTACAGGAAACATCATGATGCCATGGGCCAAAAACGGCAGTAGATTTATACGATAAACTGAAACCGACATGAAAACAATTCACTATCCTCTTTGTCTGATTTTACTGATCTTGTCTTGCTCACCGCCCGAAAAAGCCATGGATGTACCCACAGATGGGCCTATTCAGCTTCATCCTGAAAATCCTCATTATTTTTTATATAAAGGAAAAAGCAGGGCGCTAATCACCTCTGCGGAGCACTATGGGGCTGTGCTAAATCTCGACTTTGACTACAAGAACTACCTCAGAACGCTGGCATCTGATGGAATGAATTATACAAGAATTTTTGGGGGCAGCTACTTCGAGATCTATGGAGAGAGTTTCGGTATTCAAAAAAACACTTTGGCACCAAAGCCAGGTCGGGTTGCAACACCATGGAAGGTGAGCACCGCTGATGATGGTCATAGTATTTATGACCTCACTCAATGGAATGCAGCTTATTTTACCAGGCTGAAAAAGTTTATGACTGTGGCTAATGAAAATGACGTGATAGTAGAAGTGACACTGTTTTCATCCATATATAATGATCGACATTGGGATATCAATCCACAAAATGCTAAGAACAATACTAACCTGACAGACTCTATCAACTATCAAAGTGCGCATACGACAGATAACGGGGAGTTGATAAAGTTCCAGGAGATGTACGTACGAAAAATGGTAAGTGAATTGAATGATTTTGACAACTTCTTTTTCGAAATACAGAACGAGCCCTGGGCTGATAACCAGGTGTCAGTACTTAATTTACTGAATAATGTAGATCAGGCCGAGAAAAGCTGGAAGTATGAAGCCCATTTTGCGCAGCAAAGGGCACTCGACTGGCAGGAATGGATCGCTTCATTTATTCAGGATGAGGAGAGCAGACTGGAAAAGAAGCATTTGATTGCACAGAATTATGTCAATTACATGGCGCCAATTCCCAATGTGAGTGACAGAATATCAATAGTGAATTTTCATTATGCATGGCCGAATGCCGTGAATTGGAATTATCACTATGATAAAGTGATTGGTTTCGATGAGTCTGGGTTTGCAGGTTCTGGAGATGATATTTATAGGCTGCAGGCCTGGCAATTCATAATGAGTGGAGGCAGCCTTTTTAATAATTTGGACTATTCTTATTTCTCAGGGAGTGAAGATGGCTTGGGAGAAAATAAAGCACCAGGTGGAGGAGGGGCTGCCTTGCGTATGCAGCTCAAAGTCCTCAGTGAGTTTATCCATGGATTTGCTCTTGAAAAATTAAAACCGGCTAATTCAATGGTGGTGTCTTCATCTGGATTAATTCCTTATGTGCTTGCCAATAGCAGCGATGAGTTTGCCATCTTCCTGCATGCTGTAGGTACGAAATCTTCAACCTTGGCTCTTAAGGCTGATGTGGGTAGTTATGAAGTCACATTCTTAAATGTTAAAAGTGGTCAGTATTCAGAATCAAAAATGATTTCTGCTGAAAACGGAATTATAACGGTACCCGTCGATATTCCTGATGGTGAGTTGGCAATCCGAATTCTCAAGAAGTGAATTTTATAAACAGGTAATCATAGTAATCAACATGAAAGCTCATGATAAAGCGTCGATCAGGCAAGACTATGTTTGGATCAACTTCTTATGATGCGAATACAATAATATGTTGAATAGAATATTCATAGCATGCAGTCTAACTATTGCGATAGGCTGTTCACCGAATGAAAACGAAGAAAATTCAAAAAGCTTCGAAACATGGGAGGTTTATCATGGGGATGCCACCGCAAGCAGCTACTCTTCACTTAATTTAATCAACAAAGAAAACGTATCAAAGCTGGAAGTGGCCTGGACTTTCAATTGTGGTGATCAGGATGAACGCTCACAAATACAGTGTAGTCCCATCATTGTGGAAGATGTGATGTATGCTACTTCACCTCAAATGAAATTGTTTGCGATTAAAGCAAATAACGGTGAGGAAAAATGGGCTTTTGATCCATTCAAAGGCAAGCAGGCGCAGGGGGTTAGCCGAGGCTGTGCATATTGGAAAAAAGGAGACGATGAAAGAATATTCTATATAGCAGGGTCAATACTCTATGCCCTGGATGCTAGGAGTGGAGAAAAGATTTCTTCTTTTGGTAATCACGGAAAAGTCGATCTCCACGATGGATTAGATAGAGACGTGTCATCTTACGATGTAGTGTCTACCTCTCCCGGTATTATATACAAAGACTTGTTTATCATGGGATCTCGCGTGTCTGAATCAGAAAGAGCAGCCCCAGGTCATGTAAGGGCATACAATGTGCTAACAGGTAAAAGGGAGTGGATTTTTCACACAATCCCTCATCCTGGTGAATTTGGTTATGATACCTGGCCGGAAGAAGCATGGAAGGAATCTGGCGGAGCAAACGCATGGAGTGGCTTTAGCCTCGATCACGAAAGGGGAATAGTTTATATGCCCACTGGTTCTCCGTCTTTCGATTTTCATGGAGGCAACAGACATGGAGATAATTTGTATGGCAATAGTCTGATAGCCTTGAATGCCGCAACAGGTGAACGCATCTGGCATTTTCAAACAGTGCATCATGACGTTTGGGACCGAGACTTACCCTGTCAGCCCAACCTGGTGACGGTGAATCATGATGGAAAGAAAATCGATGCAGTGGCGCAAGTGACCAAGCACGGTGTGACTTTCTTGTTTGATAGGGAAACGGGCGAACCATTGTTTCCTATTGAGGAGAAAGAGGTCCCAACTACTAACCTCTTGAATGAAAAAACTTCTCTCACCCAGCCCTATCCTTTGAAACCAGAACCCTTCAGTAGACAAACTTTTAGTAAAGACATTATCAACGATATTTTACCTGGATCGAAAGAGTATATATTGAACAAAATAGAAGGAGCTCGTTATGGACATAAATTCATGCCTCCAAGTCAAGAGGGTACGGTGGTCTACCCAGGTTATGATGGTGGTGCCGACTGGGGTGGTGCAGCAGTCGACCCTACATCGGGTATGCTGTATATCAATGCTTCAGAAATGACGTGGTTGCTCCACATGATTCCTAAGTCCGGAGGTGGTAATGCTTTGGAGACTCCCGGGCAAAAAGTGTATATGGCTAATTGCGCCGCATGCCACGGTGCTGACAAAGCTGGTCAGCAGCACGTATTTCCTTCGCTTGTGGGTATCAAGGATCGACTAACGAAAAAGGAAGCCGTCGAATTTATTGAGAAAGGGAAAGGAAGAATGCCCGGATTTGGGCATGTGCCCGAGGAAGACCGAAAGGCTCTTGTCGATTACCTATATGAAGAGGAAAAGAAGGACAGTGGGGAAGGTGCTACGGGAATTTCGTCTGACGAAGCTATTCCTTATACTTTCGGAGGGTACAGAAAACTGCTGGATGAAAACGGATATCCGGCTGTTAAACCACCATGGGGCACATTGAATGCTATCAACCTAAATACGGGTGAAATCGAATGGAAGGTACCTCTGGGTGAATTGAAAGAACTGACAGAAAAAGGCATCCCACCAACCGGGACGGAAAGCTATGGTGGCCCAATCGCAACGGCTGGTGGCCTGATATTTATTGGCGGCAGCAAGGATGAAAAATTCAGGGCCTTTCATAAAGATACAGGAGATATTCTTTGGGAATACCAGTTACCAGCAGGAGGCTATGCTACACCGGCCACCTATCAAATTGATGGCCGGCAGTATGTTGTAATTGCCGCAGGTGGTGGCAAACTGGGTACTAAATCCGGTGATGCCTATATCGCTTTCTCCTTGCCGCATTAGTCTTTAAACATTCACTTTCCTCAAGATTGCATCAAATGAATACCTGCCAGGTCCGGTAAAAAACAAGGCGATATAAGGCAGCAAGTACATGAGAGCCTTTTCTAGTCTGCCAAAAGGATCACCAAGATGCACGAATAGAATAGCTGTCAGCATTGTGATTATTAATGGTATAAGCGCCTGCCGGGTGAATAATCCAAGCATCAAGAAAATTGAGCAAAGCACTTCTGCAAAAACTGCCAGAAACAGGCTTAACTCTGGCCCGAGTCCAAGGGGATCACCAAACTTAATTGGCCCATCTCCAAATAACTTCATCAGTTTTCCCCATCCATGACCATAAATCATAAACCATCCGACCGATAACCTCAAAAGCAATAATCCTAAATCAGTGTTTTTAAACTTGTTCATTCCTACTAGTAGTTTGTTGTTCTCTTCAAAAATACTCCAGAATATTAATCATTGATTTTCAAAAAAGAGTGAACATTAGCCCCCCATTATAATAGAAAAATAAATTTTCACAAAAGCTATCAAAAGTGAAACTATTGTTATCAAGGAAAGAACAATCCACAAGACAATTCTTTGCCACTTAGGTGATAACTTTCGATTCCTGATTCCGAAAAACCAAATTAAACAGGCAGTTACCAATCCGCCGATTGCATATTGATGAGCCACCATTAAGAAACCGAATAACTTGAGAGCAAGGTTGCGCCCCTCATAAGGGTCTTCCAGTACCCATGTGCAATCATCGGTGTATGTCTTTCCATTATGATTGGCCTGAACAATGATACCATTGTTGCCCTTGTCCAGTGTGATGTTGTCCCAGGTAACGATTCCTTTTTCAGGTGATTTTGTCTCAAAAGTTTGCCCATTAATTTTTAGAGAAACTTCTTTGAGGTTGGTGTAAACCTTTACCTGCGTTTTTGCTTGATTTCTGAATATATAGCGGGAAGAGGTTATGTGCAAGACCGGTTCATCCGACCAATTGGCTTTGTAGAAAAAGAAAACATCTTTTTTGACTTTTCGATCGTAGGTGATCATCCCCTTGTCATTGATGCCATGATGATCACCCTCCTTCCTGAAGTGCGAACCAAAGTCGAACATGTTCCAGGCAAAGGTGCCCCAGACGTAGGGTCGCTCATCAAATATTTTCAGATGCTCTTCATGGTAGTACGACTGCCATTCTTCAGGATGGGGAGAACCCATCGGGTTGGGGCGTTCCAATTTGTCAGTATGCTGAACAATGCTACCACCGGCCCCATATTCGCTAATACCAATTTTGTAGTCTGGATAATTTTCATGTAATTCATCCAGGAAGGTGCTCATGTCGGCTGGTTCCTCATAGTACCATCCGAAGTATCGGTTCCAGGCAATTGCATCGGTAACGTTATGGACATTTTCGTTATCTTTTGGTTTTAGCATACTTGCACCTACTGAAAGTCGGGAAGGGTCTTCTGACTTCACAATTTGATTTAGCTGCTTAATAAGCTCTGTCGGTTGTGCCCCTTCCGGATTTTGGATTTCGTTGAAAATACTCCACATCACGATGGAAGGGTGGTTGTAGTTTTGCCGGATCAGTTCAAAGAGTTGTTGTTTAGCATTTGAGTGGAAAACGTCGGTGTTTTCATAGCCATTTGACCCGCCTAGGAAACCGCCTGGGAGACCTACCCATGGTATCTCCGCCCATACGATTACTCCAGAAGAGTCAGTCATATCGTATATTTTTTCGGCATGCTGATAGTGGGCCAAACGAAGGGCATTGATACCCATTTCCAACATGAGATCCATGTCTTGTAGGTGATCCGCGTCGGAGATTGCAGAAGCCTTATCCTTGCGGTCCTGATGACGACTAACACCTCTAAGGTCCATGGCTTCTCCATTGAGAAAGAAGCCTTCATTCGCATCAATACGAAAGTAACGCAAGCCCAGAGGCTCAGTTTTGGAGTCAATGATTTGTCCGCCTTGCTTGATGTCAATTCTGACCTGGTATAAATAAGGGTCTTTTTTTCCGTGCCACAAATGCGGATATTGCAGCGTGTAGTTGTGCCAAACTTCAGCATCTTTCAGTAGAACATGTGTACTCGTCTTATTGTCCACTACAGTACCAGAGGCATCAAGAATGGTAGTCTCATACTCGATAGATACTTTCTCACCACTCCTATTTGAGAGTTTGGTGAGTACTTGTATATCAGCTTGTTCTTTTGAAACGCTTTTTTGTTTGAGATAAATTCCCGGTGAGGCATAGTCTAATGGCGTAATACATACTGGTGTAGTTACAATAAGACTGACAGGGCGATATATGCCACCGTAGTTATTAAAATCACCAACCAAGGGAGGTACATCAAGGTTGGCCTCATTATTCACTGTCACCTCCAATATGTTTTCCGCACCATATTTCAGGAAGTCAGTTATTTCAAAACTAAAAGCAGCATAGCCACCCTTGTGTTTTCCGACTTCCTGTTTATTCAATACGACTTTTGATTTAATGTTTACTCCTTCAAATCGGATAAAAACTCTTTGATTTTGCCAGGAATCAGGAGCCGAAAAGGTTTTGGTATATTGACCTTCTCCCCGGAAGTAGGGTATGCCTTCCTGTGCGTCTTTTGTATTCCAAGAGTGTGGTAAGGTAACTTCTTCTACTATGCTTTTTCCGCTAACGGATTCTCCCCAAAAGTTCCAATCGTCATTAAATGGAATTTCTGAGCGCTGTGCCTGAATGGATAAACTTGCTAGAGATAGTAAAAAACAAAAAAGAAGATTGTGGTACTTCATTGCTAAATGTTTCATTGGAATTAAGTTTTTGAAAAATGTAACTCGAATATATCAGGAAGGATACATTCAAAAGTCTCAACTGTTTTGTTGAGACAACAAACGCTTAAAGACTGAAGGCGTTTGTCCCGTAATTTCCTTGAAAATACGATAGAAAGACGCTTTTGAATTGAAGCCTGCTTCGTAGGCCAGTCCTTCCAAAGTGAGTCTTTGGCTGGCGGGGGATTGTAGCAGTTGTTTTACTTGCTCTACCCGATAGGTGTTGATAAGCTGGTAAAAATTTTTACTAAAAATCTCATTGATAGTCTGCGATAGGTATTGGCGCGGGATATCAAGATCCTGGCTCATCTGCTGAAGATTGTATTCAGGGTTGAGAAATGGTTTCTTCTCTTCCAGATAGCTTCCAATTTGTTTTGACAATTCTTGCAGCTGCTCTTTTCTCAGTCCGGATCTGTCGTATTTGTTATTGTCAGTTTCGAAAATGATAGGTTGTTGAATGCCGAAAATAGTAAGTAGGTAGGTAAAAATGGCCAGGTTGAACTGGAAGAACCAAAAAACAATATCTGATGGATTACCAAAAAAATCTTTAAATAGCGGAGCAAGAAAGCCTAGTAGTTGATTGACAATGTAGATTAACATGATTAGCCAAATCCAGTTAAGCACTAGCTTTTGTGATTCATGAGAAAAGTGGTTTTTTAAGTTTTTACGGTGTTTTGCCAGAAGAAAAAGTGTGACAATCCAATAGCCGGCCAGAGATGTGATAATGACTACAATTAGGCTAATGTCCTTCAGTTCAATGTTAGCATTTAGAACCCTGCCATATTCAAAGGAATTCGGAAATACAAAAACACGTATGATGCATAGAGCAACGAATGGAAATAAGTGCCATAGCTGTTTTCCACGGAATGAGAATTGTTCATCGATGAGACTTTGTACATAAAAGTATAAAATGGGGCCATACAAGAGGATGACTGGCATTAGACCTATTTTGATGTAGGCTACAATCCCTTTGGGTAGCATTTTCCCTAGGAAAGTAAGGGCGATAATACAAAACCAGACGAACAATAATTTGTTGGAAAGGTGATTTGGCTTGCGAAACAGAAAAACCAGACCACTGATAAAGGCTTGTATGAGGCCGACAGTCAGCATGAGACAAATGTAATAAGCCTGATGGCAAAATGAAATCAACCTTTATCGGAGAGCTTTTGCTATGAGGAATGGATGCTGGAATTTTTGGCAGCATTAGCAGACTTCATTAATTTGCATGAGTGCTTTTATAGGACATTTAACAATAAACTCAAGGAATAGATGAAATACAATTTTCTTGGAAATACTGGAATAAAAGTTTCTGAACTGTGCATGGGTACCATGAGTTTTGGTGGTATTGCTGATGAAGCTAATTCCAGGGCGATGTTCAATGCATCAAGGGACGCAGGCATCAACTTCTATGATTGTGCCGATGTTTATGAGAAAGGTATTTCTGAAGAGTATCTGGGAAAATTCATTCAGGAAGAAAAATGTAGAGATGAGATAGTCATTACCACTAAGGTGTATGGTCGCACAGGAGCAGGGGAAAATGCTCTGGGTTCATCAAGGTATCATATCACTCGTGCAGTTGAGTCCAGCTTGAAGAGGTTAAATACGGATTATATCGATATTTACTTCCTGCATCGCTTTGATGAAAAAACAAATATGGAGGAGACACTGAGGGTACTGGATGACCTGGTTAGTCAAGGTAAAATATTATACCTCGGCGCAAGCAATTTTGCGGCATGGCAGGTGTCCAAGGCACTTGGCATATCGGATAACCGAGGATGGTCTAAGATATCCTGTATTCAGCCCATGTACAACCTTGTGAAAAGACAAGCGGAGGTTGAAATTCTTCCTATGGCAATGGCTGAGAATATTGGAGTGATAAACTATAGTCCTTTAGGAGGAGGTCTTCTTACTGGCAAATATAATCAAAGCAAAACAGCTGGCACGGGTAGGCTAACAGATAATCCAATGTACAATCTAAGGTATGGTGATTCATGGATGTACGAGGTAGCGGCTAAATTCACTGAGTTAGCGAATGAAGTAAACGTTCATCCTGTATCTCTAGCCATCGCCTGGACGGCAGCACACCCGGCTATTACAGCTCCGATCATCGGAGCACGCAACCTTGATCAACTCAAACCAAGCCTCGAAGCAGCTGAGGTTGATATGACAGACGAACTATGGCAAAAAATATCGTCCTTGTCTTATGAGCCTCCTTCTGCCACCGACAGAAGTGAAAGTAAAGCTGATCCTAAGTATGGGAAAAGGTAGTCACATATATTCTAGTAACCTGAACCCTGTTTTAAAAATAACTCTATTGTTGTTTATTGAAGTATTCATATAGACTAACACAGATAATTCCTCCCTTGAGGGAGGCTAGGAGGGTGTTTATGCGGAAATGTAGAATTGATACAGGTAGAACACCCCTATGAGCTACGCTCGCAACCTTCAACTCTCGTCTCGGATGTCCTCAAGGGGATATTTTTTGGGATGATTAATCGGGTTCAGATTAGTAAAATTAGAATCTCTGGGTATACCTTAGCTCCATTCCTTCAAAATCCAGAATCTCGTAACAGACTCCAGAGGTACACGCCGGACCACCACGTCTTGTACCCACAAATAGTAGGAAGGTGTTGTTAAAAGTCGGTTTGTACTTCACATTACCTCCTAACCAGAATTTATGATCTGAACCTGTTTCAATCACAGTATTGTCAGTGCTATATTCCGTTAAGATCGATCCTGTGAATTTCGATCCCATATTATAGGCAAGGGATAGAAGCATATTAGTTGATCTCGAATCGGGCCGCTGAAAAGTCTGGAATTCGTACTCTATGTTGATTGATTTTCGTTTTTTGAGAATCAAATCCAGGTCAACACCGGCACTGATCCGGTCACTTTCACCTTTTGTGTCATCATTGGCATAGTCCATAAAAAATTTGACATCCAATCGCTCATTGTACAACCTGGAGTATTCAAAAAAATATTCGGTAAACGTAAATGCCAAATCAGCAGTAAGCGGATTATGTGCCCTGGCATGATTGAATGTTAGGACACCTTCATTTTCCAATAAGAAGGAAGCTTCTATTTGCCAACCAGTTTCATTGATGGGAAAGGGCACATGGGTACTACGATTCAGCAAGCGATAAACGTGCTGTTTGATCAGAGCCGGTGGTTCATTAACCGCCTCACCAACAATAATGTCATTATAGTCTTTTACCTCTGCTGATAGGCTCCATTTTTCAAGTTCCAGATTTAGATTGAGGTACCACCCGTATGAATCATTACTTCCAAATACTCCTCCCTTATTATCCAGTACCAGTTCCGTGTAGTAGCTCAGTTTAGGCGCGATTTTTCCCGAAACATTTGTCATAGAATACAGTTTGTCCACCCTGGAATTTTTCAGGTACATGGCATTGTATTCTATCTTGTGAGTCTTGATCTGATAGTCTCCGCCCAGTACAGCCAGCGAATCAGGCCTTCTGCTTTTGTAAGACTCTCCTGGCGGAAAGACATTGTTCAGCGGCTGGCCAGCCAAAGCCTTAACACTCCATTTTTTTGATTGGTACTTTGCAAATGCACCCAGAAAATCCCTATGAAAGTAGTTACGTGACCGAAAGGAAACGTCCTCAAGAATAGCCCCAGGTACCTGGTAGGTGCGCATCATAGTTCCCCGGCCAAGCGTTTCATAAAAGTTACCAACTTTTACATCCCAACTGTCTGACTTGTATTGCAATCTAAACTGATTAGGCCTGATATAGTTTCGCTCAGAATAAGGGGTCCAATATTGTTCCATCGTCATTCCCACCTTGAATTTATTGATGTCATAGTTCATGACCAGGCGGTCATAGAGAGAAGCAAATGCATCAGTGTCTGAAGGGATTTGACCAAGCTGAAACTCGGCGATGTTCTGCCCGCTAAACTGCGACCAGGAAGTATTCGCTGAGAATAATAAACATATGACCAGTAAGAGACGGGAAAGGTAATTCCTCAAAATATGTAAGCGTATTATTTGTTAAGCTGCTTTTCGATAGCTGCCACTATTTCCTCTTCATCACCGGGGGTAAATCCCTCGTGAATATACCGAATCTTGTTCTTTTGATCCATAATAATAAGTGTAGGAAAACTTGAAATGTTCAGTGAATTGGAAATATCTGAATTGACATCTATCAATACGGGGTATTGTATCTGTAATGTGCTGCTTACGCCAGGCACTTTGGCGACAGTTCTGGGTCCATCGCAGCTCACCCCGATGATTTGTACGCCTTTGTCCTGATAGGATGAAAATATTTTGTTGAGTTCAGGAATGGCTTTTTTGCAGGGTTTGCACCAGGTAGTCCAAAAGTCGATTACCGTAACAGACTCGCCTTTTAGATCATGGAGGCTTACCAATTCATTATCAATATTTCTCAGACTGTAATTTTTAACAACCTGCGCGTTGGCCGTCAAAAGTTGGGAAGCAATCAGGCATGCAATAATTATTACTGCCTTCATTCTATGAGATCTTTTAGTAAAGTTGCCACATCGTCAACACTACTGGATGCCGATGATGTACCTTTGTAAGCAATATTGCCATTCTTATCTATAACTACCAAACGATCGTATGTGGTATTATAGCTAGATTGAATTTTGGACCCTTCAAGAAGCAAATCAAATGTTACGCCAGTATTGGTTTTGAAATTAGTAACGGCGGCCTTGTTTCCGTCCCAGGTATCTATGCCTATGATCTTCATTTTATCAGATGCAAAGGCACTATGAATTTTTGATTCTACGCTTGGCGCAGAGGCAATGCAAAGTGAACAGGTGCTACCAAAGAAAAAGATCACAAGAGGTTTCCCGGAAAAGTTAGATAAGGAAACCTCACCACCGTTTACGGAAGTCAAGTTAAAATCGGGAGCCTTGGTTGCTTCACCCGACATGTCATTAGTGCCACCACCATTGCTGTTACCACCATTTTGCATATCCGTCATGTCGGGAGAAACACTTTCTCCTCCACAGCTTATCAGGGCAAAGAGCAAAGCAAACACAAGGAGAGTCCTGGGAAATGATTGATAAGAAATCATATAATTATTGTTGATTCAAATTTTAGAACAATGCTTGTCTCTAAATTGTTCCGATAACAAATTTAATTTTTTTTATTCTTATGCTCTGACAACATCTTAATGTCTAGGAGACCCTTATTGATAGAGAAGGGAAGTGAATTGTTAATACCATCAATGCTCAGAAAAGGACTAGAAGAAAGTGGCCAGATATTGGATATACCAGAAAACTGACTGCAGGTAATTACCAATAATAATTAATTTAGAGTTAAGCGAAAGAGTTGTCTAGTTGAAAAAAACATTAAAGTGAATAATTACGATTACATGTGCATATCAGGAGGGAGGATGTCCACGAAAGGCGTGACACCCGCCAGGCACAATTTCTGACAGACTCCAATGTTACTCAGGGTGTTTCTTTCTTGGAGCACTTGTCTTTTGTTTCGTTTTCTATTGGGCGAGCAATAGAAAATGAAAACGCAAGAGCACATGAGTATGTTTGTTCTTGAGCTTTTGCTAAACTTTGATGCTATTTCAATTTATAATTCCGTCATTCCTTTCCTTTATCATGACAGCTCATGACAAGTAAGAAAGGGGATGACTTATATTTGAAAATATGAAAACATTCATCACATCATTTCTTCTGTTGATAAGCCTTTCGGCTTTCGCTCAGGACAGGCCAAATATAATTTTCATTCTCATAGACGATCAACGCTATGACTTTCTAAGTTTTTTGGATCATCCATGGATTGAGACACCAAATATTGATAAGCTGGCCAAGAACAGTTTGTACTTTGATCGGGCGTATGTCACTACTTCGTTGTGTTCACCGAGCAGGGCATCTATTGTAACAGGACAGTATGCACATACCCACAAAGTGATTGACAATGACACACCTATTGACAAGTCCACAGCTACCTTCCCAAAAGAATTGCAGAAGGGAGGATATAAAACAGCATTTATGGGCAAGTGGCACATGGGTGGCAATGATGATATGCCACGGCCAGGCTTTGACCATTGGGTATCTTTCAAAGGTCAGGGAAAATATAATGATCCGGAATTGAATATTGACGGTAAACGAGTTCAGAAAAAAGGTTACACTCCAGATATTCTTACCGACCTGGCAGTTGAGTATTTAGAGCAAAACAAAAATAGCAAGGAGCCATATTGTCTCTATTTGTCACATAAATCTGTTCATGAAAATTTTGCTCCTGCAAAGAGACACGTCGGGCGCTATAAAGACTTGAAAATCCCGAAACCTGATTCGTATGGGGATACTGATGCCAACTACAAGGGCAAACCTGAATGGATGAGAGCTCAAAGAAAGAGCTGGCATGGAGCCGAAAGGGATTATGGCATTCAGAAGTATGGTAGTTTTGATAGGTTCTTTCAGCTATATAGCGAATGTATGCTAGGTGTGGATGAAAGTGTAGGTAGAATCAGCGATACGCTCGAAAAGCTTGGACAACTAGAGAATACAGTCATTATCTATTTCAGCGACAATGGCTATCTTGTAGGAGAGCATGGCTTGATAGACAAGCGGGTGATGTATGAGGAAAGCATAAGGGTACCAGCCTTTGTTCATTGGCCTGATAAAATCAAAAAGCCTGCTACCAATTCTGAGTTTATTCTGAACATAGATCTGGGGCCCACCATCCTGGATATAGCCGGACTTGAAAAACCGGCGAGTATGCATGGCGATTCATTTTTACCACTTGTACTCGATGAGAAAACTGATTGGAGAGAAGATTTTGTTTACGAATACTTTATTGACCACAATGCCGTGCAAACACCAACCATTTTCGGTCTGAGGACAAAAGAATATAGCTACATGACCTACCACGGTGTTTGGGATTTGTTTGAGCTTTATGATATGAAAAAGGACGAACAACAGATGAATAACCTGGTAGGAGAAGTTGACTATGGCTGGGGTTATGGGACTTTTTTGAAATTTCTAAACCAACAATATCCGAAAATTTATCCAGTGGCTAAAAAGCTTGACGACCGGTTGACAGAATTGATGGAAGTACATGGAGGAAGTAGACAGCCATCCTGGGCCAAATGATTAACATACACCTCATGAAAGTAGATGAAGGGGTATGACCTTCGTTTCTTAACTTAGCTTAATGATCAACGATAGACTTGTTTCTTTGCTCAAGAACTAGCTGATCCCTAGCATAAAGGAAGGGATTATTGTAGAGGAAGTATCTGGCTCCTATGATCTTTTTGCTGTACATGGTGCGAATCAATATAAATGATCATGGGCTGATTCCACCCAATGAAACAGCTATTCAATATATGTAGGATTACAATTCGATTTTTGAGCAATAACTAAAATTGAAATAAACATTGACTAATTTGAACTTCGAAGAAATGAACAAAATAAAAGAACTAGCCAATATGATCGATCATTCATTGTTGCACCCAACGATGACGGATGAAATCATGCTAAAAGAATGTGCTGTGGCCAAAAAGTATGATGTGGCATCAGTGTGTATCAAACCCTATGCAGTGAAGATGGCAACTGAAGCACTGAAGGGATCAGATGTTTTGGTATGTACCGTGGTTGGCTTTCCACAGGGTAATTCCACTACAGAGATCAAAGTAGCAGAGACCATAAAGGCATGTGAAGATGGTGCGACGGAAATCGATGTAGTGGTGAACATTGGTAAGGTGCTGCAGGAGGATTGGGATTATGTCAAGACCGAATTGCAGGAGGTATTAAAAGCGACACACAAGCACAATGGTATACTAAAGGTTATTTTCGAAAATGACTTTTTACCAGAAGATAAGCACAAAATCAAATTGTGTGAGATTTGTTCCGAACTGGGTGTTGAGTTTGTTAAAACCTCTACAGGATATGGCTTTGTGAAGGGCGAGGATAGCAAATATTCCTACCAGGGTGCGACTCACGATGATCTGCGATTGATGAGAAAGTACTCTGCTCCGGAAGTGCAGATCAAAGCAGCTGGTGGTGTACGTACATTGGATGAACTTTTGGTGATGCGAGAATTGGGAGCGACTCGAATTGGCGCTTCAGCCACAACCACAATTATGGAAGAAGCAATGACTAGATTTGGTGAAGGATCGGATGTTGAAATCCCTTCTACAGATGATATTGGATATTAAACTATTAAAACTACGATGAAGAAACTAGGTTTTATTTTATTGTCCCTTTTGGTGACTAATGCATTTGCTCAGAAAAAAGAATATAAACCAGAGGATACAGAGCTCTGGCAGCCAGAGCCACAGGTGATCACGCCTGGTAAAACCAATAGCCAGGCACCTTCAGACGCGATTGTTCTTTTTGACGGTAGCGATATGGCTGAGTGGATTATTCCCGAGGGTACGTTTTGGGATGTTGCAGATGGTGTTGTGACCGTTCGCCCATCAAAAGAGAAGCTGGAACGCCCAGTAACAATATCTTCGAAAAAAGCTTTTGGTGATATTCAGCTGCACGTAGAATGGCGCGCTCCGGCTAAAGTAGAAGGAGAAGGGCAAAGACGTGGAAACTCCGGGATATTTCTGCAGTCAAAATATGAGCTCCAGGTGCAGGACAACTATCAAAACAAGACCTATGTCAACGGACAAGCTGGGTCCATCTATAAGCAAATACCACCACTCGTGAATGCATGCCGAAAGCCGGGAGAGTGGCAGACTTATGAGGTTTTTTATACAGCCCCAAGGTTTGACGAAATAGGACTTTTGATATCTCCGGCGTACATTACAGTAATTCATAATGGAATTTTGGTACAGAACCATGCTGAAATAAAAGGGAGCATCAAGTTTATTGGCTTGCCATATTATGAGCCACATGGGAAGTTGCCGCTGAGGTTGCAGGATCATGGTAATCCTGTGAGCTTCAGAAATATTTGGATAAGGGAGCTTTAAGAAATCATCAAATACACTATACTTAAAACTATGACTACACGAAGAAAATTTATAGAAAAGAGTTCCGTACTGGCGATGGGTACTATGATTGCCCCATTGGGCTGTACGACTAAACCAGCCAGCAAAGAACAAACTAGCATGAATACTCAGCCATCAACTCCAGTAAAACCAAAAGATATGGGTATGCAGGCCTATTCGGTGCGTGAAGCTTTGGATAAGGACTTTGCCGGATCCATGAAGAAGATTGCGGATATTGGATACAAGTACATAGAAGCCTATGGAATGGGACTTGATGGTAAACTGTTTAACATGCCGCCAGCTGAGTATAAGAAGATTGTGAATGACTTGGGCATGGAGTTATTATCAACTCATGCGACTTATTTTACCCCTGATCAGGCACAGGCGGTGATAGATGCCTCATCGGAAGCAGGGTTAAAGTATTTGGTAATTCCTTACCTGGAAGAACAATACAGACAGGACTATTATAAAATCGCTGAAAACCTCAATGCTGTAGGTGAGTTGTTTAAAAATACGGGAATTAAGTTTTGTTATCACAATCACGATTTTGAATTTGAAACCGTGAATGACGAGGTAGCCCTGGATGTGATGATTCGTGAGACCGACCCGGAATTGGTATCGTTTGAAGCAGACCTGTATTGGATCAAAAAGGGAGGGTATGACCCAATGGAATACCTGAAAAAATTCCCGGGAAGATTTAGCTTGTACCATGTGAAAGATGCCAAGCCAGACCTATCACAAACTACCGTAGGTGAGGGTACATTGGATTTTGAAGCACTGATCAATGCCAAAGATATGGTTGGTATGGACTACTATTTTGTGGAGGACGAGCGCACAGATGATCCATTCGGGAACCTGCAAAAAGCATTTGATCATATGAATACGCTTGAGATATAAATGTGATTATCTCAAAAGTAAAATGACCAAAACAAGAAGTAGGTTTTATCTGAAATAAAAATTTCACCTCATCCCCCTAACCCCCTTCGAAGGGGGAATATCCCCTTGAGGGGATCACAGGGGTGATTTACTACTAATACCAAACATAATTTGGAAGAAATCTAACTAAAGAATTTTGGAGACAACCGCTCACTAGGCGTCCCTAAAAAACAAAAGGAGCTGCCCATATGAGCAGCTCCTTTTTTATCATGTGTTGGTTGTGAATTCTATTCTTTAATAAATCGCCTGATGGCTAGTTCTCCTTCCTTGTGTACACGCATGATGTACACACCGTTAGCAAGTTCGCTTACATCGAAAATAACTGAGTTCAGCGTTCTTCGGCTTCTCACAGGTAGTAACTTTCCATTCATATCTGTGATGTCGAAGTTGTACTTTGACAAGTCTAAATCGCTTTGCAGTACAAGATCTGATTTCACAGGTACCGGGTACATTTTCAAGGTATTATCATTGAATGACAATCCGAGTACTTTCGAAAATTCAACAACATTGGAAGCAGCAGTACAACCAGCAGCATTGGTGACCAAGGCGTAGTATTCACCTGATTCGTCAGGTGTAAATGATGCTGCCGTGGCAGCTGATCCACTTATTGCCACATCATTTAAATACCATTGGTAAGTCAATCCCGCTACCTCAGGAATACTTAATTCCTCTGCTTCTTCAGTAACAGTAGGTGCATCCGGTGAAGCAGTGACTACAAGATCATAGGTAAGTTTCTCAGGATTAGCTCGATCCTGAGCATCTTTTGCTTCAATGATTACCTGGCCCTCAATTTCTGCTGTTAACTCCAGGGAAGTACCACCAGTTTGTAGCAGGTTGCTGTCCTTATCATACCAGTTGTAGTCAATTGCTCCATCAGCCTCTACAATGATTGACTCTCCACTACAGCCTGCTGCATTGCTGGCTGTGAAAGGAACATCATAAACTACAAATTCAACCTCTAATTCGAAGGAATCAGTTACTTCCTCACCGGCCACATCCGTCGCTTTAATCTCTATGGTATAGGTTCCAATTTCCGCATACCCAGGTGTTCCTGTCAAAACACCGTCTGCCAAAGTCAGCCAATCAGGATGACTAACAATTTCTAACGTTAAATTGTCACCCTGGTCAATGTCAGTAAATACATCTGATGGAATGCTGTAGGAATATGCACTGTTTTGCTTAGTAATCACATTCTCCGACGCATTAGTTAATACAGGAGCATCGTTTACATTCTCCACTGTAATAAAATAGAATCCTGTTACAGAGCCACCATTGCCATCACTAGCGATGATGTCAATTCCAGCCATGGAGAGAATATGACCATTGGTTGGTGTCCCAGATAGAATCCCGTCTGTTAGCGTCATCCAATCAGGGTGGGAGCCTAGTTCAAAGATTAAGATTTCGTCATCCACATCATCAAATAAGTCTACAATTGAATATGTGAAAGCCTCATCTTCGGTTGCAATTAGTTCAGTACCATCCTCAAGAACAATTGGTGCATCATTCACTGCTGCTATTTCAAGCGTGAACGTTTGCTCTGCTGAGAGTACACCATCACTTGCTGTTACGGTTATTTCAACACTGCCTGAAAGGTTTGCTGTTGGGGAGGCACTTATGGTAACGATACCATCAATGGACGAAATTTCAATATTCTCATCAGTTAATAAATCCTGATCTGACGAAGTTGCTGTGTAGGTCAGGTCATCAACTGAATTGTCAAGATCAGTAACCGTAATAGCTAAATCACTTAACTGTGCATCTTCATCAATGGATTGAACAGATAGTTCGGAGACTTCCGGACCATCGTTTATTCCTACAATGGCCAGGCTAAAGGTAGTTTCTCCACTAAGCGAGCCATCAGATGCCCTAACCGAAATATCAACATCCCCATATTGATTTTCCAATGGAGTCACACTAATCGTTAAGAAACCTCCGGTTGTTGAAATTTCTATATTGGCATTTGGAACAATAGCCTGATCAGAAGATGAAGCCGTAAAAGTAAGATCTCCAAATGCATCATCTATATCAGAAACGTCTATAAATAAATCGCTCAGTTTTGTGTCCTCATCAATAGACTGATCTGAGATGTCTGAGAATTTTGGTATGTCATTTACTGCAACAATACTGAAGTCAAATGATTCCTGGACACTTCCTCCGTTACCATCTGAAGCTACAATTTGAAGAGCAATTTCTCCGGTATCACCATTTTCCGGCGTGCCTGATATTGACGCTCCTGATTGTGTCAGCCAGTCGGGTAGGTTAGCGATTTCGTAAGTCAAAACATCCTCATCAATATCTTCAAATAAGGTAGATATATCTGCTGAGTATTCCACGTCTTCAATGCCATCTGCCAGCGTCACGTTCAGAACCGTTGGCTCATCATTTACGCTTAATATACTCAGTACGAATGTTTGCTCTGCATCAAGATCTCCATCTGTCACCATTATAGTAATGTCTGCAGTTCCACTGACATTGGCCAATGGCGCTGTGCTCAGGTAATAAAATCCATCCACAAAATTTATGCTTATGTCTTCATCTCTGATCACTTCTTGGTTATTCGAAACAGCTGACACATCTAGTTGATCAATAGTGTGATCAACATCACTAGTTTCCAGGAGCAAATTGGCTAGCTCGCCATCTTCGAAGATAGATTCGTTTTCGATCTCATCTAAAATTGGAGCATCATTTACACTCGTGAGAAGCAAATCAAATTCTACAAATGAAGCCTGATCGCCAGTTGTTCCTACGAGTATTAGTGTTTCATCCTCGGATACGTTTTCGGCACTACTAATGGTCAATTTTTCATTGACATCATCCACGGATGTGATCACGAAATTATTTCCTGATAATTCATAATCGAATATTGCATTCACATCATTGCTGTCTTGAAATACATCCGACACGTCTATCTCAAAAGTATCAAAATCCTCATTGAGCATGAAGTCGTTGATAGGATTTGCTACGATGATGTTGGCACCCAATTCATTCACTTTAAACTCTACTTCCATGGAAGCTTCCAGGCTGCCATCGGAAGCGGTGATGGTAACCGTTTCCTGACCAAAATACTCAGCGGTTGTGGTTACATTCATCGTTGCGTTTGTAAATGAGATCAATACATCGGTATTTCCACTTACAGAGAAATCAAGATCAGTAACAGCTGTTTCAACATCATCAAAGTAGGCCGACAAATCAATTTCATATCCTGGAAAGTTTTCCACCAGCACCTGATCACTTAATTCCTGGATAATTTCAGGTCTGTCATTTACAGGGTTGAAATCTACTGTGAATTCAATTGGAGATGATTCTGAATTATCACTGCCAGATCGATCATCTGCCGATACGGTTACAGTTACCAACCCACTTGCATTATCAACAGGTATCACTGATAGTTCACTACCTATTATTTCAACATCCGCTATAGATGGGTCGCTAACTGATGCCAGATAGTCAAATATCAACACATTATCATCTTCGTCTGAGGCCGATAGAAGTATCTGCACAGTTTCATCCTCGTTCGCAGATTCATTTTCAACAGGCTCCAGCACTGGGCTGTCATTTTGAGCTATTATTTCTACCCAGAATAGTTGAGAGTCCGAAAGGTTGTCGTTTTCATTGTCACCTTCATTGTTTCCACTTTCATTTACAACAGCACTTATTGATACTAGCCCAGAGTAATTTGCTATGGGGTCTATAGTCAATATATTACCATCAAAGGATAAGTTCACTTTGTCTGCATTACTATGACCAACTGCAGAATAATGTAATTCACTGTCGGGATCATAAGCATTAAGTGTTACATCCAATGAACCGTCTTCCACCATTTGTTGATCAAATATTTCAGCAAGGGATGGAGGATCGTTAACTGCAATTACGTCTACTGAAGCAGATGAACTTTCAGTCACATCTCTCGCAGGGTGAAAAATACTGAATTCTATTTCTTCCAACCCCCCTATATCTCCTGTGGAAGTATAAGTGGACTCCCAAGTCAATAAATTATCCGTAACCTTCACCAGTACTGGCTGTGTCAGTGTGCCATTTACAGGAGTTGATAACAATTGAATTGTAGCTTGAGATACATCAAATTCTCCAAGCTCCACTGCTGACATTTGAAGTGTTACTTCATTGTTTTCGGGTACTGTTTGCTCGCTTCCAAAGGCAAAGAATAGACCATCCGAACTAGCAAGTACTTTTGGTTCTGCCGGATCAGTGTTATCCAACACGTAAGCTTCTGCGTCAGAGAAGCCACCTTCACTGGTTATTTCCAAAGTTATGAAAACCCTATCGCCATTAAATAAGTAGGGATGTGGATTTGGATCAACACTTAAGGTGTAGTCTAGTGTATTACTGTCTGCTACATTATATAATGTATTGTCCACAGTTGCAGAAGCAGCACTTATAAACGAACTAGTTTCTACATCATAATATTCAAGTTGTACGTTGTATGCATTGTTCACAAAAGAATCGTCCCAAACCAATTCAAAATCTGCTCCGGTTTTTGTCAGACTTACAATTTCGTGTGGTTTATCTGATAAAATAAAACTGAACTGAATCAATGCCGTTTCAGATGAAAGCCCGTTTTCTGTATCCTCCGTTACTTTGAAAGTAAATGAATCATGATATAACTCCCCGGGGGTGAGGCCTACGTTTGGCACAAAGCTTACTTCAGATTCATCCGATACATTTACAACCACTGATCCAAATTGAGTTTGATCAACAATCTCATAGATTAATTGTTCTCCTTCTGGATCGAAGGCTTCCAATGTATAAACATCCCCCACTTGGTAAAAGAGTCTGTCAGGAGTTCCAATAGCTAAAGGAGGCTCATTTACCTCCGGGATTACTGGTGAAAATACAAATCCAACACTTCCATTGTATTCTCCTCCGCCAACCTGCGTTGCTATGCTACTCTGACCGGCTACTCCGAAGGTAGTATAAGGGCCCGCCGATTTCCATCCGGCACCCTGTGAGGTACCGCTTCTGATCTGCTCCGTTTGGGCGAGTGATCGCGCCAGGGGTAAGCACATCAGGATCAATATGTAATAAACAATTTTTCTCATCTTCTTAAGATTTAAAAGTTGACAAATAATTGCTTACTTCTTGGCGGTTGTAGTGCTCGCATCAACCGGCTTATTGATCAATAGTTTTTCTAGCAGATTTATTTTCGATTCCAATAGCGACAACTTCTTCATGGAGGTTTTCAGATCTGAGTTTTCAGATTCCAAAGACGTGACCTTAGCGGTTAGTTCTTTCACGGCTTCTATAAGCACGGCCGTCATCTGGGCGTAATTGACAGATTTCATGCCGTCCTTATCAGTATGTACGAATTCCGGATAAATTTCCTCAACTTCTTGGGCTATTACACCAATCTGATTCTTTTGGCTTTTCTTTTTGTCCTTCCATGTATAGCTCACACCTCTAAGCTTTTGAATGTTACCTAGTGAGTTGTCTAGATTTTTGACGTCTTTTTTTAATCGTCCATCAGAGTGAAGGTTGAAAGCATCAGCGAACATCTCACCGTCAGTAGATACAGAAGTGGAAGCATAAATGTCACCATTGTTATTTAAGCTGATGACGTCAGTTTGTGTGTCCGAATCGTGAATGCTGAAATATCCGCTACCACCCATTTCTGCGAGGAATCCGTTTTGACTATTGAATACCGTAACGGTACCATTATAATTAGAGGCGCCATCGTCGTTAGCGCTGGCTTGGATCATCCAATTGTCGTTTGCATCTTTTACTATCACGGCTCCTTGACCATCATTGCCCCAATTTCTTTGCAGTTCAACTCTTGGGTTACTGATACTTCCTTTGGCATCAATACTACCTGCATCCCCATCCAAAGAAATAGAGTTTTCATTGTTTGAGTTGTTAAGGTTCATGTAGGAAGCATCTCCGTTATTATAGACCTCAAAGGAATTGTTGTGAGGGTTAGATTGTTGTTTTAAAGTAATTATTTCTTTTGCCTCCAAAGAATTGCTAAGACCTGAAAACCCATAGGCATCAATGCCAAAATTAGAGCCATCTGAACTGCTGAAATTTATGCCACCCCACTCCCTAGTTGTATTGGTGTCTTGGCTTACGTCCATCCAAACCAAATCAGGGTGGTAATCATTTTCTCCATCATTTTGAGTGTAAAGACCGTTCATTGCTAGATAGGGTAGCTCTGCTCCGTTATTGTTATCCTCCCAATGTTTGGCGCTAACTCTAAAATTTGGAGAATTTTGTCCTTGCAGGTTAATACTTCCCCATTCAGTATTTCTATCTCCGTCATAGTCAGCATTTAAACTTACCAAGTCTTTATTATTTCCTCTAATATTCATAAAGCCAAAATTGCCATTAGGTCCATGTTGCCCTGCGCTTACCACCTCACCGTTATCATTGCCATTGTGCACTTCCAGACTAGAAAATCGAGTATTATTGCCAAGCCCATTGTAATCCAACCTAAAATGCTCACCATTGGGTCCATTGAGATCAATACCATCAGCACTCACATTCGTATTTGCTCCATCAGTATTGGAAAAATTCACATTTCCCCATTCTGCTCCAGTGTTAGTATCCTGGCTCACATCCATCCAAACCAGACTCTCTTCACCCGTACCCCGAAAATTCAGGAATGGAAGGTTGTTGTTTTCCCAGTGTTTGCCGCCTAACTGAACATTTAAAGAGTTGTTCCCATAGAGGGTCATTTTACCACTCCAACCATCAGGGTCATCCCCCTCAGGGGCTGCATTTATTCTCATTTTCACTCCTTGTTCCCCTTGAGCACGTTCCATAATGAATTCAGGTTCTCCGGCCCAAAAACCAGCAGCTATTGCATAATCCGTATTGGTACCATCTTCATTTGGATCAGATATTTTCCAAAAACCATTTCCTGAAAATCCTCCAAACTGACCAGTGCGATGCTGGTTGTTTCCGTAGGTATAAATATTTCCAGAACCATCCTCGGAGGTGTTGAGTATTACACCACCATTTCCCTCTGGATCATAAAGTCCGAGAAAGCCTCTATTTCCACCGCTCGATGAACCCAAGATTACATTGCGTTCATTGTTATCGCCATAAAGAACCACAGAACCTGCGTTATTAGGTGGATAGACACTGAGTTCTCCTTTTACTTCTCCTGATGCATTTCTTACAGTCACTGTTGAAGCCGAAATTTCTTCAACATCAAAGCTTCCATCCATATCCAGGTTTCCAGCCACCTTTACATCTCCTTCAAACCATCCGGCCCAGTTCTCGGCTCCCTGCCCTGCATGACCATATACCCCATAGTTGATACCCGGTCCATAGGCCCTACCGGCAACTCCATGATTTTCCACACTGGTCCCAGTACCTGCTTTAGATATACCATGAATACCAAAATTCCATTGCCCGGCTTCTCCAAAATTGGATCCTTCTATACCCGTATTGTTCCATGAATTACCGGTAGCATTTCCTTCGACACCAAAGTTGATACTGCCTTCACCAAAATTCTGACCAGTATCACCATTACCTGCTCCTTGTGCATAACCCCATATACCTTTATTGTATTTGCCGCTTCCTCCAAGTGCTACACCAACTACACCACGATGATTTCCCGAGCCAGTACCTTGTGATTGTCCATACAAGCCTGTTTGTCTTTGTGCATTTCCATCGCCTGAAATAGCGAATCCCTCAATGCCTGTATTTCTATCAGTAGTTTCAGACACAGCCTCTAATGCTGAATTCTGTCCTGCACCTGTGCCACTTGCCGTAACTATCAAAGTACTGTGTTCATCGGCATCCTCATCGAATACACGATCGATTTGATCCGGCATGTTTCTGGTCACAATGGCTTTATTGATAAATGGTGCGTGAATCTCCACAGGTGGGAGAGCACTTCCTGTGACACTAATACCAAGTAGTGCAGAATTTGATGTGGCAAACAAATCCTCAGGAAAAGGAGTGTTTTCACCCAGTACCACACTATAGAGTCCATTGACTACATTCACTGTATGGGTCTCTGTCCAGCTAACTGCGGCTATAGAGAAAACCATCTGTTTGGTGTCTGTTACCGGATCACCGGCTTCATATAAGACACCCTGGAAAGTAATCTTTCCATCATTGTCTTGTGCGCTTAACTGTACTGGTAGCATAGCCGCTAATACAGCGATTGCTAAGAAAAAAGTAAGGATTTGGTAATTGTTCTTCATTGCTTAGAGGTTTTTAGATTTAATGTTCTGTTTCTATATTCTAGTTTCGTATTTCAATGGATTTCCCTGGCCCATAATGCCACTGCATGTGTTATGTTCCTACATCCGGATTTTTGTAATATATTTTTTCTATGTGCCCTAACTGTTCCTTCAGAGATGTTAAGCTTTATAGCAGTTGATGCTGAGCTATAGCCTTCGGCAAAGTGTTCTATCACTTCTGTTTCACGAGGTGTAAATTGATCGGAAAACTTATTCTGATCAGTTTCAGATGGTATAAGTGGCATTAGCTGGTATTTAAATTTGTGGCTTGTGATATTAGAATACGCTTAAATGCGTATACCAAAAAACATAACTTGCTTAAAAGTATGATTTCTATGCCAATGGTGCAATACCCCATAAAGCGTATTTTATGTTTTTTGATAGGATTGAATTAATGCTAGGGGTAACTGGATTTTCTTAATGATGTCATGACTCTGCGCTATGATATCAATAGTACTACTCATTGATTTCTAAAAAATAGAAAGGAATTTTGGCGCATTACAATTAGACCCTGAAACCAGTTCATGGTGACCCTGGTTTCTATTTCAATTGGCGTTTTTTTAAGTCATGCTGAATTTGTTTCAGCATCTATCCATCACCTCCTGAATCTCTTCGACTGGTAAGTAATCTATAGGTTGAAATTTTTGAATCATTCAAAACTGAGGTGCAATATCACTCCAGATGTTTTTCATCATCTGTTTTGTGAGATATCTTCAATAGTTTTACTATTGGATAATAGTACAGAACAGTTTGGCTGACATAGGCCTATGTAAACCTTCTTTAGAAAAATTTAATAGACATGGCTTCAAAAATGCAAATCGCTGATTTGTCCTTTGTAGACAAACAGCACCCAAATGCCCAGCAAGTGGCTGTGCTTGATAATCCACACGAAATCTCAATCAACTATGCAGAAATACCCGAGCCTTCTGATGAGGAGATCAGGATAAAGATCAAATATGTCGGTATTTGCGGTTCGGATATAGAAACCTACAGGGGAATCCGAAAGCCAGAGTTTATGACCTTTCCTGCAAGACTGGGACATGAGGTGTCCGGAGTGATAGACAAGGTTGGTAAGAATGTACATACCCTGAAAGCCGGGATGAAGGTGTCCTGTCGCTACGTGTGGGGTGCTTTTGCAGAGTATATAGTCTGTAGCCCTTTCAATGTGAAAGTAGTACCTGACGACTTCCCGGACGAAGAAATTAGCTCTTTGGAGGTGCTACCGGGTATTTTGCATGCAGCCGAACTTTGTAATATCCAAGCCAATACCAGCGTGTTGATTACTGGCCAGGGGGTCAGTGGTCTGGTTATGACGCAGGTGGTCGCATTATTCAGTCCAAAAAATCTGGTTGTTACTGATCTACATGAAAAGAACCTGGAGCTGGCAAAAAAATATGGAGCCACTCATACCTATCAAATACCGTCAGAAGATACTCCAACTATGGACGTGGTTGATAAAGATTTTCCTGATGGATTTGATGTGGTGATCCCATGTCTTCTGGAAGGTAACGGTATGATCGATGCGCTAAACGCTTGTGCCTTTGGTGGCAGGATTGTAATGTATGGTTGTATCGGGCCATGCAATGACGAATTCGACTTTTTTAAGATGCATAAGAAGCGTGTGGATATTTTCTCAACTGAACCAAAAAGCGATATGGATATGCGCCGTTATTGGCAGGAGGGTTTGCAATTGGTGAAAGATGGTCTGGTCAACACCGTGGAGATGGTTACACACCGATATAAGCTTGGTGATGTTGCCCAGGCATTCGAGCTGCGTGACAACAAAGAGGATGATAGTTCAATTCATGTACTCATAGATTGTGAAGCATAGTTTTGTTGCTTGACAAGAGATTATTCTATGATATCTCATAGGCAAGGACATTATGATTGTGGCAAGATAACATAGACTTCATTGGCAATTCTTGCGAAGAATTGTTAATATTTACAGTATGTCTTCCCCAGGTAAAACTTGCTTCTTCTCATTAATTGTCTGTGTTTCATTTTTCATTGCCTGTCAAAATAAGACAAAGCCGGAGGCTGATCCCATGGAAGTATTGCGTGTGGAAATACAGGATGAATTGGAGAACAATGTCCTTGCCAATTGGTATCCACGCTGTATCGATTCAGTTTACGGAGGCTACCTCACCAACTTCGATGCTCAATTTGAGGTACTGGAAGCTCAGAATAAAATGATCGTGTCCCAGACGAGGCATGTGTGGACCACCGCTACTCACTTCCTCAATTCCAATGATTCTGATTATTTAGACTATGCCACTCATGGCTTTCGTTTCCTGGAGAATTTTTGGGATGAGGAATATGGTGGCTACTATCAATTTACAACTCAGGAAGGTCAGCCTTTAGACCCTGAGGAGCTCAAAACAGCCTATGGAAATTCATTTGCCATTTATGCCTTGAGTGCCTACTATGAAGCCAGTAAGGATGAAAAATCCAAAGAATTGGCCTTGGCCACTTTCAACTGGCTGGAAAAATATAGTCATGATTCCGTCCATGGAGGATATTTCTCTCAAATGCTCAGAAACGGGCAGGCTGTCATGAGAAGTGATACCATTGCCAGTACTTCCTCTCTGGCTTACAAAGACCAAAACCCAACCATTCACCTGCTGGAGGCATTTACTTCGCTCTATCTGATATCCAAAGATGAGTTGGTGAAAAAGAGGTTGCAGGAACTCTACGATATACTGTACGATAAGATAATAGGAGACAAGGAGTACATGTCTTTGTATTTTCATCGAGACTGGACGCCAGTGGATTTCCGTCATTTGAGCAGGGAAGAGCAAGAGCGGCACATGCGATTAAACCATATTTCTTTTGGGCATGACATAGAGACGACCTATTTGCTATTGGAAGCAGCAGTAGCACTTGGCCTGGATGAAAAAATGGCCATTGACAAAGCGCGAATGTTGGCGGACAATACTTTGAAATTTGGGTGGGATGAACTGAACGGAGGAATTTTTGACGAGGGCTATTATTTTGATCTTGATGGGGCACCTGAAATTGTAAAAAACACAAAAAACTGGTGGGAACAAGCAGAGACGCTCAATACACTGCTACTCCTGCACGACCACTATCCTAATGATGGCTATGATAGTCTCTTTTCGAAGCAATGGGATTATATCAAAAATCATATCAGAGACAGAACTTATGGAGGTTGGTATTCATACGGAACTGATACGCACCTAGGTGCCAAAGAAAGAATGAAGGGACAAGCCTGGAAAGTCGCCTATCACAACTACAGGGGCTTGGTCAATTGTTTCAATTTATTAAACAAGGGGAAGTTGGGAGCAGCAGGTACCCACTAGTTCATCCTCTCCTTTATTTTTGAAATTATTATCTACCTACTCCAACGCACCATAGTGCTTCCTGAACAACTGGTCGTATTTATTAGCCCTTTCGTTATCTTCAGATGCTTTGAAGGCTCTCGAAATCTCGCTGAGTGTTATCAGGTTGATCCTAAATTGAAGGTCGTCAGAGACGCCATTTTCTGCATAGTAGGTCAGCATTTCATCAGCCCTTTGTGACATCTTATCGGCCATTTCTGCAGCCTTTTCCTCTTCACCAAAAGCCAGCAGCAAACCAACTTGCTGTACACTGAAGTGATCCAGTCTAATCACATCATCGGGAATTAATTCCAGACATTTAAGCACAACTTCTCTTGCACGATCCAATTTACCTTCCATGACGAGCGCTTCGGCCAAAGTATTGAATGCTGCCCGGTGATTGGTTACAAAACCCTTATAATCCTCAGAGTAATATATATTCGGATTGTCCAGTCCTCTCCAGTGAAACTTGTTCATCATGTTGTCATACATCTTATCTGTATCCACCATCAGTTCACCAGAAGGGTCCGGGTTCTCTACGGGCAGCAACCTGAAAGCCATGCCCTCTTGTACCATATATTGACTCAGGTTGAGATTGACTCCTGCCTGGGAAGTGTTGTTGAAATATATTGGGCGCTCCCAGTTGTTGTTTACAATCAAATCCAGGATGGCAAGATCTTTCTTTTCCAATGCCCTTCCTCTCAGTGTCCAGGTCATTCTGCTTTTCAACAAGTGTCTTTTGCTTTCAGGAATAATTCCTTTTGCTAATACATCAGCAGTGTCCACATCCATGAAAAAATTCTTTGACGGTACGGAGTTATAGCTGCTTATAGATGTAGGAATCTGCAGTGCGGGGTGCTCATCTTTTATCAACTTTAGGAATTGTTTGGTGCTCATAGCCCCCTTGATGTTTTCTCTTTCTATCAACGGCAGATAATCATTTAGACCACCTTGAATATAGTTGTCAATGGATAGACCAAATGGAAGCGGCTTAGATTCATAGGCATCCCTCATCATTTGCTCTATGTACCAGTCTGTATTGAAGTAGCTCAGCACGATTACTCGCACATCCGTCCGATATCCTTCCACCTCCTGGACATACCAGAGTGGGAAAGTGTCATTATCACCTCCAGTAAATATGATGGCATTTGGCGCACAAGAATCAAGGAAATTTTTAGCAGAATCTACTGAGAAATATCTTTCAGATCTGTCATGATCATCCCAGTTTTCTGCGGCCATGATTGTCGGTACTGACAAGCAGATTATGATGGAAGCAATCGCTGCTATTTTTCCATTTTTCAGGAGCATGTTAATTCCTCTAAACAGGCCAATAACTCCAAACCCAATCCAAAAGGCAAAGGCATAGTACGATCCTGCATAGATATAGTCTCGTTCACGCGGCTCGATTGGAGGGGAATTTAAATATAAGACAATGGCTGCTCCGGTCAAGAAAAAGAGCATGGCCACAAAAAAGAAGTTGTATGGGTCTTTATAGTATTGAAAGAAGAAACCAATCAACCCCAGTAATAGAGGGATCATGAAATAAATATTTCTTCCTTTATTCTCTTCCAGTAATGGAGGCACTTTGTCAAATGCATCAGTCAGGCCTACATAGTTTGCACCCTGGATATCTGAAGCTCGCCCAGAGAAATTCCACATAAAATACCTGTAGTACATGGTGCCCAACTGGTGATTGATCATATAGTATATATTGTCAGCAAAGCTTGGTTTCTCACCTTGCCGCAGGCCTATGATTTCTCTGTACCGCTGCACATGAGCCGGTGCATTACTCCATGCTCTTGGTAGCACTGATGTGTGTTTCGGATCATAGACGTAATCCATTTTATAGTCCGCAATCTCGTATTCATCTTCTCCTCTGCGGTACACAGGTTCACCCTTTTTCTGGTCTACCAGCTCGGCTGTAAAAAGCTGTCCGCTGAGCAAAGGTCTGCTTCCGTATTGTTCACGTTTCAGGTATGAAACAAAGCTCAAGAGATCTTCCGGGTTGTTCTCATCAATTGGAGGGTTGTAATTGGATCTGATTAACACCACAGAATAAGACGAGTACCCGATCAATATGAATGCGAAGCAAAGTAGGATAGTGTTTAATCCGGCTTTTTGGTTTTTTATAGAATAATGTATTCCATATATGAGGCCTCCAAGAATCACTAATATTAAAATGATTACGCCCGATCCGAACGGTAGGCCTATGTTGTTGACAAAGAAAACCTCCATAGAACCGGCAAAGCTCGGAAGCCCTGGTATGATGGCTTCCATAATCACCAGGATGATCACTCCACTAATTGCTAAAGTGGTCACAATTCCCTTGAAGGAAGGTTTTTCTCTTTTCTTGAAATAATAGATAAGGCCTAATGCAGGAAGAGTTACTAGATTGAGCAAGTGAACTCCAATAGATAAACCGATCATATAGGCAATCAAAATCATCCATTTGTTCTGTCTGGCAGGGTCGTCAATGTTCTCCCATTTGAGCATAGCCCAAACCACAAAAGCTGTGAAAAAACTTGACATGCCGTACACTTCCGCTTCAACTGCTGAAAACCAGAATGAATCTGAAAAGGTGTAAGCCAGGGCCCCAACAGCGCCACTGCCGATTATTAAAATATTTTTCCATTCTGCTTCTTCCGGTACTAGTTTTTGTGCTAAATGAGTGATTGACCAGAACAAGAACAGGATAGTAAACCCGCTACTTACCACGCTAAGCATATTGATCCAATAGGCTACCTGCTCTACATCACCAAATGCCAAAAATGAAAACAGGCGTCCTATAAGTAGAAACAAAGGTGCACCCGGAGGGTGAGGTACTTCAAGCTTATAGGAAACTGAAATGAATTCACCGCAATCCCAGTAGCTGGCCGTAGGCTCTACGGTGAGGGCGTATACTGTTGTGGACAGTACAAAAAGTGCCCATCCGGTTATATTATTGATCTTGTTGAAGTCAGACATATAGATGAAAAATTTAACTGGCGAAAATAGTCATTAATGGTTAAACCCATAGAAGTAAAATGCCTTAATTAATGTTAATTGAAGTTAAATAGGTGATTTGGTATAGGAGATTGGCACGATGGATGTCATGATTTATTTTACCTTCTAAAGAGATACGGGAAAGCCCCAGGAAATATTGTTTCATAAAAATATTCAGACAAATTATTCCCATTAATCGATTTACTGTAAAATCATATATTTGCCCATTCGTTACTAGTCCATGATTAAAAATAATACCATTTCTATACGAGGTTTTCTTTCCTTCGTTCTAGCCTGTGTTTGTTTATTGTTTGCTGTTGGTGTGCGGGCACAAACACCGGAATCTGAAAAGTATAGATTCACGCCAACCCGTGTAATGGATTTGGTACATACCAAACTGGAGGTGTCTTTTGATTGGGAGAAGCAGTACTTATATGGTAAAGCGACATTGGACGTAACGCCCTACTTTTTTCCCGAATCGGAATTGGAGCTGGACGCAAAGGGTATGGATATCAATACAGTGCAGCTCTTGAGTGAAGGGCAGGCGAAAGAGTTGACTTACGACTATGACTCGAACATGCTGACGATTGAACTCGACAAAGAGTATGAGCGAACGGATACCCTTCGTGTGCTCATAGATTATGTGGCAAGACCAAATGAAAGGGTAACTGGTGGTAGTGAGGCAATCAAGTCTGATAAAGGGCTTTATTTCATAAACCCACTCAACGAAGAAGAAAACAAACCCCAACAAATCTGGACGCAGGGAGAGACAGAATCGAACTCAGTTTGGTTCCCAACGATAGACACTCCCAATGAAAAGTGCACGCAGGAAATGTATATTAATGTCCAGGACAAATTCACGACGCTATCCAATGGTGTTTTGGAGAGTTCAACCAAAAATGAAGATGGCATCAGGACAGACCATTGGGTAATGGATCTTCCGCATTCTCCCTATTTATTCATGATGACCATTGGTGAATTTGCTGTAGTCGAGGATAAGTGGAATGATTTAGAATTGAATTATATCGTTGAGCCGGAGTATGAGGAGTATGCTAACGATATCTTCGGGGATACACCGGAAATGCTAACTTTTTTCACCAAGACACTGGGTGTTGATTTTCCATGGCAGAAGTATTCGCAGGTTGTAGTTCGCGACTATGTTTCCGGTGCGATGGAAAACACAAGTGCTTCTTTATTTGGAGAATTTGTACAGCAGAATACACGCGAGCTTCTGGATAACAATCGACAGGATATCATCGCTCACGAGCTCTTCCATCAGTGGTTTGGAGATTTGGTAACTACAGAGTCCTGGGCCAACCTGACTCTTAATGAGGGTTTTGCAACCTATGGAGAGTATTTGTGGGATGAGTATAAATATGGGCAAAATCAGGCCGATTACAATTTTGAAATTACCAAAGAAGGGTATATCGATGAGGCTCATGACGAACCCAAATCGCTGGTTAGGTACTACTATGACCACAGAGAAGACATGTTTGACCAACATTCATACAACAAAGGTGGATGGGTATTGCACATGCTTCGAAACTATGTTGGCGATGAAGTGTTCTTTGCGGCACTGCAGTTTTATCTGATTGAAAATTCATTTCAGAGTGTGGAATTGGATCACTTACGCCTGGCTTTTGAGGAAGTGTCTGGTGAGGATTTGAGCTGGTTTTTTGATCAGTGGTTTTTACTTCCCGGTCATCCGGTACTGAATGTGAGCCATAGTTATAAGAATGATACACTGTACTTACAAGTTGAGCAGGTGCAAAATGAGGATACCCATCTTTTCAGGTTACCCGTATTTGTGGATGTATGGGTGCATGGAGAGTTGGAGCAGTTTCCTTTAATAATTGAAGAGCAATCGGAGCAGTATAAGTTCCCCCTGGGTGGAAAACCCGACCTAGTGTATTTTGATGCAGAGTGTCAGTTGCTGGCAGAGATTAACCATAAAAAATCAGCGGAGGAGTTGCTTTTCCAATTCCAGAATTCTACTCGCTATGCAGCAAGGGATGAGGCTATAAGTCAGGCTGGTGATATTTCGAATTCGTCAATAAAGAATCAGATGATCTCGCTAGCGCTGAAGGATCCACATTTTGACATCCGCATCTCGGCACTGAATCAGATTGCTCAAAAAAATGTGAAGCCGAAAAAATACGAGGAAGCATTAGCAACAATGCTGGATGATGAAAGCCCTTTTGTGCGGGCTGATGTTTTGTCTATTCTTACCGATATCGACTTTCAGGACTATTCCACCTACCTATTCAAAGCATTGGGAGACTCATCCTATTATGTTTGCGGTGCAGCCATTCAGATGCTTTCTGATTCAAAAGAAAACCTAACACCTGATCAAGTAAAGGCCTTTGAGAAGGAGAACAACATTAATGTAGTGATCGCTTTGGCCAATTATTTCAGCGAGCGGGAGAACTTTCCTGAGTTCGAATGGTACACCGATAAGTTGTCCAGAATAAGGGGTAATGAATTGTTTTATTTCATTCAGTATTTTAGTGAAATGCTTTTGATTGCTCCCGACGATGACCGAAAAAGAGCTATAGGCATTTTCCAGGATTTAGCCTCCAATCACAATAGCTACATTGTTAGGCTTTCAGCTTATCAGGCATTGATGCTCCTGGGTGACTTGAAAGGAGTAGAGAAAAAACTCGCTCAAATAAGGAAAGAGGAGTCAGACGAGAGGTTACTGGAGCTATACAATAACCTCCAATAAATTTGCTGAAAATTCAGCCAAGTTTTAAATAATGAATATATTGTCCTTCATTCGCAAAACAACTCCGAATTAACCAAAGAATGAAGCTAGCGGCGATTGACATAGGCTCAAATGCAGTAAGACTCCAGATCACCAATGTGATCAGTTATGGGGATACGACAACTTTCAAAAAACTTCAATACATCAGGTTTCCACTCAGATTGGGTGGGGATGTGTTCACAATGAAACAAATTGGGGAGGTTAAATCCCATCAGTTTGTCGAGCTGATGAAGGCCTTCAAAATCATGATAGACCTCTATGAAGTGGATGAATATTATGCCTGCGCCACCTCTGCCATGAGGGAAGCCAAAAATGGAAATGAGCTTACCAAAACCGTGAAAGAGGAGACAGGCCTAGTGATAGAGATTATTTCAGGGCAGAAGGAAGCTGAAATGATCAACAGGGTTATTTCTTTTCAAATTGATGCTAGAGACTATATTCATATTGATGTAGGTGGAGGTAGCACCGAACTGAACCTTTATCAAAATCACAAGAAAACCGCTTCCAAGTCATTCCCTATTGGTACGGTAAGGCAGCTTAATAAGAAAGGAAAGGATGAGGCCTGGAAGGAAGTGTACGACTGGATTGACAAACACACAGAAGTGAAAGATGGAGCGGAGGTCACAGCCATTGGGACAGGAGGAAACATCAACAAGCTCTACGAACTGGCCAATGGCATGGCCGACAAACAGATGACTTTTAAGCAACTGAAAAATATGCGGTCGATGCTGAAGGGGCTGCCCTTTGAGGAACGGATGTACCGTTTGCAGTTGAATGCCGATAGGGCAGATGTAATCATTCCGGCGGCAGACATTTACATTAATGTGATGAAAAAGGCCAAGTCAAACAACATACTCGTGCCGGATGTCGGCTTAAAGGACGGTATTATGAACTACCTTTATGAAAAGAACAGGTACCAAAAAGGCCGATTTTCCATTAAAAATTCTTAGGTAATGAAAATACCCATTAAGCAGTTATTCCAGTTTCTCACCCTGGATATATGGAAAATAAAAGAGGTAGAAGGGTATAGATCCAGGCTTTATCGGTGGGTAAAAATATTCATTATCACAGCGAAAGAAATTGCTCAGGACAAGGTTTTCATTCAGGCTTCCGCGCTCACTTATTTCTCGATTCTTTCCATTGTTCCCGTAATAGCCACCATCTTCGGTGTGGCCAAGGGATTTGGGTTCGAGGAGATGATCAACAGCGAGTTGGGTAAGTTTTTCAAAGGTCAGGAGGAGGTGCTGAACTATGCCTCAGACTTTGCTGAGAACATGCTCATGAATACCAAGGGCGGATTGATTGCCGGTATCGGTGTTGTCATTTTGATCTACGTGGTGATGCGTCTGCTCAACAATATTGAAGCAGCCTTTAATACGATTTGGCACATTCGCCATCCAAGAACCTGGATGCGCAAGTTCACAGATTATCTGGCCATTGTGATATTTGCGCCGATTCTGTTGCTGGTGTCAAATGGCCTAACGGTTTTTATTAGGACCAAGACGACAGAAATGGCTCGTGAGTTTGAAGTGCTGGGATTCATTGAGCCAATCGTACTTTTCTTCATCAATCTCTCACCATACATCCTAATTTGGCTGCTTTTTACGCTGGTTTACCTGATTATGCCCAATACCAGGGTAAAGTTTAAATCCGCACTGATAGCTGGCATCATAAGTGGAACGATGTTTCAGCTTACCCAATGGGTCTTCATTACTTTCCAAATCATAGCATCGAATTATGGTGCCATCTATGGTAGTTTCGCTTTCTTACCACTCTTTTTGATATTCACTCAGATCAGCTGGACGATTGTATTTATCGGAGGGGAAATATGCTATGCGCACCAAAATGTGGAACGTTATGTGCCGCAAGACTCCAATATGGAAATGAGCTATGAAAGGAAGCGCAAGACCGTATTACTTGTATTGACTCTGATTGTCAAACGGTTTGAGACTGGTGAGGAGCCGATGACGAAAGTGGAAGTATCTGATTCGCTTCAAATTCCATATCGTTTTGTAGCTGATGTGATGAATGATCTGGTGCACGCGGGAGTACTCTTTCGTAGCAAGGTCAATCAAAAGGAAGTTGATGTCTACTTACCTGCCATTGACATCAATAAGATCAGCGTGGAATATGTCTTCACCAAGTTGGAGCAGGATGGTCTTGATAGCGTCTGTCTTAACGAACCGGAGGCCATGCAAAAAATTGACAAAACTATGGATACGATCAACAATGATTTGAGGTCTTCCACAGCCAATGTATTAATCAAAGATTTATAGCATATAATTATATTACTAATGAAAATACTTAAACTATTTTTTGGCGTACTGTTCCTGACTTTCGTCATTGTGCAATACAATGACCCAGATCCATTACTTTGGATGGTGATTTACGGAATCGTTTCTGCCATGTTTTTCCTTTCTGCTTTTAACATATATTCCAGCAAAATAACCCTTTGGGTGATAATAGCCGGAGCGCTCTTTAGCCTCATCTACATCCCAGGTGTGTACGACTATTTCACGATGGGACAGGCAGCAGAGATTGTTGCCAAGATGAAAGTAGACAAACCCTATGTGGAAGAGACCAGGGAATTCGGCGGATTATGGATTGCTATCCTGGCTTTAATATATCTTTACAAAAAGTCATAATCCGAACTCTTTTGAATTTTGTCATGCACTTTGGTGATATACGTCATTAATTTTTCATTGGCCGGGCTCAATCTTTGTAATGCAAGCTAACCTTACTATCATTTACTTTAATAATTAAGAACATGAACACTATAAAAAAGATTCTGATTCCTGTTGACTTTTCTGAAAGTTCATTGGCCGCTATCAAGTACGTTGCAGGCATGTCTAAGAATGATAGCAGTGTAAAATGTGATTTGATCTATATAGCGCCAAAGGGAACTTCGGATGAAGAAAAAGCGACGATCAAGGGCAAATTGGAGGAATTGAAAACCCAATACTTTAACCCTGTTCAAATTTCCAGCGATGTATATATTAAGTTCGGTGAACTCAACAATATTCTTCTGACCGTTAAGGAAAAGCTTGAAGTAGATCTCATTATAATGGGAACTGCCGGGGCAACAGATGAGGATAGAGAAAGCCGTACTGTAAAACTTCTGGAAGTAGCTGACTGTCCTGTATTGGTTATTCCGCAATCAATCGACCAGTTCGAATTGAAGAATATAGCTTTGGCACTGGATCATAAACAGATTGATGATTCTAGCAGTCTGGGTGTGCTTCATGATATCGCCAGATGGTATGATGCAAAAATTCACCTGCTGACAGTAGATAGGGAAAATGGTAAGGCGCAAGGCGCGATTGGAAAAAATGCCGATACGCTGGAGTACTACCTGGATACTTTAGATTATCACCATTCTTTTGCTAAAAACTCCGATATTGAGCTCGGCTTGAGGAGTTATGTGGATGAAAAGAATATCGACATACTGGCTATCATGCCAAGAAATCATGCCAAGAACATGGAGCCTTCTGAAGGCCGATTGACAAAAATATTGGCGTTGCATTCAACTAAGCCATTGCTGGTTATTGATTAAGAAACAATGGCGGTATAATTCTAAGGGGTTGTCCATAGGGCAGCCCTTTATTGTTTCTGCCTTGGAAATTTCAACTGAGGGGATCTAAAGAAGGTGCCTAAAGATTAAATTTCGACTGTCATTCTGCATTCCTGGTTGGCGCCTGACAGGTATTTCAGAATCTGCAATTAATAGACCCTGAAACTAGTTCAGGGTGACTTTTGACTACCAAACCGAATGTTGATCAGGAAGCTGAAGAAAACCAGCGAAGCAGTAAACAGCCAGAAATAAGTATATCCCACCAGCTCAATCATGGAAAAGCCAAGTGTTGGGCCAATAATGGAAGTAAGAGACCAGGCCATCCAGTACCAGGCCATATACTCTCCACGCTTGTTCTGAGGACTCATATTTAAGGCTATGGAGTTGTTGAATGGAAAGAAAAGCACCTCCCCAGCGGTGAATAGAAGAATGCCCAAAAGGCACATCACAACTCCTTCCCAAAAAAGCATCGGTAAGAAAGATAGCGCCATAAAGAGCAGTCCTATCCTCAGATAAAGCCGCACTTTTCCGGCCTTTTCTATCGAGTGGATAATGGGCATTTCGAAGAGTACAATCAACACGCTATTGGTGGCCATGAGAAGACCAATATGAAATTCGTTGAAGTGCCACTCTGTTTTGAGAAAGACCGGTACTGTATGAAACCACTGTGTGAAGCCGATCCCCATCAGAAGGGCGGTTGTAAGGAAGATAAGGTAGGATGAGTTTTTATACGGGGGCAACTCATTGTTCTTATCTGTTGTTTCAGTATTATCATGGTCAATATTCTCTTCTTTTTCTTTCCAATTTCTTGAAATAAAGAAGAAATAAAATCCCGCACTGATACATGTAATTCCATCGATCCAGAACAGTCCGAAGTATCCAATGCTGACAGCTACAAAACCACCCAGGGCAGGTGCAGCACTCATACCAACGTTAATGGCCAGACGTAAGAAAGCCATGGAACGCCCTGTGGCTAATTTGGAGACATAGTTTCCAACCGCCGTGCTCATGGCAGGGCGGTATGCCTCACCAAACAAAGAAGTAACAAGCACCAATCCAAAGAGAGTATAAAAGTCGGTGAGGAACTGAAGACAGATAAGCAAAATACCACTCCCCATAAGGCTGATGACAATTACCCTATTCGCTCCGATGTTATCAGACAGTTTTCCTCCAAAGTATGACCCGCCAAGCGACCCCAACCCAAAAGCACTGGCAATGAAACCGGTTTCTTGCAGTGAAAAACCAATTTCTGTAGTTAGGTAGACCGACAGGAAAGGTAACACCATAGTGCCCATTCGGTTGATTAGCGTGAGTACACCCAATGCCCATACTTCTTTGGGGTGTCCGCTATAGGCATCCCTATAGAGTCGTATGGTTTGGCTCAGCAGTTTCATCGACTGCTAAAATATAGAATAGCCGACAATCGCGGGGCTTTGATCAGCCGTCATGTTTTTTTCTAAAACAGGATATGGCTATCTTGACATCACAACAAAGCCCAAAACTATGACTGACATTATAAACGCATCCGATGGACTCAATCCGGAACAACTAGCGTTCAAGAAGAAAGTACTTAATTCTTTTACCTTTTGGTGGTTTATGCTTTTCAAAGTTCCGGCCGGATGGATAGCCGGAATGCGGTTAAGACAACTTGATGAGGAAAAGTCACTGACCTCAGTGCCTTTTAAGTTTTTGAATAAAAACCCTTTCGGATCAATTTATTTTGCCGTACAAAGCATGGCTGCAGAGCTATCGACTGCTATGCTTGTTATGATGTACATTCAGGGAGCCAATCCCTCCATAGCATTTATCATTGTAGACATGAAAGCCAACTTTTCAAAGCATGCTAAGGGTCGTAGCTATTTTCATTGTGAAGGCGGGGGTAGGGTAAAAGAAGCTGTTGCCAAATGTTTAGCTTCTCCAGAGCCAGTCACCATCGACCTGACCACAGTCGGTAAACTGAAAGATGGCACGGTAGTTTCGGAATTTACTTTTACCTGGTCGATGAAGCAGAGGAGTAAATAATTTTTTTCTTCATGGAAAACGCTAAAAAATTGACAAGCTAAATTCCATGTTATCAATTTGGAGATGAAACTAGTTAATCATTTAATTATCAGTAATATATGATTTATTGTTAAGCATATATAATTCCTGATTATTTGGTGCTTATCCCCAATGATCATCTAATGTCAAAGTTGGTCAAAACCCGCTTTTTTAAACTCGCCGATTTTGAATATTAATTTTTAAACGCATACTTTGTTGCTCGAAAAGCCGGTACAAACTACCTGCTGCTCTCACTAAAACTGTACAACTCATGCAAAGCAATCGCCTAAATTCTGGCAGACTGGTTGAGCTTGAAAGAGATAAATCATCTTTCGAGAGTTTGACTGATTTGGAGCTGTGGAGGAAGTTTAAAGAAGGTGATGAAGGAGCCTTTGTTTTCATCTACAAGAAGTACATCGACGTTCTGTATCAATCCGGTATTCAGCTCACTTCCAATGACGCACTAGTCAAGGATTGCATTCAGGATTTTTTCATTTCTATCAGGGAGAAGATTAGTGGATTGGGTGATACTGACAATATCAAACTTTACCTGATAAAGTCATTTCGCAGAAAAGTGATAGAAACCCTCGGAAAACACAAAAGATTTATCGGACAAGAGTTGCCGGTAGAGGCATACCCGGTTGAATTGGCCACAGATACCAAAATGATCAACGAACAGTTCACCGCCGACCAACTGAAAAAACTGAATGCTGCCATGGGGTCGTTGAAAGCGAAGGATCGTGAGATCATCTACTATTACTTCTATGAAAACCTAAGCTATGGCAAGATCGCTGAAATTTTAGACTATGATCATGTCTCATCTGCCCGTAGGTCTGTCTACAAGGTTTTAGACAGACTCAAGAAGTATCTGCTCATTTTCATGGTCATTCATTTCATAAAATTTCACGTTCTTTGAAGTCCCACCTTCTTTGAAGTTTTCCACCAGGGGACCTCAAAGTAATGAATGAAAAGCAGCTATTGTTTCAATGGTAACAGAACCGTCATCCTGAACTCGTTTCAGGATCTTTTGAACACCGATCAACTGAAGCTGTTTCAAATGATCTTTCAGGCCACTTATGAACAATCTACAAGGTTAATGTCTCACTCTGGGAAAGGTAGAAAATCCCTCGCCTTAAGGCGAAGACTTCAGTTTAGCTTGTTCACTGTTCATTTAGGTCGTTAGGTGTTGGGCCTTAGGGATTAGGTTTCCATCTTAACCTAAAACCTAATACCCAAAACCTGTATAGTAATACTTGTTTCTTTAGTCGGCTTTAGCCGAAATCAAACCTATCGCCTTCTAGGCAATAGTAGTTTAGTTTTTCGACATGTAACAATCACTTTATCAATGAGTTATGACGATCTGCTGATTTATTTTCAAAAAAAGTATAGAAAAACTGGTATCAAATGGCAATGCTGTCCCTTGTAATAGTGTAAGGGACACAAAATGAAAGAAACAAACGAAAATATATGGTCACTCCTGGAAAAACCCGAATTTAAGCAGTGGGTGAAGGAGCCTACCGAGGAGAGTGACTACTACTGGAATAATTGGCTTAAACAAAATCCTCAACATGAGCAGGATGTGGCCAAGGCAAAAGAGTTTATAGCCAGATTAAACTTCAAGAAGAAAAACCTAAACTCTGAAGAGAAGGAGGAGATTTTCAATGGAATACTTACCAATGGCAGCAGAGAGCAGATCAGCATTGTTAAGTTGTGGTCCAGATCCTACCTAAGGTATGCAGCTGCGGTTGCGCTGATGTTGTGTGCTTCGGTTGTTTTCTGGACTGTCGGAGATCGCGGTACAGCTCAAGACCAGGCTACTGCACAAGCCTATATCACCAAATCAACCCCAAAAGGTCAAAAAACAACCATTCGTCTCAAAGACGGTACCGAGATAAAATTAAATTCTAATAGTAGCGTGCGCTATGCTGAAGACTATGGAAAGGGGCACAGAAATATAGAACTGACGGGGGAGGCATACTTTAAAGTTGCCAAGGATGTTAACAAACCTTTTATAGTGAAAACCGGAAAAGTAACGACCACTGCTTTGGGCACTGAATTTAATATCAATACACGCAAGGATGGGAGCACAAGGATCATTCTGACAGAAGGCAAGGTGAAAGTGCAAGAAGTTGGACAGACACAATACAGCAGGGTTTTACTGCCAAACCAATTCGTTGACTATAGTCAATCAGATGGCCTATCTAACGCTCAAACGGTTGCTAACCTGGATGATATATTGTGGACAGAAGGAATACTAAAATTTGAAAATGCATCAGTCTCTGAAATCATACAAGATTTAGAGAACTGGTATGGCGTAGAGTTCATCGTAGACGAGGAACTGCAAAAGCTCACTTACTCGGGAGAGTTCAAAAATGAATATCTCAAAAACATTTTGAAATCCATGAGCTTCTCCCTGGGGCTAAATTATACACTTGATAATGGAACTGTTGAACTAAAACTAGATAAGATATGAAGACCTAGAGCCATACAAAAAAGAAGACCGGAAAGTCCGGTCTCCATTCCAATTAGTTCCGATCAATCAGACTTGCAGGTACCGAAATCGAGACTAATTGCAGTTAAAATCATTATTTAACCAATTACAAAGATATGAACTATAATATTACTAAAGTCATTTGGACTATGACAAAAATCACTTTAAGACTCTTTTTGGTGGTTGCCGTGACGATACAAGTGTCCCTGGCAAAGGACATTTCGGCACAGGTGAAAAGTGTGAAGGACGTTAAGCTATCACTATTCAGGGAAGATATTGCTTTGCTCGATGTTTTTCAGGAAATAGAAGAAAGCACCGACTTTACATTCAACTTTAGTCAGGTAAAAATAAATCTGAAGGAAAAGGTAAGTTTGAAGTATTCCGATACTTCTTTAGAAAAAATCCTCTTGGGATTGTCAAGGGAACATGGCTTGGCATTCAAACAGGTAAATAATAACATTGGAGTTTTCAAAGCCGAAAAGAACAAAACACAGGAGGAAATCACCCTTGAGATTTTAGCAGATGTAGAAATTTCTGGTAAAATCACCGACGAAAACGGCCAGGGACTTCCAGGTGCTTCTGTGGTAGTGAAAGGTACTACAAATGGTGCAACTACCGATCTTGACGGAAATTATAACCTTAATATTCCGGAGGATGCATTATTGGTAATTTCATTTGTAGGCTACAAAACGAAGGAATTGGAGATTGCTGGAAGAAGTACCATTGATGTACAAATGGAATTGGATGCAGAGCAACTGGAAGAAGTTGTTGTGATCGGTTACGGAACTGCAAAACTCAAGAACATTACCGGAGCGGTTGCTAAAGTAGATTTAGAAGATTCTCCGATTAGTTTTTCCCAAAATACCAATGCGCTTCAAGCCTTGCGAGGTAATTTGGCAGGCGTAAATGTTGGAACACAGAATTCAGTAGGAGAGACTCCTAATCTATTGATCAGAGGTCAAAATTCGATTAACGGATCAAACGCTCCGTTGATCGTTCTTGATGGAGTTATATTCCTTGGAAATATTAATGATATCAACCCTTCAGATATTGCTGATGTTTCTGTGTTGAAGGATGCCTCAGCAGCAGCTACCTATGGTTCACGATCAGCTAACGGAGTTATCATGATCAATACAAAAAAAGGTAAAACAGACAAGCCATCCATAAGGTATAGCACAAAGATGGGTATTAACTCATGGAAGAATAAACCTGATCTGATGAGAAGAGATCGATGGGCAGAAAAATTTGCGGCACAAAACAATTTTGCTTCTGCAGACGATATTGTGATGCCAGATGAAGCCGGGAATCTGATGTTGGCACAAGAAGATCTTGATTTGTATTGGCCGGATCTGATTTCCAGAAATGGGATGACTCAGGAGCATCAAGTTTCCGTGTCTGGTCGATCAGATAAAATCAATTACTTTTTTTCAGGTGGATATATGAATCAGGAAGGAGCTATGACTGGGGATGACTATCAAAGGATTTCAGGCAGAGTTAGACTAGATACTGATATTACTAATTGGTTGGAAGTCTCTGTTGACGGTACCTACAATAATAACGATTACTCCGGTTTAGGCCCACATGTAGGAAATGCAATGAGAGGTGCTCCGTCAGCAGTCCCCTTCATTTATGAAGATTGGCCAAATAATGCTGCGTCAAATTTAGGTGGAGAACTTGCAAGATGGCCAAGGGGTCAGTCAATACCGAATCCATTGTGGGACACGAACAAAAAAGTTGTGGAGGACATCAATAAGAATAATTTCTATCGGTTTGCTGGAAACGCCTTATTTAAAGTGCCTGCTATAGATGGTTTGACATATAAGCTAAATTATGCCACATATCAAAGAGCCACAGACCAGGATAGGTTTTACAATGAAGGATATTATATTCAGGAGCATGCCAATCCCCCGTTTTATGATGTGTATCTGCCATCTCAGGTTGCTACTGGTTTAACGCAAGCTAATGGTTACAATAGGGATATTATACAAAACAATTACGTTGTAGATAATATCATCAATTACAATCAGGAATTTGATAAGCACTACGTAGATCTTACACTTGTAGCTACGCGGGATTATACCTCCACAAGAACTTCAGAATTATTAGCTAGTGATTTTTCTACAAATGGGAATACTATTCTTAGTACAAATGGATTAGCATTTGCAGCAAATCAAATCTATAGCTTAAATATTGTAGAACGGGCCAATATTGGTTATCTGGGTCGCATAAGCTATACCTATGATGGTAAATATCATTTTAATGCTTCAATTCGTCGAGACGGTGCATCCGTATTCGGTGCTGATCAGAAGTGGGGTAGTTTTCCGTCAGCAGGAGTAGCCTGGACAGTATCGGAAGAACGTTTCTTAGAAAACATTGATATTATCGATTATCTCAAAGTAAATGCTTCATTTGGTGTAAATGGTAACCAAGGGGTCGGGCCTTATGGCACCTTATCAAGAGTCCAAAGTGGGCCATCTGGAAATATCCCTTATGAATTTGGAGATGATCCGTCAACACTCCTTTGGGGAATACGCCAACAAACGCTCGCTACTCCAAGCTTGGGATGGGAAAGAACCGCCTCATTCAATGGGGGTATTCAATCCACCTGGTTGGATGGTCGCGTTTCCATGGATCTTAACTTCTACTTTTCCAAAACTACTGATCAGATTTTCTCCCGTCAGATACCTATCATGACAGGGTTTAATTCTATCGTTTCAAGTTTAGGTCAGGTCGACAACAATGGCTTGGAAATTAATCTAAGAGGTAATATCATTCAAAGGGAGGATTTTACATGGACGGGAAGTCTAAATTTTTGGAGGAACCGAAACGTTGTTGCATCTCTATATGGGGATGACCTGGATGGAGACGGAAATGAAGATGATGATATAGGAAACAACCTTTTTATTGGGGAATCATTAGGAGCTATATACGGATATGATTTTATTGGGGTAGTGCAGGAGGATGACATTGAGTATATCAATAACAATAGTGCAGAGCCTGGAGATCCAATGTTCAGGGATATGGATGGAGATAATGTGATTACGGCGGAGGATAGAGCGATATTAGGCTTTAATAAAGAGAATTTTAGATTTGGATTTGCTAATACCTTGTCATATAAGGATTTCAGTCTTTACGTGATGATTGCAGGTATTGCAGGAGGTAATGGTTTTTACCAGAAGGCAAATCCGTATGCAACGTCATTTACAAGTCGATTCGATACGAATGAATTGGATCATCCGTGGTGGACTCCAGAGAATCAGAGCAATGAATATCTCAGGGTAAACTACATTGGAGGAAGGTATTTAGGCCTTGAATCCAGAGGCTTTGTAAGGATACAGGATGTTGTTTTGACCTATACTCTGCCATCAGACTTATTAAGCAAAATTGGAGTTCAGTCTCTTAAGTTGAATGTAGCGGCGAGAAACCTGTACACCTTTACAGGCTGGACTGGAGAAGGAGATCCTGAAGAGGGCGTTGCAGCTTTACAAAATACCTATCCCGTACCCACAGTATATTCAATGGGATTAAATGTTAGTTTTTAATTGCTAAAGGAACAAATCATGAAAATAAGTATAAAATATATAGTATTGGTTTCGTTTTTTACACTTGCTAGTTGTAATGATGAGGCCTTTTTAGAAGAAGAAGCAAAAACTTTTTATACGACTGATAATATTTTCAGTTCAGGCACGCAGGTCGATCAGTCTCTAATTACCTTGTACAATGCTGATCGTCGGTTGCGAACCGCAAATAATTTTACCCATGGAGTATCCCAGGGCTTAGGTTCGGATACATTTGTTTCACCGGGTTTTCGTGAAGGAAATAATTTCAGTAATTATGGTCAGATAAACCCTGAAAATGGAAAAATCAATTCTATTTTCAATTTGCACTATCAGATTATTTCCTATGCCAATACCACGTTGCAAGCAGCTAATCGTGAGGATATTGAATTTGAATCCCAGGAATTGAAAGATTATGTAATAGCACAGGCAAGATTTTTCAGGGGTAGAACTTATGGTTCGCTGGCACAGCTTTTTGGAGGGGTTCCCATTGTTGACGAAGTTGCTTCTGAGCCTAAGTTTGATTACACCAGAGCCTCTAGGGCAGAAGTTTACGAGTTTGCCATTTCTGATTTAGAAGCCGCGGTTGATGGTTTACCGGAAACAACGAGTCAGCCTGGTCGCGTAGTGAAAGGAGCTGCGCAACACTTCTTAAGCGAGTTTTATTTGAGTTTAGGTATTGAAACGAACGACAATGCTGATTTCAATCAGTCCATTTCTTATGCCAGCGCATTGATAGACGGTGGAACATATTCACTTATGACTACTCGATTCGGCACGAGAGCCGCTGAGTCGGGAAAAGACGTTTATTGGGATCTCTTTAGACTAGGTAATATCAACTATGCGGTTGGTAATATGGAAAGTATTTGGACTTACCAGTTTGATTTTGGTGCTTTTACGGCCGGGGACAACCAAGCCAGGTTACAGCATCCAAGATATTGGATTCCTGCCTGGCGGGCAATTCCGGGAGTTGTCGGTGTGGCAGAGGACGTTGGAGGCAGAGGGGTAGCATTTTTTGCTCCTACTAAGCTGACAAATACTGTTATTTGGGATGCTTCAATATCGGACGGTGATATCAGAGGTTCGGAAACTAATATTCGAAGAACCATTCTGTATAATGATCCTGCTGATCCATCTACTTTTGGCAACCCAGTACCTCAAGAGGATATAGACAATTTAAATGATGCCAGGCCTGGTATTGTTTATCCGATTTATGAAAAATTTACGACGGATATGTTCGAAGGTCTTGATCAGGGAGAAAACAGGAGTAACATTTTCCGTGACCGATATGCTATCCGTTTGGCAGAAACCATTCTACTAAGAGCTGAAGCTTACCATCGATTGGGGGATAATGATTCTGCTGCAGATGATATTAATCTGATAAGGAACAGGGCGCAATGTAATATTCTCGCAACAGCCAGTGATATTGATATCGATTATATACTAGACGAGAGAGCCAGGGAGCTTTTTGGAGAAGAAGCAAGATGGAATACCTTGTTAAGGATGGGAGGGACAGTAGCCGTTGATCGTATTAAGGCTTATATTCAGCATCCTTGGGTCGCTACCAGTCTGACTTTTGAATTCAATCTTTGGCCAATTCCCCAGAGTGTAATTGATAGAAATAAAGATGTGATATGGGAGCAGAACCCGGGGTGGAATAGATAAGTACTAGGTCCTGATTTAAATGTTACTTCGACTAGGCACTTTTTGAAGTCTAGTCGGGGTAGCATTTTTTATTGCACGACAGTCTGGTGTTCACAGTCTGGTGCGCTTTCCTGTCTACCGAACAGGCAGGTCTAAAGCGTTCCATCTAAGCATTGCAAATCCGCACTTGCTAAGCATCCTACAAAATCCTAGTGGACTTCTCACTCGTTCCTCATTTCGAATTGACGTTGTGTAAGTGGGTATTTGTGGTTAGACTAGTAATTCTAAAAAATGATGGTTTAATCGTTATATGCCAAAGCAAAATAATACTTCGTCACTTCGAGTCCTAACATTTGAGTTTCCCAAACGCACAAATTGAAATGACAGTCACACAACCAAAAGCATCCCAATCAGAGTCTCCTGAAAGGGACTATGATTATCAGCACATATCTCAGAGTCCTCTACGAGAGACTGAGAGCGGTTTTATCAAAACACGTCATTGGTACCATCGGGAGAAGTCCACTTGGTCTACAACTGAAGTGAGTGATTACGTTCTGCAAGTCCACTTGGCAGATTTCTCGCTCGTGCCTCGCATCGAATTGATACATGTTTAGAATGAGAGGAAGTTTTATAAAAAGAGGACACCTTGCCGGACCCGTTCCGGCATCTTCCGGGAAAAGACCGAACGCTGAGTTACCAACAGGTCCCAGAATAAATCTGGGAATGCAGTTTCTTTTTATAAAATTCTCACTCAATTATTATCTACTCTAACATGAACAATAATCATCAACAATGAACAAATCATTTCAAAATATGAAGCATTCCAAATTGCTATTACCACTTCTGTTTATGGTGATATTTGGGTTCGTTGGTACCCGAACCAATAAAAAACCAGTAGGGATCAATAATTACGATCTCCTTAAAGAAAACTTCAAGTCACCTTCCTCAAAATCTGGTGTAAACTGCTGGTGGTGGTGGCTAAATGGCAATGTTACCAAAGAAGCAATTACCAGTGATTTGGAAGCTATGAAATCAAGAAATTTCCAGGGAGCCATGATTTTTGATGCCGGAGGGCATAACCAAAGAGGAAATAAGGACATTCCGTCTGGTCCATTGTTCGGATCAGAAGAGTGGAATGAACTGTTTGTATTTGCGCTTGATGAAGCCAAGAGGCTGGGACTTGAAATAGGCTTCAATATCCAAAGTGGCTGGAACCTGGGAGGCCCAAGGGTAACCCCCCAGTATACAGCAAAGCAACTGGTGTATACCGAGGAGAAAGTTTCTGGTAAAGGCAAGATTTCACAAAAGCTCGAAGTACCAGGTATCAAAAGCGATTTTTACAAAGACATTGCTGTGCTGGCATTTCCTTTAAAAGAGTCTTCCAAAACAACTAATTTGATTTCTGATTTGAATTTAAAACTAGGGTATCGGGAGCTGGGAGGTTCCGCACCAGATACTCGGTTTTTATTGGATAATGCTACTCCCAAAGAAAAGAATATGAGGGCTAAAACAACATATACTGTGAACAGGGAAGAAATAGTAGATCTAACTTCTAAAATGGACTCGGCAGGTAACCTTACCTGGGATGCTCCCGAAGGAGTTTGGAGCATCATGCGTATCGGCTATTCCTGTACAGATTCACATGTATCCACCGCAAGCGGCGATTGGCAGGGTAGCGTACTGGATTATATGAGCAAAGAAGCATTTGATTTTTATTGGAATGATGTAGTAGAGCCCATCTTCAAAGCCGCTAACGGCCATGTCGGCACCACCCTTACCTACATGGAGACTGATAGCTGGGAGTGTGGTGGAATGAACTGGACTGATAATTTTTCTAAAGAGTTTAAGAACTATAGGGGTTATGATATACTCAGTTATTTACCAATAGTCGCTGGTTATGTGATTGATGATGTAAATACATCCAATGGCTTTCTTTCCGATTTTCGAAAAACACTGGGCGATCTGGTAGCTTACAACCACTATGCACGGTTTCAGGAGTATGCACATAAATACAATATGGGCATACAGCCAGAGTCAGCAGGCCCACATGCCGGGCCTATGGATGGTATCAAAAATTATGGTTTCAGCGATATTGTGATGAGTGAATTCTGGTCACCATCTCCTCACCGACCCAACCCTAATAACCGATTTTTTCTAAAACAAGCCTCTTCCGCTGCTCATATCTACGGTAAAAAGATTGTGGGTGCAGAATCCTTTACCACCATTGGACCCCACTGGAACGATGAGCTATGGCACGATCAAAAATCTTCATTTGATCATGAAATAGCAGCTGGGCTAAATCGCATGTATTTCCATACATTCACTGCCTCTCCCCCAGAGATGGGTTTGCCTGGCCAGGAATATTTCGCCGGTACCCATGTCAACCCTCAAGTAACCTGGTGGGAACAGTCTGGTGCATTTATCGACTACATGCACCGTACACAGTCAGTGGTTCAGGAAGGGAAATTTGTGGCTGATGTGCTCTATTATTATGGTGATCATGTGCCTAATGTATTCCCATTAAAACATTCCGACCCTGCCGGGGTAATGCCTGGTTTTGACTATGATGTAACGGACGAAACAATCCTATTGCAACTCAAGATGAAAGATGGGAAAATAGTAGTCCCAGGAGGTGTAGAATACCGTGTGTTGGTATTGCCCGGCCATAAAGTGGTGTCTATGGCCGTTTTGGAAAAAGTGGAATCCCTGTTACAACAAGGTGCCCAAGTAATTGGTCACAAACCCGAAAGTTCAGTTAGCCTGGTTGGTGGAGAAAAGGAACAAAATCAGTTTCGAAAATTAGTAGACAAAATCTGGGGAAAAGAAGTAAGTAAAAAAGGAGAAAAAAAATACGGTAAGGGACTTGTGGCTTGGGGTCTTTCGGCCAGGGAATATTTGTTGTCAAAAGATATAAATGTAGACTTTAATGTATCGGAGAGTAAAAGCAAAACAGATTTCGATTACATTCATTACATCATGGATGAAACTGATGTCTATTTTGTGACTAATCAAACCATAGAAAGACAAAAGATAAACACTCAATTCCGGGTTTCTGGAAAGCAACCCGAATTATGGGATGCACTAACGGGAGAGGTTAGAGAAGCCAAAGCTTTTGCGCAAAAGGATGGAATAACCAGTGTGCCACTGACTTTAGAACCTTATGGAGCTGTCATGGTCGTTTTTAACAATAAAATTGACAAGAATAAACAAGGCACAGATCAGCGGAATTATGTTGATTATGTAACCATAAAAAACATCACTGGAGAATGGGTTGTGAACTTTGACCCCAAATGGGGAGGGCCGGCCTCTGTTACATTTCCTGAATTAATAGACTGGACGCAACATTCAGATAAAGGAATTAAATATTATTCTGGTTCGGCAGTATATAACAAAACTTTCAATGTAGACTTTGAGCCACAAAAGAGAAAACAATACTTTTTACAGCTAGAAAGAGTAAAAGATGTTGGTATTGCAGAGGTTAAAATCAACGGAAAAGACAAAGGCATTCTCTGGACAAAACCATTTAGGGTTGAGATAAGCCAGGAACTGCAAAAAGGAGAGAATACTTTGGAAATTAAAGTGGTGAATTCGTGGTACAATAGAGTGGCCGGAGATCAAACTTTCCCTGACAAGAAGCAATACACCAAAACAAATGTCATGTTAAATCATGATTTCAGGGGCAGGCCAAGAAAAGAGATTCCGTTGGAGTCATCTGGATTATTGGGTCCTGTGACGATTGAGAAGGGTAGTGAAAGATGGTAGATTCAGATAAATTAAAGTTCGAGCCAAAAAAGTACTTAAATCTTAAGTTAAGAAATTTGACCTGTTTGTTAAGACCTGTTACTGGTCTAAACCCTTAGAATAATAACCAGAAGTTGGCAGCTTATGGAGTGGTGGCGAATGTCATAATCAACGTAAGTGAAAGTCTTCAAAATATTTGAACATGTACACGAAGAAAAATTACATTAAAATCAAAGTTACGATACAAATTGTATTAGGGCTAATGCTACTAGTTCCTATTACCCTGAAAGCACAAAAACCAAACATAGTTTATATCCTTACTGATCAATGGAAGGCATCTGCTTTTGGATATGCTGGCGACCCTAATGTGCGAACTCCTAACATTGATCAATTTGCTAAGGAGTCAGTCAATTTTGCTAATGCCGTGACGGTTAATCCAGTGTGTACTCCTCATCGCGCAGCTTTGCAAACTGGGCGGTTCCCGACCAGCACAGGAATGTTTCTTAACGATTTGTACTTACCCGAGGAGGAACTGTGTATGGCAGAGATCTTTAAGTCTGAAGGATATAATACAGCATATTTGGGTAAGTGGCATCTGGACGGACATGGTCGATTTAATAACGTAATTCCTGAACGTAGGCAAGGCTATGATTATTGGAAGGCACTTGAGTGCTCTCACGATTATAATAAAATGCCTTATTATGAAAATACAAGTCCCGAAATGAAGTACTGGAATGGCTATTCTCCGTTTGCTATATCTACCAATGCACAAAATTATTTGACCGAACATGCTGTTAAGGAAGAGCCATTTTTGTTATTTATTTCAATTGCAACACCACATTTCCCACATGGATCGGCTCCTCAGGAATACAAGGACCTATATGTTGAATCAGAAATAAAGTTACCTCCCAATATTCCTGAAGAAATACAGCAGAGGGCCAGGAAGGAACTTGTGGGTTATTACGCTCACTGCACTGCCACAGACCAGGTTGTAGGTGAGTTGATAGGAAAGATAAGAGAACTAGGGATTTGGGAAAACACCATTGTAGTTTTCACTACTGATCATGGGGAGATGATGGGTGCTCAAGGAATACGCCCTATGGCAAAACAAGTACCTTGGGATGAATCGGTTCGGGTACCGTTTTTGATTAAACAATCTCAAACTACCCAAAAAGGAAGCATTGTCAATGCTCCATTAACTACCCCTGATATTCTCCCATCACTATTGGGACTTGCCAATATTAAAATCCCCGATTCCGTAGAAGGTGAAGACTTATCAGCTCTAATTAAATCCCCAGACCCTGAGAAAGACCGGGCGGCACTAATTATGAACGTGTGCCCCTTTGCAGGAGAACATATTTATGATGAATACCGTGGAATTCGAACTAAACGGTATTCCTATGTGCGCACCCTCAATGGAGTCTCCATGATGTTTGATCACATAAAAGATCCTTATCAAATGAATAATTTAATGGGAAATAAGGAATATAGTCAAGTAGAAGAATACCTGGAAAAGAAATTACAAAATGAATTAACAAAAATAGGAGACAAAGATTTCAAACCGCGTCAATACTATCTTGATAAATGGAATTTGAGTCTAAATAATGACAATAAAACAGCCGTGGATTATAGAAGATTTATGAACGGCAAAGGCTTGGTTCAAAGTCCAAAAATGGATGATGAAGCAAAATAATTTTAAACTTCAAAGTGACATGGCCATTTATATGTTCCTGCTAGAATGTTCATCTCCATTGGGAAGTGCAAAAGATGTTGGCATTGCAGAAGTGAAAATCAATGGAACAGACAAAGGCGTTGTTTGGACAAAATCGTTCAAAATTGAAATAAGTGAAGAACTCCAAAAAGGAGAGGACACACTTGAAATCAAAGTGGTCAATTCCTGGTGCAATAGAGTGGCCGGAGATCAATCTTTCCCTGACAAGAAACAATACACGAAAACAAATATCATGTTAAATCATGATTTCAGGGGCAGAACTATTGAAGAAATTTCTTTAGAACCATCTGGATTATTGGGGCCTGTGACTGTTGAAGTGGCTAATAAAATTAGTATATTCAAATAAAAAGTTTCATGGAAAAGAAATATTTCTTTCGTACAGTTTTGGTAATAATATACTATGCTGTTTTTACGGGTATTCTGACTGTTGCCGCAATTGCACAAGAACTACCCACCTATGACTCATCTGTTCCAAAGCCTACATTATCCGGCATTAGCTATGGTGAGCACCAGCGCCACATCCTCGATTTCTGGAAGGCGGAATCAAATTCCTCAACACCACTGGTATTTGTCATACATGGTGGTGGTTGGAAAGGCGGTGAAAAAGAAAGAGTACACCGTTTTGCCAATGTGCAGCAACTACTGGATGCCGGAATTTCGGTTGTGGCTATCAATTACAGGTTGATGAAACATGTCAATGCAGAAGAAATTGCACCACCTGTAAAGGCCCCTATGTACGATGCGGCCCGTGCCCTGCAATTTGTACGAAGCAAAGCAGATGAATGGAATATTGACAAAGAGCGAATAGGAGCTGCCGGGGGTTCAGCAGGAGCCTGTACAAGCCTATGGCTTGCCTATCATAAAGATCTTGCAAAGCCGAATAGTAAAGATCCTATCGCCCGGGAATCCAGTCGTCTGTGGTGTGCCGCAGTTATGGGGCCACAAACCACGCTCGATCCACAGCAAATGAAAAAGTGGACACCCAACAGCAAGTATGGGGGCCATGCTTTTGGCAAAGTTGACTTTGAGCAGTTCCTTGCAGAACGTGAAAGCATCTTGCCATGGATTGCCGAGTATTCACCTTATGCACTGGCAAGTGCTGATGATCCTCCGGTTTATCTATTGTATAACGTACCTCCAGCACTTGGCCAAAATCAGAAAGACCCAACCCATACCGCCAACTTTGGAGTGAAACTACAGGAACGCTGTGAACAAGTGGGTATTGGCTGTGAACTTAAGTACCCCGATGCTCCAGTTGTAAAACATGAAACCCCCACAGATTACCTAATCGCGTCCCTAAAGGGATCAGCCAGGTCATCACTCATGAAAGACTCGCAGAAAAGGCCCAACATCCTTTTTATAGCCATCGACGACTTGCGCCCTGAGCTTGGGTCATATGGTGCCAAACACATCAAATCACCAAACATAGACAAGTTGGCAAGGCAAGGAGTCCAGTTCAACAAGGCTTATTGCCAGGCACCTCATTGTCTTCCATCGCGCGCGTCGATGCTTACAGGCATTCATCTTAGTAAATCAACTCTTCTAATAGATATAGAGCAATTTGCATCAGGCGTACCCACACTGCCAGGAACTTTTCGCAAGGCAGGTTACTACACCCTGTGTAACGGCAAGATTTTTCATCAGAATGAAGATATGGCAGAGCAAAGTTGGTCCGAGCCTCCCTTTTCACTTGTCAACGGTAAGAAGGAAAACAATCACCTGACCTTCCACGACAAAGAATCAGGAAAATACATTCTTGAAAAGAACAAACGTGGGCCATTCTTTGAAGCCCCTGACGTGCCTGATAATACCTATATCGACGGGCAGAACTGCGAGAAGACCATCAAGGACATGCAACGGCTTGCGAAGATGGGGAAACCTTTCTTTCTTGCGTGTGGATTTGTGCGCCCACACCTTCCTTTTTACGCACCAAAAAAATACTGGGATATGTACGACAGGGAAGCGATTGCCCTTGCAGAGAACAGATACAAACCCAAAAATGCTCCTGGTGCACTGAGGAGCTCAGGGGAATTTGGTAGTTACCACGATAGAAATATTGAGTACAACTCCACCGAGTTTCACAAGATTGCCAGACATGGATACTATGCCAGTGTCAGTTATGTGGATGCCCTTATTGGTAAACTCTTATCTATGCTTGAAGAACTGGGGCTTAGTGACAATACCATTGTTGTGGTGTGGGGCGACCATGGATGGAACCTTGGTGAACATAACTACTGGAGCAAACACAACCTGCTTCACAACAGTAAAAATGCCCCGTTGATCATTAGCGCACCTGGTTTTGATCAGAACATAAAAACAGATGGTATTGTTGAGTTAGTGGATATATATCCCACGCTATGTGATCTGGCTGGTATTAAACTTCCCGAACACCTTGAAGGGGAGAGCATTGTTCCTCTTATGCAGAATCCAAAAAAAGAAGGGAAAGAGGCAGCCTATACATTTTGGGGAAATGGTGCCTCGGTGACAACACTGGATTATAGCTATACCGAATATGACAACAATGAACGCATGCTTTTTAATCTCAGGAAAGATCCCGAAGAAAACGTGAATGTTGTAGAAGTCGCCGAAAATACTAAAATAGTAAAGCAATTGAGTGAAGTTATCGCCAAGAGGTATAAAATGGAGAAACAAGAGTAATGGCCGGACAAAGGTTTCTGGTAATAGGTTTGGCGAAACGGCTCTACGACCTCTAATCTATTGCATTCACTAATCAATAAACACCAATTCAATTTTCATGGTTTCTAAAGCACAATAGTTTCTGGAACTGCTCAAATCCCAATCTTCTGGTTTTCGGAAAAACCACTTGAAGAACAATTTATGAATCGATCAAATAGACCTTATTTTCCCCTGTTCTTTTAAGTCTTCCGCAGGATGACTTGAAAGTAAGCAATGATAGATAGAGACTGTGTCTCGATAAAATTGTAATGGCTTATTATATTCGAAGTAATGTCAGCTTATAAATTTAACGATCCGAATGGAATTTATTTCGTAACCTTTACTGTAGTAGAGTAGGTTGATGTTTTTACAAAAGGGGAGTACAAAAATGTTGTACTAGACAGCTTAGGGTTTTATCAAATGGATAACGGCTTGGAGATTTATGCCTGGGTGTTAATGAGTACCCATTTTTATCTAATCATCTCTGGACCTGTGGATGATAAGGAACTTTCTGATATCGTGCGAGAAGTTAAAAAGATTACATCATATGAAATTATTAAGGCAATAAAAAAACAGAAGAAACTGCTTGCCTGTCGCACAGACAGGGATGTTATGGATATTTTCTGCAGCCGGCAAGAAAAACAGAAATAACACCAACTTTCAGTTTTGGAAACAAGGTAGCCATGCCGAACAGTTAAAGTATAATCGTTTTATGGATCAGAAATTGAATAAATACTTTTGATCCTTCATTTCGGTTTTTGTTTGTAGGAGTTTTTATGTTTCTGAGCCTATTGCCATTTTGTGAATTTGTGCGCCCGTCGGTTTCGCTAAATGCTCAATGCAAAAACCCTATTTATTTCTAAATAGGGTTACCTAAGCAAAGCAATCATGTTCAGGACATGCCATTATGCAGCGATCTCGTCAGCAGGTGTCTCACCACTTGAGCTGTTGCTGACCTTGTCGTAGTTCAGGTTTTTTACCAGCTTTTTTAGCCGTTTACCGGGTCGGAATCGAATGGCTGCTCGCTTGATGTTTCCATTCTTGAAATCCTCCACGTTTTCTACCCCCTCGCTAGACAGGGTCAGGAAAAGGGTACCCAAATCATTGAGCCGCACAGATCGACCGTGAATAAGCTGGAGTTCGATGACCTCCACGAGAGTGGCCAGTGTACCCACTACTGATCCATAGTTCAGATTGGATACTTTACTAATCAATTGAGCCAGCTCATCAAATGAGATATCGTCACCTTTAACGATGCTAGCGTAGTACTTGTTGGGTAGCGTCAAATCCCTTGGATTCGGGCGCTCCACTAGTTTGAAGTTTACAGACATAACTTTAAAATTTAAAATGTTAAAAAAATAGATTTAATAAATCCGGTGGGAGCGCTCTTTGGGGATTCACTATTGCTATTGCAAACAACGTACCTATTTTGTGGTATTAGGTGTTAAAGTTTGTTAAAGTTTCTCTTTTTTAACCCCTTCAAAAAAGGAACGGAGAGTTCGATCAAACCATACGGTAGTTTTGGTCTGAACATACGGTAGTTTTGGTCTGAACATACGGTAGTTTTGGTTAAAGCATACTGAAGTTTTGATTCATACATACGTATGCGATTAGTAAAGAGACCGGGCAATTTGAAACCGAACCCTCGCGGGTTTTAAGTAGAAGGTAAGCAGGTCCAATAGTATTATTTTCAACAATCAAATAGAGTTGTGTTTATTCCTTAGGAATATGGTAAAGCTCTATTTTTTTGCCACTAGCCATGTAAGATTGATTTCACTTGATCTATAAAATCATTGCGGTTGTCGAAGGTGTTCTATTTCGGGTTGTGAACATTGCTCGAAAGTTTCCCGATTACTTCATGAACGCTGCGTACTCGATTGTGGGGCGTTTTAGAGATCAAGTAATTTAGCTGAATGATGAATTGTTAGGATGTCAATTCGCTCATCGGTTGAGACCATATAAATGATGCGCAAGTGCCAAGGATTACCTCTCGTATTCTTGGGTTGTTCAGTTCTGGTACAATTCTCCCTGAATTGGGAAAGTTAGCTAGTTATCTGACCCAATGTCGGATTCTTTGGACCTGAATTCTAGCATACTTTGTGGAATTTTGTGCTATATATTCAGCGATTGAGATTAGGTATTTTTTGGATTGTGGTGTCCAATTTATTTTAACCATTTAGGCAGTTCTTTATCGAGTTCTTCGTCTGGAATTACCTCGTTGGCCTCAGATTGTGCCAGACCTCTGTCAATATTTTCCAAAAGTATAAGTTCATCAATGGCTTGATCTACCGAGAACTCACCAGGGAGTTGATTTATCGCGTGAATTACTTTTTCTTTTGTTAGCATGACCAAATATACTGGAAGTTGGTTTCATGATTAAGAGCCACTCATGCTTCCACAACATCCACAATGCATCGCACTTTGAGGAGTATAGACCAAAGGATTGAAGTCTCCAAAACTCATATGCTGGTCGAATGGGCAGATTCACGGTTGAGTTGCACAGATGCTAGCCAGAAAGTGCTTTTCCAAAAGCAACATTAGCGACTATTAGATACATGCATTCTTAGCAAGGTGTCCAGTATTCTATTTCAACGAGCGTATTATCTAAGAATTTAAGAATCCATTCATCATCCCAGGTTGGTTTAGGTGCTATTCGAACCAGTCTGTAAGTTTTGCCATCTCGAACATTCTCCCAATGATATGACTTTCCTACAGATTTCGGGAAGACTTCTCTTAGTTCATCAAGTGTTGTGTAACCTGATAAAATAATTTTAGGGTGATGTAATTTGCAATCCCATTCTCGAACTTTGATTGACATTAATTTTGTTTCATCCTTGAAAGTTACAATGCGAGTTCCTTGGAAATGCATTAATTCAACTACATCACCCCAGTGTTCTTCACCTGCTATGTAAGCTCCACATTCATAGTTTGAAGTTGTTACACTATCTGGTTTTCCGAGTACTTCTTTGACTTGATCTGGTGTTGATGTGAAAGGAATTTGGTCGTTCAGCCAAACACTATCCATATCCATAACTTCTTTAGGAATTGGTTCTGTATTTTTTGGAGATTCTTGAATAGGTTTTTCGATACCTACTGCTTCAATTTCTTGTGCTATTTCGACGGACTGTTCTTCAGCTTGTTTCTTTGTACTGCAAGATGCAATTACTAAGCTAAGGAGTAAAAATATTGATCTGTGCATTGGTACTGTGTAACTACAGAACAAACGCAATGGCGTTTATTTACATGTCAAATATACCGTTATTTTCCAGTTTATCGATGGGCTTCCAAATGGGGTCTTCTATTTCATTTCCTTGTCAAAACGTTGCATCATTTCTTTCCAGCTGGTGAATATGATTCCTTCGTCTTGAAAGAATTGCTTTAATTCCGGGTCGGCGAACATTTTAGCTTCCCAAACTCGGTTTTGCCATGAGTTCGTAATCGTTTTTAGATTTTCGGTATCCTCTGATGGGTGGAATATTATTTCCGTAATTCCCGGTTCAAGTGCATTTATCAGCTCCATAAAGGCTTGCTTCTTTTCATCATAAGACTTGGCATTCGGAGCACTGGTAAAGAAATCTAACTTCGGTAAAGTGTAGGAGTCCATAGATTTAATCAGATCATCCGTGATGGGATAACCTTGTTTTCTATAAATATCGGCTACTTTGGGATTGGACAATTCAATGGCATTGGCCGGAATATTATATTCCATAGCAATCTTCAAATATTCTTTTGCAAACTCGGGATGTGCATAGAGTGTACCCATGTGCGTATCAATATGGTCGGGACGATAACCAAGAGACAATGACTTTTCTATTTGGGCACGTACCTCCCTGGATACCTCATCAGCATTGGAGTTCCTGACTACATCTTCAACCTTTCGCCACAGCATTCCCTCGTCATCAATAAGTCCAGGGACCTCATCCACTGGTAATACCGAAGGCCACCTATGAGTTTTCCATTCACTGGTTAGGGCCAGGTGTAGTCCCATATCAATGTCAGGATTTTCAGCTGCCCATTTAATGATATCTTCAAAATAAGGGCATGGAGGCATAGCAGCAGCTGATTGTATGTCACTATTTAATAAGTATCTCCTGGCTGAAATATTGGCCTCTTCGCACATGCCAATATCATCGGCATGAAGCATGATCACTTTCTTGCCCTTTGGATAGCCCAGTCTTTCCGCCCAGTTAGCAGGCTTAGCTTCATTAGTAGCGTCAGCATTTTGTTTATTTTGACTACTTGACTGATCGCACCCGGCAAGAAGAAAATGGCAAAGAGATAATGCACATATAAGATTGATGGTTTTCATAAACCTGGTGATTTGGTTTTCATTAAAGCTAGTAAAAATCAATATAAAACTTTGACCTTTCCACGAGTCTAATGTTCTAGAAATCGACTTGTCCGGGCAGATTCACTGGAATAATTAATTGAGAAATCTTCTTAGTGTCAAAATAACACTATATTTGTTTTCATGAGTTTATATGCGCAGCACGACCGGCTTTTGGTGGCTATTGATTGCATCATTTTTGGTTTTGAGCAGGACAGGCTAAAGCTATTGTTGATCAAGAGAGATTTTGAGCCAGAAAAGGGACGATGGTCTTTGGTGGGAGGTTTTGCCAGAAATAATGAGGGGTTGGATGCTGCTGCAGTCCGTATTTTGAATACCTTGACTGGTCTGCAAGATGTATTTATGGAGCAGCTGTATTGCTTCAATGATGTGGATAGAGACCCGGTTGAGCGTACCATAAGTCTGGCTTATTATGCGCTGATCAATATTGAAGACCATGACGAAGAGCTTATTAAGAAATATGGAGCCAGTTGGTTTGATATGGATGATGTTCCTGAGCTCATTTTTGATCATGGGAGGATGGTAGAAACTGCAAGGGAACGTTTGAAGTATAAGGCAACTCATTATCCGGTTGGGTTTGAACTACTGCCTCCTAAGTTTACTATGCCTGAACTGCAATCGCTTTATGAAGCTATATTCGAAACGCCCATAGATAAGCGCAATTTCATTCGCCGTATTACAGCGTTGGATATACTTGAAAAGCTTAATGAAAAGAAGAAAGGAAAGGCAATCAAACAAGCCTTCCTCTATCAATTTGACACTGAAAAGTATAAAGAGCTGCAAAAAACAGGGAATAATTTTCTGATAAAACCATAGATAATATGAGGTTCATTAGCCTCGACAAAAAAAGTTGAGGTCATTTAAAAAGTATCAATAAGAACACAATTCGTCAAACATGTCAAATCAAAAATTCTCAATAGGCCTGGATTTCGGAACAGATAGTGTCCGATCTCTCATTGTAAATGTTGAAACCGGGGAAGAAGTGGGTACGGCTGTTAGCCACTATGCCAGATGGAAAGAAGGGAAATATTGTATTCCCCATGAAAATCAGTTTAGGCAGCATCCAAAAGACTACATCGAATCTATGACAGCTGTGATCACAGAAAGTCTAGATGAAGCAGGTGAAGGCGTAAGGGAGAATGTAATCGGGATAGGTGTGGACACAACAGGTTCTACGCCTTGCCCGGTGGATGAGAATGGTACACCATTAGCCTTGCTTCCCGGCTATGAGAATAATCCTCACGCCATGTTTCATTTATGGAAAGACCATACCTCCATTGCTGAAGCTGAAAAAATCAATGAGCTGGCGGCTCAGTCTGATGTTAACTACTTGCAATATGTAGGTGGGATTTATTCGTCTGAATGGTACTGGGCGAAAATAGCCAGAACCAACAAGGTAGATGCTGCAGTACGGAATAATGCCGCTTCATGGGTTGAGCATTGTGATTGGATTCCATTTTTATTGGCTGGAGGAAATAAAGTGGGGGATGTAAAAAGAGGCGTGTGCTCGGCTGGACATAAAGCACTCTGGCACAAATCCTATAATGGCGTTCCGCCCAAAGAATTTTTGTCTCAAATAGATGAAAGCCTGGCTGATTTTAATACAGACTTGTTAGAAGAGGTGTACACCTCAGACCTGCCCGTTGGTAAGCTCTCTCCCGAATGGGCAGATAAGCTTGGCCTGTCTACTCAGGTAGCCATTGCAGTAGGTGCTTTTGATTGTCACATGGGTGCCGTAGGAGGGGAGATCGAACCTGGATATATGAGCAAGGTGATTGGTACTTCTACTTGTGATATCATGGTAGCACCCCTGGAGGAAAATGAACACCTCGTAAACGGTATTTGCGGACAGGTGAATGGTTCGGTAATTCCCGGAATGTTGGGTTTGGAAGCTGGTCAGTCGGCCTTCGGTGATGCCTATGCCTGGTTTAAGCGGCTGATCACCTGGCCATTAGGGTTGTTGGATGATGCCACCAAAAATGAGATGATGGAGAAGATTGATGATGAGATCATTCCTGCCCTGGCTGCTGAGGCTGCCAAAATTGAAGTAACTGAAAATGATTCAATTTCTTTGGACTGGATGAATGGCCGACGTACACCGGATGCCAATCAAAATCTAAAGGGCGTATTATCCGGAATCAACCTGGGATCGGATGCGCCAAGGCTATTCAAGAGTTTGGTTGAAGCCACTTGTTTTGGTGCCAGGCGAATTGCCGAAAGATTCCAAAATGAAGGAGTGGAGATCAAAGGACTGATTGCTTTGGGAGGTATTTCTCAAAAATCAACCTACGTGATGCAAACCCTGGCGGATGTGCACCAAATGCCGCTGAAGGTAGCCAGATCAGAGCAGACCTGTGCTTTGGGTGCAGCCATGTTTGGCGCTACTGCGGCAGGAGCCTTTGACAAAGTAGAAGATGCCATGAAGAAAATGGGAGCTGGTTTTATCAAAACCTATGAACCAAATCCTGAGAAAGCGGAAGTGTACAATAAGCTTTATGCAAAATATTGCCAACTGGGAGACGAGATCGAAAAAATAACCATGTCATGAGTAAATATCAGAGTTTAAAACAGGAGGCTTTTGAAGCCAACATGCAGCTTCCCAAATTAGGATTGGTGCTATTTACTTTTGGCAATGCTAGTGCGGTAGATAGGGAAAATGGTGTTTTTGCCATTAAACCAAGCGGTGTGGATTATGAAAAACTCAAACCTGAGGATATGGTGATTGTAGATTTTGACAACAATATTCTCGAGGGTGCAATGCGGCCATCTTCTGATACGAAAACCCATGCAGTATTGTACAAGCACTGGGAATCAATCGGGGGTATTGTGCACACGCATTCAACTCATGCTACAGGTTGGGCTCAAACTGGCTTGGACATTCCGATTTATGGCACCACCCATGCAGACCACTTGGCTTTTGATATACCATGTGCGCCAGTAATGTCTGACGAAATGATAGAAGGTGACTATGAACATGAAACGGGTTTTCAAATTTTGAATTGCTTCAAAGACAAAGGGCTCACCCCCGAAGAAGTACCCATGGTCATTGTCGCGAATCATGCACCTTTTACCTGGGGAAAAGACGTGTCTAAAGCAGTTTATCACAGCGCCGTACTTGAAGAAGTGGCTAAAATGGCCTGGATTACCAAAACTATCAATCCTGATACACCAAGGTTGAAGGACTCCTTGAAACGAAAACATTACGAAAGAAAACACGGTGAGGACTCTTACTATGGACAAGCCTAATGCCTATTGACAATTTTCAATTAACAATGATCAACAAGAAACTATGATATCAATAAGTAATAATGAAGTGTGGTTCGTTACTGGTAGCCAGCACCTGTACGGTCCGGAGACTCTGAAGGAGGTAGCTAAACATGCTGAAGAAATAGCCAATACATTTGATGGTGAGGATAAAATCCCTGTTCAGGTAAAATATAAGGGAGTGGTCACCACTCCGGAGGAGATTAGCGCAACTTGTCTGGAAGCAAACAATGCAGGCAATTGTGTGGGACTTGTGTTGTGGATGCATACTTTTTCACCCGCTAAGATGTGGATTCAGGGGTTGAAATTGCTCAATAAACCCTTCCTCCATTTGCATACACAATACAATGCCGAGATTCCCTGGCCGACAATAGATATGGACTTCATGAATCTAAACCAGTCTGCCCATGGCGATCGTGAGTTTGGATTTATGTGCACAAGACTAGGCATTCAGCGAAAGGTTGTGGTTGGCCATTGGAAAGATGGGAATGTGGTTGATCAGATCAATGCATGGACTCGAGTCGCTTCTGCACATGCCGATGCTCAGAGTGGCAAAATAGCTCGTATTGGAGACAATATGCGGGAAGTGGCTGTAACCGAAGGTGACAAAGTGGAAGCTCAAATCAAATTTGGTTACTCGGTTAATGGTTATGGCGTAGGTGACCTGGTAGAATATATCAATGGAGCAAGTGATGCTGACGTTAAGACTATTATTGATGATTATGAGGAGAGCTATGTATTGTCTGATAGCTTGAAAAATGGTGCTGTGCAAAGGCAGTCTGTAGAAGATGCCGCAAGAATTGAAGCCGGACTGAGAGCTTTTATGTCTGAAGGTGGATTCACCGCTTTTACCGATACCTTCGAAAACCTTCATGGCATGAAACAGTTGCCTGGAATTGCCGCGCAACGGTTGATGGCAGATGGCTATGGCTTTGCAGGAGAAGGAGATTGGAAAACGGCGGCTTTGGTACGTTCGATGAAAGTCATGGCCGCTGGAATGGATGGCGGCAATTCTTTTATGGAAGATTATACCTATCATTTCCAGCAGGGCAGAGATCGTGTGCTTGGTTCTCATATGTTAGAAATATGTCCGTCAATCAGCGGTGAAAAACCAAAATGTGAAATTCACCCTTTGGGAATAGGAGGCAAGGAAGATCCAGTGAGATTGGTATTTGATGCTGCACCAGGAAGGGCCTTGAATGCTTCAGTTGTAGATATGGGGGGCAGAATGAGAATGATTGTAAACGAAGTGGAAGGTGTAGAGCTGGAAAATGAATTACCAAAACTTCCTGTGGCCAGGGTGCTTTGGAATGCCAAGCCAAACCTCAATATCGCTGCAACAGCCTGGATATTAGCAGGTGGTGCGCATCATACCTGCTATAGTCAGAACCTTTCGCCTCAATACCTGGAAGACTATGCAGACATGGTAGGCATGGAAATGGTTATCATCAATGAAAATACGGAATTGTTCGATTTCAAGAATACTCTAAAGCACAACGAGATTTATTATAACTCTAAGCTTTGATGTTATTCTCATTCTTAATCGGAAGCGTGAGGCGATCGTTGCTACAAACTAGGTTTAAGAATTTCCTGATTATCTTCTCCGAATAAAAGAGTTTAACTTATCAAGTATTAATGAATTATTCATTTCTTGTTAAGTGAATGATT
>JAGDZP010000033.1:0-61062 GCA_049115735.1 Cyclobacteriaceae bacterium | reverse complement strand
CGTCAGTTATTTTGCCGGTGACTTGTCCGCCCTGGGCCAGCACATTCGAAATGCTCCCAAAGCCAATAATTAATGATAAGAAAGCCAGCAATGAATACCTGGCTGTAACTTGTCTGAGTTTAATCATATTGTTTTCGTTTAAAATGATTAGAAATAGTTTTAAGCAGGTTCAAAGGTGAACTTTTGAAGTCTTATTAAGGCTGGGGAAATCTCACAAACAGAGAGGGTAATTGTTTCAAAACAGCTAAAAAGAGCTCCTGAGGTTGTTTTTCAAGAAACTTTGTCCGAAGAATTTGCGTATTCCGAAGGATTTACTCCATATTGTTTTTTGAAACAATCTCGGAAATACTGCAGGTCATTAAAACCTACTTCATAAGTGATCTCAGAGATATTCATCACTCCCTGATTTAAAAGCTGTGCAGCGCGCTTAAGTCTTATAGAACGTGTGAATTCATTGGCAGACTGGCCAATCAAACCTTTTAGTTTTCGGTAGAGTTGCATTCGACTCAAGCCCATTTCCTTGCCCAGGTCATCTACTAAAAACTCAGAATTGGACATATTCTTTTCCACAATAGCCACAGCATCATTGAGGAAATTCTGATCCTTGTCTGCAATCTGAACATTTTTAGGTTCAATATTGAGTGTTTCTTTATTAAGCAATTGATCTCTGATCTGATCCCTTGTCTTTAGAATATTTCTGACGCGCAGTTTGAGGAGTTTGGGGTTGAATGGTTTGGTTATATAATAGTCCGCACCAATTTCAAAACCTTCTACCGCACTTTCATTGGATGCTTTGGCTGTCAATAATATGACTGGAATATGACTAGTCTTTACATCGAGCTTAAGTTTTTTACAAACTTCATAGCCATCAATACCAGACATCATAATATCAGATATAATTAGGTCCGGAATACTCTCCTTGGCTTTCTCTAACCCACAAAGTCCATTTTCAGCATCTATCACCTGGTACTCGCCCTCAAGTACTTGCTTTACATAAGCACGAATATCATCATGATCGTCGATAACCAACACCAAAGGAAGATCACTCATCTGCTCCTCCATTCCGTCTATTATCTTGTTAGCATTTCCACCCAGTTGAATCTGGTTGTCGCCTACGTCTATAGATGGTGCGCTGTTCATGAGGGATTTCTCTACGATCTCTTCCTCTTTCAGGTGTTTCTTACCCAGCGGAAGGTGTATTTTGAACTCTGCCCCATTTCGCTCTTCACTGAATACCCCAATTCTACCCTGGTGAAGCTCCACCAGCTCTTTAGTCAGGGAAAGGCCAATGCCGGTTCCCTTGTTTCTGGTTTCCTTCTTATTATTGATTCTGTAGTATCGATCGAATATGTATTCAGCTTCTTCTTTTGGAACGCCAACCCCACTATCAGACACACTAATCATAACGTGTTCTTTCTCCTTCTTTACCGTAAAACCAACCTTACCAAACTCCGGCGTATACTTAAATGCATTAGACAGCAGGTTTACTACTATTTTCTCTAGCTTTTCATCATCAAAGTAGAGTTCTACTTCTTCTGTTGGCAGATCAATCCTATAGTTGATATAGTTTTTGTTTGCCATCGGAGAGAATGATTTGATTAATGGTTTCAAAAAGCCCACCACATCCTGCTCGGCTGCTTCAAGCTTGAGTTTCCCACTTTCCAGCTTAGACAGCTCCAGAAGTTGATTGATCAGATTGAGCAAACTTTCCGCATTTCGAATCATTAGCCCAATTTGGTCCTTCATCACAACAGGATCTGTCATATCTCTTAGGCCTTTAAGCGGACCAAGTATAAGCGTGAGTGGAGTTCTGAACTCATGAGAGATATTGGCAAAAAATCTTGATTTCATTTCATCGAGCTCCTGCATCTTGGATAGCTCCATGTGCTCCACCCGATATTGGGCCTGTAATCTTTCTCGATTGATAATGGTACTGAGTCCCCACCAAATAGCGGCCAGTACGAGTAAAGCATAAATACCAAAAGCCCAGTAGGTCGCATACCAGGCTGGCGATATGTACATTTTGATCGACGCAATATTATCGCTCCATATTCGATCATTGTTAGTAGCCTTCACACGAAACGTATAATTACCTGCCGGAACATTGGTATAAAATGCACTACTACGATTGCCAATGTATTGCCAATCATCATCGTAGTTGACCAACTGGTAGGCATAAATATTCTTTGAAGACTGAGAAAAACTGAGCACTGAAAAATCAAAACTGAAGTCATTTTGAAAGTACTTTAGATCGACTCTCTCCGTCCTGTTAATGTCTTTTGTTAATAGGCCATTGGCAGCCGGTTTGATACTTTTATTAGAAATCCTAAAATCAGTAAAGTACACAGGAGGTTGGTAAGTATTATCTGTAATCTTCTTAGGGTCAAAGACATTGAATCCATTTTTCCCTCCAAAAAGCATTTGACCGTCCTTCCTTTTTAAGCAGGACTGCTTGAAAAACTCATAGCCCTGTAATCCGTCCAGCAATCCGTATGATCTAAAAGAATCACTATCGGTGCTGAATCGGACAATGCCATTATTGGTACTGATCCAAAGGTCTCCGGCACCATCTTCCAGCACACCGTAAATAGCCTCATCGGCCAAACCCTCCTTCGCACCAAAACTCAGGAAGTCATCAGTATCATCACTGTAGAGATTAAGCTTTACCGAAGTTCCAACCCAAATATTTTTCTTGCTATCTTCAAATATGCAGTGTACCAGATTGTTGCTGAGGCTTGTTGAGTCATCCAAGTGTTTCGAATATCTTCTAAACCCTGATGATCCATCCATCCCACTCCGCCTATTTAATCCCTGTCCTTCCGTACCAACCCAAATGTTTCCCTTAGAATCTTCATAAATTGATGTTACAAGGTTTGAACTTAGACTGGTAGGGTCTTTTTCATCATGCCTGAATTCTTGCATTTGTAGTGTAGAAGGGTCATACATCAACAAACCATATCTAAATGCTCCAAGCCATATTCTCGAATGGCTATCCTCTAATATTGAAACAATATTCCCTGTTTCAAGCACTGGATGATCTATTCCTGCAAGCTTTTCAAACTGCTTTTTACCCTGCTTCAAAATACTGACACCACCTTGCCAAAAGCCAGCCCATACTGTTCCCTTGGCATCCACCACTAAAGATTGAGCATGATCAGCCCTGAGCCCAGAATTGGTTTGCACATTATAATGTTGGAAGCTATCGTCTTGTTGGTTCCAGTAGTCAAGACCGCCACCGTCAGTACCGACCCATATATTTCCTTTTTCATCCTCAGCAAAGCAGCTTACATAGTTGTATACTAAAGAATTTTTATTGAAGGGATTGTTCTTGATGTGCTTAAACTTCCAGTAGTTTGGGTCTACTTTAAAAATTCCCTGATTGTAAGTCCCAACCCAAACAAAACCTCTCTGATCCTCTAATAAGGACCATATTGAATTGCTCAAAATGCTATACTCTTCAGTTGACTGATGAAAGTACTTAGCCAATTGCTTTTGATCTTTATCAAATGTTATGATTCCACCGTTTTCCGTACCAATCCACAGTTTCTCATTGCTGTCTTCCATAATGGAAAGCACAACGTTGTGAACTTTATTGTTTAACCTGTTATCGAACGGAATATTTTCAAACACATATCTTCCATTATGGTCATAGTACAGCCTATTAAGTCCTTCATCAGACCCTATCCAAATATTGCCACTTCCATTGTTATAAATACTTCGGATAATATTGGAGTTAACTGTGCCCGGATCTTGAGGATCGTGGGTATAGTGAATAAACCTGTTATTGGTTTGGTTGAACAGGTTCATTCCCCCTCCTTCGGTACCAACCCATAGATTATTATCAGTATCAGCGGTGATTACAGAAATGACATTACTGCTTATACTAAATGGGTCATCGGCATTCTTTTTGAAATGTGCGAATTGTGTTCGTTCCTTATTTAGTCTGTTTAGACCTCCTCTTTCTGTGCCAACCCATATATAGCCTTCCTGATCTTCATAAATGCAGTTAATCTTATTATCAGAAATTGAATGAATGTCATCGCTATCATGACGATAAGCAATGAAAGAATCGGTTGACTGATCATACCTATTCAACCCGTCCTGATAAGTTCCAATCCAAATTGTTCCACTACTATCCTCAAACAATGCTAAGATGTCACCTCCACTTATGCTCCCGGGAGAATTTTCGGGAACATAACTAACCATATTCACTCCATCATATCTATTGAGTCCGTTTCTGGTTCCGATCCAAAGGAAACCATCTCTATCCTGAAGAAGGCTAGTACCTGTGTTTTGTGTGAGCCTTTCTTTTATCTGGATAAACTGGATATCAGAGTTACCATCACCTATAGAGAGGCGACTGCAAAACATGAGCACCCACAATATGATTAGGTATTTTCTCCTCATTCTTTACATTTATCCAAAAGCTAATATTCAGAATATTTAGCAAAGTATCCTTATTTTGATATAATTACCATGGCGATAAGATACAAATACCCAAGTTAGTCCAAATTAGGAGTGCATTAGACAATCTGATTTAATACTACCCCAAAGAGAGACCGGCTGATTAAAATTTCGATTTAACCTGAGATACCACAAACTAGCAATGATACAATTACCATCCCTAATTGGTACATATACCTAAGTCTGTCGCAGCAGCGTTTCAATACATTTGTTATTCAACTAATTCACTAGAACCATGACTATCATCAAATGTCCCGGGTTACTACTGGCTCTCATTGCTTTCACATTCGGGTGTAGTACAAAAGGCGAACAGAAACAGTCTAGCGAATTTGTACAGGCTCAAACTCTAAAAGAAAAGTTCAAAGGTGATTTTCTCATTGGTGCTGCAATTAACCGAAACCAAATCAATGGAACAGATAAAACTGCATTAGAAGTTCTCAATAGGGAATTCAACACGATTACTCCAGAAAACATTATGAAGTGGATGTACATTCATCCCGAACCTGATTCTTTCGAACTTAACCTATCCGACCAGTATGTTAAACTGGGAGATGAAAACAACTTCTTTGTTGTTGGGCACACATTGGTTTGGCATAGCCAACTGGCACCTTGGGTGCACTCAATAACTGATAGTGCTGAAATGGCAAGCCATCTCAAAAACCACATCCATAACATTGCAGGTAGATACAAAGGAAGAATAGATAGCTGGGATGTTGTGAATGAAGCACTAAACGAGGATGGCACTTTAAGAGAATCTATTTTTTTAAAGACAATTGGAGAAAACTACATTGACCTTGCCTTTAAGGAAGCTGCCACTGCAGATCCGGAGGCTCAGCTGGTTTATAATGACTACAATCTTTGGAAACCTAAAAAAAGAGCTGGGGTTGTTAAACTGGTCAAACAACTTCAATCCAATGAAACGAAGATAGATGGTGTAGGCATGCAAGCTCATTGGGGCCTGACAGAGCCATCAATTGAAGACATTGAAAACAGCATACTGGCTTATTCCAGCTTGGGTGTAAAGGTAATGCTTAGTGAATTGGATGTAACCGTACTTCCGAATCCTTGGGATCTGGAAGGGGCTGAAGTTGGGCAAGACTACAAAAAATATGAAGGTGACCCCCTATTGAATCCTTACCCAAAACAATTGCCTGAATCCATTCAGGAACAACTGGCACGGCGTTATGAAGATATCTTCAGGCTACTATTGAAACATGAAAACAAAATAAGCAGGGTTACCTTTTGGGGAATGGGAGACGGGCAATCCTGGCTAAATAACTGGCCGATAAGGGGCCGGACAAATTATCCTCTTCTATTCGATAAAAATTTCTCACCCAAAAAAGCTTATGATCGTGTGATAAGCCTCAAATAAATTCCAATAAGAAACTATGAATGCACTTCAAAAAAAACTCAGAGCAACGGAAAAGGTTGGATATGCCTTAGGGGACTTGTCAGCCAATCTGGTGTTCCAGACTTTGATGACTTTTTTGGCATTTTTCTATACCGATGTTTATAAGATTCCCACAGCAACTGCGACTGTAATCATTTCCTCAGTGGGAATTTTTGCAGCATTTGTATTCAATCCCATCATGGGAATGATTGCGGACAGAACAGATACCAAAATGGGCAAATTCAGGCCCTGGATACTTTGGACCTCAGTGCCATTTGGCATCATTACCATCCTTATGTTTACAACTCCGAATTTCGGAGAACAGGGCAAGGTGATCTATGCATTCATTACTTACACATTGCTATTGGTGTTATATGCTGCTAACAACCTACCCTATGCAGCACTTAGTGGAGTGATTACCGGCGACATGGCCGAGCGAAACAGCATTTCCTCTTATCGATTTGTGGCAGTAATGGTAGCCCAGTTTGTGGTTCAAGTACTGATGTATCCGATAGTGGATATTGCCGGAGGTGGTGATCAAGCTATTGGGTTTGAAAAAGTAATGACCTTTCTTGCTGTGATTGGGACCATATTTTTAATGATTACTTTTTTCACTACTACGGAGAGAATAGTCCCGAAACCAGAACAGAAGTCTAGTGTAGCACAGGACCTGACGGATCTATTCAAGAATAAGCCTTGGATTATCATGCTTGTGCTTACTACCCTAGTCTTTGTCACACTGGCATTGAAAGGTGGTATGTATGTTTACTATTTCGAAAACTATGTAAGTAGCGCTCATTTATCCCCTTTCCTGGAAAAATTTAGCTCTAGCCAAATTGACAACCCAACCACCTACGGCTTTAGCATATTCAATGCAGGGGGCATCATTTTCATGATTGTGGGCATCATATTTTCAAAAGGGCTTGCTGATAAATACGGAAAGAGAGATGTTTTCGGTGCTGGCCTTCTGCTTTCTACAGTCTTTCTAATTCTATTTTATTTTTACCCCCCAGAGTCAATTCTATTGATTTTCGGCACACAAGTCTTACATGGTTTTTTCTACGGTATCACTATTCCTCTACTGTGGGCTATGATTGCTGACGTAGCGGATTTTTCTGAATGGAAAAACAATCGACGAGCTACAGCAATCATTTTTTCAGCAATGATGATTGGTTTAAAAACGGGTCTTACCATTGGAGGATCGTTGGTGACTGGCATATTAGGTGGTTATGGTTACGATCCCGAACTAGCCAGTCAATCCGCATCAGCCGTTTCAGGCATTAAGCTCTCGATCAGCATTTATGCGGCCATTCCATTCCTCATTGGAGTAGCACTGTTGTACTTCTATGAAATTAATAAAAAAATGGAAGTACAAATAGAGTCCGACCTGAAGGAAAGAAGACGTAATTAAGAGTATGGAAAATATTTGAATAATGCCAGAGGATAATATAGAGCACATAGATTTTGAAGAGTTAAATAAGAAGGCAATATCACAACCGCTTGTAACTAATATTTACACAGCTGACCCATCAGCCCATGTATTTAATGGGAAGATATACATATATCCTTCGCATGATGTGGAATCCAATGTGCCTTTTGATGATATGGGAAGTCATTTTGCGATGGAGGACTATCATGTGATATCGATGGATAGCATCGACAGTCAAGCAGTGGATAACGGCATTGCCCTCCATATAGATGATGTGCCATGGGCAGAAAAGCAAATGTGGGCACCAGATGCACATGAGAAGAATGGACATTACTACTTATTTTTCCCAGCTAAAAACCATCAGGGTATTTTTCAGATTGGCGTGGCAGTCAGTGATTCTCCTGTAGGACCGTTCACCGCTGAGCCTCAAGCAATCAAAGAAAGCTTTTCAATAGATCCGGCTGTCTTCAAAGACGAAGACGGCAGCTACTACATGTATTTTGGAGGGCTGTGGGGTGGCCAGCTACAACGCTGGCGAACAGGTGAATATAGAGCAGATGGTGAAGGGCCTTTTGCTCATTTACCGGAAGCAGAGGAACCAGCCCTTTGTCCAAAAGTGGCTAAAATGACTGATGATTTATTAGAGTTTGCTGAAGAGCCACGAGATGTGTTGATTTTAGATGAAGAGAGAAATGTTCTATTATCTGGCGACAATGACCGTCGCTTCTTTGAAGCTTCATGGGTGCACAAATACAACGGCAAATACTATTTCTCCTACTCCACCGGTGACACGCATTTTATTTGCTATGCGATTGGAGACAATCCTTATGGACCCTTTACATACTCAGGACGCATCTTGAATCCTGTTGTCGGCTGGACTTCTCACCATTCCATTTGTGCAATAGATGGTAAATGGTATTTATTTTATCATGACTCTAGCCTGTCAAAAGGAGTCACACATTTGAGGTCGATAAAAGTGGCAGAACTGATACACAATCCGGATGGGTCGATTGAGACTATCAACCCCTACGAAAAATAGTTTTAATGGAAGGTTAAGAGACTTACCTAATCAGCGTCTGATTTCTATCCGGTCCGATGGATACAATATCAATCGGCACCTCAACTTCCGTTTCAATGAAGTCGATGTAACCTGTTAGTTCCTTTGGCAATTGATCGAATGAAGTCATTTCAGTTAGATCATCACTCCAGCCGGCAAAAGATTTGTAAACAGGTGTCAATCCTACCTCATCCAGATCATAAGGAATGCCTTCTAGTAAATCTCCAGTTTTGTTTTTGTAATTGGTACATACCTGAATCTCACCAAAGCCCGAAAGCACATCAGCCTTCATCATATACAGTCTTGTAGCACCACATACCATAATGGCGTATTTTAGAGCTGGTAAATCCAACCATCCACAGCGCCTCGGCCTTCCAGTGGTTGCTCCAAATTCCGCACCATTCTTTCGCAATTGCTCTCCTGTCTCGTCAAACAATTCCGTAGGAAAAGGACCACTTCCTACTCTAGTACAATAGGCTTTAAAAATACCAAAAACCTCACCTATTTTGTTTGGAGCTATTCCCAATCCCGTACATGCAGCTGCTGTAGTTGTATTAGAGCTTGTTACGAAAGGGTAACTGCCAAAATCTATATCAAGCAATGATCCCTGAGCCCCTTCTGCCAATATTTTCTTCCCGTCTTTCAGTGCCATATTCAACACATATTCACTGTCTACCAGGTCAAACTTTTGAATAAAGTCTACTGCTTCAAAAAATTCCTTTTCCAGTGGTGCTAAATCATAAGAGAAGTTGTGCTTATCCAAAATGACGGTATGGCGATCCCTCAATTTTTCATAGCGTGCCTTAAAATCCCCTCCAATAATGTCACCTACTCTCAACCCATTTCTTGAGATTTTATCTTCATAAGTTGGCCCTATTCCCTTCAGGGTAGAGCCAATTTTGGCATCTCCTTTTGCATGCTCATATGCAGCATCCAGGAGCCTGTGGGTAGGAATGATCAGCTGGGTTTTCTTTGATATTTTCAATGCATTCATATCAAGTGCACCCATGTCTTGCAGCGCTGTAATTTCCTTTTGGAAAGTAATCACATCCAGCACCACTCCGTTTCCAATAATATTCAGAGAGTCCTTATGAAAAATTCCGGATGGGATTTGGTGCAAAACGTGTTTGGTGTCTCCAAACTTGAGGGTATGTCCAGCATTGGGGCCTCCCTGGAATCGTGCAATTACATTATACTTTGGTGTAAGAACGTCAACAATCTTACCTTTTCCTTCATCTCCCCATTGGAGACCAAGCAATACATCAACAGCCATAATCTACTTATTCAATTCGTTTACTGCCTCCTCCATACTGTCAACGATAGTAAAAATGGCATTCAACTTAGTAATAACTAATAATTTCCTCACGTGATCAGATGGGTTAATCAGTACCACTTCGCCATCCTTGTTTCTGAACTTAGTCAAAATTGTAATAAGCACACCTATTCCACTGCTATTGATATATCTGACTGCTGAGATATCGACGGCACAATATTTTATACCATTGATAATCTCATTATTGACTGCTTCAATTATTTCAGGGCCATTTTCTTCTCCAATGAGATCGCCTGAAAACTCGAACCTCATTATCCCTTCTTCTGTTTTGAAACTAAAGTTCATTTTTATTTTTCTATTTAAAATTCAAACCAAGGCAATCAGGCCTCAGGTTCTTTCTTTTTTTCTTTTGCAAAAAAGTACAGAGAATGATGCGTGATATCTATATCAAACATCTCCTCCAAAGTCCTTTTAATATTCTGGATTCTTGGATCACAAAACTCCAATACTTTCCCAGATTCTTCCATCAATATATGATCATGCTGCTTAAACCCAAATGATTTCTCGTACTGGGCCAGGTTTTGACCAAACTGGTGTTTGGTAACCAAATCACACTCCACCAATAAATCCAGGGAATTGTATACAGTCGCCCGACTGACACGATAATTCTTATTTTTCATGCTGATGTACAAAGACTCAACATCAAAGTGTCCCGATTTGCTATAGATTTCTTCCAAAATCGCATAGCGCTCCGGGGTTTTTCTCAATCCCTTGTTTTCAAGAAAGTGGGTAAAAATGTTTTTTACCTCCTCAAATATCTTGGCTTTTACGGGCATGGAATGAATTATCTGCTTCAGTGAACTTAAGATCCGACTTATAGAAGAACTTTTGGGCTGCAAATATAGGTTTAAAAAACATTGATTCGCAATAGTGCGAGTAGCTGAATTGTGCCACTGCTCAAATACGCAATAAAATCCCTACAACTAGCTATTTTTCAAACAAATCATATCTTGTGATCCGCTCTACACCGGATACCTTCTTCAGCTTTTTGATCATCATATTGAGGTGAACGGTATCATTCACAAACAGTTCAATATTTCCATCGAAAATGCCATTGTCGGTATGGATAGTTAGTGACCTCATATTTACTTTCAACTCGCTGGAAATAATCTTGGTAATATCGTTGATCATGCCTAGTCGGTCTGTACCAATCACCTTGATGCCTGCCAAAAAAGCTATTTCCTGCTGAGACGTCCATTTGGCCTTCACCACCCTGTAGCCATAGTTGGACATGAGCTCGTTGGCATTGGGACAAGAGTTACGATGGATCTTTATACCATCATTAATGGTAACAAAACCAAATACATCATCACCCGGTATTGGCTTGCAACAGTTCGCAAACTTATAATCCAGCTTGTCCATATCCTCACCAAGCAGCAGCACATCCTTCTTCTCCTCTACTACTGGTTCTTTTTTCCTTGGTTTCCTGTCCTTAACACCTATCAGGCTTTTGAGACGTCTAAACTTCTCCTTCTTGACCTCATTGATCTTTTTTATATCCTTCGGATCTATTTTTCCTTTTCCTACAGCATAGAAAAAATCTAAGGGAGTTTTGGTCCCAAAGTATGCATTAAGTTTGGTTACAGTCTCGTTGTTGAGCTCCAGCTTCATTTGCTTGAGTTTTCTGATCACCACTTCTTTTCCTTCGCTTGCGGCTTTCTTTTTATCCTCCTTGAGAAAATCTTTAATATTCGATTTGGCCTTACTGGTCACTACAAACTTTAGCCAATCTTCCTTTGGCGTTTGCTTGTTTGAAGTGAGGATTTCCACTTGATCTCCATTGCTTAGCTTGGTATTCAACGGTACCAATCGCTTGTTGATTTTCGCTCCAATACAAGTAGCCCCTACTTCGGAGTGAATATCGAATGCAAAGTCTAAGGCTGTAGAATTGTAAGGTAAGGTGACCAATTTTCCTTTTGGGGTAAAACTATAGACCTCCTCGTTAAAGAGGTTGGCTCGGAAATCGTCTACAAATTCGATTGCAGACATGTCATTTTGTTCGAGCGTTTCTCTCACCTTGTTTATCCACGTGTCCAGGGTTGATTCGTTTTCTTTAGGCGTACTGTCTTTGTACTTCCAATGGGCTGCATAGCCTTTCTCAGCAATATCATCCATCCTTTTCGAACGGATTTGCACCTCTACCCATTTGCCTTTATTTGTACCCTTTTGCGTCAATACTGTAGTGTGCAGAGATTCATAACCATTGGATTTTGGCAGACTAATCCAATCCCTGAGCCGATCCGGATTGGGTTGATAGAAGTCTGTGACCATGGAATAAACCTGCCAGCAGGCAGCCTTTTCATTTTCAAGGTCTGTATCAATTATTATCCTAATGGCAAACAAATCATATACCTCTTCGAATGGTATATTTTGTTTCTTCATTTTACTCCATATAGAATGGACAGACTTAGGTCGTCCTTTAATCTCTACCTTAAATCCATGCTGCTTGAGCCCTTCATTGATAGGTTTAATGAAGTTCTTGATAAACCTGCTTCGAGCATCCTTAGTGGTGGCGACTTTCGAAGTAATTTCTTCATAAGCCTGAGGTTCGTGATATTTCAGAGCCAAATCTTCCAATTCGGTTTTGATTGCATACAAGCCAAGTCTATGGGCCAATGGTGCATATATGTATGCCGTTTCGGAGGCTATTTTTAGTTGTTTGTGCTGAGGCATGCTAGCAAGTGTCCTCATATTATGAAGGCGGTCAGCCAGCTTAATGAGTATAACCCTTGTATCTTCTGCCAATGTCAGTAGCAGTTTTCTAAAATTTTCCGCTTGTTCAGAGGCATTCTCCCCTGGCACACTAGAAATCTTCGTCAATCCATCTATTATTTTGGCTACTTTATCGCCAAACTCTCGCCTGATATCGTAGATCTCCCAATCAGTATCTTCCACAACATCGTGCAGGAGGGCTGAAATAATTGATGTCGTTCCAAGACCTATTTCTTCCACACAAATCTGCGCTACGCTTAAGGGGTGATATATGTAAGGTTCGCCCGATTTGCGGCGCATATCCTTATGGGCATCATTCGAAGTATTGAATGCCTTCTTGATCAATTTAGCATCGTTATTCTTTAGGAATGGCTTTGCATGACGCAACAACTTTCGGTACCTATTTAGAATCTCCTTCCGCTCTTGTTCTTCTTCTGTAATCAACGTTTCGACCATACACTAAAAAAAGTAATCAAATTGAAATTAAAGGTGTTGGTTAATAAAATAAAAATACTACTTTTGCACTTCCAAAATTCAAAGCATGCGGATGTGGCGAAATTGGTAGACGCACTAGACTTAGGATCTAGCGCCGCGAGGCATGGGGGTTCGAGTCCCTCCATCCGCACAAAATAAACACCCTCTTTCGCATCACCGACAAGTCGGGACTCGTTAGAGGGTTTTTTAATTTTAGTATCACACACAAAAACTTAGAACATTGGAAATAGTTCTCGATAAAATATCAAGCACTGAAGCCTTGATTAAAATTAGCCTAAAGCAGGACGATTATCAACCCAAAGTTGAAGAAAAAATCAAGGAGTATAGCAAGAAAGCCAATATCAAAGGCTTCAGGCAGGGCAAAGTTCCTAAAACTTTGATCAACAAGATGTATGGAAAGTCCATATTAGTGGACGAGGTAAACCATATTCTTTCTCACAAGGTAACGGACTACATCAAAGAAAACGAAATCCAAATTCTAGGAGAGCCATTACCAAACGTAGAAAAAGCAGGGGAAATTGATTGGGACAACCAAAGTGAATTTGATTTTGAGTATTCTATTGGAATGGCGGATGATTTTGAAGTAAAGCTTGACAAAAAAGTAAAAATCGAGAACTTCAAGATAAAAGTTGATGACAAGGTGATCAACGAGACTATAGACAACCTCAAAAAGCAGTTTGGCAAGATGACCAATCCTGAGGTATCTGAGGCTGGTGATATTTTGTTTGGAGAGATCGTTACAGAAGACGCAGAGGAAAACAAAACTGCCGAGCTTGACCTAAGCAAAGTTGAGAAGAAGCAACAAAAGCAATTCATAGGAAAAAAGAAAGGTGACGAAGTTGAGTTTGATGTTTCAAAAGCGTTGAAAGAAGAAGCTGATCAAGTTGCATTCACAGGATCTGCTGAAGTAACAAAAATCAAATTTGCGGTAAAGAATGTAAACAGAAAAGAGTCAGCTGAAATGGGCCAGGAGCTTTTCGATCAGACATTCGGAAAGGATGCTGTGAAAACCGAAGAGGAATTCAAGGAGAAAATAAAAGAAGTGGTTGGCAAAAACTACGACCAGGAGTCTGAGCAATTCTTAAACTACACCATACAGGATGAGTTTGTGAAAAAGACAAAAATGGAGCTTCCTGATGATTTCCTCAAGCGATTTATTGAAGCTTCTAACAAAGAGAAAATCAGTAAAGAAGAGATTGACAGAGACTATGAGCACTATGCTAAGGATCTTAAATGGTCATTGATCAAAAACAAAATCTCGAAAGATAATGACATAAAGGCTGAGCATGAAGATGTCATGACTGAGGCAAAAGAAATGATCAGGCAACAATTTGCAGCATCGGGTTTCCCAGCGGATCAACTGGAAAGCAGTATGGACTCTTTTGTTGACAATTATCTGAAAGGTGAGAATGGCAACAACTATGTAAAACTTCATGACAAAGTCTACAATGACAAAGTAACCAGCTTCATCAAAGAGCAGATCACAATAAAAGATAAGCAGGTAACTCCTGAAGAGTTCAATAAAAAAGCATAAAACCTCAAACAAAGAGGTCAGAATATTCGTCATAGAAAAGTCCTTAGGTTTAAGGACTTTTTTTATTTTTGTGTGATTCAAAAAAACTTAGAATGATCGATAAGAAGGAATTCAGAGACTTTGCCGTAAAAGGGCAGAATATAAATGGTAACACATTTGACCAGTATGTAGGAACAGTGGAAAACATGACCCGTGCGGTGATTGAGGAACGTCCTACAAACTTTAGGGAAATTGATGTGTTTTCAAGGCTAATCATGGATAGGATTATTTTCCTTGGAATGCAAGTAGAGGAAAATATAGCCAACATCATCACAGCTCAACTGCTGTTCTTAGAATCCGTAGATGCAAAAAAAGACATACTTTTGTATGTAAATAGCCCCGGTGGATCAGTTTACGCCGGACTTGGGATGTATGATACGATGCAATATGTGAACCCTGATGTAGCAACCATCTGTACTGGAATGGCAGCCTCAATGGGTGCTGTGTTACTGTCTGGTGGAGCAGCTGGTAAAAGATCAGCATTGAAACATGCTCGTGTAATGATTCATCAGCCGAGTGGTGGAATGCAAGGACAGTCTAAAGATATGGAAATCAATCTGAAGCAAATGCAGGAGCTAAGGAAAGACCTCTACGGTATTCTTTCTTTACACTCAGGTAAGAGCTATGAGCAGATTGAAGAGGATTCTGATAGAGACTACTGGATGCGTGCTGAAGAGGCTAAATCTTACGGGTTGATAGACGAGGTGTTGGAAAGAAAAACTAACTAAAATCGTATGGCACAGGTAACTTGTTCATTTTGTGGTAGGAATAAAAAGGATGTCGATCTGATGATATCCGGAATACACGCGCATATTTGCGACAAGTGTATTACCCAGGCCAACCAAATATTAAGCGAAGAGACAAAGACTAAAAACGACATTTCCTCGCCAAAATTCAATTTGATCAAACCCGTCGAGATGAAGAAGCACCTCGACAAGTTTGTGATTGGGCAGGATGATGCTAAGAAGGTGATATCGGTAGCGGTATACAACCACTACAAGCGACTGATGCAGGAGCCTGAAGAGGATGAGATTACGATAGAAAAATCAAATATCATTATGGTGGGCGAAACAGGTACAGGTAAGACCTATCTGGCTCGCACGCTCGCTAAAATACTTCAGGTACCTTTCTGTATTGCCGATGCAACTGTGCTGACAGAGGCCGGTTATGTGGGTGAGGATGTTGAAAGTATATTGACTCGATTGCTCCAAGCTGCTAACTATGAAACAGAAGCTGCTGAACGTGGCATTGTCTATATAGATGAGTTGGATAAAATCTCCAGAAAATCAGACAACCCATCCATCACAAGGGATGTGAGTGGAGAAGGCGTGCAACAAGCGCTGCTTAAGCTGTTGGAGGGTACTTCTGTGAATGTACCTCCACAAGGTGGCAGAAAACACCCTGATCAGAAAATGATCTCTGTTAATACAGAGAACATCTTATTTATCTGTGGCGGTGCTTTTGATGGCATCACTCGTCATATCGGTAACCGCCTCAATTCCCGACCAATTGGTTTCAACAATCAAAATGATGAGGTTGGGTTGGATGAAGATAATCTGTTGCAGTATGTCAATGCACAGGATTTAAAAAGCTTTGGACTGATTCCTGAATTGATAGGTAGACTACCGGTGCTTACACATTTGGATCCTTTAGACAAATCTGCACTCAAGAAGATCCTGACAGAACCAAAAAATGCTTTGACCAAACAATACACCAAGCTCTTCGCTATGGAGGGTATTGAGTTAGAGTTCAAGAAAAATGCACTGGACTTCATCGTAGACAAAGCTGTCGAATTTCAACTAGGAGCAAGAGGGCTCAGGTCTATCTGTGAAGCTATCGTTACTGATGCTATGTTTGAAATGCCATCTGACAATTCAGCCAAAAAACTAATTGTCACAAAAGCATATGCAGAAGACAAAATCGAAAAGTCGAAAATCAACAAACTGAAAGCGGCGTAACAAACAATTCAAAGTTTAAAATTCAAGGTTCAATGTGAGGTATGAAGCATTACTAAGAGCATACATAATACCCATGAACCTCGAAATCTCCACCCCTGCCCTACTGTTTCCTGCAATTACATTGCTCTTGTTGGCTTATACTAACAGGTTTCTAGCCGTTGCTACTTTGATTAGAAGTCTATACAAACGCTACAATGAGAATGGTCATGAAAGCATTATCGCCGGACAAATCAAAAACCTAAGACTTAGAATGTACCTGATAAGAAACATGCAAGCATTCGGCATTCTTAGCTTTCTGTTTACCGTCATTTGTATGTTTCTACTCTTTCAAGATAAAACAAACATTGCGAATTATACGTTTGGCGCCAGCCTGGGATCACTACTGATTTCATTGATTTTCTCCCTAATAGAAATTCAAATTTCTACTAAAGCACTGGACCTGGAACTGAAGGATATGGAGGAATAGCCAAAGTTTAGCTATTCATCCTTGAGCATGTTGAAGCTATAATCGAAGGGGTCGAATAGATTTACGAGCTCGCTTATAAATTCTGGGTTGTTAATATAAAAATTAAGGAAATTATCATGGCGCTCCTGAAGGCTTCCATTTGGAAAAAGCTTTGATTTCAAGGCTGAAATCTGGTTTAGAGCAGACTCATTTTTTTGTTCATTCGCCTTCTTCAACCTTTTCTCTATTGCACTGATACATCTTAGTGCTTTGCTGTTTTCTGCACCGATAAATCCTTTCAACGAACCATCAACACTATTGGCCTTGTCAGTCAATCCTTCAAATACTGTCTGAAGCACACGCCTTTCCTCGCTAAGGTCAATTTCTCCATCGCCCAGTGACCTTAGATGTATTTCTTTTAACACCTCTTCCTTGAGGAATATGTCTTCATTCGAGAATTCAAACTTCTGCATTTTCTTCCCTACAGCCTTGTTCACTATCAAAGCAAAATTCCTGGGCATCAAAATGGGAAAAGGAGTTTGATAATATTCAAACACCCGCTTCAACTGCATCCAGTATACCACCTCAGCAGGCCCTCCACAATAAGCCAGGTTAGGTAAAATCATCTCCTGGTAAAGCGGTCTCATAACTACATTCGGGCTGAACTTTTCCGGTTCATCCCGAATCAATTGTTTGATTTGTTCTTCTGAAAAGGTAAGATCAGTATTCAAGACTTTCCATTGAGCATCTCCTTTCACTATGCGCTCCCTGATGTCACCATCCATGTAGAAAAAATTGATGGCTCGCGGAAACACCTGCGCATGATAGTCAAGAGAAGATAGCTTCGAGCTTGTTTCCTCCACCAGATCATTAGCATGATGGTTCAGGATGTCATCTTCCACCACTTCAGAAAATTGGGCTTTTAATCGCCTATCATCGGCATCCATGGCAATCACTCCATAGTCCCCAAATAAGTCATTAATGTAACAGCGGACAGCATCAACCAACTGCTTATGACTTGTGTATGCCCTTTCAAACAACTCAACTTTTTCTGGTAGCTCACTCAGCAAGTCCTGAATTGAATCTGTTGAGAATCGACCTACAGCACCTTTCTGGTCGCAGTTCCAGGCATACTTTTTACCAAATAAGCTGAAGTGATTGATCTCCTCGAAATCATGATCCTCGGAGGCCATCCAATAAACAGGTACAAAATTCTTTTCAGGATACTTCGCTTTTAATGCCTTGCAAGCATTTATCACGGTGACAATTTTATAAATAAAATACAGCGGTCCTGTAAAGATGTTTAATTGATGCCCCGTGGTAACTGTGAATGTATTCTCATCCAGAAGTGCGTCGGTGTTAGTCTGGACTGGTGCAGATGTATCCAAGTCATCATACTGCTCAGAAAGCACTTTATGCAATACTTCTCGCTTCTGTTGCTCAAAATTCTTTTCGGCTATTTGGCCTTCAAAGCTCTCTATTTGTGCTTTTCTGCCATAAAAAAGGCTAAGGCTTTCTTTGGATGAAATATAGTCCAGGAAAAATGATGAAAATGCGTTGGTATTCCCTAATTCAATTTTCTCTACCTTCATTAGCAGCAAATACGATTTTCTAGTACAATTATAAACATAGCTCAATCATACGAGAGAATTAAAAATTAGATATGGATTTTTAAACGACAGTCGATAGACCACCGACGTTCTGATCAACTGATAGGCTGTCCATACAAATCAAAAGCCTCTGAACCGATAATTTCTACTTGAACAAAGTCACCAATACGAAGGTAGTTTTCTGTGGCATCAATCAATACCTCGTTATCGACTTCCGGTGAGTCAAATTCAGTACGACCAATAAAATGCTCTCCCTCTTTCCGGTCAATCAGTACTTTTTGTTTAGTACCAATTTTCTCCTCGTTCAATTCCATTGAAATTCCTTCCTGAAGCTCCATCACAGCTTCCACACGTTCCTGCTTTATCTCTTCCGGCACATCGTCCTCAAATGAAAACGAATGAGTGTCCTCCTCATGAGAATAACCAAACACTCCTAGACGATCAAATCTCGACTCTTCAATAAAGTCCAGCATTTCGTTAAACTGAGATTCCGTTTCCCCGGGGTGACCAGCAATCATTGTAGTCCGAAGCGCAATGCCTGGCACCTCTTCTCTGATCTTTGCGATCAGCTCTGTGGTCTTGTCGCGAGTTGTGCCTCTACGCATACGCTGGAGCATTTCTGTTGAACCGTGCTGCAAGGGAATATCCAAGTAACGGCAAATGTTTTCACGCTCATTCATCACCTTGAGGATGTCTTCTGGAAAACCTGTTGGAAATGCATAGTGCAAACGAATCCAGTCAATACCCTCAACATCAGATATTCTTTCCAATAGTTCTGCTAGGTTCCTTTTCTTGTAAAGGTCTAGTCCATAATATGTGGAATCCTGTGCAATCAGCAAGAGCTCTTTTGTACCGTTCTTTGCCAGGTTAGATGCTTCCAATACTAGTTCCTCAATTGGCTTGGAGACATGCTTACCACGCATCAGCGGAATTGCACAAAAAGAACACGGGCGATCACAGCCTTCTGAAATTTTCAAATAAGAATAGTGGGATGTGGTTGTGGTTATTCGTTCACCAACAAGCTCATGCTTATAGTTGGCTTTGAAGCGGGCCAGCAGTTGCTTCAAGTCGGTAGTACCAAAGTATTCATCGACATTGGGTATCTCTTTAGTCAAATCGTCTTTGTATCGGTGCGACAGGCAACCAGTAACGTATACTTTTTTGATTAGGCCTTGTTCCTTAGCTTCCGCATATTTCAGTATGGTCTCAATAGATTCTTGCTTGGCGTTTTCTATGAAACCACAGGTATTGATGATTACGACGTTCGAATCCTGCTTAGCTGATTCATGCTCTACATCTATCTGATTGCCCTTCAATTGGGTAAGCATCACTTCCGAATCTACCAGGTTCTTTGCACAGCCCAGGGTCACAATATTGACCTTATCCTTAGTTCTTTCTTTTGTCTTCAATTTGCCTTTCGCTCAATGAGCTGCAAAAGTCGGGGATTTGGTCTAGAATGTCACAGAATGGAAGAAAAATGTCAAAATGAGAAATATCAAAGCTAGTCATGAGCCGATTAGTTTTCATATTCGGCTCATTATTTATATTTTTTTGAGCCGAATAATTTTTGTAATCGGCTCATAATTATAGTATTTTTGAGCCGAATAAAGTTTACATTCGGCTCATGAGATACAATTGGCAACTCCCAGATTGGCCTGATTTTCAGTATAACGCTTCTGTAATAGAAGATATTGAAACAGCTATTTTTCAACATTCAGGTCGTTCCACTGGCCTTATTGAAGGATTATCCGACAAAAATCAGGTAGAGGCAATAATGGACATGTTATTGGTGGAAGCCTTGAAAAGCTTTGAAATAGAGGGAGAATACCTGAGCAGAAAAGATGTAATGTCTTCCATAAAAAACAACTTAGGCATCAAACAAAACATCATGCACGCCAAAGACCCAAAATCCAAAGGGGCTGCAGACCTAATGGTGGATGCGAGAAATACCTTTGCTGATAAATTGACACAAAAGAAACTATTTGAATGGCATAGGATGATCTTCTCAGGAAATACTCGCATAAAGCCCGGAAAGTGGCGCCACCATTCAGAACCGATGCAGGTAGTGTCCGGAACTGTGGGCAAAGAAAAAATTCATTTCGAAGCACCTCCTTCATCGATGGTAGCGCAAGAAATGAAGGGTTTTCTCTTGTGGTTTAACAATTCTCACCCCGATCAAAAAGGTGGAATCAAAAGACCTGTTCTACGATCGGCCATTGCTCATCTGTATTTTGAAAGCATACACCCCTTTGAAGATGGAAACGGGAGAATAGGACGTACAATAGCGGAAAAAGCATTATCACAGGGATTTAAACAACCAATCTTAATTAGTATTTCGAATACTATCGAGGCAAACAGAAAAGCTTACTACAATGCTTTGAAGGAGGCTCAGCAATCATACGAAATTACAAGGTGGCTTAAATATTTTGCACAGGTGGTTTATGATGCCCAGGTAGATGCAGAAAAAAGAATCAAGTTTTCTTTGAAGAAATCTAAGTTCTTCGATAAATGGAAAACTGAATTGAATACCAGACAACTCAAGGCCATTAATCGCATGCTCAGTGATGAACCTAATGGTTTTGAAGGAGGTATGAATGCCCGAAAATACATTTCACTTACAAAAACCTCTAAAGCAACAGCAACCAGGGATTTACAAGACTTGGTAAAAAAAGAAATTTTCATCCCTAGCGGTGGGGGAAGAAGTACGAATTATGCGGTCAATCTTGACTAATTTGCTCAGCCAAACAAATAACCATGAAAGGACAGCTATTCAATACAATAATTTTCGGGCTAGCTATTTCAATGCTATCATCCTGCCAACAACCCAAAGAGGAAAAGCTCAATGTAGTTTTTCTGGCAGTAGATGACCTGACCTCCAACCTGGCTTCTTATGGTGATCCAATCGCCAAAACCCCAAATTTCGATAGGTTAGCCAAACTGGGTGTACAATTCAATAATGCCTATTGCCAATTGCCGCTATGCAATCCATCCAGAGCCTCAGTGATGACGGGTCTAAGGCCAGATCAAATAAAGGTATATGATCTGGACGCCTATTTCAGAGATGCTGTCCCTGATGTTACTACCTTGCCCCAACTTTTTAAAGACAATGGCTATTGGGTTGGTCGAGTTGGGAAACTCTACCATTACAACGTACCAGCTTCCATAGGTACTAATGGGCATGACGATCCTCTGTCCTGGCAAGAGGTATACAACCCAAAAGGCCGGGACAAAACCGATGAACACCTCGTAGTGAATGCTGAACCGCAACGAAAAATCAGTGCAGCCTTGAGTTGGCTGAGGGCTGAGGGAGCTGATGAAGAGCAAACTGATGGTATGATTGCTACTGAAGCCATCAATCAAATTAAGAAACACAAAGACGAACCTTTTTTCCTGGCAGCAGGCTTTTTCCGTCCTCACACACCTTATGTTGCTCCGAAGAAGTATTTTGATCTTTATCCAATAGAGCAAATCAAAATTCCTTTTGCACCCGAAGATGACAGAGAGGATATTCCTTATGCAGCTCTGGCTCACAATTGCAAAGTCTCAAACTATGGCCTTCCAGACTCTGTTTGTTTGGAGGCAAAGCAGGCCTACTATGCGACCGTTTCATTTATTGATGCGCAAGTCGGGCGTATACTAGATGCTCTTGAAGAAAATCAGTTGATGGATAAGACAATGATTGTGTTGTGGAGCGATCATGGTTACCATTTGGGCGAGCATCAGGGCATTTGGCAGAAAAGATGTTTGTTTGAAGAATCTGCAAGTGCTCCCCTATTCATCTATCATCCGAAGGCTAAAGGCAATGGAGTCAAAAGCGATCAAATCGTTGAATTTATTGATATGTATCCTACCATTACAAAGGCTGCCGGATTTGAAGTGCCAGATCAACAGCCTGGTAAAGATTTGCAACAGCTACTAGATAATCCTACCAATGAGGAATGGAATGGCGTAGCATACACCCAGGTTTTAAGACCTGGAAAAGGGAATCCGGTTATGGGCAGAAGTGTCAGGACTAACCAATGGCGCTACACCGATTGGAATGAAGGTCAGGAAGGTCAGGAACTATATGACCATATCAACGATCCCAAAGAATTCAACAATCTCACTAACAATCCAGATCACGCTGATGTAGTATCTAAAATGAAAAAGCTATTGGAGCAAAACGTAAGTGGCAAAATTCCAACATCACCGGTGAATCCAGTAAGATTGTAACAATTAACTATTCGTATTTACACAAATAAGAAGTTTGCCCAATTGACTTTATTTTAAAGGAAGAATTAGCCTCTACTTCAAACGAAGATCCATTTCCATATGTAGTCCAACTATCTTCTCCTGGATATTGCACTTCAAGCTTTCCCTCAATTACTACCATCTTTTCATAAAATGACGTATCGAATTCATATTCACCGGGCTCCATTACACCAATAGTTGAGTTGCCTTCTGCACTTGAGTAACCAAGGGATTTTACCGTACCATTGAAGTATTCGTTATTGCTTATCATATCTTTTTCGGCTAATATAAATAATTCAACCTATGCATGACGCTTTTCGTAAGCGCATTGCTATTTTGCGTAAAATCTCATAATTCACTCTATTGGAAAAGGAAAAGAAGCAACTTCATACTGCCATCAAAGACTATTTTGGTCAGTTATTTGATCTTCATGACGACAAAGAGCGCGCATCGACCACCATAGCCGATATCAAGAAAGGAGTCGTCTTCAGAGGTGCGAACCTTTACATTCTGATTTTCGCAATTTTTATTGCATCCATTGGCCTCAACGTCAATTCCACAGCAGTGATAATTGGAGCGATGCTTATCTCTCCACTAATGGGCCCTATCATGGGTATCGGGCTAGGTGCAGGTATCAACGATTTTGATCTAATTAAGACAGCCTTCAAAAACCTGGGGACAGCCGTTCTCATCAGTGTATTGACTTCAACACTATACTTCTACATCACACCGCTCCACGAGGCACAATCTGAATTATTGTCGCGTACATACCCTACACTTTGGGATGTAATGATTGCACTCTTTGGTGGACTGGCAGGCATAGTAGCGGGTAGTAGAAGAGAAAAGAGCAATGCGATACCGGGTGTAGCTATAGCCACAGCGCTAATGCCACCACTGTGTACCGCAGGCTATGGCTTGGCAAATGGTAATTGGGAGTTCTTCATTGGGGCATTTTATTTGTTCTTTATCAACAGTGTTTTTATCAGTGTAGCTACTTTTCTGATCGTTCGATTTCTTAGGTATCCAAAGAAAAAATTTACAGACCCTGCGGCAGAGAAAAGGGTACGACTATATATTTCATTTTTCGTTGTGATCACAATTGTTCCAAGTATTTATCTGGCCTATAACCTTGTTAGGAAAACGCTGTTTGAGCAGCAAGCAAGAAACTTTGTAGCCGGTCAATTCAATTTTGATGAAACAACCGTCATTGGCCAAGACTCCTACCTGGACGATGACCAGCGGGTTATTGAGGTTACTCTATATGGAAAAACTTTGACAGAACTTGAGCTCAATAATATTGAAAAAAACCTTAGGCTATACAATCTTGAAAATTCTAAATTGAAAATCCGACAGGGATACCATGAAGACAATACCGAAAGTACCAACCAGGCTTTTGAGCAGATGAGCGAATCATTGAAACTCAGCATTATTGAAGACTTGTATAAGGAGAACCAGGAAAAGCTGATGACCAAGGATGCCCAGATACAATTACTAGAGCATGAATTATTCAAATTGAAAAGAGAGAAGTATCCTGTAGAAGATATATCAACCGAGCTTGAAATTCAATACGACAATCTGGAGCAATTTCTACTGGGCGATATGATTGCACCCAACAAAGAAACTCTTAAGGATGATACCGTTTGCTATGCCCTGCTGAAATTCTCGAAGAGGATATCCAAAAAAGATCAGCAAAAACTGGAAGCATGGCTAAAAGCTCGTACAAAAGCTGATTCACTTCAAGTGGTGGTATTGAACTAAATTCGATTAAAATTATTTTCTGACAATCGGACTATTGAGTAGGCCTACCCAGGATGTTGCATAATCTTTCTTGTCTCCCAAAATTGAAAACCAATCCTCGTTGTAGTAGACAGCCCATTCAAATGTAGGTAGGGCTTTAGAGGGATTGAACAATTTTCCTGGCTGGTATTTTGTCAAACCGGCAGCAGCTCGCTCCTTATCCAATTTCACTGTCGTATTTACCCATTCTTCACGCGTTTTTTTACCGGTAGCATATGGTACGGCATATTCTATTGACTTCTTTATAGATCCGCCCTCCTGTCCTACATAGTCGTAAAGGTCGAAGCGCTTATCAAAATTTTGGAGGTTAACAAATATTGACAAAGCTGGTTTGATACCACTCAAGTGATAATGTAAAGCGTCTCGTTGTTTCAAATCACGACTGGTACCGTCAGCATAGTAAGCCGTTCCCAAATATTTTCTCCACCCCTTCAAGGCAAAATCTTTCATAACAACATCATTGAGGATGCATGCTATAAGCCCAATCATTTTCATGCGTTTGGCCTCCCAATTGTTGTTGGGTGTATGCTTTCGAGCCATCTCGGCTCTCACAATGGAGCGCATCCATTTTTCAGCGGCCCTTTTTTCGCTATTACTGAAGTACTGTCCAAACAAATGATACGCCCAGTAAAAGGCCACAAACTTGTTTTCATTGATAGGATTGCCAGTTGCTTTGTATTTTCCTACCCATGCATTGGTGAATTCTACCGCCTTTTTCCCGTAAGCAGAATTATCAGTCAGATAACTGGCATAAATCAAATTCACAGTTGCATCGATATCCTTAAAGCTCTTTTCAGTATCAATTCGGTTTGGATTGATATCCAGCAGACCTTCATAGTAAACAACCTCTAATGGTCGTGGGTTACGTCCTAGGGCTCTTTCTGCAAGAAATAAAATACTATCGGCTAGCCACTTGGCATTTTCGCTTGATGCTACCCCTTTTCTCAATTTATTTTGTTCATGCTCATTCAGAATAACAATGGTAGTTGTTTGAGCAGCCGTCATTTGAATTATCAACAAAAATGAAAGAAGGGAAACAAGTATTTTCATTTTTTGAAAATTTAGGCTCTTATGACTATAGAAGGGTTTAAAGAAATCAACCTGTGAAAGATAGATCCTGGCGCTATCAAATATTGAAGGTATACTAACTTCATAAATCTTCTTTTGTTTCTTTCAGGCGCACATGTAGTCTTAATATTTGAAACATAAATGATGGTCCACCTGTTATTGATTCGTAATGATCGTGTTGATTGCTTACTTTGGGCAGTGGCAACCCATCATTCAAAAACAAATCGATACCAAATTTTGCAATGAAAATGGCGCGTTCTATGTATTGAATATTTCCAGTTAGTTCATGGCAGTTCAACATCAATTCTATTACCTGAGAAAACTCTGCCGGCTTCAACAATTTTGTGGTATCAGGCACTGACTCTAAATATTTATTCCCAGCCAAAAGAATAAGCTCCTTGTATGTCTTAGCCATTTCAGGATGGTCTTTAGAAATGCTTTTGTACCTACCATAGCTAGTATTTGCTGTGCCGGCATGAGTACCATAGCCGTATCCAGTGCTCCAGGTGGAGCTATAAGGCTTATTCATGCTTCGGGTTCTAGGTAGTCCGGTCTCGGCGTGAAGTGTTACTGAAAAGCCACCACCTACAGAATCCAATTTATGCGGTGCTTTCAAAAAATCCCAATCTTGCTTTAAGGCAAATTCTTTCATTTGATGACCTAATCCGGGTTCCATGGTAGGAGCTGCTAGCTCCAGACATCTTGCTAATTCCAAATTACTAGTAAGCCACACAACAGAGTTATGGTCACCTTCTGGCGATCGACCCGCTATCAATAAACCCGCTTTTGACAATTTAGTATTTTCCACCATTCTATTGAAAAGAACACCGATTGCGCTAAGCAAATCTTTGCTACGTGGACGATTGGCATTTTCAGGACGGTTATAAGCCTCTACCCACCGCTCAATCATTTGCCCGGCGTAACGCGGAAAGTCAAAGCCGGAAAAAGTTTCATGTTCAGTATATCTGGCATGACGACTAAAATCACCTGTCTCTTGGTCGTGAATCTGATGATCCCATTCATTGATAGCAAATGTCCAGGATTGCTCTGGTGCAAGTTCATAGCACTGATCCCAGAATGGCCACTCCTTCATTTCGTGAAAATCAAAATTGGGAGCATACCCAGCCTGGTCTCTATGAAAATCCCAAAAAATATGCTCTCCCCAAGCCATGAGTCCAGTTGCTGGACTTTGACAATTGGTGAAAAAAAACTGAATAGCTCGATCAGCCTCGGCAGCATATTTATCATTACCGGTTTCTATTGACAAGTCGTAGAGAAGTTGAAATAGATCTATATCATGAATCATATTTCCACCAGTAAGCGATCTATCTTTTACCCTCACTCCCTTGATCTGGGGTATATTATCAGGATCCTCCAGCTTCATCGTCTGGCGATTTAGCACAGAAGCAAACATTGGAGAATACTTAGCCCCATATTCATCTCTCCCATGTTCAATTATTGAATCAGCAAAGTCCTGTGCAACTTCTAAAAAAGAATCGTCATCCTCCTTTTCGTTGTTTGAATTGCATGCAGACAGAAGCAATATTAAGATTATACCTACAGTTAAATTACCTTGGCACTTTATGACATTTCTTGTATTCACCATTACTCATTTTTTCTCATGTCCAAAATCAAAAACCATACGATTGGTTAAAACCCCTTTATCTCTTTGAACAAAAACGACGGTAGCTAAAGATACGAATGTTACTAAACCTGTCATTCATATATTTCAAATATGTTGAAGTAATCGAACCCTCTTATTCTTCTGCTATCCTGTTCGTGTCTTTTGATATCTTATTTGTTTTTTCTAATAACATCATCTTTTTAATGAAATAGTAATTATATAATGTAAGATACATGACCACCGCTCCGACAAATGCCGATGGATTTTGTTTTATATTTAGGTTCAAATCAAGCTAAAACTACATCATGGCAACTACTACTGAAAGACCCTTAAAATGGCCAGAGGTTTATAGTCTGGCAGCATTAAATGCATCGGTTGTCATCAGCTGGATTGCATATCATGAGTATCAGCCAGTCTTAATTGAAAAATTCAATTTTCATGGATTGGTGAACTTTATGATTGCTGGCAAAGCGATCATATTGGTGGTAATCCCTCCTCTGGCAGGTCTCATGGCGGATAAGTTGCTACAAAAGAATGGTAAGTATTTTACCATGTTCTCCGTTGGGATTGGTGCTACGGCTATGATTTTCATGGTGGTAGCATCACTTATCGGCGCTGCTCCATTAAGTATCGTGAAACCGGTTTTACCTGTCATGATAGTCCTCTGGCTGATTGCCATGAACCTTTTCATTAGCCCGGCCAATTCGATGATAGAGGCCTTTGCCCCAGCCAAAAAACTACCGATCGTTGTTGGTTTTCTATTTCTTACAACTGAGCTAATTTATGCGCTTGAGCCCGTTGTGGTAGAACTGGTGAGATTCTTCGGGGACACCCTTACTTTCATAGTGGGAGGGATTTTGATTTCCGTTTCTGGATACTTCTTTCACAAAATATCTTCAGATGAAGTGATGTCCAGAAAAAAAGAACTTGTAGAATCAGAAAAAAAAGTAGTCACGCCAATGACTTACGTTGCTATAATTTTTGTTGGGCTACAGCTGGGATTAGGAAAAGCCTTTCTAGTCGAATTCTTTCCGCACAACATCAACGAAAAATTTACTGCAATGGCAAGCTCGTCAGGATATGTGGCGCTTGGGTTGTTGGCATTTTCGGCTATTCTAGCGTTTGCCGTGAGTGGTTTTGTAGCTAAAAAGGGAAGTTCTAGAGTGATACCGATAAGTTTTTTAGCGCTACTGGTTGGTATCATCATCATCCTGATTAGCCCAAGCTATACACTTTACATAGTAGGTGGAGTGATTACTGCTGCGTCTTTTAGTTTTCTAAATGTCAGCGGCCTACCCTTTGCCATCAGCAACCTTTCCGTCAAACACATTACCTACGGTGTGGGAATTTTCATAGGTGCTTCAGAAATATTCACCGGAATGTTTGAATATTTTCTTAGGTAAGAAACAGTGCTAAAATACCGATGGGAACTGAAGCAAATCAATACCCCATATAATGGGCATCAGGAAGTAAATACATAGGAAAAGTATAACCGTTGAAATGAGGTTCATCCATATTCCCGTTTTTACCATATCATTCATTGTCAGGTATCCCGAGCTATAGACTATTGCGTTGGGCGGAGTAGCTACAGGCAGCATAAAGGCACAAGAAGCAGCAACACAGGCTCCAGCCATCAACCCAAATGGATGTACGCCCATCGACTGTGAAAGTGATGCAAGAATGGGCAATAGCACCGATACAGTAGCCACATTAGAAGTGATTTCTGTAAAAAAGTTGACCATGATGATTAGCATGAACAATATTAACGCAAAGTGCATTCCTCCCAGAAAGGCCAATTGAGTCCCAAGCCAATCAGCTAGACCAGAGTGTTTGAAGCCAGCTGCAACCGCAAGCCCTCCTCCAAACAACAATAAGATCCCCCAAGGTACTCTTTCCGCTGTTTGCCAATCCATGAGTTTTTCTCCTCTCCTGCTAGCCGGGATAACGAATAAAAGCAACGCTCCAAAAATAGCTATTACAGTATCATTGATTCCGGGAAGCAATTTCACCAATACGAAAGACCTCAAAATCCAGGATATTGCCGTGAATAGAAACACAGCCAATATGAGCTTTTCTTCATAATTGATTTTTCCCAAAGCCATTAATTCTGATTTGATTTCATCTTTTGCCTTTTCCATGTTTCCAAAGTCCGATTTGAATATCACTTTAGTCAAGTAGATCCAGCCTATGAATAGCAGCAGAATGGATATCGGTAATCCAAACGATAGCCACTCAGAGAATGTAATGACACGATTGTACAATTCAAGACTCATCGCTGAAAATACAGCGTTTGTTGGTGTACCGATCAATGAAGCCATTCCCCCAATAGATGCGGCGTAGGCTATGCCTAGCATTAAGGACTTGTCAAAACTGTTCGCAGACTCTGTACTTGTCGATTTGAAGTCAGATACTTTTTTCGCTATTGCCAGACCAATGGGCAGCATCATGAGTGTGCTAGCGGTATTGGAAATCCACATCGACAGCAGAGCAGTGGCTACCATAAATCCAAGAATTATCCGGCTACTATTCGTTCCTATAGTCTTTATTATATTCAGTGCTATTCGCTGATGAAGATTCCATTTTTCTATGGCTAATGCAATTATAAGCCCTCCAAGAAACAACACTATCAACGGGCTGAAATAAGTAGTTGTGGTGGTTTTAATATCCAACCCCCCTGTAAGAGGAAAAAGTACGATTGGTAGCAATGATGTTGCAGCCATAGGAATGGCCTCAGTGATCCACCATATAGCTATCCATGCCGTTGAAGCCAATATGGCTTGCCCTTCGGTGGATAAGCCATCTATTTCCAATATCTGAATAATGATAAAAGACAATGGTCCAAGAATCAATCCTATATTATTATTTTTCATAATACCCTCTATCCTTCCAAATAGTCAATAATGGCTTGAGTACACTGAGCGGTGTTAGCTTGACCACCCATGTCTGGCGTAAGCGCCTTTCCCTCTTTTAAAAACCTTTTTATAGCGTTCATAATTGAATCATGCACATTCGAATAACCCAAATGATCCATCATCATAGCAGCTGACCAGATGGCTGCAATTGGATTGGCTATCCCTTTACCTGCTATATCTGGTGCCGAACCGTGAACTGGTTCAAACATGGATGGGAAGTCTTTTTCAGGGTTGATATTGGCAGACGGAGCTATGCCGATAGTACCGGCTATAGCAGGGCCCAAATCAGAAAGTATATCCCCAAAAAGATTTGAACCCACTACTACATCAAACCAATCAGGATGTAGAACGAAGTTGGCAGTAAGAATGTCTATGTGATACTTTTCGACCGTCACATCCGGGTATTCCTTTCCAACAGCCTCAACGCGCTCATCCCAAAATGGCATGGTATGGACTATTCCATTAGATTTAGTCGCACTGGTTAGTTGCTTCTTCCTTTTCTCTGCAATGTCAAAGGCATATTTCAATATCCTATCAGTTCCCTTCCTGGTGAAGATGCTTTCTTGAATACAAATTTCTTCCGGAGTTCCTTTATTCAACCGACCTCCCGCTTCTGAGTATTCTCCTTCACTATTTTCCCTGACGATAACAAAGTCAATATCTTCGGCTGATCTGCCTGCTAATGGACAAGGAACTCCTTCCAGAAGTTTCACAGGTCTCATATTAACATACTGCTGAAACTGCCTGCGGATTGGAATGAGTAAACCCCAAAGGGAAATGTGATCAGGAACACCTGGAAATCCTACAGCTCCAAGATAGATAGAATCATGATTTCGAATTTGATCCAAGCCGTCCTCGGGCATCATTTTTCCAGTCTGCCGGAAACGCTCGCATCCCCAATCAAAATGATCGTATTCTAAAGAAATATCATAAAGGCTGGAAGCTTTGTTGAGCACATCCAGTCCCATGGGTATAACTTCCGATCCGATACCATCCCCAGGAATGACAGCAATTCTTAGTGTTTCTTGCATAGTGATAGTTTGAAGGCTTGAAGATATTCAAGGATTGGGAAAGTAACATCTGATGCTCTAAAAAAAGCACCAAAGTTTAAATAAAATAATTAGACCTTTAACTTACTTTAGGCTGACATAGTAATCCATAAGTTTAGCAAGTTCAGAAGCATCATTGGTCGATACTTTCTCTTTTTTAGCAAAAGAGTTGAGCTCACTTTGAAAGTCTCCGAGGGATTGAATCAGTTTTTTCACTGACTTTACTCTTTCAAAAACCCCTTCCTCTTTCATTAAGAAATTTTCATCTGGCCGACGCTCATACCTAGCCGGCCTGGGTTCGGAAAATGCCTGTGTTTCCTCTTTTTTGAAAAACTGGGTTTTCATTTTGGTAATGATCCTTGGGTATTGGTCATTCCACACTTTTACAAATCCTTCGGGTACTTTCGAACTGCTTGATTTTTTGAGTTTAACAAAGTTATCATTACCGATAATCACTTTGTCTATTTTCATCGCAGGGTCTAGCTCCATAACTTTTCCCTTGTGGGAAAATTGAATAGCATCGCCGTGCAAATTATATCTGAGTAATACACCTTTCACCAGGTATTTGCCAGAGTAGTAAACCTCCCCGTTTACAAACTCATCATTGAGATAGGGTGAGCCTTTTACATCTGGATTTGTTTTACCCGTCGATTGGTCAAGGGCAAAAGATTTTACAAAGTTTTCAGGTGCAATGACATTATACTGTGCTGATGCCATTGATGAGGTAAGAATAAAAACAAGAAATAAACTGTTTTTCATAAGACTATTATCTAATAGGTAGAATATTCAAAAGTATCAAAAAAAGGAACACCATTGACATCTATACCTTCCACGATTCCCAGGACTTTGGCTTGCACATCTGAGTGATATGAAATGACTTTTTCAGAAGCATTGCTTTTATAACGGAATGGCTTCCACTGTATGGTGGTTCTTAAGTCTGAAGCTTTCTTTACATTTTGAGGTCCTTTAGGGTATTCAGGAGCTTCAAACTCTTCCTCTCCTACATACTCATTAGTTGATGACTCGCTTCCATCCTTAAGAGTAATGTCAATAATTCCAATGGTATTAAAACCGGTATAGCGCTGTATATCCTGAGGGCTGGTACCCACTCTGATGGACTTTACGGTTATGGGTTGAATGGCATCCAATAGAGTAATGATCTTTCCTCTATTGATCCCATCGACAATAATTAATGCACCATCCTGACCGCTGATAGAACTTGCACTTCCATAAAATACGACCATATTGTTGACCACATCGTAAGGCTTTATCGAACGAAGCACTTCTTTTACAGGTGTTCCATTCATCAACATCTCCTTATATGCAGAACTACCGCTCGTGAATTTTCTTTTAGCCATCACTTCATCTTGAAGTGCCGGGTTAAGGGCCATATAGTACTCCGAATAACTATAATTAAAGTAATGCACGAAACCATTTATCACAGAACGAATCAATGGTGTATTATCAAAATTGGTAGTCCATCCTTTTGAAAAGTGATTGAAATCAAGGTTTTGCTCTGAGACAATGCGGTTCCACACATTTACCGAACTACAATATTTCAGCTCATCGTTCACTTCACTGACATCCGAAAAGTCATTTATATAAGTTGGATCAAGTATTTCAGAATCAAAATATAGATAGGACACGATGTTTTGAGCAGGAGCTTCAGCGAGTAACCTTGATTTGTCGCAAACGCGGAAAGAATAATCTAAGGCTGTGCTGCTTGATATAACAACCTCAGATTTACCCCTGAGTTCCATTTGCTGCTGACCCTTATCAATTTGTACTGCCTTTGCCTTCGCATTTGAAATAAAATACAATTGTTCTGACAATGGATTCAGTGACTCATCAAATAAGGTGATTTGGTTGACGCCCGGTTGCAACACAGACTTTGCCAGAGAAATGGAATTGCCTTGGGCCGGATCCAATACTTTAAAATGTGTTTTAATACCTTGATGTATCACAGCCAAGTGATATTCCCTATACACATTTTTCGTACTAAGAACTTTCAAATTGAGCTGCTGACCCTCGTCTCCAGCAATTATCAAAGAAGCACCGTCATCCTGAATCGCAGGTATGTTCAATGGCAGTTCACCATTAAATGGCTGATCAATCTTCAGTTTTAACTTGTCGCTCGAAGAAGGAGTGTAGTAAAAACTACCTTTGCCTTCAGAATTGCCGGACACCTCGCTAATAACTGTTCCTTCGTGATTTACAATTTTTCCCTTAAACTCAAATGGGTTCCCTCGTGAGTCATTGGCACGGAAATAAATAGAAGTAGGAACTCCATTGACCAATGTCTTACCTTCTGGTACACAGTGAAAAAATATATTATCCCCATTGAAGGGAACCGGAATATTAAAGAATTCAGTTATCCCTTTATTCTTTGCTTCAACACGTAAAATGACGCCAGAAGCAATATTATTAGGAATTTTAATTTCTCCCATAGCAACACCATTCTTGCCTAGTTTGACCTTTTCAGAGGTTATCATGTCGTCACCATTCATCAAATTGAACGTTATAAAACCTGACTTTATGGGTTCGTTATGGTAGCCCTTTAGCTTCACAGTAGGTTTGATGATTTCTCCCTTACTGTAATATTTATTTTCGAATGATACATCCGCTATAAAAAGGGGTGCTGCAGATCTTTTAATGATGATTTCCTTCTGAAATGCACTTATTTTCTCACTTCCAGCGGTAGCAGACAAGATATATCTACCTGGAGAAAAACCTTCTGGTATGCCTAAGGAACCCTTGCCCATACCCTCCATACAATACAATTTGGTGGTTAATACAGTTTCGCCATTGGTATCATAAAGCACTACTTTTAGTGTCAACTTCTCTTTTAATCTTTTATGTGACTTGCGATTAACAACAATTGCACTTAGCCAGATCGTTTCTTCAATTTCATACAACTCCTTATCAGTAGCCATATAAGTTTTGATGTCATTAAAACCCTTTTTTGAATAGGACTTTAGCCTGGTATCCAGTAAATCAGATTTAGCCGTCTGGGCAGAAAGAGACCCAACACAAAGAAGAAGTAAAAGAGAAATGACAAAGGTTTGTTGGGGTTTCATAGCCGATGAATTTAAGAGTGAGTATCCTGGAATAGAATTTAAAAGATCAAATGCAATTATCGTACCTTCAATTAGAATCATATCGAATATCATGCAACGCATTCCTGATTAAAAGGATCAAAGCTACATAAGAGGAATTCAGCATAATATATCTCCTGAAATTAGTATATTTAGATATGAAAAACTCAACCTACTACTCACGAATTAGCCCGGTACTCTGGTGCATAGTATGGGTAATTCTCTTAGGGGTTTTCTACCTGACCATACAAGAAGCCACCGAGAATCCAACATTCTCGGCTGTGTTGATCCTGGCCACTATATGGTTAGCGGTCTTTGCACTTATGCTCGTTATCATGCTCGGCATCCGTTACAGTATTGTTTTCAAAGAATTAATAGTAAAAATTGGCCCATTTACAGAGCGAGTAATCCCTGCCAATTCTATATGGTCACTGGAACGCAGCTACAACCTAAACTCTGCGCCTGCTAACGCTCTGAAAAGGTTAAAGGTAACATATAAAGACGGAGAGGTGCTGATCTCCCCTTCGAGGGAAAAAGATTTTATTGAAGAAATAAAAAGACTCAACCCAAAAGTCAAATTGCTAAACCTGAAGCACACGTAAGTCATAAAATGACACATGCTCTTTACCTACATCAATTGATTTTTACATAGATTTGACTTTCCTATTAAATATTCATACATGAAAAAACTACTAATTGCGGTTATCGCCATAACCGTTTACGGCATTTCCTGTTCCAACCCAAAATCAGAAAAAACAGAAGAGAAAGCCCCAGTTCCTAAACCAATGAAGGAGGTTGTGGACGGAGCTTTATCATTTTCTGTAAAGCAAACCCTGCGAATGGCCGATAAGTTAGTGGTTCGGGATTCTGTTTTGCCCAGGACTTTCATGAAAAATGAAATGATCACGTCTGATTCCAGATGGTGGACGAGCGGCTTTTTTCCAGGAGTGCTTTGGTATTTATATGAATACAGCAATGACGAAAAGTTGTTGAACCATGCGCGAGAATTCACTGCCCGAGTGGAACGTGAAAAATTTACCACAGACAATCATGACGTTGGCTTTATGCTCTATTGCAGCTTTGGAAATGGCCTACGCATAACTGGAGAAAAATCTTATGAGGAGGTATTACTTACCGGAGCAAAATCACTATCCACTCGATACAAACCAAACCTTGGAGTGATCCGTTCCTGGGACTCCAATAGAGAAAAATGGCAATATCCGGTGATCATCGACAACATGATGAACCTTGAATTGATGTTTTGGGCATCAAAATATTCTGGAGATAGCTTTTTCAGCGATTTATCAATCTCACATGCAGACAAGACCATAGAGCACCACTATCGACCGGATTTTAGCTGTGTTCATGTTGTGTCCTATGATACAATAAGTGGTTTGCCACATGTAAAAAACACCCACCAAGGCTACTCCGATGATTCGTCCTGGAGTAGAGGGCAATCCTGGGGTCTGTATGGATATGTTTTGATGTACAGAGAAACAGGAGATGCAAAATATCTTGAACATGCGAAAAATATTGCGTCATTCCTGATCAACCACCCAAACATGCCTGAAGACTATATACCCTACTGGGATTACAATGCGCCGAACATTCCAAACGAATTGCGTGACTCCTCGGCAGGCGCATTAATTGCCTCAGCATTGTTAGAGTTGCATGGTATGGTAGACGACCAAAAGCTCAAAGAAAGATACGTAGAAGTGGTAGAAACTCAATTGAGAGCCCTAGCTTCACCTTCATATAGGGCTGAGTTGGGAGAAAACGGAGACTTCATTCTTATGCATGGTGTAGGATCAATGCCTCATGAATCAGAAATTGATGTACCATTGACTTATGGAGACTATTACTTCATTGAAGCCTTACTTCGCTATAAAAAACTAATGAACATTTAAAAAAGGTATATTCTGCACATGAGAAATAACAATGCAATAAACTTCCTGGCATTTGTCTTTCTTATCTCAATATCCATTTCTTGCGGCCAAAACAACAGAAACAATTCAGCCGCAAAATTGATCGTACCGGACAAAGTAGATTTCAATTTTCATGTCAAACCAATTCTTTCTGATAAATGTTTTGCGTGTCATGGCCCGGATTTGGCCAATCAAAAAGGTGACTTAAGATTAGATACCGAAGAAGGAGCCTTCAAGACCGTTCTTGATCCTGATGTATACCCTATTGTCCCCGGCGAGCCGGAGAAAAGCGAAGTGTATTTCAGGATAATAAGCAAGAACAGAGATCAAATGATGCCTCCTCCGGAGAGCAATCTTAAATTGTCTGAATACGAAATAAAGGTACTTATAAAATGGATAGAGCAAGGGGCTGAATACAAGCCACATTGGGCATTCACACCTCCTACAGACATTGCTGTCCCAGATATTGAGGAAAGCGATTGGCCTACTAATCCTGTCGATAATTTCATTGCTCAAAAGTTAGAGGAAATTGGCCTTGATCATAATGAAGAGGCCAGCAAAGAAGAATTGATTAGAAGAGCTACATTTGATATTATTGGTATATCTCCCACGCCAAAGGAAATTGATGATTTTATAGACGATGAGTCCGACAATGCCTATGAAAAAGTGGTTGACCGTTTATTAAGTTCACCTCATTATGGAGAGAGAATGACAAGCGATTGGCTCGATGTGGCACGTTATGCTGATTCTCATGGCTACCAGGATGACCGACCAAGAACCATGTGGCCATGGCGAGATTGGGTTGTGAAGGCCTATAATGAAAACTTACCCTATGACGATTTTGTAACCTGGCAATTAGCTGGTGATTTATTGCCTAATCCTACTTTCGATCAGAAAATAGCCTCTGGATTTAATAGAAACCACGCTATTACTCAGGAAGGCGGCATTATTGAGGAAGAATATCTCACTGAATATGCAGCGGACCGTGTACAAACTTTTGGAACTGCTTTTGTTGGCTTAACCATGCAATGCTCCAGGTGCCACGATCATAAATACGATCCCATTTCGCAAAAGGAATTTTATCAGGTTTATGCTTTTTTCAATAGTATAAAAGAAAGGGGTAAAATTAGCTACTTCGACTTAGCTCCAGAGCCCTCGATCACCTATGAAAACGAAGCATTGGAAAGTGAAGTAGAGGAAATAAAAAAAATGCTCACCAATCTTGAAATTGAAAAAGAGCAATATCACCTTAAGGTAGATGACGAATCGCTTAAAGAATGGTTTGGCTCATTAAACTGGGAGTCACTTCGAACAGAAGGCCTGGAGACTCACTATAAGCTAGATTTTCAGGAAGGTGGAAGTTTGAAGGATGAGGTGAGTAAAAAATACTCCGGCACACTAAACTACAAATTGGGAGATGCTATCCCAATTCCAGACTTTGTTGATGGAAAATTCGGAAAAGCACTGGAATTTGATAGTACCAATACCCTGACCATCGGCGATATTGGTGATTTTGAACATTACAACGAATTTTCTATTGGCGGATGGATTAAGCCTTCGATGACCCCAAATAAAAAGGCGGGCATTATTTCCAGAAGAAATGGTGAGCAGAAACAAGGTGGATATGGTCTTTACTTAGCCCCTGACAACAGCCTGAGCATGGAGTTGATTCATTCATCGAAGTACAAAATCACTGTAAAAACCAAAGAAAAAATTAGGCTGGATAAATGGACGAATGTATATGGTACCTACGACGGATCCGGTAAGGCGAGTGGTATCAAACTCTACGTAAACGGGACGGAACAAACTACCCATATCGAAAAAGACAGCCTTTTTTCTAAAAGCATACTGGTTGGCAATCAGATTACAATTGGGCACTGGATGATGCGTGGGATTGACAGAAGTAAATATGGCGGCTTCATCGGGTCAATAGATGAAATATCTGTCTATAATAGAATGCTAAGTCCCTTTGAAGTAAAATACTTGTTTGACAAGAATCCGGTATTCAACAAAGAACGTGCTTATCAGGCATATCTTATTCGAAGGGACGACAACTACTCTGAAATAAATAGGAAACTTACAGCTCTGAGATCAAAGGACACAGTCATTCCAAAAGTGATGATCATGGAAGAACTTGATACTTTAAAACCTGCGTATGTCCTTGCCAGAGGAGTATACAGCGCCCATGGAGAACAAGTCGTGCGAGGAACTCCGGCTTCCATATTAGAGTTTTCGAATGATTTACCAAAGAACCGACTCGGCCTGTCGAAATGGCTGTTTGATGAAAAAAACCCTCTGACAAGTCGTGTAATTGTGAATAGATTTTGGCAAACCTTTTTTGGTAAGGGAATAGTAAAAACTCCAGAGGATTTCGGAAATCAGGGTGCAATACCCTCTCATCCCGAACTCCTTGATTGGCTGGCATTGGATTTTATGAACAATGGCTGGGATATGAAAAGGCTAGTAAAGACACTAGTCATGTCCTCGACCTATAGACAGTCCTCTAAAATTGATAAGAAATTCTACTATACGGATACTGAAAATATTTATTTGTCAAGAGGGCCATATAAGAAACTGACTGCCGAAATGATGCGGGATCAAGCACTAGCTTCCAGTGGCCTGCTAAACAAAAAAATTGGAGGAAAATGGGTAAAACCATATCAGCCACCGGGAATTTGGAAAGAGCTTGCCAATCAAATTGGAGAAAACAAATACAGAGCAAGCAAAGGCGAAGACTTGTATCGAAGGAGTTTGTATACCTATTGGAAGCGAACTATTCCAGTGCCTTCCATGATCACCTTTGACGCTGCTGAAAGAGCTATGTGCACCGTGAAAAGACAAGCAACCAGCACGCCACTTCAATCGTTAGTGCTGCTCAATGATCCACAATATTTAGAAGCATCAAGGGCACTTGCGCAAAGCGTTATCCGATTAAAGAATGAAAGCCCGTCCGAGTGGATTAACCAGGCGTTCAAAAGTATAGTATCCCGGGCACCAACTTCAGAGGAGGTTGAAATGCTTCTGAAAACCTATCATGCTGAAGTCTCCAGGTTTTCTTCGGAGCAAAATAGTAGTGATAACGTTTTGAAAATTGGAGATTCTAAAATTGACCCGGATATAAAAAAAATAAATCTGGCAGCAATGACGATTGTGGTCAATGCCATTATGAACTTAGATGAAGCTAAGCATGCCTAAAAACCAGACACAAAATGAGTAAGATATTTTCGGAACATCTTCACAAAATGAACAGGCGGCATTTTTTGTCTAAATCTAGCCTGGGGATCGGTACAATGGCTCTTGGCTCACTACTGGGCTGTAGTACCTCCGGAAATAAAGAGTCTGATTTTCTAGGTGCAGGAGGTATTAAATCACCTCACTTTGCACCAAAAGCAAAACGTATAATTTACCTCTTTCAAAGCGGTGGTCCTTCACAAATCGATCTCTTTGATTACAAACCCCTATTAATGAAAATGCGAGGTGAAGAACTTCCCGATTCAGTGCGCCAGGGTCAAAGACTGACAGGTATGACTTCCGAACAAGAATCGTTTCCCCTAGCTCCTGCAATATTCGACTTCAAACAGCATGGTCAAAGCGGTGCATGGGTCAGTGAATTGATGCCTCACACCGCCAAAATAGTGGATGATCTTTGCTTCATCAAATCCATGCATACTGAAGCAATTAATCATGACCCAGCCATTACATTTTTTCAAACTGGCTCTCAACAAGCGGGCAGACCAAGCATGGGGTCGTGGCTGAGTTATGGACTTGGCAGCATGAATAAAGATTTACCGGTATTCAGTGTCTTGTTGTCAAGGGGTGCACAAAGACCTCAGCCGATCTACAGTAGACTATGGGGTAATGGCTTTTTGGCATCATTACATCAGGGTGTTCAATTTCGTTCTGGAAAAGACCCAGTATTGTATTTACAAAACCCTGATGGAATTACATCCTCGTCAAGAAGGCAAGTACTGGATGTACTTGCCAAAATGAACCAAATGAGAATGAGCGATTTCGGTGACCCTGAAATTCAATCGAGAATTTCACAGTATGAAATGGCTTACAAAATGCAGACCTCTGTTCCCGAAGCTACAGATCTGTCCGACGAACCGGATGAAATATTTGAGTTGTATGGAGAGGATGCAAGGAAGCCAGGAACATACGCTGCAAACTGCCTCCTGGCAAGAAGGCTTGCAGAAAGAGATGTAAAGTTTATTCAATTGTATCACCTGGGCTGGGATCAACATGGCAATTTGCCAAGAGAAATAAAATCTCAGTGTAGGGATACAGACCAGGCCTCAGCCGCATTAATTACTGATCTCAAAAGAAGGGGGCTTCTGGAAGACACATTGGTTATTTGGGGTGGAGAATTTGGTCGGACTAATTTCAGCCAAGGAAAACTGACTGAAACCAACTATGGACGGGATCATCACCCTAGATGCTTTACCGTTTGGATGGCAGGTGGAGGAGTGAAACCCGGTATGACCTATGGAGAAACTGACGATTTCAGCTACAACATAGCTAACAACCCAGTTCATGTTCACGATTTTCAGGCCACAATTCTACATCAAATGGGAGTTGATCATGAAAGACTAACCTTCAAGCATCAAGGAAGAAGATATAGGCTAACAGACGTTCACGGTCACGTGGTGAAAGAAGTACTAGCCTAAACCTTCAGTGTACAATAATCTAAAATTTCCTATAATCAGAGTCTAAATACTGATTGGCCTCTTCCTCAGAAAACCTGGCTTTCTCTCGATCCCAGTGTAGTGTCTTATTCGGGAAGCGTCCTGCTATTACACCCAGGAGAATAGTTTCTGTAAGCCTTGAGGCATAAGAAAAAGGAGCACTACACTCACCTTTTCCCAAACATGCATCTACGAACTGGTGATAGTGCTTTGGACCCTCAGAAGAATAATTACGAACAGGTCCGCCCATCTTGTTTTCTTTACTAACTGTGGCTATTTCTTCAGATATATCAACATATTTTCCGTCCACAATTTTCCTTGGTAACTGCATAAAGTGAGGTAATAACAACCTTCCTTTTTCTCCAATAAACATCGCTCCCTGATTCGGCAATTTACCTTGATCCGCTACTCCTGCATCAAGAGAAATCTTATCTTCCATTTTTGAGTCCTTAGCTTTCGATTGACCTGCCTTATTTGATGTATTTGTAATGTCTCCTGGTAGTTTTAAATCTTTGTGTGCATCAGGTGCTCCCGGGCCATCTGACCAAATCCATTTCAATGAATCACCTGTATACTTTGTACCAGGAAATTCATATGTAACGACATTGTTCTCAGGAAACCCAAAACCATTTGGTTTTCTGCAACTGTTTTTAATTGTTCTTGGAACATCAAGTTGCAAGGCGTTGTATGGAGTATCAAATATATGTACACCCATATCACCAAGGGTTCCACAACCATAATCCAATAATTTTCTCCAATTTCCAGGATGATAGTAACCATCTTTATAAGGTCTTTCAGCTGATGTGCCCAACCATAAATTCCAATCCAATGTATCGGGAACAGAATCACTTCCAGTCGGTGCAGGACCATCATAACCCCAGTTTTTTGGCGACCAGGCCCTTACAGTATGAACCTTTCCAATAATTCCAGACTGGATCAACAAAGTAGCAAGTTTGTAATCATAGAAAGAGTGGACTTGAATACCCATCTGTGTTACCAGGTTCTTTTCCTTAGCCAATTTCTGCATAGCCCTGGCCTCTGTCACATGGTGAGTCAGTGGCTTTTGACAGTAAACAGGTTTGCCCATATCCATAGCCATCATCGAAGCTGGCGCATGAGTATGATCGGGGGTAGAGACTATAACAGCATCAATAGCATTTCCAATTTCCTTTAGCATTACCCTATAATCTGAAAAGGTCCTAGCTTTCGGATGAAGTTTTTGTGCGGCTGCCAATCTCTCAGAGTCTACATCACACAGGGCACTCACAATCACTGAGTCATGCGAAGATATGGCTGAGAGGTCTTCCGCTCCCATACCCCCTACCCCAATGTGAGCCGTCCTTAACTTTCCATCCTTTGCCAATGCCCATAAGGATGATGGCAATACTGCAGCCGAAGATGCAATTAGGGCTGATGCTTTTAGAAATTCTCTTTTTTTCATACTGCTATACGTTTTCTGGTTTTCATTAATGGGTTATACAGCCAGTAAATATTGAGCTGCCTTTGTTAATCTATTTCTTGTTTCTTGTTTGATGTATCTTTTTTGATCGACTTGCTGTGATTGTTCTCGCTGACAAAAATAGCTATGTATGGCCCGTCTGGGTTTTTCAGTTTTATTCTTAGTTCCGCCATGCCATGCGTGCGAATTAAAAATTATTACAGATCCAGCTGGAGCCTCAATCAAGATTTCATCAGGGTGTGGTTGCATTGGATCTTCTAGCGCTTCCTGAGGCAGTTGAGTAGAATGATTTGTTCCTGGTACCAGCCTGGTACTCCCATTTTCCTTTGTAAAATCATCCAATAGCCAGATAGAATTACAAACCTTGTATTGGCCTGACTCAATTCTATGCTCCCAATCTACATGTAATTTTTGCAAACCATCGCCGGGCACAGCTGCCCTATAGTTCAGCGAGGATAACTTCATATTCTGACGCAATACATGGGAAACAGCAGCAAGCACTTTAGGAGTGGTGTAAAACAAGTCAAATTCACTTCCCTTATTCACAAGGTCTGCCAACCTATCGGCTCCTTTTTCCTTTGGATGTTTAATACGTGGAGAATCCATCAGTTCACTTCCAGCCGCGTCACCTTCTTCTTCCAGGAGTTGCTCCACTTTTCTGGCTATCATAGCTACCTGATTCTGGTCTAATACTTTTCCCAAATTGAGATAACCATTTTCATCCAGAAATGATTTTTCACCCTCTGTCAGGAGGCCATCATGTACACCCAATATTTGCAGATAATTATCCATCAATTGGAAACTCCTTCTGTGTTAGAGCTTTCTTATTTTAATATTCCTAAACCAAATAGGACTGGCATGATCCTGCAAACCGATGTATCCGGTCTTATACTTGCCATAGTCCTTGCTATTTTTCCATTTATCCGAATTCTTCCTTTCATACCAATCTTCAGACCAAGGAACGAAGGATAACAATTTCTTACCATTCAACCAATGCTCTACTTTTTCTGGCGTGAAAACAATTTTTGTTGAATTCCATTCTCCTATTGGGTTCAATGGCTTACCCTCCGGATTCGCAGCATGCATTGCATAATCCGAGCCAGTTTGCTGCAAAGGCTTCAATTCTTCAGGCTTATCAGTATAGCCTAAGCTCGTGTTATAGGCGGTCAAATCATGAATAGCTGCATAGCCTTTATCATCGATCAATTGGTATTCTGGTGCCACTTCCGGAGGTCCTCCATAGCCTTCTTTTAGATGGTAGAAAATTCCGCTATTACCTCCTTTGGGTAATTTCCATTCTAGATATAGTTCAAAATTTTCGAACTCTTCTGCACCGTAGATGATATCCCTGCCGCCTTTGTAGTCCTGCTCTAAACCGAGCTCAGTATCATAAGTTAATTCACCATTCTCCACAATCCATCCAGGAGGTAAAGAATCACCATTATATGCCCTCCATCCATCAGTACTTGTTCCGTTGAATAGATAGATCCAATCCGATTGTTCTTTTTCACTGGTTTCTGTCTGATTTACTTCTCTTTCATTTTTTGATCCGCTGCTACATCCTGATAAGATCAAGGTTGTACACACAACTAAAGTCAAATATTTCATAGTTCTAGTTTGTTATTAGTAATAAAGTAATACGCAATCTTAATACATTCCATTGAAAAGTTCACGAGCACATAGGCCTTATTTGCAATATTTACGGTTTTTTTCTAGGTTTATAACAAGGTATCATTCTGACCTTGACAACTGGTGCAGGTATTCAATCTCCCAACAGAGCTGTTTTTAAATCATTACGATTTTGTAAGGGTCCAAAAAGGTTTTTAGTGAATCCATTACCGTGATTCATATATTAATCATTAGCTGCGCTTTTCTGCTATATACTTGGATATTTCACCCACGGGTGCTACCCAGATTTCATCATGATTGTTCAGGTAACTGAAGAGTTTTTTCAGCATTTTAACTTCTGTGGTCTGCCTTCCTTTTAGCCCAATATCATGACCTGCTAACACAAGCCACAGACCATCCTTTCTGGTCATTTCTATCAGACTCATTATATACTTAATATCCTTACCATCCATCTCCATACCCGTCAATTGTGCCAGGTCACAATAGCTGGGATCATTGGGTGCTTCATCCATCCAGGTTCTTCCTGATACAAAGTCTTCCGATATTATGGGAACATAGCTTTTGGTATTTGATTCCCTCCCGATAAAGGTTTGACCACATGGATAGGCAAACTCTGTAACATCAACATCCAAAAGTTCCTTGATTTTCTTGTCTGCTTCCTTTAGCTCAGCTCGCATTTCATATAGTGAATACTCTTCAAGGGCCCTGTCTCTGGCCCAAAGGAAATTTCCCGAGCATGGGTGATTGATCGAATGATTTGCTATCTCATGACCTGCTGCCACTACTTTTTTCCAACCTTCTAATTCCTCTTCCACAGCTTTGGGCACAACATAAAAGGTGGCTTTTACTCCGTATTTTTCAAGTACGGGCAAGCCATACTCCACCTGGCTCTTTCTGCCATCGTCCCAGGTAAGGCTGACTGCCATGGTTTTGCCTTCAGGCCACTGAAATTTGTTTTCCTGGGCTTTCGAAATTGATAAAACCAGAAGAAGTGATAATAACATAGTGTATTTCATAGTGCTAAATATTTTTCAAATATGCCAACAAATTAGCCATATCAGTTGGTGTCATATTTAAGTGTAAGTTTTCAGGCATAGCTGAAGTTTCTAGTGCCTTCAGGGTTTTTATATCTGCCCTGTTGACGATTTTATCGTTTCCAGCCATATCTCGGAGAGTAATTGAAGTAGGCCCCTGATATGTAATTACCCCACTAAAAGAGTCACCCGTGGATAATTCCGCCTGCCATAGCTCAAATCCATCGGCAATAGAGCGATTGGGCTGTAGGATATCTAACATTAGGGCGGACTTACTACGGCTTTGGACAGATGCCAAATCAGGCCCAAATGCTATTCCGTTTTTCCCACTTTTTTGATGACAAATCCCGCATGTATTTTTGAATGCATCCGCTCCTGCAGTTGAACTGCCGTCCATCGATAGGGCAATTTTAAAGGTAGACCAAACAGAGTCACTGTCCAATTGATTGCTTTGCAATACTGCTCTTGAAATACGCCGGATTTCGTCGTTTTTGTTATTCAGTAGGTGGACCTTTTGGGACCAAATAAGATTGTTGGCCTGTACTTTCTTTTCTTTAATTGCATTCAAAAGAGAAAGTCTGCCCTCATCAGACCTGAGCATTATGCTGACCGCCTCACTCCTTTCTTTTGGAATCAGACCCGGCCAAAGGCTCAGCAATAGTTGAATAGGTGCTTCACCCTTTGCCGTACCAAGTGCCTTTATGGCAGCCATTCGCACTTTCGCTTCGTTTCCATTAATCAATGATGCAAAAAGTTCAGAATTTTCATCAGCAGCACTATATCCCAAAACTCTCACTGCGTCTGACCTCAAAGATTCACCTACCTCATTGCTTTGAAGATAGACTTTAGACAAGGATTTTAGCTTGTTTGGAGTGGATGTAAAGTAAGCATCCGCATGAAGTAAGTTAATTCCACTCGTCCGTATTTGATCATTTACACCTTGTTTGAATAGCGACTCCAACTGTGCAATATTCTGCCTCTTCAAGACAGGGTTTTGCCTCCTTCGTAGAATAGTCGCTATGCCTTCAAGTACCACTGGGCTATACCAGTTTTTATCTCCCTGTTTCAAGGTATTTGCCAAAAATGCGTTCAGACGAGCTGTGCTGGCCGTCTTGGCCATTTGACCAATCAGCCTACGGATGAATTTTTCCGATGACTCTGATTTTGTTTTAGCCACTGTGTTCCGAACACCTTCATACAAATTCGCGAGATTCACATCATCTGCAGATAATGCAGCATCATGAAACCACTTATCATCCAAATGTTGGAATAAGATTTCTGCCCTTGCCTGCTCAGCAGATTCCCCCTTCAAATAGCCCAAAGTCAATAGCAGTTGATACTTCAACTCTGTCTTCGAGTCGTTTTTCATTGACAATAGTTTATCCACTAATTCTGGAGCGTTGCTCATTCTGGCTTCAGCCAATTTGATTGCCTGTATACGCACCTGATGATTCGAATCATTTAGGTGATCAAGGATTATTTCTGAGGTAATAGCCCCTTTACCTTCTAGCAACCACAAGGCATGCACCTTTCCTACGGGAGAATTAGTTTTATTCAAATAAGCTATCAATTCCGTAGCAATTGCGCCTTCTTGCCTATCCATAAGTAAGCGCTGGGCATGGGTGCGCCACCAGATATTTTTATGTTCCAAGAGTTGTATGAGTTCGCCAGAGGTTTTAGCGCTAAGATTCAATTTATCAATGAAGCCTGGTGTAGCCGTGCCCTTAGGCGCAATCCTATATATCCTTCCCTTGTCGATACCTTCATATAGCTCCCCGGCTTGAATGGTCTCCTCTGATAGCCATTCGGGATGCTCAATGACCTTCCTGTAATAATCTAAAACATACATCGCTCCATCAGGGCCGATATAATGATTCACAGGGCGAAACCATGCATCCTTCGAGGCAAGGAATTCCTCGTTTTCCAGCATATTGATGGATTCGAAAGTAGCGCCTTTCCGCTGCACAATATCTGCATGGATCATATTGTGCACAGGCTCTGCGGAGAATATGACATTGTCATAGGCTGATGGAAAAATACCTCCCTGATACCACAGGATCCCGCAGGCAGAGGTCATCATGCCTATATCCGTTAAGAGTTGGTGATTCTGATTTTCAGTGATTGGATAGATTCCAAAGCCTTTTCCGTTCTTCGGAATGTATTGTCTACCGCTAGATACACCTAAATCCTTGTTTCGCTGGATATAGGCAGCCGGTAGTGCTTCATGAAAGAGATGATCAGCGTTGCTGGTAAAAAAATGATTGCCCCAAGGGTCGAATGTGTGGCCGTACTGTCCATTGGATGATAACATCTCGACCTGGCCACTATCTGGTTTAAACCTCACAGCCAGTCCGTAGGCATTTCTAGGTAAGGACGGGCTATTGGCTATGCCTGGATAAAGAACGGCACTACCTTTATCCCCAAAAACATCAGAATAGGTCTTGGTACTGATGGCTCCTTCATGGGAGAGGTATATCCAATTGTCCAACCCGAATATTGGATTGTTCACATTGTGCTGCGGGTTTGACACAGCAAAGCCAGTAAGGAGTGTTTCCCTTACATCCGCTCTACCATCGTCATCAGTGTCCTCTATGTACAAAACATTAGGCGGGTCGGTTACAAGAAAACCATTTTTCCAGCGCATAATACCTGTTGGCAGCACCAGACTATCAATGAATACCGTACTCTTATCCAGTACGCCATCATCGTCAGTATCTGTCAGACGTTTCACCACTCCACTACCTGATACATCCAGAGGATATCCGTGCATTTGCACTACATACCACCTGCCATATTCATCTATCTCCATATCCACAGGATCGGAAATGAGTGGCTCAATAGCCATCAACGTGATTTCAAAACCATCCTGAATCTGGAAATCCTCAAGGTCTGGCGCGAATTCATTGGATTGTTCCTGACAACTGAATAACCCTGCAATAACTAAGAGGAAATAATAGATTCTATTCATGGTGGTGAGGTTTGGCTTTTACTAAGATAATAAGCAGAAAATTGTTCGAGGAATATTCGTCCTTCAGATATGACAAGGCTAGCTAATTCATCGTATATAAGGCTTACTTTCTAAGACTTGCCATTCAATGTGTCGTAGTTGCTTCCTCATCGAAACTCTCCATGTAAGCCTTTAAACCAGGAACGGTCCATGGTACCACATTCCCTTGTGATGCTATTCTAATCTTATTGACCAACCTTGGGCTTACAGCGGAAGCACTATTACCCCATTCATTTCTAATGTAAGTCAATATAGCAGCAACCGATTTATTATCCAGGGTAGAGTGCGCTGGCATTACTGGGACTATATCCGGTACATCATAGACTTTCCCATGCACCTCGATAGGCCCCTCCATGCCGTGAAGAACGATCAAAGCTAACCTTACTTCGTCTTCAAGCACCCACTCTGACTTAGCCAAAGGCGGCCCCAGACGCTTCATGCCTGCACCATTAGTTCCGTGACACCCTGAGCAGGTAGTCAAATACTTTTGCCTACCAAGAACAAACTGTTCCTGTTCTTTTTCTGTCAAAAGACTTTGCTGGGTCTGTTTGATAGGTAGGGCTTTGTGCCCTGGCCAGTCAAACATGGATTTTATCATTTCTTTTTGTTGCACGGCCAAATAATTCTCCTGATTCAAGATTTTAGGTGCGCCTGTCAAAAGCATTGGTTCAAAACCTTCAGTCATAGAAAATAAAAACATGGCATTCAAAACAACTTTTTGTTTCCAGCTGGAAGATTCTCCCGAACCCACCATGAGTGACAAAAGATGTTCTATATCTTGCGTATCCTGATTTTTCAGCAAGGCAGATACGAGTGCGTCCAGAAAGATTTCCTTGTCTGGGTTTGGGTCCTTCCATTTGGGCGATCGGTAAAGCTCTTTAAAGAAACCAATCTCTCGCTGAAACAGACTACTCAACACAGCATCTCTTAAAACGCCAATAGAATCACTCTGCTCAAGGATTCTTTCCTGCAATACAAAAGAATCCTCCTGGTCCAATACCCGCGAGGACAATGCAAGTTGGAGCAACTCCTTAGGATGATTCCATCCATCACTCACCTTATCCTTTATTTTCTTTCTAATGTCAACATTTGCTTTAGCGAATGGTTCTAGTAATCTAAGTGCAGTGGTTTTGATCAGGATGCTTTTATCATCGAGTAATGCGAGCAGCAAGTCAGGTTCTAAGGCAGAAATTCCCTCCAAGGTCCAAAGTGCATGAAATCTTCCCAGCTCATTTTCTCTGTGAGAAATCAATCGCTTCAGGCTGGGTACAATGTCTGATGATTTCCTTTCCACCAGCAGCCTTTGCGCCATATCCCTCACCCACCCGTTATCAGATGACAAGTGCTTTACCAATTCTTCTGGGCTCAACGCCGATAACTTGATAGAGGACGATGGTTTCCAGTCACGCGGCACTACTCTCCATATCCTTCCCAGGTTGATTGGCTTATCCAAGTTTCTTTTCAGGGTTTGCTTCTTTAGATAAGGTGTCATGTGAGCACCATGTTGGACCAGACCTCTGTACATATCAGCGATATACAGGGCACCATCCAGTGCAGAGGCAATAGATACGGGACGAAATCTTTCGTCTGTCGAAGCTAGAAAATTCTCACCTAGCACTGGATCATAGGCGGAAAGGACAAATCCCTGTTCTGTGACTACATTTCTTTTTACAAGATTCCCTGATGGTTCACATACAAAAGCATTACCATAGAATTCTGAGGGAAGAGTGTTTGCCCTGTACACAAATGGTGAACAGGCGGAAGTGAATTCTTTGAGCTTTATATTTTCATCCAATACACCGGGTATGTATCCCCTGTTTATGGCCGGATTCGTCCGAATGGGAAAGATCGCCCGATCGGTGGTTACACCATGGTCTATCCCCGTAGTAGCGACATGGTTGCTATTGCTCAGCAGGTAGTTTGGCGGAACTAAATCTGCATGTAGTTGGGACCAATTGTAGTTATAATACAGTCTACCCTCATCATCATGACAGATACCCCACTGACCTCTAAACTCTGTTTCTTCTTCAATCCATTTTTCTTCTACAAGTTTGTACCTTGAGCGAGACTTTGCATTGTAGTACCAGTTGTCGACTCCAAGCCATAGCCCATTGGCTGCATGCTCGACTAATGAACTACCCGCATAGTCCTTGTCAATGAGGGTCAATTCATCAGATACCAAGTCACCGTCTTTGTCTGCGGCAAACCATAGCGATTCATTAGCGACCAACAAAGCACCTCCGCTGACAATAGCCAAAGCCCTTGGCAAGACCAGACTGTCAAGAAAAACTATTGACCGATCCATCTGACCATCTGCATCCGAGTCTTCCAGAATCGAAACTCTTCCCACAGGATCTTGCTCACCATTACCTTCAATATCAGGCATAAAGCCCCTCATCTCCACTACCCACAGCCGACCATCTTCATCAAATTTGATAACTACCGGATCCTGAACCATCGGCTCACTAGCAACCAATTCAATTTTTAGATCTTGATGTACCTGAAATGTAGCCAGCTCCTCTTTTGCTGAATAAATGGGTGCTTTTTCAGAATCGCTCCCTTGCTTTGGTTCGGAGCAAGCTGTAAACAGGAGAATAGTTAATAGAAAAATAGAAGCTCTCATTTTTAATTGTAGCTTGGTAATCACCCGAAATACTATTTAATTAATCTACTCTAATTTGCCTGGTTTTGAAAAAGGAGGTGGAGTCAAGTCTTCTTTTTCTATCTTCTCTAATTCTTTTAATAATTCCTGCACTGCCCTTTCCAATTGTGGATCTTTTCCCTGATTTAGAGACTTAGCATCTTGTCTGACAGGTATGTCCGGAGCAACTCCCTTATTCTCCGCAATCCATTTCTTTTGGACAGGATCGAACACTGCATTGTCTGGAGCAGTCATTCTACCCCCGTCGATGAATAAATAATGTGTTGAAGATTTAACAAGTCCTCCCCATGTAGTTTGGCCAATTAACTTGCCTGCGTTTTGCTGCCTGAACACCCAAGGAAAGTAGTCTCCTCCAGACCCTGCAAGTTCGTTTATTAGTAAAACCTTCGGCCCATGAATTCCTGCTGGTAGTTTAAATGGCTTCCCATTAGGAACCTCATTGGTAATTGCAGCCCTAAGTTTTCGTGTAAGCAAGTCTACCATGTAGTCATCCAGTAGACCTCCTCCATTGAACCGTTCGTCAATTATTGCACCCAGTTTGTCTTGTTGTGCGAAAAGGTAGCGATTAAAGTATGTGAACCCATTGCCTGCTGTATTAGGCACCCAAACATAGGCTAACTTGCCTCCAGACATCTCATCCACTTTTCTTCTATTATCTTCGATCCACGCTCTTTGTCGAAGTGAATATTCACTTCTTAAAGGTTTCACTGTTTCGACCCAAGATCCTTTAAAAACGGGTGATGAATTGATATGGATTTTGGTTTGCAAATCTCTAGTTCCCTGTAGTGCCTGAAATATATTATCTTCTGAATTAAGCTCATTGCCATTTATTCCAACAATGAAATACCCTTCCTGAACTTTCATTCCAGGTTTACTAAGCGGACTCGATAATTTGGGATTCCATGTTTCTGAAGTAAATATCCTCTGAATTTTCCAACCTCCACTTTCGATGATCAAATCTGCTCCCAGCAACCCTGTAGGATATTCTTCATTTTTGGGGTGGTCTCCGCCAGATACGAAGCTATGGCCAACCGAAAGCTCTCCGTTCATCTGATCTAGCACATAGTTGAGAGAAGATCGATGTTTGACATAAGGGAGAAGTGGTGCGTATCGATTGTATACCTTAGTCCAATTTCTGCCATGCATGTCTGGGTCATAAAAATAATCGCGCTGATACCTCCATGCCTCTTCAAATATTTGCTTCCATTCAGCTTGCCGATCCAGATGCATTTTCAACTTTACATTTAAAGCTTCACCCTTTGCTTGACCTTTAGATCCATCAAACACTTTCCATGAAGATCCTATTTTCGCTATAGCTTTTTTTCCATTTGCCGAAACTGAAAACTGTCGGGCTTTTTCTGTAAAGATCTTTGCTTCGCGATCCTCCAAGGTAAATTTATGGATGGTCGCACCAGAACTATTTGCTATAAATTCCGAGATGAAAACCGACCCTTTTGGTCCAGAAACCACTGAACCGTAATTTCTGGTAGGCATTGGAAGCGGAATTGTTCGGAATTCAATTCCCTCAAAATCTATTTTCACGCTGCTTTCAGCTTCTTTCTTCTCGTCCTTTTCACCCTTCTCTTTGTTTTTTTTGTCTTTTTCAGCAGACTTTTCAATGGTTTCCTCCTTTTTTATTTCCTCTTCATCACTGCGCAGTTCAAATGGAGAAGGGTCATCTTTCAGGAGGTTAATTACGTAGCACGTGAATTTAGGATCAGCCATCATTGAACTGGTGTTTGCCCACCCTGATCCTAATGCTAAGTTTGTACTCGATTTAAAATATAAATGCTTTCCATCCTGATCCCATGCTGGAGAGGTGCTATGTGCCAATTCATTAGTAATAGCCTGAGCTTTTCCTGACTCAACTGACCATATATAAATTCGCTTAAAGTTATTCGGAGAAGTTTTCGAATAAGCCAACCATTTCGAATCAGGAGACCAGGTTAATCCCAGATTGCCACGCTCAAGGTTGACTCCTCCTGTATCTATCGATTTCACTTCTTCAGTTTCAAGATTAAGAATTCTAATCCTCACATCATCATCGTTGAAGGCAATGAACTTTCCGTCGGGAGACCAGACAGGCTCCCATCCCAACTTGGATTCGCCAATTGAAATATCTTTCACATCAGATAAGCCATCTTGAGATGAAATCCTTAGTACATAACCTTCCCCATTCGCATCAGTGAACCATGCGACCTTATCACCTAATGGCGACCACACAGGTCGGCGATCTGCGGCTCCCGGACTATTGGTAATATTTCTTGGATCTCCATGTTCAGTGGGTACTGTAAATATTTCGCCCCTGGATTCCATGATAGCCCTTTTCCCAGAGGACGATAGTGAGACACTACGGGCACTCTTGCTTACATCCTCCCATTTTTTTTGCGCCCAAGGAAAATCACCCTGTACCAAAATCGATAGTTGCTGCGGATTCTTTGTGCTTAGATCTAATAGATGCAAGGCGCCATCTTTTTCAAATACCAATTGATTCTGGTTTCCTGTCATAGATTTAATATCAGAACCTCTGAAGGTAGTGAGCTGCTCAAGACTTGAGGAAGTGGTCGAATACTTCCAAATGTTCATAGTAGAATCGCGATCCGAAAGGAAATAGATCTTCTCTTTTATCCAAACAGGATTGATGTCGGTTGTTCTATTGTTTGGCAGTAAAAGCTCACTTTTGTCTTCTAGGTTCAATATTGACAGAGGGGTATTTTGCCCACCTCTATATACACGCCATTCTCTGTCCCAGCGTCTGATTTTATCAACTACCATTGATTTACCATCCGGTGAAAAATCCGCATCTGAACCCCATTGTTTAGTAAGTTGCTTTTCCGGGCCTCCATCTTTTCCTACTTGCCATAGTCTGAAATATCCTACAGGTGCCGTATCCCTCGATGACGCATAATAAACGGAAGCTCCATCAATTGTCCAACCCCTTACATACGAGCCAGAAGGATGGTAAGTAAGGCGTACTGGATCTCCACCATCTATACCAACCACATAAACACACGGAGTACCTGTTCTATTAGAAGTAAATGCTATAGTCTTTCCATTTGGGGAAAAATGAGGATCACTTTCAACAGCAGCAGTACTAGTAATTCTAACAGCCTTATTTTCACCCAAACCAACCTGCCAAATATCCCCACCATATACAAAGGCAATATGAGTTTCGCTAATATCAGGTTGTTGTAACAATAAGGTGCCTTGCGATTGTACCGAATATCCCAAACAAAAAGTTATTACCAGAACAAATAGTGAAAATTTCATAAGTGCTAAATTTTGTTGAATTATCAAAACCAAGGATTACAGGAGTTGCAGGATTTTTCAGGGAGATAAAAATCAAATGATATATTACCTTCTCAAATTACACATAATTGATAGTGCATCAAAGATTAATTAAGAATACTCTGGTTTAAGCCAGTTCTGCATCAGTTGCCCTTACCAAAACTATTCCAGAGCCTATTGACTTAATTTAGAATGAAACAAGAATACCAATTCTCAAACAACAAATGTTAAGCACTCGGCCAATACTGTGCTATCTTTTTCCTCAGAAAAGACACACTTCTTTCCAATTGATCCATACCGTCAACACCATCCTCTATGCTTATCCAGCCGTCGAAACCTACCCTGGTGAGTTCTTTGAAAATAGCATCATAGTCATTTAAGCCCTTACCTATCTCGCCATGGCTGAGCCGCTTCGCATAGCCTATAGCACCTAATTCTTCTTTTCGCAAATCTTCTATAGTTCCCTCATTGAGATAGCGGTCACTAGCATGCATCGTCACCACCCTGTCAGACACCTTGTACAACAGCTCCAAAGGGTCTTCTCCAGCTAAGAATGTATTGCTAGGGTCATAGTTGACTCCAAAGCTTGGGTGGTTTACACTGTCAACCAGCCTGCAGAAAACATCCATCTTCTGAGCAAACTCCGGGAACTTCCAAAAGTCATCTTTGTAATGGTTCTCTATGACCAGCGTAATGTTCCTTTCTTCTGCATAAGGCAAACACGAGATGATGCAATCGGCTGCAAATTTCACCCCTTCATCCAAAGAAAGTTCAGGTCGCTTTTGACCAGACAGTACACGACAGTAGCTACCACCCAGCGCAAAAGTCATGTCAATCCATCTTTTTTGCTTGGCTATTTCCGTTTCACGAAAAGTTACGTCTGGGTGAGTGAAGTCAGGCGAGCAACACATCATCGGAATTTCCTTCCCATGATCTTCAACCATTTGCCTGAATATCGGCCAGTTTTTTTCATCCTTCATTTCCAGAAATCCAGCATACCACTCCAATCCCTGAATGTCAAGCTTCACAGCAAGCTCGATCCATTCGGCTACACGCATGCTGCCATCATTGCACAGGGCATTCATAAAGGCTTTGGGGAATACGGCTAATTTCGGCATAGCGATTTTATTTTTTTATGTGTATTGTTGTCGGGTTTTTAGGAGCATTTCTACCGATCATGGGGTGTTGTTCCAGGTCTACAACCTGTCCACTCACCGGACCACTTTCATCAGAAATCCAGTAAATGCTTGCAGCAGCTATTTCATCTGGCGAAAAAATCCGACCTGCAGGTGCGAACATAGCAGGAATGTCTTCATACCAGTTGTCTTTAAGGCCATGCGACCTTTTTCTTTCTATTTCTTTTTCAGTCAGTACCCATCCCGGGTTGATCTGATTTATCCGAACACCATTTTCCCGAAAAAGCACATCTCCCAAATTGCGAGTCATGGTCATCAAAGCACCCTTTGCCATACTGTAGGCTAATAAATTAGGCTCACCACTCCATGCGTTTATGGAGCCAATATTTAGCACGCAACCATGGGATGCTGAAAGGTGAGGCAGTGCCGCCTTGGTCAGGAGAAATGGAGCGGTAGCGTTAACCGCCATAGTCTCCTGAAGTAGTGATTTATCTGTGGAATGGACATCAGATGAAGGGACTATTGCAGCATTGTTCACAACTGCATCCAATTTTCCGAATGATTTTATGGCAACATCGATCAAACGCTCGGGTGCTCCCTCAGCAGCAATATCTTCTATATGCAACACCGCTTTATCTGAGCCCAATGTATCGACAACAGATTTCCCCCAGGATTCTTCCAGGCCATGAACTACAACACGAGCACCTTCGGCAACACAGCGTTTGGCGATGGCTTTCCCAATACCCGTCGTACTGCCGGTCACGATGATCACTTTATCAGTCAATCGCATTCCTATTCGGGTTTGAGTACACTTTTGACAACTTCACCTGAATGCATTTTTTCGAAAGCCTCCTCCCAGGAACTAAGTGACCATATACCACCAATAATTGGAGCAACATCTAAAGAACCATTTGCCAACAGCCCAATTACTTTTTCCCAAATAGGCCAGTTATGACTGAAGCTTCCTTGCAGTCTGATGTTCTTTTGAACCAACGGATCCAATGAAAAATTCATAGGCTGTGGTCCCCAACCTACTTTGGTAATCTGCCCATTAGGACGAACCAATTCCAGGGCGGCCTGAAGTGTTGCACTAACCCCAGCGGCATCAATAATGCAGTCAGCCCCCAAACTATCTCTCTCTTTTGCCCACTCAGTGGCGTCACCTGCGATTCCTTCACATCCGTATATTTTAGCTATTTCCAGCCTGTTTCTATCAGATTCTAAACCAACAATTGCTACCTCAGCTCCGAACAACTTTGCCACTGCAGCGCACAGGATACCGATGGTACCCGGACCGATCACGATAACTTTGTCTCCAGGTTTGATGTTGGAATTGACAGCAACGGCATTGTAAGCCACAGAACATGGCTCTGTCAGGCATGCCTTTTCGAAGGATAAATGAGCAGGCACATGGTGCAAGCACCTGGCAGGCACTTTCACAAAACGGGTCATGGCCCCATTGACTCCATAGCCAAAACCTTTTCTGTCCGGATCGAGATTATAAAGCCCGGTTCGCGATAGAGCACTAATGGGATTAATGACTGCCGCGGTTTCGCTGACCACCTTATCCCCTTCTTTCCAATTTTTTACATTATTCCCCAGCTGGGCAATATGACCACCAAACTCGTGTCCCAGTACTACGGGATAGTTTACCGGCCAGCTATGATTGGAAGTCCATTGGTGCAGATCACTACCACAGACGCCCACATTAGCTACTTCGAGCAGTACATCTTCTTCACCGATTTCGGGCTGAGAAATTTCCCTAATCTCTACTGATCCCTCCTCCTCTGCATAATTGACCACTGCCAGATTTTTTTCGTTTGCTGCCATTTGTGTTTTGTATAATTATGTCTTTTAAAATTTACGGCCTTACCTAACATCTCCATGAGCATGGATCGCATCACATATTAGCTTAAGTGATTCTTCCAGATTGCCGGATGCTGTTTTAAAAGCATCAGCATCTATAGTCAACGGAGCACCCAGCACAACCAACGGCGCACCATATTCAGGGCATTTAATAGCCTGCTCCAAAGACAGCCCTCCAACGGCCTGAACCGGAATGTCTACTGCGTTTACAACTTCCTTTAGCTGATCAAGTGGACTTGGCATGCGATTCCCCTGGGCAGCTATCCCCCTTCTCTCGTCATAACCAATATGGTGAATGACATAATCGCACCCCAGATCTTCCAGCCACTTCGCGGCTGCCACCATGTCTGGTGCTCCCAAATTGTCGCCCATTACTTTCACGCCATGGTCCTTACCAGCCTCTACAACACACTTAATGGTTTCCTCATGAGCCCTGGCCATAACCACCACATGTGTAGCACCGGCTTTCGCCATCATTTCTGCCTCGAGATATCCTCCATCCATAGTCTTCAAGTCTGCAACGATTGGAGTTTCGGGAAAGGCCTCTCTTAATTTTCTTACACCATGAAGGCCCTCTGCAAGAATCAAAGGTGTGCCGGCCTCAAGCCAATCCACACCTGCACGCATGGCCATAGTGGCCGTCTCAAGTGCTTCATCAATATCAGTCAGGTCTAGTGAAATTTGTACAATTGGTTTCATATAATCTTGCTATATATTATTTTCTTTTTTGAATCGCGTCACAATTCTTTTTAAGGTAATTAATACTCTTCACAAGTTCCTCCTCCTGCGTTTCCTGCTGGAATATTTTTTTATCCTTATTGCCCTTGTTCTCAGGCTTGTAGGCAGCCCCTTCATTCCTAACAAGCGAATAGAATTCCAATAAATCAGCTGCCTTCAAATCAGGATATGCCTCCCAGTATTCTTTTGTTAGGTAAGGGATTTCGATAACTGCGGACGAGATAGTCTCTATTTGCAGCGGCACACCAGGGCATAATTGGGACATGCGTTGAGTGTACTTTAGAAAATCCATATCTCCCTCTCCTATCGCTCTCCATTGAAAAGTCGCCCCCTTTTCAGATTCCCATATTTTGTAATCGCGAATACTGGTGCAAAGTACATGCTTACCCAACTTCTCCAGATGGGTCATTGGATTTTCCATAGACCAAACGGAATTGCCAGGATCGAGCATGACACCACAAACGTCGGTACCTACAGTTTCTACCAAATTGAGTAATTCCTCAGACCTCATATCGCCCGCATGATTTTCTACGGCAAACTTCACTCCCGCATCCTGAATCTCAGTACGCATAGATCGAAGGGCATTGATAATCTCCTCCATCCTGGCTATAATACCTCCGTCTGTAAATCTGTCTTTGATACTTCCAATCCTGCAGTTGACCGAAGGAGCATTGAAGATTTTTGCCAACCTGATTCCCTGTGTAATTAGTTCTTTTGGATTGCCAAATTCATCGGAGTATGAAGGTGAGTTTATGCTTAAGCCACCAACCCCAAAATACAGACTGACATTGTTTTTGTCTAGTGTCTTTTTTAGTCCCTTAAGATACTTGTCATCCAGGCTTTCAAAGTATTCCAGACCGTTGAGTAACAGGGAATCCACATTCATTTTGATGGCGTAATCCACCAATTGTGTGGCATTCCATTTCATGGCCCGAACAGCATGGGCATCTATACCCAATGGCACCTTCGTATTTTCCCTGAATGTGTTAAACAAGCTTGCTTTTACTTCAAGGCTAGACACAACAGGTAGTGCTGTTAGCCCTAAAGCCATTCGGTTGGTGAATTTCCTTCTATTCATATTACAAGTTATTTTGGTGGTTGTTGAGTATTTTCATGTACACATTTCCTTGAATTTAAACTATTTTAATCCAATTACTATTCCTTCAGCGGCCTGAAATCCGTATCATTCACCCATCCGGTATTCATCTTTTCACCGTTCATGTAGCGCGTGTAAAAATCTGTTCCAGTTTTATCAGAATAAACAATTTCTTCAAGTTCAGCCACTTTCCCCATCATTCTGGGATCAGATTGCTCTTTTAGCTCCCGCAGCATCTGATCTTTCAACTCAGCAATCATCCCCTGCACATCCTCCTGATCTGCTAAATTCGTCATACACTCAGGGTCAGTCTTAATGTTGTAAAACTCCAGCTCAGGCCTTTTCCCAAACGACCACTGCCAGTATTTGCTGTCTGCCGGATCGTATTGCCGATCTAGTATCACTGTTTTGGTAGCACCCCCATCACAGTTCAGGTAGCCGGTTTCAGGATTGCCTGCCGGCCAGCGGTCGGTCTCAAAATTTTGCACCAACAAATAGTCTGCCTTTATGATTCCCCTTATTGGGTATCCCCAGTCATTGGGACGTCCTATATCATGGCGTTCCTTGCCAATAAGAATACGATCCCTTGCTGCATCCACAGTGCCATTTTTTTCCGATTGAAAAATGTTCGTGAGACTTTTCCCTTGAATTGCCTGCATACCGGCCTGCTCCCCATCAATCCCGGCTAGTTCCAGGAAGGTTGGTGCAAAATCTATGAAGTTTACAAGATCATCAACTTTCCTACCAGGGTTCCTGATGCCCTTAGGCCATCTAATCGCCAATGGCAGGTGATTAGAAAACTCGTACTCTTGACCTTTAATGCGCGGAAAGGGCATCCCATTGTCCGAGGTAACCACTACAATGGTATTATCCAGTTCCCCCCGTTTTTCCAATTCTTCTAGCATATAACCCAGATGTTTGTCTCCATACTCAATCTCATAAGCATAGTCCAGCATATCCATTCTTACCGAATCGGTATCCGGCCAAAAAGAATATACTTTATCCACGTCAGCAGGAGACTTACCTCCTTTGACCTGTCCAGAGCCATATTCGTATCTACGATGCGGTTCTTTAGAGCCATACCAAAAGCAGAATGGTTCGCCGTTTTTATTGGCATCTAAGAATTCAATAAAATTAGATGTATAGTCGTTCGGACTAATTTGCTTCGTGGGAGGCTCCAGTTCTTGTTGATTATATGGTGTTCCCGCCAGCTCTCTTTTTACTCCGTTTATCTCTCCTGGTATACCAGGTGCCCATCCTTTTCCTGAATAACCGACATGATATCCGTTATCAGTAAGCGTTTCAGCATAGGTTTTAAACTTCTTTGGAAAGTAGGGCCAATGGTTTATGGCCTCTTCCAGCTGCCAGGGGTTTCTACCGGTAAGGATACATGACCTGGATGGCGCACATTTAGCGTTGGGTGTATAGGCGCGCGTGAACAAAATTCCTTCATTGGCTACACGATCGAATGCCGGGGTTTTCACCCATTCACAACCGTATGCCCCAAAATGGGAATAACTCGCATCGTCGAAAATGGCAAAGAGAATGTTTGGTTTTTGTTTTGTTTCTTCCTTCGGAGAATTGCAACTAAATAATGTCAGCATCAGGCAAAACCCAAGGATCAGGTTGGTGATGGTTTTTATCATGGAAATAATTTTTACCCCAATTTAATAAATTGGATTAAATGGCATCAAAATATCACCTCCAACATCCGAGCAATAGGTGTTTTTCGTATAGAAATATCCGACCAAAAAGAAAAGGACATTATTTCTGCAGATGAGATTGGGTAACAACTATCGTTGTTATACATCACTTCTGCTGTTCACCAATTAATGGGTTGCCCAAGAATTAAGTCGTATAGTAGTGAAATTGAAGTAAGAGGAATTACTCCAGAGGCTATTTGTATCAAAATAAGAGTTAATGTACTCAATCTTAGTTCGTTGGGACGTTCATCCAGTTCAGAAATTACTTCTGAGTACCGAATTCGAAAATTGATTGCTAGGATAGAGGTTAAACCGTAATTATGCAATAGCACCCTATTGCATAATAAGACGATTTGAAAACCAGGCGATTACGCCGGGCGTTAAAATACCATTTTGCTGGTTTTCAAATGTCTGGGTTAACCCTGATAAAATACTGAAAACCAGTGTTTTCGTAAAATTATTCATTCTCCAAATGAATGATGCGGGTTCAAATGCCGATTACCGCTAAAACCATTACCAGTGTTGAAGGTTCAACATTCATCCGAGTTATGTAGATCAGTAGATAAGAAACTGTACCTGCTACATTTGACTGG
>JAGDZP010000032.1:0-134539 GCA_049115735.1 Cyclobacteriaceae bacterium | reverse complement strand
GTCGTGCCTGCTGGTAAATTGTCTGTTACCGTTACCTTTTTTAATGATCCGGCGACCACCGAGATCTACACTCGACTAGTCGTCGGCAGCGTCAGATGTGTATAAGAGACAGGTCCATCGGTCTTGGTCGTGATGATGTCTGCACTTGGATTAACCGTTACAACATGAATTGGAGAAGTTGTGGAGCAAGATTCAGAATCAGATACCACATAGGTAATATCCGTAGTTCCAGGAGACACACCTGTAACTACTCCGCTATTGTCAATTGCAGCTACTGAAGTATTGGAACTTACCCAAGTAACATCCAGCGGACTTGTACCACCGCTTTCATTTGAAGTCAAGGTAATATTGTTACCAACAAATACTTCGGATAGTCCGGTGATTGATCCTGCAACTGGAAGAGGGTTTACCAACACACTCGCACTCTCACTAGGTATCGGATCACAAGCATCTGGGTCATCATCGCCAACCAAAACACGGTAGTATGTTGTTCCCGCGGAAGCAGTAGAAGGAGAGTAAGTAGTAGAAGTAGCCCCACTAATATCGGAGAAACTAACATCATTTGTACTCATTTGCCATTGATAGGTCAAATTGCCAACTGCCCCGCTCGCACTTACACTTAAAGTAACCGGATCGCTTGGGCAAACAGAAAAATCCATAGGGTGGGTATCAATGGACTGCTCAGTCACAATTGTAACCGTAGCGGTAGCAGCATTTCCAGTGCCCGCACAACCATTTGCATCTACAATGCTTGCTATGGTATAAGCAGTAGTAACTGTCGGAGATACTTGAATCACATCATTGCTATTGTAACTAAGAATCGGATCAGCAACCCCGTTGAGTACAACGGTATAAGGGGCAGTCCCCCCGGTTATTTCTACAGTTAAGTCAGTAACCTCTCCTACACATATACTTGTAGCACCAGCTACAGTAGCTGCAGTGGATCCATAATTTACAGTAACTGTTGCCGTTCCGGTGTTACCTGAACCAGAACACCCATTCGCATCCTGAATACTCAAAATAGAGTAAGCAGTCGTTGTAGATGGAGAAACCGGAATATCAGACCCACTTGTATAGTTAGTAATTACAGAACCATCACTTAAGTTAACAGCATAAGGACTAAACCCTCCAGTAATATCTATAGAAAGATTGGCTGTTTCACCATTACAAATTGCAGTGGTGCCCGAGATGGTCGCTGCGCTAGAACCATTCGTAACATCAAAAGTATCAAACCCTGTTACCGAAATTTCGCAAATACCAATCAGGTCTATCCTTTGACTAGTACCTGCACTTAGTCCACTTACTGCAAACGATCCCTCCCCTCCTGCTATGGAAACATTCGTTGCTGTAAATGAGCCAGAAGAATTAATTGAATAGTTGATATCATATACCCCATTCGGTAAATTGGTTGCTCCTGATATTGCTACAGTCACATCATCTCCATTGCAGACATTATCTATTGATACAACGGGAGTAACGGAATCATCATCGCTAATTGTAACAGTAGCTACCGAAGGTGAACCTACAGCAACATCTGAGGTATTAGAAAGTGTAACAATTACAGTTTCATCACATTCAGCTATTGAATTATTCAATATTGACAAATCTATTGTGGCACTGGTCGCACCTCCATTTGGAATTTCAACTGAGCCCGAAAGAGCTGTATAATCTACTCCTGATGTAGCTGTGCCACTTACTGTATAATTTACTGTAATAGGCCCAGCGGTAGAGTTTGGCACATCCAAAGTGACAGTGTATTGACCATCATCCGAAGGCTCACTAGCATTCGGATCATTAGCTGTGATTGTTACCTCTGCAGTTGATCCGACAATTGTAATGATCAAATCAGCAGTTCCTGTACCATTGGCATCCGTCACAACATAAGAGAAAACATCAGTGATTGATCCCCCAAGACCAAGACCACTTACCGTAGGATTGCCATTGTCGAGAGTGTAGGTATAGGTACCATCGGTATGCCAATTCAAAATACCATAAGTACCCGTTACATCATTACCAGGATCGTCTTCTCCGTCAATGGACTGAACAGACAGTCCGTCTCCATCAACGTCAGTGTCATTATCAACCATAATACCACTGCCATCTGCTTCATCCACACTTGTGGCACCTTTTACTATTTGGTTTGTATCATCAACCCCAATTGGATCGTCATTGGTACCAGTAATTGTAATAGTGAGCGTAGCTTCATCGGTTCCTGTACCATCGGTGACAGTATAATTGAATACTTCCTGAACCGTCTCTCCTTCGGCCAAATCGTCTACCAACGAATTGGTCAAGTTGTAAGTGTATGTTCCATCAGATTCCCAATTAAGCGTACCATAATTACCGCTGATATCATTAGCCGGGGTTGTTTCCCCGTCAATTTCAGAAATAGTTAAAACATCACCATCAGTGTCTATGTCATTGTTATCAAGTTCTCCATTTCCATCACCTTCATTTACACTTGCAGTCCCTTCTGATATACTGTTTGTATCGTTAATTGCTACCGGATCTGAGTTTACTTCCGTAATATTTATTCTGGTCGTACCGAAATTACTATCGCCATCTCCGTCATTTACGACAACTGTAATTACCCTTTGGGTATTATCCAGACTTAGAGAGGTATTATCATATACTATCTGTTCAATAGCAGCTTGATAACTCGACAATGCAGCTGAGCCTGAAAGAACGAGTTGACCGTCATTATTATTATAGGGGTCAGTGATAGAAATACCAGGGGGAAGTGTTCCCTCGACACTTAAACCTTCAGCTACTCCATCAAGTCTGTTTGTTAGAATGATAGTAGCCATTTCTATGTTCACATCGTTGGCATCACTGATTATCACATCATCATCACCAATTTTAACGGCAGCACCACCCTCAGTAAAAGAAGTTAGATAATCTGCACCAATAGCCGTTGTATTGTTTTCATCCAAATCCAGCTGAGGATTACATGCATCGAAACCACTGTTTTGAGCATCAAACGTTCCAGACTGATTTTCGGAAACAGTATAATCTATGATTCCTGACTCAGCAGAAGTTTCTACAGAATTGGCCAGACCATTGGCTCCATATGGGCCAGCAATAATACCGCCAGTAAGAACTGTCTGATCATGCCCTGCTTCATAGGCATCTGCACAACTGTCACCATCTGAATTCAAATCGAGGTGATTTGGAATGCCATCATCGTCCGTATCATATAGATCACACAAAGGGCTGGAACCAGTAATTGTACATCCTGAAATAACATCATCATCCAAATAGTTTGGAATAGAATCCTCTCCTGGATCATTATTACCACTTGGATCTAATCCACCTGGCAAACATCCAAAGCCGCCTTGAGCACAGAATTCTGCACTATCGGGAATACCGTCATTATCATCATCCAGATCATCCACATCAGGAACGCCATCTCTATCAAAATCATCGTCGGTACTTACCGTAATATTAGCTGTTGCTGTATTACTATTATCATCTCCATCATTAATTACTACTGTAATATTCCTATCTGCTACATCAGGATTGGATGCATCATTGTCATATTCTATATTCTGGATCAAATTCTGATAATCAGCCTTTGTTTTCGTTCCCGGGGCGGTACTTGAGATTATAAGCGTGCCATCGGCATTGTCATATGCATCTGTAATAGTAAAGCCTGTTAAATCAAAAGAAGCATTTACTGAAAGGGATTCATCCGTCCCATTAGGTCTGTTTGACAATATGATAGTAACACTTTCAATATAGTCGTCATCGTCATCATCGATCGAATCGTCGGTATCCGCAATGGCTACAGGATTTCCGTCTTCAACAAATCCTGTAAAATAATCATAAGCCACTGCCCCAGAACTATTATCTCCATCTAGGTCGAGAACAGGTGGATCATTAACTGGAGTGATCGTTATCGTGACTGTAGCCTGGTCTACCTCCCCATTGCCATCACTTATTTCGTAGATAAAAGTGTCGGTGTGATTTTCTGACCCATCATGGACATAAAAGAATGTTCCATCAGAATTGAATATAAAATCAGAGCCGTTAAATGAAGGGCCTGTTACAAGCGTTGCTGTTATCGCATCACCATCAACATCAGAATCGTCGGTTCCTAAGACCAGAACCGCATCATCAGTCGAGATTCCTGTACCAGCTGCATCATTTGCGTTTATGGTTTCACCCTCATTCACTGAATAAGCATCAGGTACCGCAACCGGAGGATCATTTATTGGAATTATCTTGAATGTAATTGTATCTACGAGCGCTGCGAATTCTGTTTCAGCATGACCTGAATTATCCTTTACCTGGAAAATAAAATTCGCATATGGATTTCCATTTTCGTCTGGATCTGGTTCGAATGAAAAGCCTGAACGGTCTGTAAATTCAAAAGCACCAGAAACATCTGAAGCATCCACAGGATCATTCGTAGATCCATTATCATAGTATAAGGTTCCATCTGTTGGAAGTTGATTAATCGTCAACGCTTCAAAATCATCTCCATCTGAATCCGAAAAGGAGAAATCAATATCAGAAAAATCAAACGATTCGTCTTCATTTATTACAATGGTCTTACTTGCACTATTTGGTGTTGTCTTAGGAGACCCATAATTATCAAAAAAGCAAGCATTAAACATATCAAATTCTACTAGTCTTTCTCCATCTCCATCGCCTGTTGGGCTAACGGTACCTCCACGCACTCTAAAAATAGAAGTGTTCTCGAAGGTTCCATATACGGTATTCAATGTTTCGAAAGTAGAGCCGGGAGTAACATCATCGTCGGTACCTGCGGTAAATGTGACAAATCCGTCTGAAGTCCCACGAACAAGTCTATTATCGAAAAACGGAGCTCCGGGAGGATCCTCATCAAAAGCACTTTCCAAAGTAATTCCAGGACTATCGATATATCCAACAAAATCTCTGGCTGTTCCGGATCCATCAACATCAGCCCCAATAATAGCAATATTTGGAAGGCTGACTGGTGTAGATGTACCAGCAAGGACTATGGTAATTTCCCAGTCAACATACATAGTAGCATTTCCGGTACCATTATAGTCAATGAGAGGCCTGAAAGACTCGACGTTTCCATCATTGTCATCGACATCCAGTAATATACAATTTTGAATGTCTGTTAATTCCACCAAAGCATCCAAAGTATTAGCCCCTCTGTCTATATCATGAAAACGATACACAGAATTGGCCTGTCCAAATGTGCCTGACTCAAGGGTTATTGCAGTAGCTTCATCGAAAGTATATTGCGGGAAAGAGGTACATCCTACTGAAATAGTGGATGTCGCAATGTTGCTATCAGCAGTACCGTCATTTACTACTACTGTGATGGTCCTATCCGTCAAATCCGGCGTACCTGATGTATTCGTGTACCTGATAACTTTTAGTACGTTTTGATAATCATCCAATTCACCAGAACCACTAAGAACTAACTTACCATCAGAATCAGAATAAGTGTCTGTCACGGTTATAGATGGTGGTAGTGTACCGTCAATCGACAGTCCTTCCAGAGTGCCATCGGGTCGATTAGTTAAAATAATGGTAACACTCTCGATAAAAGTATCATCAGCATCGGTTATGGTCACATCGTTATCTACTATTATTTTACCCACCGTTCCATCAAGGAAACTAGACTGAAAATCTGGTCCTGAGACACCAGAATCATCATTACCGTCCAGATCTATTGTCGGTGGATCATTACCAGAAACTGTGATTGTAATATTGGCTTCATTTGAGGTATCCAAATCATTATCCTGCACTGTATATTTTGCGTTTGCTGTTCCCGTAAAGGAACCATCAGGTGTGAAAGTAAGATCGCCACCTTCATCTACTTCATAAGTACCTTCTCCTGCAATGACAAGAGGATTGTACTGATCACCAGTATTCAAGAAGTTACTTGGGTCAATCAAAACAATCGAGGTTGGGTCTATGGTACCATCTACATCAGTATCGTCGCTAGTGATATCTGTCAGTGTAATCGGAGTAGCCTCGTTGGTGCTTCCAGAGTCGTCATTGGCTACTGGCAAATCATTTATTTCGTTCACTATCACAGGAACAATAACTGGAGTGGAAGATTCGAATCCTTCATCATCTCTAACTATTACGGTAAATGCCGGCAATGTCCCACTATCATTATTATCAGGGGTCCAAAAAGCCTTTAATCCAAGTTCAGAGCTTATTACCGTATTGGTAGCTGAAAATACTTCGGCTGTAGCCTCACTAGTTCCTATTCTGAGAGTTCCAGTTACAATAGACTGAACGATGAACGCAGTTACTTCACCATCTGCATCGTCCTCATCTGCATTGGCACTGATTTCCAGGAAATCAATCTCTACTTCAGTCTCTTCTGTAGTTGTTTCAACAGGACCAATTGCAGAGAGGGTAGGTGGAAATTTGATAGACATGGTGCTGGTTGCTGGATTGCTATTATCAGTACCATCATTTATAACCACCGTAATGATTCTATTCTCATTGTTAGGGTTAATGGAGTTGTTTTCGTAAACAATTTGCTCTATAGCAGTTTCGTAATCAGCAATTGAAGCTGAACCAGAAAGGATGAGTGCACCATCTGAATTATCATAAGCTTTAAAAATTATGATGCCTGAAGGCAATGAACCATTAACACTGAGTATTTCGTTTGACCCATTTGGTCTGTTGGTCAACGTGATCGTAACACTCTCCATATTCACATCATCCGAATCTGAAATGGCCACATCAGTATCAGAAATCACTACACTTCCCCCTCCCTTTTGAAAGGTAGTGGCAAAATCATTGCCTCCAGCTGAGGCATCCAAATCCAAAATAGGAGCCACATTAGAGGCGTTATCGTCATTCGTAATTGTCCCCTCGGCTGTATTAGGACTGTCTAATACATAGCCTGTTCCTGACGCCAATGTTAGTAATATTGTTTCATCAGGCTCTACATCTGAGTCTGTAACAGCCGATATATCCAAGGTAGCCGATGATACCCCAATTCCTATATCAATACTACCAGAGCTTGCAGAATAAGCACTGGCTCCAGATTGGGTATAATCATCAGAAAATGTTGCTGAGCCAGAAACACTGAAATTTACAGTAATAGCGCTAGTCGTTGGGCCGGTTCTGGTAAAGGTATATACTAAGTCGGTTGATGAATCTTCAACCACCGAAGATGGTGACACAGCTATCGTTACTCCATTGGTAACTGTTACTGTAGGTGTAGTATTCAATAGTACTTCGCAACCTGCTGATTCAGTAACTATAACATAAAAATTTGTGTTTTCTGTAAGGCCACCTGTTGCGATAGATAATTGTCCACCATTTCCAATGGAGCTTCCAATTAAAGAATTGGTGGATTCATCATAAACTGTATATGTATAGGATGCACTAGTAGTATTTGATCCACCATCGCCAATTAGTATATTCGATGAATTTCCACTACTTACTGTTACGGGATTTGCTTGAACAGGAAAACTCACATCCGTGTTTAAAGTAGTTCCTCCATCTATTGTCACGTCCTCTGTTGCGGACAAAGAATTTCCACACGAGGTTATATTATTAGTCGCAACAACCGAAAGAGTAACTCCCGTGGTAAAGGGTCCAAGGATAAAATCGAGATCATTTCCATCACCAGTCGCTACTGCTCCTGATATATCCACCCCTTCTTCCTGTATTTGATAAGAAACATCGCTTTCAGAATTTTCAACTGTCAAAGTCACAAATCCCCCATCGCAAGTACTGTTTGTTGTAACACTTACAGATAAATCAGGCGCTGGCAAGGGATCCACAACGACATCCGAATTATCATTCAAATCGCTTTCACAGGATGACCCTCCTCCGAGAAATCTGGATGCTTGTATAGTCACAGAAGCAGAGTATACTTGAGTTGCATCAGATGAATTTTCGTCAAAAGTAAACGTGGTTAGAGTCAATTGTCCACCGTTTCCGGATTTAGAATACCCATGTGGATTACCTGCCAAATATGGTGTATAAAGTACTCCAACCACAGAGTTTTCTACAGTCAAAGATGCCATTTCTGTAGTGGCACAAACCTCATCATCGCCCACAGCCAATGTTTGATCCGGCACTGTACATTCAATAAATTCAGTATCTAAGTCTAAACTTTCACAGCTACCTGTGGTATTGGCTCTTATAGTAACATATGCTCCAACGTAAAGCTCATCGGAATCTACATCTGCAGACCAGCCTGTTGAAATAGTTTTATTTGACATTGGTAAAGCTATTCCATCTGCATAAAGAGTAAAGTCTTCCGGAGTGGTTGAAAATGTTCCAGAAAAAGAGATTGTGCCTGATAAATCTGCCTCAACTAGATCTACAGGCATGTCTATAGTACCTGTTAATGTAGATCTATTCTGGATAACCACGGAAGCTGATGTACTCTCACCAATACAATCACTGGGATTAGTAGCGGTAACATAATACGTATTTCCTGCACTAAAGGTGGAATAATTAAAAGACCAGGTCCCAAAAGATGTCACTGCAGTAGTTGTTAAAGCAGATACAAGTCCGGCGTTATCATAAACACTTATCGTCGTACCTTCATCTTCGGATGAAGTTCCAGAAATCACTGTAACATCTCCACAATAACTACCGGATATAGCAGGCGAATCAGAATTGGCATTAGTCGGAGCTGCTGCTGCTACCGATGCATCACTCACGCAATCTGCCCCAGATCCCCAAACTTTTGCTGTAACTGTCCCGCATCCGAAATTACCTATGGCCTCATCAAGTGTAACACTCCAGGCAGTCGCCGAAGTAGCTGTGCCCTGGCCTAGCAAGGTACTGCCTTCACCCGCCAGCCCACTTTCATTCATATATAAAAACACCAGGTCGCCCACTGTATAGCCTGAACCAGTTCCTGAAATAGTTAAATCGTCTGCTGCCAATGTACCACTAATGGTAGGGGTACCAATTGTTGTACAACCTCCAGTACATTTTCCACAGAAAAGTTGGAAATCAGTCCAGCAACCGAACGGATCACTGGATGTAGGAGCTACTCGCATTCTTATCGCATAGGTTGTAGAAATATCAAAAGTTACATCAGTACCATTTCCTCCTCCTTGAAAATCCCAGGTTGTTTCACCACTGGTATAAATACCACTAACATAGTTTGCATCGGTAGATCTTGAAGACTTGGAACCATTGGTAACGACTCCACTAGCCAGAGTTGTAGCAAAATCACCGGTAAATACATAAACTTCCATTTCTATAGCATCAACCCCACTTCCAGGAACTTCAATATTTCCGTTCAATTTTTGATTCCCTCCTGTAGGACCCTCTACCACAGTGTAGTTAGGCGCATCGTCGCAGGGAGCAGAAACTACGGTAACATTACACGAAGCATCTGAATAAGCCTCACCATCAGCAAGAGCCCTAATCGTCACCACATCTCCATCTGATAAGGCTGTGATTGAGGCGTTCCAATCTCCTGATCCATCAGCGGTCGTAGAAGTCGTGTTGCTTCCAACTGTAATAAACACACTGGCATTAGCCTCCGCAGTTCCAACTACCACAGTGATTCCATTAACAAGGGTTGTTGTTAGCACTGGACAATCAGTTTTTGTAACTGAACTACTAGGAATAAAATCGAGCCCTCCATCGATATCGACAGGAGCTTGCTCTTCTATCATATCTTCGTATGCACAATTAACACAGTCGCCATATTCCGAATCCAATAATCCACTGATATCTGAAACTGACCCATCCAGTGCGCAACCATTAGAGGTATTGGTTGTTGAGGCTAACCTCAGTTTTGTTGAGGATGTAATACCTCCAACAGCATAGATATCAGCAAGGGGTACATAAAAATCATAAAATACGTCTTCATTGACAGGACTGCCTGAAGATATTCCGGATATAGATTTTTGATGATTTGTGGTAAGAGAGTATGTTTTATCAGGGGTGTCACAATTATCAATCCCTTCAATGTCATATAAAAAGACTCCATGTTTGGACTTAAGCACCACAGCTAGCTCAAAGCCAGGGTTTGTTGGGTTAGCGTTTTGATCCAAGGCTCCATATTGCCCATCTGTGTCAATAAATACTGTATATCCTTTGGCATTGGGCCTAAAGTCTGCCAATCTAAATCTGAAAATGATGTTACCACCAGCAATCCGCACATAAGTGGCCTGACCATTGGGGTCAAATGAAAAATCTGTAAAACCATAATTGGGCCCGGACCTAATATCAGTTAGCTTCTCTCCATCACCAATCGTTGGAAAAGCATGCCATTCACTGGCAAATTCAAACTCACCAGTATCATCAGTAAAATTCGTAAACCCTGTGGGTGATTCTGATACATATCCATCTCCATCAGGATCTAAAACCGATCCTGAAGCTGGCTCAAATATTACTCCTGGAGTCTGTCCGACAGTTTCAACGACGGATATAAACGCAACAAGTATTAAAGAAAAAAGAATTTTGACTTTCTCACTAAGTATAATTCCCTTCATAGCACTATATTTCATGAATAGTATTGACGCACATTAATAGGTGCAAATTATAATAATTCCTTCAAAAGGTTATATTTAATTCGATGAATGGAGAATATTTGGCGGTGAAAGTATTATTCTACCTTTTTGCAAGTATCAGTTATGAATAAATCGACCATTAATCGACGCAATCAAGCATTTATGCTCATTTTTTTTTATGAGAGAAGTGAGTTATAAAAGGCTCATTTCGACGAATAATTTCAAGTAAAATACCACCTATTTCGTTGAACTCAGCCTTGCAAACAAAGCTCAGGATTGGATTGATTTCCAGACCTAAAAATGATACTTTAGCCTTCATTCAAAAACGAAGACAATGATTTCTATAAAGTCAAAACATTTTAGCGTTAGCAACATACTTTTCCTACTTACATCTGCACTTTTATTCACTGCATGCGCTCAGCGGGAAAAAGAAGTAAAAAAGCCAAATGTGATCTTTCTGTTGACCGATGATCAGCGATGGGATGCGCTGGGTGCTGCCGGAAATCCAATCATTCAAACCCCAAATCTGAATCACTTGGCAAAAAACGGTATGATGTTCAAAAACGCATACGTGACTACTTCCATTTGCTGCTCAAGTCGTGCCAGCATACTCAGTGGGCAGTATATGTCAAGACATAAGATAGATAATTTTGGCACCAGCTTTTCACCTGAGGCATACGATCAAACCTACCCTATGATCCTGAAGCAAAATGGCTATAAAGTAGGCTTTATTGGAAAATACGGAGTTGGTAAACCAGCGGAGCAACCGGCTCAACTATACGACTACTGGGCTTGCAGTAAAACAGGTCAACCAATATATGAGAACGTGGATGAAAACGGCAACTATATCCACTATACCGATTTGGTTGATGGTTATATTCAAGAGTTTCTTAATCAAAAAGACGATAAGCCATTCTGTTTATCGGTTAGTTTCAAGTCACCTCACGTACAGGATGCTGACACGATCCGCCAGTTTATCCCCAATCCTAGATATGACGATTATTACAAAGATGATGTAATCCCAGTGCCTGAGACTGCCGACCCAAAATACTGGGAGTCATTCCCGGATTTTTTCAGAACTGATGTAAACATTGCTCGTAGACGTTGGAATTGGCGCTTCAGTACGCCTGAAAAGTTTCAGACAAGTGTGAAAAACTACTACAGATTGATAACTGGTGTAGACGATGTAGTAGGAAACATCATGGCAAAGCTCATTGAGTCGGGTGAAGCAGATAATACCGTCATTGTGTTTATTGGTGACAATGGGTTTTATCTTGGTGAACATGGAATGGCTGGAAAATGGTACGGTCATGAGGAATCAATTAGGGTTCCACTCATTGTTTATGACCCTAGGAACAAAGAAAAAATGGCCAAATCCTTTGATCAAATAGCACTTAACATTGATATTGCTCCTACTATTCTGGGTCTTGTTGGCCTTGACAAACCAGAGAAAATGCAGGGAGTAAACCTGTTAGATATGGTTGACACTGAAAAGGCCAATAGAGAAACATTTTTCTATGAACATACTTTTGCCGCAACCCCAAGAATACCTGTAGTAGAAGGTGTGGTAAGTAAAACCGTGAAATACATGAACTTTACCGAACATGGATATGAAGAGCTTTATGACCTTAAAAGTGATCCACTCGAAAAGAATAATTTGGCTGGCAATTCTGAATATTCTGACTTACTGGAACAAAAAAGAAAGGAGTATCAAAAACTGAAACAAGAGGTTCTTTGAGAGAAGAATTTTTCCTTAGGACATTTTTTTGTTGAAAATAAATTTTAGCTTCGACCGATATTTCTACCTACACTAAAACTATACTAAATATGCTTAGAAAATTCTTGAATACCCAGATTCTATTTCTGGCTATTTTGCTTGTCGTTTCGGCTTGCCAACCTCAGAAAAAAGAAAGTGAAAGTACTGAAGAGAAAACCAGCAAAGGCCCGGTTATTGGGCTGATTACCTATAGCTGGCGTTCTATGCCCAGTTCGATGAATGATATGATTAACTACTGCAAACAATCGGGCATTACATCCCTGGAACTCATGGGCTATAGTGCTGAGGAATTTGCAGGTATACCTAAAGGGCCGAAAAAACCAGGAAAAGGAGCCTCGCTGGAAGAAAAAGATGAATATGCAAAAGCCAACGAGATAGCTAAAGCAAAACAAAGGGATTGGAGGCTTTCCGTGTCCATGGATAAATACAAAGAAATTAGAAAAACATTTAACGACGCTGGTATTAATATCCATATTGTAAAGTTCGCCCCGGCGAAATGGACAGATGAGGAAATTGACTATGCCTTCAGAGCTGCTAAAGCCCTGGGTGCCGTTGGCATTACCAATGAGATAGGACATGATGCAGCCAAAAGATTAGGCAAGTTTGCAGAAAAACATGACATGTATGCCATCTTCCACAACCACGCCCAACCCGGCCAACCAGGATTCAGCTTTGATGAGTTTCTTGCTTATTCACCCAATAACATGCTTAATCTTGACGTAGGTCACTATTTTGGCTCTACTGGTAAACACCCAAATGAAATAATTGAAAGATTACACGACAGAATAATAAGCCTACACCTAAAGGACAAAACGAGCAATACTGACGACCCTCCTAACTCCAACAAAGTGTGGGGACAAGCTGGAACGCCATTGGCTGAAATCATCCAATTGATCCAAAAGAACAACTGGCCAATTCACTGTGATATAGAAGTGGAATACAAGATTCCCAATGATTCTGATGCAGTAAAAGAGTCTAAAAAATGCGTTGACTTCTGTAAGAAGGCATTGATGTAAGTTTTCAATTAACTGACACCTACTTTCATAATTGAATTCATTACTCAATTGAATTAACTTTCAATATGAGCCCACAGAAATTATCAATTTCATTCTTTTTGCTCGCGTATCTATCCCTGGGTTCGCACATGTCTCAGGGTCAACAAGTTGAAAATGTACCGGCAGCTTTTGGGAACCTTGGTAATGAACCAGAGGCTATTATCATCAGCAATGAGCTAAATGTACCAACAAGCGCTGGTCATTTACAGGGTATCCAGCTAATTGAAAAAGACGAGCAGGAAAAACTACTACTGTCAGGAAGCTCCAGAAAGCAGTCTTATATTTTGCAGGTTGATCTAGCTAGTGGTAAGACAGATAAACTGATCCCATTGATGGACGATCCCTTTAGGCATGCCGGGGGCATTCAGGTAAGCGATCAGTACCTCATCGTTGGTATTGAGGACAATATCATCAAAACAACCTCAAAGGTTTGTTTGTACGATTATAGAAGTTCGGAACTCTATGATAGCAGACCGAATGTTACCATCGAAAGGCAAGGTGAGGTCAAACGCTACACTTCGGGTGCGACAGGGCTTTTACCCATTGGTGATAAACACCTTGCCCTTGTCAGTAATTGGGACAGTCGTAATTGGGATTTCTATGAAGTGGATCTGAATAAAAGTGAATCAAAATTGATCCAAACCTTCGAAGCTCCAGTTGACTGGGGAAGTTATCAGTCAATCAATTTACTAAAGGACAAGGAAGCCATCTATGCTATTGGGACCTACCAAAAGGGATCAGAAGGTATTGCTGACCTGATACTCGTGAGCAACTTGCCCGGTTTTGGGTTAATAATGAAAATCATTGATAGCAAAACTTTCAACTGCAAGAACGATGTAGACTTTGCAACAGCAGCGGGAATACAGATCGACAGTGAAGGCAAGTTGCACATTTGGGCAAGCCAAAGAGATGCGCTTAAGCAAATTTCAATCAACAAGTTTTCAGAAGAATAGCAACAATTTTCAATTGCTAAACATCCAATCGATGTACTTTTCATCATATCGCTGAAATTATTTTTTCGATAATGACTATCTTCAGCACTCTCAATTGATTTACACTAATGAATTCACCTCTTCCATTTAGAATAATTTATAGTCTTGTCCTTTTTCTCATTATACAAGCGTGCTCAAATGAAAAAAAGATTGTTATTACGATTAGCCCTGACAGCTCATATGAGCATACATTGAAAATATCAGAGGACAACTCTAAACTCATTTACAGTTTAAATTATGATATGCAGGAGGTAATCTCAGAATCTGGTTTGGGATTTAAGTTTTCAGATACAATGACAACTGGAAAAATTTCAATTGATCAAATCATTACTAAGTCAGCTGATGCTACCTGGAAGCCAATTTACGGTGAGAAAAGTGAATACCCCGATGTGTTCAATGAGACCCTGGTCACTTTTCGTGGCTTGAATTATGCCATCAGGGTACGAGCTTATAATGAAGGAGTGGCATTCAGATATGAATCTGAAAACAACCAATCCAAAATCACAATTTCCTCGGAGGAAACAGAATTCGAAGTGCCATCAGACGCTTCAGCCTGGGTATCTAGTCGAGCTCAAAGCGAAATCACAAAAGTCCAGGTATCAGAAATAGAAGAAGCCAAAGAGCGCCCCATGTTACTCCAATATTCAGATTCCCTTTTTGTAGCCATCGGGGAAGCTGGATTAGTAGACTATGCCAGAATGAAGTTGACTAATAAACGGCCGGGTTCTGGAAACCTGAGCTCGTCCCTTAGTGGAGTAGTGACTTATGATCGACCATTCAATACACCCTGGCGATTTATTATGGCAGCCAAACAACCTGGAGAAATCCTGGAAAACAATTACCTGATACTAAACCTGAGTGAGGGTAATGAAATTGATGACACATCGTGGATTCAACCCGGAAAAGTAATTCGAGAGGTAACCCTCACTACGACGGGTGGATTGGCTTGTGTAGATTTTGCAGCGCAACACAACCTACAATTTGTTGAGTTTGATGCCGGATGGTATGGCAATGAGTATGATGATGCTTCCGATGCAACAACCATTACCGTTGATCCTAAAAGGTCTCCCGGTCCTCTGGATTTGAATCGAGTGATTGATTATGCCAAGGAACGAGGCATCAAAATATTACTATATGTTAATCGCCGGGCATTGGAAAAACAGCTGGATGAAGTGCTACCGCTTTTAAAATCCTGGGGAGTTGCAGGCATCAAATACGGTTTTGTGAATGTTGGCCCGCAGGAATGGACAGATTGGTTGCATGAGGCTATACGAAAAGCTGCCAATCATGAATTGATGGTGGATGTTCACGATGAATATCGACCGACTGGCTATTCCAGAACTTATCCTAATTTCATGACACAGGAAGGAATACGAGGAGATGAAGAAAGCCCAAGCAATGAAATGGCCATTAATACCATATTCACCAGAATGATTGCTGGTGCCGGAGATCACACCAACTGCTACTTTGCAGGACGTGTAAGTGAAAAGATGGGGTCTCATGCTTCTCAGATGGCAAAGACCATTTGTATCTACAGCCCATGGCAATTTGTATATTGGTACGACCGACCGCAAGGTTCTCCTGTCAAAAAAGGAGGAGCAGGTGGCTCAGTACCTGTAATTTCTGAAATCCCCGACCTCAGCTTTTATGATGCTGTGCCCACAGTTTGGGATGATACTAAAGTGCTGGGAGGCTATCCGGGAGAATATGCCGTAATTGCCAGAAGGAATGGAAACGATTGGTATCTTGGGGCGCTCACTGACATTAAATCATATAACCTTGCTCTGACTCTTGATTTCTTAGATAAAAACACAAAATACCTAGCTACTATTTATTCTCATGATGATTCCCTGAATACTCAAACAAAAGTCAAGATTGAAGAAATAGAGGTAACTAATAAATCAACATTCAACAGGGAAATACCCAAACAAAACGGCTTGGCTGTCATATTCAAACCCCAGAATCGCTAAATTCAAGACTAATTTCAAAAGCACCTATGAAAACTATTGTTCAACTATTCACCTTCTCATTTGTCTTTGTACTTGTTTCATGCTCTTCTCAAAACAAAGAAAAAGTAGAAACCGTCCAGGATGAGCCACTTCCAAACATCGTTTTGCTCATGGGCGATGATCATGGTTGGGATGAGACCGGCTACAACGGACATCCGTATGTCAAAACACCAGTGCTGGATGAAATGTCCAGGCAAGGGCTAAGGATGGATCGTTTCCATTCCGGACACCCTTCCTGCTCTCCAACACGTGGCAGTTTTATGACTGGTAGGCACCCCAACCGATATGGCACTTTCAGCCCTAATTGGTCGATGCGTCCCGAAGAAATCAGCATAACGCACATTTTGAAAAAAGCCGGATATGCCTCTGCTCATTATGGGAAATGGCATTTGGGTCCGGTGAAAAAGGAATCCCCAACGAGTCCGGGAGCCATGGGATTTGATGAGTGGCTTTCTCATGATAACTTTTTCGAAATAGATCCTACCCTTTCCAGAAACGGTGAGGCTCCTAAGCAATTGAAAGGTGAAAGCTCTGAACTAATCATCGATGAAGCAATTAACTTCATTGAGCGATCGAAGAAAAACAAACAGCCCTTTTTCGTAGTTGTTTGGTATGGTTCACCCCACGAGCCTTATAGTGGACTAGAAGAAGATTTGGCCTTATATGGCAATCTCCCCGAAGAACTTTCAGAGCAAACAGTTCGGCTGACATCTAACGAGACGGGTCAGCGTGTTGAACGGCCCTTACGCGATGTGTTACAGGAACGATATGCTGAAATTACTGCCATGGATCGCTCTATCGGAACCTTACGGGATTATCTGAAAAATGAAGGATTGAGCGAAAACACCTTACTCTGGTACTGCGGCGATAATGGTACTCCTCCAAGTGCAGCGAGAACGGGAATGACGATTAGAGGAGAGAAAGGTACTATGTATGAAGGAGGTATACTCGTGCCGGGTGTCATGGAATGGCCGAGCAGAATTAAGGCCTCAAGTGTTAGTGCAGTAAATTCTGTTACAAGCGACATTCTGCCTACTTTATGTGCGTTGACTGAACAGCCGTTACCTGACCGGATACTGGATGGAATCAGCCTGTTGCCCATGATCGACGGTAAAATGAAGGATCGTCAGGAACCTATGTTTTTCTGGGAATTCCAAACCAAAAAAGTTTTTGATGATCAGGCCAAACTCTACATCGACCCAGAGCTTCAGGAGGGCACCTGCCCATTGGTAAAAATGATGGATGGAAAATTTACCAGGACGTTTCGCAATTTCCAATACCCTGAAAGCTCCGAAGCACATGTCATCGGACCTAGAACAATCATTGACAATAGATACAAATTACTGATACATGAGAATACCGATGACGAGCCTTCTATTGAGTTGTTTGACCTAATTGAGGATAGAGCAGAAACCAAAAACCTGGCAGACAGTTATCCTGATATTACCGAGAAAATGCAACAGCAGCTTTATGAATGGCAGCTTTCAGTGTTGAACAGCTTGACTGGAGCGGATTATAACTAAGCGGAAACTAGCTAGTAGTCCTGTTCCCGTACTGGTCGGTTGATTGTCAATTATCTGACCTATCACATGTAACTCTCTCAGAACTTCCTTGTGGTATTGTTTTTGCCCTTTGATCTAATAAATGAACGTTCCTTTATTCACACCAAAAACTATAGTTATGAAAAAGGTAATAATCACCATTGTGCTCATTGCTTTGATCTCTCAGATATCCTTCGCTCAGCGGTCAAAACACAATTCCAATAATAAAATAGTCGATCCAGTTGAGGTAATTGTCGACAACATTGCCTTTGATGAAAATTCATACTTGCGAGTACTGGACAATGAAGGAAATATCATCGCCTATTTCGATCGATTCGAAAACAAGAGTTGCGAGGTGAATTCCATGAAAGTTTACGATTCAGACTTTTATGAGGTATACACATTGGTGCCTGTTATTGCTAGTCAAGGGTTTGAAGTCCATATCAGGAATTCTGTTGGAGTGCGGGGATATGTAAAAATGACGCCAAGACTAAACGGATTTAAGGTGATTCATGATTCGAGAATTAAATACTTTCACAAGCCTTACGAATTCAATACATCGACCAATGTAGGATTTGGCAAAGTGGCCGTTGAAGATGTACTTAGATATGATGGGGAAATAGTGCTCGCCAGCAAAATGAGCATGTCTTTCTCAGGAATTAGGCAAACCCCTCTACTAGTCAGCCAAGCCTACCTGGAGGAAAACATGCTGGATGCCGCAAACTGGTCTTTGATTTTGCATTTATTCCAAGAACTATCTCTGGAAGCCACAAAGTACAGGAATAACGGAATGTTTGTTGCAACTGGTGCTATTAGGAATAACCCTTAATCATCATTCCGATAGTTCAGCACACCTAGTTATGTCTTTTCTAATGAATTGAAAAAAGTATGTAATACGGTTTTCTAACTCTCCTAATTATTTGAAATAATAATTTGGCCTAGGTTTTCGATTATTGATTCAGAAAAAATACTGAAATTCACAGACTATTAACGATCTGTAAGATTTCATGGAAATGACATGCGGAATTGACCTTGGAGGAACAAAAATCGAAGGGGTATTATTGAATTTAGAGGGTGAAGGTTATGAAGTGATTGAGAGGCTAAGGATAGCGACGGAAAATGAAAATGGTTACGAGCATATCGTTAGGCAAATAGTAAAAGTTGTTCGTCAATTAGAGTCGAATTGTAATATTCAACTTTCAACTCTGGGCATTGGTACTCCAGGAACGCTCGATCCAGCTAGCCAAACTCTGAAGAACAGTAACACCACTTGCCTCAATGGCCAGCCATTAAAACAAGACCTGGAAACTGCCCTTGGATTCGACATTCAAATGGCCAACGATGCAAATTGCTTTGCACTGGCTGAAGCTACCTTGGGGATAGTAAAAGAAAAAACACCAGAAGCTGAAGTAGTTTTCGGTGTAATCATGGGAACAGGCGTAGGTGGCGGGGTGGTAATTAATGGTAAAGTGCGCAATGGCAAGCAAGGCATAGGAGGTGAATGGGGTCACAATTTTCTGGATTACTCTGGTGGGGATTGTTATTGTGGCAATGTGGGTTGTGTGGAAAAAGTAATATCAGGTACTGCGCTGGAGAAGTATTATCATGAAATAAGTGGAACCAAAAAAAACCTCAAAGAAATTATGAGGGCATTCGAGTCTGGTTCAGATTCTAACGCTAAAGAAACGGTTGATCGTTTACTAAACTTCTTTGGCAAAGGACTGGCCTCTGTGATCAACGTTTTAGACCCGGATGCTGTGGTACTTGGTGGCGGAGTTGGAAATATTGATTTATTGTACAACCTTGGTGCTAAGAATGTTGAGGATTATCTTTTCAACAACAAGCTGGAAACACCAATACTCAAGCCAAAACTAGGTGATAGTGCAGGTGTGTTTGGTGCAGCAATGCTCGTCAGTTAGACAATACTGAAATGGATTATAGAGAATTAGTAGAAAGGGAGTTTGATCAGGCACAGCAAGTGTTTGATAAATTTATCGGCAACAAATCCAATTTTGATAACATTGTAGCAGCGGCTGAATGCATTGCTAATTCCTTCAAATCGGGTGGCAAGGTACTGTCTTGCGGAAACGGTGGATCACACTGTGATGCCATGCATTTTGCGGAGGAGCTCTCCGGACGCTACCGTGAAAACCGTCAACCCTTTCCGGCTATGGCCATCTCTGATCCCAGCCATATTACTTGCGTGGGTAATGACTTTGGATATGAATTTATCTTCTCACGATTTATTGAGGCCATGGGGCAGTCAGGCGATGTAGTATTAGGCCTTAGCACCAGCGGAGATTCTGAAAATATTATTCAGGCATTTAAAGAGGCCAAAGCCAAAGGCATAACAACGATCCTGCTTTCTGGTGAGACCGGTGGCAACCTGGCGGCCTTAGCAGACATCAAAATTCTGGTTTCTCATATGGGCTTTGCAGATCGTGTCCAGGAAATACACATTAAGTGCATCCACTCTATTATACTGCTTGTTGAGGAGATGATGGCATCTGGCCAATAAGCCCATTATACTAATAGGGCATTTTATCTATAAATATAGCTGTTCTTGCTTGCCCAAGGTATGTTCACCAGCAATGTGTACAACGCGCGCATAATATATTTCATCCTTCTCTTTTGGTAGCACTGGGTTGTTGCCGCATGTACTTGGAGGCAGATCATCCGGAGTGAAATCTTTCAAAGATTGGACGAAGAATTCCACCCCGCTGTTATTTCCATCATTCACATTCCATACTCCAAGGTTCACAATCAGGCGATCAGCCCTATTCGCTGGAATGTCCAAATCCTTCAATTCACTGTTCAGATTAAGGTTTACGTCATGCCACTCCTCATTTTGATAGGGCAGATCCAAATAAAGGTCCTTGTAGTTTCGGTTGGTTTCAAAACGAGATAGCAAACTCCCAGTGGCCACTCCGGCAAAATAGAAAAGGTTAAATAATTTATTAGGCCCTTCGTATCCCTCGCACCAAACATAGGCGCCATTCAATGCTTTTCTTTCGCGTTCCTTTTTGGAGATTTTCATTCTAAAGTTAAGACCGGGAATTTTTCCATCCTGGATACTAATAGCTTGGCAGGCTTTATTCAAGGTTTGCGGTAAGCGATCCTGCCCCGGAATATCGTGAGCCCTTTTCCGAGCTTTTAGATACAAAGTGTTAGTACCATCAATTGTTCGCGTTTCGCAGCTATTTGAGGGTCTTTCATCTTCCATATACACATAAGGTCTGTGCCATTGATCCAGATTTTTGAATTCTCCATTCAGAATTTTCTCATTTCGTGGCAGCTCCCATTTGTTTTGATAACATAGGATGTCCTTCTTAAGATCCAACTCTTCAAAGCGCTCATCATAATCATACAAATTATGAGTAACCTCTTTGAAGGATAAACTCACCTTTTCATTCTTGACAGAAACTATGGCGACACCCTGACTTGGCCCACCAAAGAAATCTTCCTCACCGAAGGCACGTGGACGAAATCCGGCTGCTGGCAAATTCACTAGATTTATTCCTTTATAAGTCCGTGCGGTTTTGGCTGAAGCTTTAATCGGAATGTGGACATGGCCACTGAAAACATATTTTACATTACCCCATTTTGCTAGCATCTCAAGTAGCAATTTCTTGATGTACGGTGATTCTGCATAGTTCAAAAGTGGATCGATACCGATCGGATGTATTGGTACGTGTTGAAAAAATATGGTGGGCTTTTCTTTATTCTTTTCAAGATCCCGTTGCAGCCATTCTATATAGTGTGGGTGATTTTCCCAAAATTCACGACGTAATGGGTCTGGCCAGACAATGAAATGATAATTACCAATATCAAAAGAATACAGCATCTTGTCCTGACCATTGATTCTTTTCTGAGAATCGAAGTAGTTGCTGAAGGCATCCATATTATAGCCTGGTGTGAAGGTAGAATTATATCGTGTCTCGTGGTTTCCGATTTCGAGGAGAATAGGCGTATTGATCTTCTTGTAAAATTCTTCCATAGCCAGAAAGTTTTTCTCCTCTCCCTGGCTATCCACGATATCTCCAAGAATTAAGGTAAAAGCCGGCTTTGTTTCAAGCTCATTGATAATGCGAATGCTTTCCTCCACAAAGGCATTGTGCACCTTGACCCGCGTAGGGGCCTTGTTACATGCACAGTCAGGGTCACCACCCTGCGGGTCGGCCATGATGGCAAATGAAAAATCTTTATGGTCTATTGGTTCGACCAAAAAATCATTCGCCTTGAATGTGCCTATTTCCGAATACTGCAAGATATTGGCAGTGAGTTCAAGTACATCGGACTTTGAGACAAATTCTGGCTGCTCAATCAAAGTTGATAAAGCCACCTGTTCTCTCTTTTTGCTTCTGAATGAAAGGGAAGATTTCGTGCTAAAATCTTTCAACCACAAAACCGTGGTTGTCCTCCAGTATGCGTCCGAATTGATACTTGATTCTTTATCTCCAATTTCCCCTACTGTGAAAGAATAGTCTCTTTGTTTTACAAGCTCGGCACTTTTCACTTTCAAGGAACCTAAAGCTTTTTTCAACGCTTCATACTCTCCTTTCAAGTCCAACCTTATGGCTAGGTAACCTTCATCGCTCAGGCAGTCTGTAAAATCGTTGGGTTTTGGATACTTATATGGCTGCTGCTTTTGCACATCATTGGCCAGCAATTCTTTAGTGCCAACCAGGCCAAGAGATGAACCTAATCCAATATTTCTGATGAATTTTCTTCTTTTCATATTCCGCTTAAGGCTTTAAATATCAAATTTCCATGAATGACATTTTCACAATAAGTCATACCTATCAAAGATGGGAATAATCTTTTATATCAGTAACCCAGTCTTGCATGATCATGATAAGAGCTAGTCATTATTTTCCTGCTTATACACCAGAATGGAAATATCTGCAGAATTGGAACTTAAACTAACGCAATACCTGTCCTAAGAATTGGGGGATTATCAATGCTAAATCTGATGAAGATCTAATTGAGAATATTTCTTTATTAAAACTATAATTAATTTATTCCGATAAAACAAAAAATCCCTGACAACCAGTAAGTTGTCAGGGATTTGAGTACCCAGGGCCGTAGTACCATATAATTTTAACTTATTTAAACCAGCTTAATAAACCATTGTTTATTGGTTTTAATCGCACTTTTTAATGAGCTTTACTCAACATCAATTATTTTAACGACAAAATCTGTCACCCATTCTGTCACCCATTTTAGAATATGGCTCAAATTACGTTTAGACTTAACCATCAGAAAAAGAACAAAAAAGGTGAATTACCAATTGTTCTAGACATCACTTTCAACAATGAGCGAATAAGGAAGTCGACAGGCAAAAAAGCACTCGAGAAGCATTGGAATGAAAGGCATATGAGAGTAAGGTCAAACTTGAAATCAGAGCCACAGAACCATTATGAAATTATTAACAAAAAACTTGATGAACTCGAAAAGAAAGCCAACGATATAATCAACGAGGCAATATTTAATAATCGACTCTTATCGGCAGACTATTTTGAGTCTAAGTGGGAAGAACAAATACCAAAGAATCCAAAAGGAAAATCGTTTGTTGAGTACTTAGAAAGATTCATTGAAGTAGAAAAGCCAGTAAAGGCTAAAAGAACCATAATGGGACATACAACGGCTTTGAACTTTATGAAAAACTATAGTAAAGATCGAGGTATACTTATCACACTAGATAGTTTTGATTTTGATGTATTTGAAGGACTTAGAGAATATGCCTATGGTGTCCAAGGTATTACCGATAATACATTTTCAACAATCTTTAAGAGGTACAAAACCTTTATGAATTGGGCATTACTCAAAGGGTATCATAACAATACAAAATATAAAAGTTTCAAGACTCCAGAGAGACCTACAGAAATCATTTGCCTATATGAGAGAGAACTATTTCATCTGTATAATTACAAATTCGAGACTGAAAGACTCGAACGGGTACGAGATACATATTGCTTTGGATGTTTTACAGGTTTGAGATTTTCTGATATTACTGATCTTAAAAGAGAACACTTGGTAAATGATGAAATACAAAAGGTGATAGTTAAAACAAGAGAATTTCAGAGAATACCGCTAAATAAATATGCAACTGAAATATTGGAAAAGTATAAGGACTTTGCACAACCATTACCCAGAATATCAGAGCAGAAATTCAATCAATATATCAAGGAGGCATGCAAAGAAGCTAAGATTGATCAACCTGTAACAGTAACAAAATATGCTGGACGTGAAGCTATCACCAAGACGGTACCAAAACATGAATTAATTACATCACACACAGCAAGAAAGACATTCACAACCAATTCACTGATTTTCGGAATGCATGAAAGTGTAGTAAAAAAGATCACCGGACACAAGAAGGATGAGCATTTTAAAAAATATGTGAACCTTGCTGAATCGTACATCAGTGAGCAAGCCAAAACCGCATGGGATAGATAATTATGAAGCAGGATAATGCAGTATTGAATTTCATTTTTAGTTTCATGTACGGTTCTGTTGAAAAAGAATTTTTCAGATTCAAAAATACTGACGAAAAATTGTTAGAAGATTTCAATAAGATTAAGGAGAATTATTCGAACGAAATTCCCAACCAGTATTTTTTACATGTGGTACAATTTATTGAGAGTTTTGAGAAATCATTATTTGAGTCATTCGAAACCAACGACATAAAGACAGTACATCCCTATCTCGAAAGGGTGAAAGATAATTTTGGCAAAAAGGCTACAGTTCTAGTTAAATTAGTTGATTCTTATGCCCACGGATTAGTGGAAAATTCCTTTCAGTTAGACTTCTATAACAGAATGATATTAAGCATTGAATCAATAATTTCAGGCTCACATAATGCATTCAAATCCAGAGAACAATTTTTGTCTTTACCTAATAGGCTAAAATATCCCAAACTTCCAGTAGGACATAAGAAAATCAACCCAATAGATATTCCAGCGGTCAAGCCCATGATACTTCTTTCTCCGGAAAAGGTCGAAAAGGCATTTGAAGAACTCATAAATCATGAACATTGCTGTATCTCGAGTGTTGATAATTTCATTAGAAGTGCGTTTAAGTTCAAAAACATGTATGATGTAGAGCCCAACCTTAACAGCTCTTATACATTCTATTGGAAGAAGAAACATCATCTAACAAAAATGATGTTTGATCTACTAGACAGAAATAAAATACAAGGAATAAATAAAACTGATCTTCAAAAATGGATTCATTTCTTCAATGACGCTTCACTTGATTCAATAAGAAAGTACAGTTCCAAGAGTGAGAAATTTTTAGAAGGTAAGCGTATTGATATTCAGATATTTAGCTAACTAATTTAGTTCCACCCCATTTTTTGGGACTCACCCCTACCTCACTTTAGCATCATGAAAATGATGTTAAAAAAATGAAACAGTCAATTTTATTGAATGTAAACCTTAATGAATTAAAAGATCTCATTAAGGAATGTCTGAACGAATGGCAACCAGAAACAAAAGGAGAGTCCAAAGACGAAATTCTAAGTCAAGGGGAAGCGTCTAAATTCTTGGGTATATCTCAACCAACGATTATCGATTGGAAAAAACGAGGGTTAATCCCCTTTCATCAAGTCCCAAACACAAGGAGAGTTTTCTATCTCAAATCGGAATTGCTTCAAAAATCTCAATCCACCCAGAAATCATGAGAAGTGAGCAAATAAAACCTCCGAGCAGAGACCGTAGAACCTCACTTTCCGTTTCTCTTAGCGGAGCAAAATCCCGACTTGGTTCTATGCAAGACCGACCGAAGGGAGCCGAAGGGAAGTCTTGTGATAGAAACAAGACGGGAATAAATTTGCGACCGAGAAACGGAAAATGCGATTCCGACAACTTAACTGCCTCTAAGTATAACGGCAGTCCATTTGACAAAAATCAATTTAAGTTCACTGTTGGTTTAGATTATCTCACATTGAATTTGATGGGAAAACTACCCATAGAAGCAGATGAAGTTGAGGTATTAGAGTCGGGTTTTAGGTTCATCAACCTTGAAAGACCATCCAAGCACTTTCTTACCATGTTTAATCTTTATTATGATGAGAATTTGATAGGTGTATTGCTAGCGTATCCAAGAGAAGGCAATAAACTCAAGCCTGAAACAATTCAATTGAAAATAGAGAATCAAAACTTTTATGATGGAACTGACTTAAAACAGATATTGCAGAATTTCTTTTCCTCATTTCTAGTCGAGTTTAAAAATATTACTCGAATAGATGTCTACCTGGATAGTTATGGGTTTCAAAATGGATGTAGCTTAAATGCATTTGACTATCTACTAGATGAAGGAAAAGTAATTTCAAATACTAGGGTTAAAGATAAAAGCAAGTATTCCAACAAGAAAGATGGAGCGTTCCAAACTACAGGATTTGGATGGGGGTCAAGGTCAACGGGAAGATACCTTAGAATATACAATAAAACCTTAGAGCTCTCACAAGGTTCCAAACCGTGGATTGAAAACCACCATCGAATCAATGGATTAGTAGATCAGGATGTTTTTCGATTCGAATACGAGTTGCGGAATGCTTTTGTGAAGAACATACAACAATTTGATTGGCTACATATATTTGATCCTGAAGGAATATTTGAGTTACTAGACATAGCAAGAAAAGATCACTTTTCATTTGTTATTGAAGATGGCAAATCAAGAAACGCTCGAAAGGAACCCTTTGAATTATTCGATTGGTCTAGTCTTCGTGAATTACCAGAGTTCGTGTATGACTATTCATGGAAGAGAAAAAAACCAATTGGTTACTCACGAAGGTCAATGCAAGTGCTGGTTGGAAGTTTATTCAAACATTATGTGTTCAACTTTCAACCAGAATCTACACTGAAAGAAATAAAAGAAATTCTAAACCATTATGAACTCTCGTTTTGGTTCGAAAAACAAGTTGGAGAATACCTAAATAAGTATCTATCCTTAAGAAAGACTCATTATGAATTCGATCACTCCAAACTAAATTTACTAAGAATATGAAGTTTAATACAACCAATACAAAGCATCTTGATTTAAGATTGTTTTGTGATGAATCTGACGATTCAGTAACACACATGTCATTGAAATATGGCGAATCAAAGAATAAGTTAAATCAAGTCGAAACAGCTCATTTTAGTGATCCTTTTGACAAAGGTGAAAATGCAAAATCCGGTTTAATTAACGAGCTTCAAAAGCTCTTGAACACTTATTTTGAAGAATGATAATAAGGGGCTTTATGCCCCTTTATTTATTCAATTTGATTCAATAATTAAAAGCTCTTAGGAAACATTAGGTTAGTCTGTATATATAAATTATCTTGATCCGTTGGTTGTACAGAACAAATTCGGTACAACTCTTCATAAAAAATGATTTGTTTAAAATATGCAATCGAACCTATATCAAGATTTTGACTTCACCCTTCTTAATAACCCTGAATTCAAGGAGGATTCGGTGCGAGAAGAATTGATCCTTCCATTCTTGAAAAAACTGAGTTATAAGCCCTTTGGCCGAAATAGAATTATCAGAAGCAAAACACTGTCCCATCCATTTGTAAAAACCGGAACAAGTAAAAGAAATGTAACTAGCATCCCGGACTATCTCTTTGAAGTAAATGGAGAATATTCTTGGGTATTGGACGCGAAAGGACCCAATGAAGAAATAAAATCAGGGGAACATTTAGAACAGGCCTATTTCTATGCTATTCATCCAGAGATACGGGTGAACTATTTTGCACTTTGCAACGGGAATGAGTTTCTTCTTCATAAAGTAGATGAAAAGACTCCTACATTATATTTCCATCTAGAAGAACTTGACAATTACTGGCACGACATTAAGCAGTTTTTGTCGCCTGATGCGTTTGTCCAAGAATCCATTTTATTAGACCCTAAAGAAGATTATCAGTCTAGTGATTTCGACTATAATGGAATTCAAGTACCCAAACCAATAGTTGTAAAAAAACAAGCTGCAAAGAGGCACTTTGGCGTACACGGGTATTTCACAAAACAAGCCTGGAATGTTGTTGCACACTATATCAAGACATTCTCTAAGCCTGGTGATCTTATCCTTGATCCATTTGGTGGTAGCGGGGTAACATTGATTGAATCAATGATGCTCGATAGAAGTGCGATACATATTGACTTAAATCCACTTTCAGCATTTTTAACAGAAGCACTCACTGCTCCTGTTTCTGTTGCCGAACTTACAGAGTCTTTTGATCGGGTTTGTACCTCTTTCGAAAAGAAATGCCCGAAATCTGAGAATGAAATAAATGAAACTCTAAACAAATACTGGTACCCAAAAGGGATTTCTTTGACTAAAGACGCTGATGTTGAGACAATTGAAGAGTTGTTCACTGATCAACAACTAGCAGAACTTGCTCTCTTACGTGACTTAATTATCAAGGAAAAGGATAAGAATATCAAAAACTCGTTACTTCTTAGTTTTTCAAGTACGGTAACAAAAATCAATCGAACTTATCACTCTTCATCCTCACGAGGTGAAAACGCTGGTAACGCTGCAGCATTCGCATATTACAGATATAGAATGGCTAAACAAGAGGTTCATCTTTCAACCTTAGATTCCTTTAAGACAAAGTTTAAAAAACTAGTTGCAGCTAAAAATGACATTAGCAACAAAATCAATAGCGTGACAATTGAAAATGCCACCATTATCAAAGGTGATGCCACTGATTTGAGTAGTATAGAAAATGAAAGTATTGACTACATCTACACCGACCCTCCTTACGGTAGCAAGATTGCTTACCTTGATTTATCTGCCATGTGGAATGCTTGGTTGGGTTTTGACATTACCGAAGAAGATTATCAAAAAGAGGCAATTGAAGGTGGCTCACTCAAAAAAAGTTCGGATGAGTATGGCAATCTGCTTTCAAAATCAATTGAGGAAATGTTTCGAGTTCTCAAGTTTGACCGCTGGATGAGTTTCGTATTCGCTCACAAAGACCCTCAATATTGGCACTTAATAGTGGAAACAGCTGAAAAAGTGGGATTTGAATATGCTGGCGCAGTAAAACAGAGTAATGGTCAATCAAGTTTCAAGAAAAGGCAAAATCCCTTTTCTGTGCTGTCAGGTCAATTGATAATCAATTTCAAAAAGGCGAGAAATCAGCAAACAATTCAAAAAGTCAGACTAGGATCAGAGATTTACGACTTGATCATCGAGACTATTGAGTCAGTGATAGCAGAGCATGACGGAGCAACGCTCGAACAAATAAATGATGAATTAATATTGAAAGGTCTGGAATTGGGTTTCCTTGATGTACTGAGTAAGGAATACAAAGACCTAACTCCAATCTTGCTAGATCATTTTGACTATCATGAAGAAACAGATACATTTCACATTCGAGTTGACAAGAAATTCAGGACTAATATTCCTCTTGACTTAAGAATCAGATATTTCCTTCTCTCCTACCTTAGAAGAAAGGAACAAGAACAGGTTTTCCCAACAACCGATGAAATCATACTTGACATTATGCCATTACTGAAGAATGGAATAACACCAGAGAATCAAACCATTTTGAAAGTTTTGGAACGCATTGGTGAACACAAAGGCGATGAGAAATGGGGAATTAAAAGAATGGGACAAATAAATCTTTTTGACTAACATACGGAAAAATTCTGTCACCCATTCTGTCACCCATTAAAAACAAAATCCCTGACAACCAGTAAGTTATCAGGGATTTTCGTACCCAGGGCCGGAATCGAACCGGCACGGCCTAAGCCATTGGTGTTTGAGACCAACGCGTCTACCAGTTCCGCCACCTGGGCATTTGGTTTTTGGACTGAATTTGTTCTATCAGATAGTTCAAATTTTGCGTGTCTGGACCCTTATCTTGTAAGGGGACGCAAACTTATTTAAAGATTCCAATTTATCAAATCTTCACACCGAATATGAATGAATTATTTACTGCCTAACAACGAGATTTGCATGCTTCATTAACCCCTTCCTATAAAAGGCATTTGATTGGCCATCACAGTGATAAAAGGCACGTTGGTATCCAGTGGGAGATTCGCCATATAAACTACAGCCTTCCCGACAGAATCAATATCCATTGTTGGTTCAGGTTTGGTAGAGCCATCCGCCTGCAGCACCCCTCCTTCCATCAACCTGGCCATTGGACTTGCCGTATTGCCAATATCTATTTGTCCGCAAGCTATATTGAACGACCTGCCTTCCAAAGAAGTAGATTTTGTGAGTCCTGTTACTGCGTGCTTACTGGCGTTATATGCGGCCGCATTGGGCCTGGGCACCTGTGCTGAAATGGAACCATTGTTGATAATTCGACCTCCCGTTGGGTTTTGAGTTTTCATCTGTTTTACGGCCTCCTGAGTACATAAGAATACTCCTGTTAAGTTGATATCAATTACCTTTTTCCAATCTTCAATGTCTATTTCTTCCAAAGGACCAGCTGGAATGTTTACTCCTGCATTGTTGAAAAGCAGGTCCAATCTCCCAAAAGCATCCACAGTTTGCTCAAACAAGCCTGACACACTTTCAGGATTACTTACATCTGTTGGCACTACGAGGGTTTGACCAGTTCCACATAACGCTGCAGTCTCATTCAAAGTATTTTCACGTCTTCCTCCCAATACCACTGACCAGCCGTCTTTACTCAATTCAACGGCAACAGTCCTGCCTATTCCGGATCCTGCTCCGGTTATGATAGCGATTTTATTGTTCTCACTCATTTGGCTTATTTTATATTTATTCCTTCTTCTTTAATATACAATTCGATTATTTCCTCTGCCGAAGCATCACTTTTGAAGCCCAGATCATAGGCTTTTTCGGGGGAAAAACGAGGCGGCCAGGTCAGCACTATGCTCTGTAAAAACTCATCCGGCTCATAAGAAGCTAAGCCAGCAACATCAGTACCTGCTGCCTTTTCCACACTTGATATCATGGCCTCAATCGTGGTGGTGAGCCCCGGAAGGTTGATGACCCTATTGCGCCCAATGACTTCACCATCAATATTGGCTGCATGAATGAAGTTTTGCACTACCCGCTTAGGAGACAATATCCAAACCGGTGTATCAACTGGTACAGGATAGGTCGCCTTTATCCCGTTCAAAGGTTCTCTCACTATCGAACTAACAAATGATGAAGTAGCGGTATTGGGTTTCCCCGGACGTATAGCAATGGTTGGCAGCCTCAAACTTCTACCATCAACAAATCCTCTTCGACTGTAGTCATTCACTAATAATTCAACCATAGCTTTTTGAGTACCATAAGAACTCATCGGCTTTGCCTCTCTGTCATCCACAATCACTTTAGAAACATCTCCACCGAAAACCGCGCAAGAGCTTGCAAAAACTATTCTGGGGCTGTATCCAAGTGCTCTGCATTTTTCTAATAACTGGAGGGAAGCATGAAAGTTTATCTTCATTCCCAGATCGAAATTCTTTTCAGCTTCACCGCTGACAATAGCTGCCAGGTGAAAGATTAAATCCGGCTTTGGTTCAAGTAGTTGATCGACGACACTTTCATCACTAAAATCAGTTTCAATACTTTCCAACCTAGAATCGATCGGCATGTCGTCCGGTATGAATATATCAACCGCAGTGATGGAATCTATCTCTCCTTGAGATAATCCTCCTGATTTGAGCAATTCTGAGGTCAGCCTTTTTCCAATAAAGCCGCCTCCACCTAATATGAGTACGTGCATTTAGTTTCTTTTATATTAATTATCCTTTTAGAATGAATAAAGGAGCCCGGTGTTTAGCCACACCATTCTATCCATTAAAACTATTCATTAAATATTAATCTCTATGATGAAGAAGATATTTTGATGAGAATGAGATAGAATATTGAGTATGAGAGCTTATCGAAGGGAGGCAATTCTAAGAATATCAATACATTGTAACAATACAAGGGTAATATTTCAATAATGATGTAACAAAACAAGGGTAAAGGAGCAGTTAGATTCTCATTCTGCAATGCAAGAGAATTTCATTCTGGTATTTAGCGTTGGATGCGGTAAGAATGAGCCACAGGCTTTTCAGCAAACATTTTCTTGGTTTTTGGCCAAACATCACCAAATAGTTCTGAGTCTCTATAACGGTTCAATTTATCCTCATTCTCCCAATGGCTATAAGTCGTAAATACATTTGGGTGATGAATATCACTGAGTAATTCCAATACTAGACACCCATCAACAGAGGCTATGTGCATTTTGATTTCTCCGAATAGCTCGAGAAAGTCATTGATCGAGTCTTCCCGAAAAGTCATTCGAACGATTCGGACTATCATCACTCGCTGATAAAGTCTATGAAAACCTGATCGTCCACTTTCAGGCCGAGTAAGTTGGATCCATCACCCTGGTTGATCCCAATTTCCAATTTGCCTTTAGTATTAAAATACACAAAACACTCTCCAGGTGGCACCTCGCTTGCAGATTCGTTGAGGTTTCTAAATTTTTCCTTTCTAAAGTTTACCTCATAGGCATGATTTCCATTTATCTTCATGATCGTATCGAAATCATCCTTTTTGATATTGGTAATCAAATTGCCATAATGATCAACACGAATGATATTCCCGGCTATCTGCTTTTTAGTTGATTTTGCCATTGAAGGCGTACGCCTTACAATCTCGTCCATATTCACACCCAGATCATAAATACTTTTGCTGCTAGCCAGTGCAGCCGCAGCTGGTGCAAAAATATCCTTGGCAGGAAAACTGGATTTCACTGGACTGATGCTATTGATATCGACAACAGAAGTAGACATTTGCTCACTAATCAGACTCATAATACCATTATCGTGTCCAACAAAAAAGTGATCCTCCAGCATGATGGCAATCATCTTGGAGTTGGTAAGTCCTGATTCCGACACAGCCACAAGGTGAACTGTTCCTTTAGGAAAATCTCGAAACACCGATCCTAGTACATAAGCGGCATGTCCTATATCGCATACTTTTATGTTGTGGGAAATATCCACAATATTGACATTGGGATTCACACCAAGAATCGCCGCTTTCACAGCCGCCACATAGTGATCTGAGTTTCCAAAATCAGAAATAAAAGTTACAATAGCCATGTGAGCAAATGAAAATATTGTTTATTTTGTGTAACAAATTCCAAATTTTCAGTGTCCAACGTATAATAATACTGGACTTTGACATGCATGGAATTCGTTGATTGACTGTTGCACAAATATAATTTTTTCAAGGTTAAAATATCTTTATACAAAAAAATAGAAAGCGCATTTGGTAGAAAAAATCATCACCCTCGAAAACATACCTTTAACCGAGTTTTTAGGTGTAGAAAATAAGAACATAAACGAGATTGCCTCGGCTTTTCCTAAGAGCAAAATAGTTTCCAGAGGTAATGAAATCAGGATAAAGGGCTCCTCACCTGAGATCATCAAAATAAACGAAATACTAAACTCCCTCATCTCCCATTACAATAAGTATGGTAAGCTGACCGAGGACAACATAGCCTCCTACATCAGGATGGATACAGATGACATGCTGGAAAGCAACGATGAGGTATTACTCTATGGCAGCAGGGGATTTAAAATTTGCCCAAAAAGTCCCAATCAGAAAAAGCTTGTTGAAGCGTCATCGAAAAATGATCTGGTTTTCGCAACTGGTCCTGCTGGAACCGGTAAAACGTACATTTCTGTAGCTCTGGCAGTGAAGGCCCTGAAGGAACGAGAAGTCAAAAAAATCATCATTACGCGACCCGCCGTTGAAGCAGGTGAGAACCTTGGTTTTTTACCTGGTGACCTAAAGGAGAAAATAGACCCTTATCTACGGCCAATCTATGATGCACTAGACGATATGATCCCGGCAGAAAAGCTGAAGTACTATAAAGAAAAAGGGGTAATCGAAATTGCACCACTGGCCTATATGAGGGGGCGTACACTGCGCGAGGCTTTCATTCTTCTCGATGAAGCGCAGAACACAACTCCAATGCAGATCAAAATGTTCTTGACCAGAATGGGGCCTAAGTCTAAAATGATTATCACCGGAGATTTGACTCAGGTGGATCTGCCTCACAAGCAAAAATCAGGATTAACCGAAACCATCAAAGTCTTAAAAGACATTGAAGGAATAGGATTTATCCAATTGAGTGGTAAGGACGTAATTCGTCATAAATTAGTGAGACACATCATCTCAGCCTACGAAAAATATGAAGAGAAGTAGCACATAGCCGAAGTTTGCTTGGCTATATCGGGTAGGACATCAATCAATTTTTTAGTAAATTAATTCCCAAGTATCTAATTCTGATATTTAGACCTGATGTTTACCTGGACTCCATTTCCATTTATTCGAATAATTATAGCCTTTGCCGCAGGTATACTTATGGCCAAATGGGAAATTCTCCAAAGCCACCAATCCCATTGGATATTCCTGTCAGCCTGCATCTTACTGCTCGCATTTTTTGTCCTCAAACTTTCCGGGATTAGAATTCGGAATTTCCTTTCCGGAAATATTGCTCTGCCAGCAGTGGCGTTAGTAGCTGCATTGAGGTTTTTCGACTATAGTGTGGTCAATGATCAAAACCACCTACTGCATGACACCAAAAAAATCGATGGCTATTTAGCTCAGGTAAATACTACGGCTGTAGTGAAACCGAAGTACTTCATTTATGAAGTTGACTTAATCAGTGTGTTCAGGAATGATAGTTCCATTAATAAAGAGGCAAAGGTGCATCTATATGTTAGGAAAAACCTTCAGGACGAACCTCCCTTGGAGTATGGAGATATTATTTCCCTGGCCCAACAACCATTCAGACTTCCACCACCTAAAAATCCCTACGAATTCAACTATATGGAGTATATGGCAGGTAGGAATATTTATTTTCAACAATTTGTAGATATCACCGATCTAAATATCCTTGCTAACAAGCCGAACTCAGAAATATTAGCCCTTGCTTATAAACTCAGAAAAGAGTTTTCAGAAATTCTCAGCGAAAACATAAATAGTCGTGAAGAAAATGCCATTGCGCAAGCACTGATTCTTGGCATACGAGATGGGTTGGATAATGACATCAAAAAATCCTTTTCTGCAGCGGGAGCCATGCACGTACTTGCCGTCTCGGGACTTCATGTGGGTATTATCATAGGTATTCTTGGCTTTTTGCTGAGGCCAATTGCAAAAAAGAAGAAGGGAAAATATTTCGCCACTGTCATTTCAGTTACATGCTTGTGGCTATATGCAATGATAGCAGGGCTGTCACCTTCCATTCTGCGAGCAGCTACCATGTTCTCCATCATGATTATCGGATTAGCAGTCAACAGCCGGCAAAGTGTGTATAACTCCCTTGCGATTTCAGCATTCATTCTGCTGTTTGTGAATCCAAACTTTCTGTTTTCGGTCGGCTTTCAACTTTCCTATATAGCAGTGCTAGGCATAGTCTATATCTATCCCAGGATCCATAGGCAGTTTACATTCGGCAATGTTGTCTTTGAATACATGTGGTCTTTTACCTGTCTGTCGATTGCAGCCCAGCTGGCCACTTTTCCACTCACTTTGTATTACTTCCATCAGTTCCCTGTTTATTTCCTGATTTCAAACCTGGTGGTTATTCCCGCAGCTATGTTGATTATGTCATTTGGAATTGCTCTGCTGATTACCGGTTATACAGTAGTGGGTCAGGTCCTTGGTTTTATATTAAAATGGCTGATTTTCGGACTTAATGCGGTGGTGTCTTTTATCGAGCAGCTTGATTTCAGCCTGGTTGATTGGCTATACCTAAGCAGTGAACAGACGATTTTGCTTTATAGCATGATCCTGACACTTTTGGCACTGCTGCATTATCGAAAAATGAAATTCGTGTATTTGCTTGGGATGCAGGCAATGATTATTTCTCTCTTGGGTGCTACATCCCTATTGAAGCAAAGCAATGAACAAAAGATTGTATTTTACGAGATTGGAGGTGAAGCGGTATTTGATACCATTGATGGATTGAATGCCCAGCTAACGAGTATTAATGATATCAATAATTCCGAGTTGGTTATGTATCAGGTAGGTCCTAATAGGCTCAACAGCCATTTGACTCAAATCGATACTGATATACAATCGTTGGTGTCAGGAGGTATTGACGGGCTCGCCTACTATCAATGGAAGAGCCTCAAATTCATATTCCTAACCAAGCCTGTATACGGCTTTGAATTCCGTAAAAAGCTAAAAGCAGACTATGTGGTTGTCAGCAATAATTCTATAAGGAGCGCGAAATTCCTAAAGTCCAATTTTGATTTCAAAGAAGTAATAATCGACAGCTCGAATGACTACCGGACTTGCAAATACTATGAAAAGTCTAATCTAAAATGTAGAATACTAAGATATGAAGGAGCACTGACAATAGCGCTATAAGGATTATTTTAGCAGGTGAGACTGAATCCTCTTTTTGATTTCATCCTTATCTGCACTTATATGTGGATCACTATAAATTTTTAGCATAAGTTCGAAAAGAACCTCCTCATTGTAACCCAACTTAGCAGCCACCTTTCCGCAGAATTTGATTTCTTCATCGTATAACCTTCCATCTATTTTCATCAACTGCACAATGGAATATACGTATTCGAATTTTTCGTCATCAGACAATCCTTCAAGATCATCCACAGAGTGGTGCTCATCAAAGCAAGCTGAAATTTGCTCTTCGGTCATGCCATGTGCCTTTCCAATATCATTGATCAAATCAATTTCTTCCTGGACTACCACACCATCAATTTTGGCGAGTTGTATTAGAATGTTCAAATGGATATTGGACATGTTTATAGCTTCGTGATTATCTGATAAATGTAAACAAATATAAAAAAAGGAAGGAATCAATTGCTGAAACATATACGTATTTATGGAAATATAGCTGTCACCATGCTTTTGTATCCATGCGATTTCAAAATATCACAACCATACCATTTATTTCACTGCGCTTTGTATAAATTGAAGACAAGCTACTTTCTATGAATTTTTTAGCGCACCTATTTCTTTCATTTGATTCAGAAACAATCGCTGTGGGTAACTTCATTGCAGATTTTGTCAAGGGCAGTCAGGCGCAGGAATATGACGTAGAAATTCAGAAAGGCATTCAAATACACCGAGATATAGACACCTATACTGATACGCACCCGGTTGTAAAAGAGAGCAAGAACAGGCTCTGGAAAGACTATAGACACTATTCTTCTGTAATTGTCGACATGTACTACGACCACCTTTTAGCTAAGAAATGGGATAAGTATTCGGACGAACCGTTGAGGGAATTCACGCAACGGAATTACGACTTTCTATCTTCCTATTCATCAACTTTCCCCTCCAGGGCCAACCTCACCCTATATCACATGAAGTCTACAGACTGGTTATACAACTATCAGTTTTTGGAGGGCATAGGAACCGCCCTGAGAGGCATGTCCAGAAGGGCCTCCTTCGATTCGAAAATGGAAATGGCCGTTCACGATTTGAAGAAGGATTATGAGCTTTATTCCACTGAGTTTGATTCTTTTTTTCCACAGATCATTTCCTATATCCAATCAATAGAGGATTAATTAATACTAAATTTTCACCCTTTATGTAAATTATAAAACTGTACTCTGGAAGATGAGTTAATATTGCAGGATCAAAAACTCACGATTAATGATTAGGATATTTTTATTGAGCGTGCTGTCGCTTATTATACTTCAGCGAATCAACGCCCAATCCACCGAAGTTAGAGACAAGTATGTCTATACAGTGGATATTACGAAAGTAGTAGATGACAAGCTACAAATCGAATTACTTCCGCCAGCGACAAACTCCAATAGCATTGTTTTTTTTATGCCCAAAATCATCCCTGGCACCTATCGTGTGGCTGATTTTGGCCGTTTTGTGTCCGATTTCAAAGCTTTCGATATAAAGAACAAAGAACTACCTGTCAAACGATTGGATAACAATAGTTGGAAGATTGGAAAAGTTAAAAAATTGCATAAGATTTCTTATTGGGTGGAAGACACCTATGACACGGATATTGAAGACAATTTCATTTATCCGATGGCAGGAACAAACATAGAAGCCGGCAAGAATGTAGTGTTCAATACTCATGCTTTCTTTGGCTATTTTGATGGTATGCTCAAAACCGACTATCAAATAAACATTGTCAGGCCAGAAGATTTTTATGGTTCCACAGGATTGGTCAAGTCCAGGTCCACATTGCTTTCTGACATGGGCACAAATGGTGATCGGCTCGTAGATGCTGACGAGGGTTTAATGGTTGATACCTATGACATATCTGATTATCAAAGACTGGTTGATTCGCCGATGATGTACAATGTGCCAGATACTACCATCCTGAAAGTTGCCAATACTGAGGTGCTTATATCCACCTACACGCAACAGAATATGGTCAACTCGAAAATGGTGGCTGAAAATGTTGAGCAAATTTTATTGGCTGCCAAGGATTACCTGGGGGGAGAACTACCTGTAGAAAAGTACGCTTTCATTTACTACTTTGAAGATTATTCGAAAACACTTCCTATCCAAGGTGCTTTGGAGCACTCCTATTCATCTTACTACTATTTCCCCGAAGTGCCATTCAGCTATCTCTCACAATCATTGAAGGATGTAGCCGCACACGAATTTTTTCATATTGTCACTCCTTTGAATATTCATTCTGAGGAAATCGAGTATTTCGATTTTAATGAACCTCAGATGTCTAAGCACCTGTGGCTATATGAGGGTATTACAGAGTACTTCTCGGACAATGCACAGATTAAATACGACATTATATCTCCTGACGACTATCTCGCTGCGCTACGCAGCAAAATTATCAACTCAGCGAATAAATTCAACGACACATTGTCCTTCACACAACTTAGTAAGCAGACACTCGATTTGCACAAAGACCAATACGGTAATGTTTATGAAAAAGGGGCACTGATAGGGATGTGCCTCGACATAAAACTTAGAGACTTATCAGATGGAAAGTATGGCTTGCAGGATTTGATAGCTGAGCTTTCTGATAAGTTTGGTAAAGAAAGACCATTTCATGATGAGGAATTGTTTGATGTCATAACTGAGATGACTTATCCTGAAATCAACGAATTCTTCCAGTCCTATATCATACAAGGGGGCGTCTTGCCCTACGAGGCAATTTTCGAGTCTGTAGGTGTGAATTACTTTGAAAGTGCAGAAGGAGAAGCCTATTCCCTAGGGTTTACATTGGAGGCACTTTCAATTGATACGGTAGATCAAAAAATAAAAATTGTAGATGCAGATCAACTCAATGATTTTGGCAAAAAAATCGGATTTAAAACCGGGGACCTCCTATTGAAGATCAATGGGCAAGAAATTCCGGACATTTTGAATATGGTAGCAATGTTTGAAAAGGAGCTGGATAGGCTGAGGGATTTGGATGAGTTATCCTACACGGTACTTAGGAAATCAGAGGAAGGTGAGAGCAAGGAAGTCCTTTTAAAAACTCCGGTGGAACGACTTCAGTACAGCGAAAAACACGCATTGGTTTTTAAAGAATTCCCAAGCGACAGACAACTCAGGATTCGCAATAATTGGCTAAAGCCAAACTAGGGCGTTCCCATTTATTCCTTCGACATTATTTTATTGTGCCATTTAGTTTTTGGTGTGAAATAATAAATTTGCCGTGTTATGCTCGTTTCCAAACCAAAAGTAAGCACCCTATTTTCAGTTGGCATCTTCCTCATCCTGGCTTATGGTGCTTTTTTATACGCTTTATTCAGTTTTCTGGAATCAGAAGAGGGAAATACAGTTAGCATTATTCTTATCCTTACAACCGGGCCAATAGCGCTTACCGTCACCCTCAAAACCTTAATTGGTATTAAAATAATGAGCATAGCCAAAGAAAAATTCTCATTAAATTACCCCTTTAGGTTTAAGAAGGTGAAATTCACTGGTAAAGAGCTCGAAAGCTGGAATATTGATAAAATAAAAACCTTTGGCGGTGTGTATGAAGAACTTGTCTGGCAAACAAAGGATGGTAAAAAATACAGCATCAGTCGGCAAGAGCATAGTGAGTTTGACAAAGTAAAAAAGTACATGACCAAGAAGTTTAAGAAGTTGCAACAATCATGATCAGACTTGCACTAATAGTAGGCATTGGAGGCTTTCTGGGTAGTTCAGCTAGGTTTCTGGTACAGCAGGCTTTTCTGAAACTAACACCTGGAATAGGTGTGGCTGGGACGTTTGTTGCCAATATCATTGGTTGCTTAATTATCGGCTTGTGCATCGAGCAGTCAGGTAGAATGCAACGTGAATGGTTGGTATTCTTAACCGGGGGATTCTGTGGCGGGTTTACTACCTTCTCTGCATTTGCACTGGAAAACACCAATTATCTGATCGGGCACCACAGCAACTATGCCTTTATTTATATCACATCGAGCATCATCCTTGGACTTCTGGCAACTTATATTGGAATGATGATCGGACGGGCAATTATTTAAATATCCAAAATGAAACAACTACTAGCCACAGCTTTTGCATTTTCTATTCTTCTTTTTTCTTGTCAAACCGAGAAGGAGAAGTATGTGCCTTTTTCAACCCAGGAAAATGTAAAATTCATCAAAGAGAACTATGACAAGCAAGAGGTGTACATCCCAATGAGAGATGGCACAAAGCTGTTTACTGCCATATATTCTCCAAAAAAGAAAGAAGGAAAATACCCGATACTGATGAACCGAACGCCCTACGGCGCTAAACCGTATGGTACAGGAAAAGCACAATACAAAAAAGACATTGGCCCCAGCATGCGCCTGGCCAGAGACCTTTACATCTTCGTTTATCAGGATGTAAGGGGAAAGTATATGTCTGAAGGGGAATTTGTGAACATGACTCCTCATGTGAGTGAGAGAAGCTATAATGAAAGCACTGACACCTTTGATACGATAGAATGGCTGTTGGACAACCTGGAAAACCACAATGGAAAAGTAGGACAATGGGGCATTTCATACCCGGGCTTTTATACAGCTGCTGGCATGATCGACTCCCATCCTGCGTTGGTTGCAGCATCTCCTCAGGCACCCATTGCAGACTGGTATTTCGATGATTTCCACCATCATGGGGCATTTTTTTACCCACACGCCTACAACTTTTTCAGCTGGTTTGACCAACCAAGACCAGAACCAACCAAAGAGCCTACTTCTAAGTTCAAGTACCCCACTGCCAGTGGATACGATTTTTACAAAAGCATCACGCCTATCGAAAGAGCCAAGGAACTCTATCTCGGAGACAGTCTGAAGTTTTGGAATGAAATGGTCTCTCACCCCAACTACGATAAGTTTTGGCAGGATATGAATATTTTACCACACCTTAAAAATATTAACTGTGCTGTACTGACTATTGGAGGGTGGTATGATGCGGAAGACCTCTACGGCCCACTGGAAATTTATAAGGCCGTTGAAAATAACAATCCCAAAATATTCAATTCTCTCGTGATGGGCCCTTGGAGCCATGGCGGATGGAAACGTACAGATGGTACTTCCCTGGGTGATGTTCACTTTGGAGAAAGTACGTCTGATTACTATGCTAATGAAATCATTTATCCATTTTTTACCTACCACCTGAAGGATGATGGCGATGCAGACCTGGCTGAAGCTACCGTATTTGAAACAGGAAAAAATATCTGGAGAAAATTTGATACATGGCCTCCTGAAAATGTCACTTCCAGAAACCTCTACTTCAATAAAAAGAGGGTGTTAAGCTTCACACCTCCAAAGAGTAATGAGCACGGCATGGACGTATTTATCAGCAACCCCAATGATCCTGTACCATTTACAGAAGAAGATGAGATTGGAATGCCAAAAAGCTATATGACGGATAATCAAAGGTTTCTAAGCGATCGGAAAGATGTCATTTCATACCAAACAGAGCCTCTGGAAGCCGACCTCACTTTGGCGGGTCCATTAGCTGCCAATCTACTAGTGACAACTGACCAAGGTGATGCTGATTGGATTGTAAAACTTATAGATGTATACCCAGAAGATCATCCTACCTACCCTCATAAACCCAATAGAGAAATGGGTGGCTTTCAACAGCTCGTTAGAAGTGAGACCTTTAGAGGACGCTATAGAAACAGTTATGAAAACCCAGAACCATTTGTTCCAAAAGAACTTGAAAAGGTAAAAGTGCCTCTTCAGGATATTTTGCATACGTTTAAAAAAGGCCATAGAATCATGGTGCAGGTTCAAAGTACTTGCTTCCCTCTAATTGACATCAACCCTCAGAAATTTGTCGACAATATCTTCATGGCCACCGAAGAGGATTTTGTTAAGGCTAAGCACCGTATCAGTAGATCCGGAAGTAACCCTTCTTATATTAAGGTGGGAATACTGGAATAGAATCCAGCATTTTCTTAGCTTATCATTGTAATTGATATAGGTAACAACCTTACTTTATGGTAAACCTATATTTGGTCAAATCATACATTTTTACGCACATTTGGCCAGGTATAATTTTATTTACTTGTAGACAATCAACTCACTATGAAAGTACTGTTTGAAAAAAGCTAGAAAATCATCTCTTCCCTTTCTTCTTTTTTTGCTTCTGCTTTTCTTCTGCCGTTTTCATGGCTTCCGCGAGTTTTTGCTGGAAACCTGACTTTTTCTTGTTGGCGTTTTTCTTTCTGTTCTCTTCGAGCTTTTTCAGGATTTTATCCTCATCTACAAATTTCCTAAACAAGGCTATCTGTCCAAAACCAACCACATTGGAAACGAAGTAATAAAATGTAAGGCCTGAAGAATAGCTATTTAGGAAAAATAGCATCATTATCGGCATCATGTACTGCATGCTCTTCATCGGCCCTTGCATCTGTGCTGTATTCATCTGGCTATTCGACCAGGTATACAAAATAGTAGAAGCACACATCAACAGTGTGAATAAACTCACATGATCGCCATAAAATGGAATGTTGAATGGCAAATCCAAAATACTATCATAAGTGGACAGGTCATGCGCCCAAAGAAATGCTTTCTGTCTCAACTCAATTGAATTTGGAAAAAAGTTGAACATGGCAAAAAGAATCGGCATTTGAAGTAACATTGGTATGCATCCACTCAGAGGGTTGATACCGACCTTGGAGTAAAGCTGCATTTGCTCTTGCTGAGCTTTTTGAGCATCTCCACCAGCCTTTTCATTTTTTTCTTTCAGAGCATCCAGCTCAGGCTTTAAAACTTTCATTTTCGCCATTGACATGTGAGATTTATATGTCAGTGGGGATAAAAGTATTCGGATAAAAATCACCATCAGAATAATGATGATTCCATAATTTGCCATGTAGTTCTCAAGGAAATGGAAAATCGGGATAATCAATATTTTGTTGATAAACCTGAACATCTTCCAACCCAAATCCACATTTTCGGCAAAACCATCCGTCACTTTCTTCATGATGGCATAGTTGTTTGGGCCGTAATAAAAACTGAATTTGCCATCACCGGCTTTGATGTCACCGATTGGTATGGTGAGGTTCATGGCACCAGTTTTAACTACTGTGCTATCTGCTTCGTTCACCTCAGTACTCACAGACCCAGACCTAAAATCATTTTCGGCAATGATTGCTGAAGTAAAAAATTTATGATGAAAAGCCAGCCAGTCGATTGGAGCATTGAGTTCCTCAGTCTCCGTATCAGTAGATGATGGACTCAAATAGTCCATTTCCTCACCTGCAACCTGATAGTTTATGGTAGCTTTTATCCGTGAATCTTTCAGGTTGTCTTCAAACACCTTCATCCTGTCCACCCAATTTAGCTGCACGTCTTCATTATCTACTATGCCATCCAAGCCACTCATTTTCAGGTTATAGCCAATGGTATATCCCGAACCTGGAACAATATATTCCTGTTCGATAAACCGCCTGTTGTCCAGGCTCATTTTGAAGCTAAACTTCAAAGTATCTGTACTGCTTATCTTTGTAGCTGTTCTGGAAGTGGTAAACTGTAGGTCAGATATATTTATCGGGCGATAGTTGCTCTTCACCCATATATCCAGATCAGTGCTATTCTCATCTACTAGCACCAAAGGCTCTTTAAGGTAGGTCAAATGCTTTTTGAGAACTATCCTTTTTATCTGGCCTCCTTTCGAGGAGAATGTGGCGATAATATCTTCATTTTCAATTTCAAAAGTATTTTCATCCTGCGAAGCAAAGGCCGCAAAGACGCCATACTTCTCATTGTTCATTGCGTTCAGCAACGAATCACTTTCCTGGGAAACGACCGATTGGTTACTTCCTGATTGAGCTTCTATCGCGGCAGGTTGTTCTTCTGATTGCTCAGTAGTGTCCGCCTCACTGACCGGCTCTTCCGGCATTTCTGGTGAGAAGAATTTAAAATAGACAGTCATCAAGACCATCATCACTATTAAACCTATAAATTGGTTTCTATCCATTTCTAATAATTATGAATTTACTGCTTCCTTTCTATGCGTCAATGCCGCCTTCACAAACTTCACAAACAGTGGGTGTGGGTTTAGAACTGTACTTTTTAGTTCGGGGTGAAACTGAGCACCAATAAACCACGGATGGTCTTTCAGCTCTATAATCTCAACCAGATTTGTTTCAGGATTTATTCCGGATGCGATCATACCCGCAGCTTCAAAATCCTTTTTATATTCATTGTTGAATTCATATCTATGCCTATGTCGCTCGCTGATATTCACGTGACCATATACACCGTGAACCTTGCTTCCTTTAGTCAAATGGCATGCATAAGCACCAAGTCGCATAGTCCCGCCTTTGGCCGTTATGTTTTTCTGGCTTTCCATGAGGTCGATCACCGGATGCTTTGATTTTCCATCCATCTCAGTAGAATTCGCTCCCTTCAGTTTCAATACGTTTCTTGCGAATTCTATCGTAGCACATTGCATTCCAAGACAAATTCCGAAAAACGGTACATTATTCTCCCTGGCATATCGCACTGCTTCTATTTTTCCTTCCAACCCTCTTTCACCAAAACCCGGCGCTACCAATATACCATCCGATTCACCGAAAAGCTTTTCACAATTTTCAGCGGTCACATCTTCAGATGACAACCATTTCACCCTTACTTTACACTCATTCTCTGCCCCTGCATGAATAAATGATTCGCTGATGGACTTGTAGGCATCCTGAAGCTCCACATATTTACCCACTACCGTTATGGCTACCTCCGAAGTAGGAGTTTTTAGTTTCCTGAGGAAATCCTTCCAAAGATCCAGGTTAGGTTCCTTTTTATGCGAAATCTTCAAACGCGTTAGCACTCGTTCATCCAACTTTTCCTTTCTCATTAACAGTGGCACATCATATATAGTCGCAGCATCACGTGCTTCTATTACAGAATTGATCGGAACATTACAAAAAAGTGCAATTTTTCTCCTCAAGTCCATAGGTAGATGATGCTCACTCCTACATACCAGAATGTCCGGCTGAATACCCGCCTCCAGCAATTGCTTTACAGAATGCTGTGTAGGTTTAGTTTTCAATTCACCTGCGGCATTCAAAAATGGTATCAGAGTCAAATGGATAGCTACTGCATTTTGTGGACCCAATTCAAACCTCGCCTGACGAACTGCTTCTATAAATGGCAGTGATTCGATATCACCAACACAACCGCCGATCTCTGTGATCACAAAATCATACTCGCCGGTATTGCCAAGCTTATATATACTGTCTTTTATCTCATCTGTAATGTGAGGGACTACTTGTACTGTTTTTCCCAAAAAATCACCTTGGCGTTCTTTGGTGATCACATTATAGTAAATCCTTCCCGTCGTAACGTTGTTGCCTTGAGAGGTTGGGCTGTTCAGAAATCGCTCGTAATGGCCCAAATCCAGGTCCGTTTCGGCCCCATCATCAGTTACATAACACTCTCCGTGTTCATATGGGTTTAAGGTACCGGGATCGACATTGATATAAGGATCAAATTTTTGAATGGTCACAGTATGTCCCCTGGCCTGAATAAGCTTGGCGAGCGATGCTGAAATGATACCTTTACCAAGCGAGGAGGTTACTCCACCCGTAACGAAGATGTATTTGGTTGATGACATGAATGAATGGAAGAATTAATGTTACGGGGCACAAAGTTATGTGTTTAGACGGAATATCCTTCACCTATGTAAAAAGAAATATGAAATAAGAATCAGCAATGAATTCTAGTACATTTTAAGCCGTTTTTACAAGTGAATTCTTCAAAATTCATTCAGAATTGGTTCTTAGATTTGGTTTGGCACCAGTCAGAATGGATAATACTAATCAAAGTGTCAAATAACTTTTCAGTAAATTGTAAAACTGAGACTGATAAGTCACCATTTGTATATCCGTACTAGAAAAATTAACAGAAAAGATACACCCAACTCAACTGCAAAATGAAAAAACTAAAAAAAGAAGATTTAAACCAGGAAGTGTATGATCTATTCGATAGCTATGTACACAGTGTTATTGATCGTCGACAATTTGTAAATAAGCTATCAAAGTATGCGGTAGGTGGATTGACGGTTTCATCCATTCTAGCGTTTCTTTTACCCAGGTACGCAGAAGCACAACAAGTGAAAGCAGATGATCCCAGGTTGAAAACACTTTATCAGGAGTATGATTCACCCAAAGGTGCCGGCAAAATGCGTGGTTTACTGGCTAAACCAGCCAAAGGAAAAAAGAAACTTCCGGGTATAATAGTAGTTCATGAAAACCGTGGACTTAATCCCCATATAGAAGATGTGGCCAGAAGAGCAGCATTGGAAGGATTCATAGCCTTTGCTCCGGATGCGCTCTACCCACTGGGTGGCTATCCCGGAAGCGATGACGAAGGTAGAACATTACAAAGACAAAGAGATCGGGATGAAATGTTAATGGATTTCATTGCCGCATATAAATACCTGAAAGCACATGAAGGCTGTACAGGTAATGTTGGTGTTGTTGGATTCTGTTTTGGAGGAGCTATCTCCAACAAAATGGCCGTGCAAGTACCTGATCTGAAAGCTTCGGTTCCATTCTATGGTGGACAGCCAGCTTCAGAAGATGTTCCAAAGATCAATGCGCCTTTACTTTTGCATTTTGGAGAATTAGACAAAAGGGTGAATGCCGGATGGCCTGCTTATGAGGAAGCACTAAGGAAACACAAAAAGGAATATACAGCACATGTATATCCAAATGCTAACCATGGTTTTCACAATGACACCACTCCAAGATATGACAAAGAAGCGGCCCAGCTGGCGTGGAAACGCACAATCAATTTTTTCAAAGAGAAATTAATGTAAGAAGCCTGGGCTTAGGCCCAGTTTCCATCTTCGTATTTTGGTTTCATCCATGGGATATTCTCATGTCTGTAAAATGGAGCCAGTTGCATCGTGATCTGATCCATTTCGGATTGAGACATGGTCTCGAAGTTCTTCAAGATATTGACATTAGAGTCTACTACTGCTTTGCTGTCGGTACCTAATACAACTCCATCGGCCTCTTTCAGGGACAAACCATATCGAATAAGGTCAGTCGGTTTTAATGAAGCATCATTTTCAATGGGTCGAACCACTTTCATCAGCATCACACCCATTCCCTTTTTATCAGCGGCTGGCATGGCCTCTTCTTGTCGTTTATACCCTTGGTCAGCAGACCAGTGGTTAAGCGCCATCAGCATGCTGTCGAAATCATAGTTTTCAGCAAGGTGTTTTAAAGTTGTCGCTTCGGTATGTCCACTGAATCCGATGAAACGGGTAACACCTTCCTCCTTCATTCGGTGAACTATTTCCAGTGGGCCCCCTTTGGCTTCAATTTTTTCTAAATCTGCAGTTGAGCAGTTGTGAACCTTGAGCATATCTACCTGATCTACCTGCAATCTTTTCAAGCTACGCTCGACCTGACGCATGGCCTCATCTGGATCGCGAGAACGAATCTTTGTGCTAATAAAAACTTCTTTTCTTTTGTGTTTGAGAATTTTCCCAATCCGCTCTTCACTGATTGCCCCATTCTTCTTGTTCTCATAAGAGCTGGCCGTATCCCAGTAGTACAAACCTTTGTCCAGGGCATAGGTCAACACATCCAATGCCTCGTCTTCATTGTCGATAGAACACCACCTGCTTCCCAGGCCCAGAGCGATTCTGGGTATCCTTACTCCCGTTTTACCGAGAGTGGTCATGGCCAATCCGAGAGGGTTATCTGATGTACAAGAGCTGAGAATACTTCCGGCACCTGCTATAGTCACAGATGCTGCAACGGTACCTTTGATAAAGTCCCGACGTGTGATATCTTTTTTCATTAGAATATGGTTTGGAGAAAAGCGTCTTGAATTTACTAAATAAATAAAGGAATGAAAAATTGACTCGTATGCAATTTTCAAAACTTCAGTTTTTGTTAGATGAAAACAAAAGGCTCATCCTCAACTTCAATGACTTGTTACTGAATGAAACGCCAGCAGAATCTTGACGTCATTGAAATTAGGGATGCCGAAGCTGACAGACTGGCTATGAGCTACCATATAGCCAAGATAAAGGAGCTAGTTAAAATATGTACAGTCACGAAAACTGAGCTATTTCAGAACCCCTTTTCCTTTTTCCACGCTTCAAAATCAACCTTGGTCTGTTCTTTTGTTGGTGGATACAATCCAATGATTGTCTTTCCCTCCAAGACCTTTTCAGTGACAAAATCTTCAAATATGGTCATCTGAGTACATTCATCAGCCACCTCATCTGCAAGCTCCGCAGGCACTACCATCACACCATCCCCATCCCCTACAATAACATCTCCTGGAAAGACGGCAACATCTCCGCACCCTATTGGCACATTGATATCCAGGGCCTGATGCAAAGTGAGGTTTGTCGGAGCAGATGGTCGATTGTGATAAGATGGAAAATCCAGGTCAGCAATTAGATCCGAATCCCTAAAGCCTCCATCGGTAACAATACCAGCAGCTCCACGCACCATTAACCGTGACACAAGTATAGAACCTGCTGATGCGGCCCTGGCATCCTTTCTACTATCAATAACCATCACCGATCCTTCAGGGCAGGTCTCAACTGCTTTGCGCTGTGGGTGCTCAGGATTTCGAAAGACTTCTATTGGATTAAGGTCCTCACGAGCCGGTATATACCTCAATGTAAATGCATCACCTACCATGGATAACTCCATTTTCCGCAAAGGCTTTACATCCTGTATAAATTGATTTCTGAATCCTTTTTTAAAAAGACATGTGGCAATAGTAGCTGTGCTTATTTTTTCCAATTTCTTTCTTGTTGAAGGATCCATGATTTGCGATTAAGGTCTATGTGTATAACTGTTTATGACATCACCAACTCTAGTTTGACATAAATCATCATTCAAATGTAAAATTATCCATCCACTTGTAATATGCTTTTGCATGTTTGTTTTGTTTGGAAAAATGTGAATGTTAACTTGTCTGACTAAATTACTCTGTAAGAAACAGGGCGTTACGCATTCTTAGACATGAAAAAAGCAGTTCTGGGTTTTTCAATTGCATCATTCGTACTTACCCTCGTGTTGATATTCCTTGGTAAGATAGAATCGGCTGGCATACCTATGCTTCTCGCACTTACAGGCGCAACTGCATTCAGCTACCTCGAAGAGCAGTATAAGAAAGCATCCTTTACTTTCATTGTGTTTGGTTTTCTGGCTGCAGCCATGTATTACCCATTTTTGTTTACCAATTGGGGATTTAACACCAAAGTGCTGGTTATACCCATGCTACAACTCATCATGTTTGGCATGGGAACTAAACTGAGCCTCGACGATTTTAAGAAAGAACTAAAAGAACCCAAGGGCATTATAATAGGCAGTTTAATGGCCTTTGGCATAATGCCTATTTTAGGTATTGGAGTAGCCAAAGCATTTGATTTTCCTCCTGAAATAGCCGTGGGTGTAATACTAATTGGAGCTTGTCCGGGTGGAGCAGCATCAAACGTAATGGCCTTTCTTGCGAGGGGAAATGTAGCCCTGTCAGTGAGTGTCACGACCATCACTACACTACTCACGCCCATTGTCACACCAGCAATTATGAAGCTATTGGCCAACGAGTTGCTTGAAATTTCATTCCTAAAAATGATGTTCTCCAGTTTCAACCTCATCATTGTGCCCATTGCCGCGGGATTGATATGTCATAAAATACTATATGGGAAAGCCGAATGGTTACAGAAAAATGCGAACATTATTGCTCTCGGTCTGCTATTCGTAGCAGCTACTGTTGTTTCGATCTATAGTCCCTTTCCTCCCAGCATAGCTGTGCTTCAACCTGGTTTGATTCTGGCATTTGGATTGGCTGCAATCGTTTCATTTGCGAATGTCATTGTAAAATCTCTGGCAGGACCTGACGACTGGATGAATCGCATTCTTCCAGCATTATCCATGACCTCCATAGTCCTCTTCGTTACCATCGTTGTTGCGCTCAACAGAGATAAATTACTTCTTGTTGGTCTGTTGCTGGTAGCAGCGTCAGCTGTTCACAACCTTTTTGGTTTCATCATTGGTTATTGGGGAAGCCGTCTCGCAGGATTGTCTATCAGGGACAGTAGAACATTATCCATAGAGGTGGCATTGAAAAATGGTGGCTTAGGTATGGGACTAGCTCTGGAAGCACTTGGCAATGCCAATGCCGCTTTAGCCCCAATTGTATTTGGAAAATGGATGAATATATCCGGTTCGGCTATTGCCAACTATTGGAGGGACAAACCAACCGGTGACGAACCCACAAAATAATAATTCAACTAAATATTGATCACTATGAAAACTCATTCCCGTCGTTCGTTTCTTGGCAAGCTAGGTGGCATTTCTGCCTCCGCTTTCTTTTTAAACTATTATGATTTATTTTCCAAAGAACGAGACAAAGTAAAAATAACAGATATCAAGACAATGGTCTTTCAGGCACGCTCTAAGAAGGGCTACTCAACCGGACGGACTTACACACTGGTGAAAGTAGAGACTGACTCTGGCTTACTTGGATTCGCTGAAGCCTATGGCACTCCAGGGTTGGGCATCAAAGAGGAAATTCATGGATTGAAACAATTTTTTATTGGGAAGGATCCACTTCAAATCGACCGACTATATACGGGCTATCGATACACAGACGGCAGTGCCCATGCCCAACAAAGAGCAATGAGCGGAATAGAAATGGCCCTGTGGGATTTGGCTGGTAAAATCCTGGATGTACCCACTTATTCTTTGATGGGAGGAAAATTCAGAGATCGGGTACGGCTGTATGATCACCACACACCAAAAGACTATAATGATAAAATTGCCTGTAAAGACTGGGCTGATGCTGTCAAGGAACGTCCAAATGGCATTACCATCCATAAGCTTGGCGTACCCAGAACAAATGCATCCAATGACTTTGGCTATGATCCATCCAATCGAATGCTCTCCAGCAAGGGTTTAAGCAAGCTGATTGAAGCTTATGAAAATTGCCGTGAAGCCATAGGCTGGGATCATGACCTGATGGTCGGGTGTCATTGGGAATTTGATTTGCGCACTTCCATTGATTTGGCGAGAGGTTTGGAGTCCGTTAAACCACTTTGGCTCGAAGATCCGCTACCTGTCGCATGGAGTGAGAGTTGGAAGCGTCTTGCAGAAATGTCTCCAGTACCAATAAGCACAGGAGAAAACTGGATGCGAAGACAAGAATCCATGCCTTTTATCACCAATGCGGCAATAGACATAGTGCACCTTGACCTAAGGAATTCAGGAGGATTTTTAGAAAACAAACGAATAGCCGACCTGGCAGATTTGTATTCTTTGCCAGTAGCTAATCACAATACCGGTAGTATTGTTAACGGTATGGCCTCTGTACACTGGGGTGCGTCCATTAGAGATTATATGGCTTGCGAGACGGTTTATTTTGATGGTGGTCGCATGGATGATATCATTCTTCATGATGGGCCGCTCTGCAAAAATGGATATGTGACCGTGCCAGACAAACCAGGTTTGGGCATAGAACTAAACTCCGATGTGGTGAAGGAACACTTGGTTTCAGGAGAAGTTTGGTGGGGGTAATTTAAGCAAGCTTGTTTTAAGCTTATGGAAACAGGTTAAGGTACGGTTTTAAACCAGCACATCCTCTATAACACGACCGTGCACATCCGTCAAACGGATATCCCGTCCGCCAAACCTAAACCTAAGCTTTTCGTGGTTTACACCTAACAGGTGGAGCATCGTAGCATGTAGATCATGAACGGTTGTCTCATTCTCAATTACCCGATAACCGTACTCATCGGTCTTACCGTAGATTGTTCCTCCTTTGATGCCCGCCCCCGCCATCCACATACTAAAGGCCGAAGGATTATGATCCCGACCATCTTTTCCCTGTGCGAATGGTGTACGGCCAAATTCCCCAGTCCAAACTACAAGCGTCTCTTCCAGCAGACCTCTTGATTTGAGATCTTTCAAAAGTCCGGCAATAGGCTGATCCACAGCATGGGCGTTTCTTTCATGCCCATCTTTTAAATTGTTGTGCTGATCCCACCTGTCAGCCTTAACATGAGGGCATGTTACCTCAACAAACCTTACACCACGTTCAATCAATCTTCTCGCTAGCAGACATTGCGAACCGTAACTTCTGGCGTGTGGATCATCAGAGTCCATACCATATAGTTTTTTGGTTGCTTTGGTTTCCATGGAAAATTCGGTCAATTCTGGAATAGACGACTGCATTTGATAAGCCAGTTCGTAATTAGAAATAGCAGACTCAACAGCATCTGCATTTCCAAGTTTGCCCAAGAGGCCATTATCCATTTGCTTGATAAAGTCAAGCTTCTCGTTTTGTAGACCTTCTATAGTTTCACTTGGTTTAACGTTTGCCAGGGGAACAGGTCCTGTTTTCAAAATAGAAGCCTGATAGGAAGCAGGCAAAAAACCACTTTTGAAATTATCCAAGCCACCTGGCGGTATTAAACCGCCATCCAATACAACATATCCAGGCAGATTGTTGTTTTCACTCCCCAAACCATAAGTTATCCAGGCACCCATGCTTGGTCTGCCCTGTAGGCCACTACCTGTATGCAAAAAATAGTTGGCATTGGTGTGCTCTGGAAAATCAGAGACCATAGAACGGATTAGAGCAATATCATCTACACAAGATGCAATGTAGGGAAAGAGCTCACTGACAGGCATACCACAATCGCCATATTGCTTAAACTCCCAAGGGCTTTTTAAGATCTTTCCAACATTATCGAATTGGGTATTGTCTACTTTGAACTTACTTTTAGGGTCTTCTCCATTTTCACGATCAAGCCTTGGTTTAGGATCAAACGAATCCACCTGAGACACACCACCATCCATATAGAGGAAGATGATGTTCTTAGCCCTGGGGGAATAATGGGCTACTTGCCCCAATTGTGTAAGAATAGACTTAGGCTCATCTATCTTCCGGCATGCAGAGGTCATAGTACCAAACAGACTAGAAAACGCCAGAGCACCAAATCCACCCTTGCACATGCTCAACATTTCCCGTCGGGATACAGGACTATGGATGATATGTTTGTTTTTTGCTGTCATATCAGGTAAATGAATTCTTTCAGGTTAAGCACAGAATGGCAGTAATCCTTCCAAACGTCAAGGCTACTTTCGATTTCAGCATCAGTCAGATCATAAGATGCTGCCAATGTAGTAAGAAACTCCCTAGCATTGACCAATTCCTGCGCTTTTGGTTCCCTCGATAATGTCTTAGAATAAATATATTTGATCCTGTCATCCACCTTCAATCCCTCCTGATTCAAGACGGAATTAGCCATTTTTTCTGCCTGATAAATCACAAAAGGATCGTTCATCAGGATTAGAGATTGAGCGGGCACATTGGTAACATTTCGTTTTCCAAAAGTTGTGAATGGAATTGGGTGATCAAATGTTAGCATCATGGGTTGCAGAAAATTGCGTCTCACCTCCTGGTAAATACTTCGTCGGCCTCCTCCATCTAATTGACCAGATTCACGAGGGCGACCTCTACCCCGCATAAACTCCGTTAAAAACACCTTCTCTGGTGGTCCGTACATATTCAAATCTAAATTACCTCCAGCTACGAGCAGTGCATCTCGAATGGCCTCTGACTCCAACCTCCGCAGCGGAAAATGGGATAGCAATAAATTATCTGGGTCAAGCAACTCAGCATTTTCTACTGCATCCACGGATCTCCTGAAAGCTTCAGTTAACACCACTGACCTGATTATTTTTTTTATAGACCAACCACTTTCCTGAAATTGGATTGCCAAATAATCTAACAGTTCTGGGTGTGTAGGCAGTTTTCCTTGCAAACCAAAATTATCTACCGTTTCAACAAGTCCCCTTCCGAAAAGATGATGCCAAATACGATTTACCATTACCCTGGATGTCAATGGATTTTTAGGGTCAAGAATGGCGTCAGCCAATTCCATTCTTCCGCTACCGGGAGAATTGAAGGCATTATTCTCGACGGACACGGCTGATAAGAAACCCCTTGGTACTGATTTTTCTGACAGAGTTTTATGACTTCCACGCACAAATACAGGACTATTAACCCCAAAGCCATCGTCAACTCCAATGAAGAATGTAGAATCCTGTAAAGTAGTTGTGAGCTCCTTTAGTTGCCTTCTTTGTTCATTAAGTTCAGGGAAAGAATTCTTGAGTGCTTTTTCCTTCAACAACGCATTGATTTTTTCTACATCCTGTGATTGTAGTTCTTTACTCTTCCACCGGGCAATGAGGTCATCGCTCGTTTGTAAATTCTCTTTTATCGGAAATACCTTCGGCCATTCACCATCGAATGCAATAGCATATTCAGCTTCTACATAAGCGTCAGCTGGCAAATCGTACAATATCGCTTTGGTGGGAAAGTTGCCAGGAATAATCTCAATATAAGCTTTGTGCCCCTTCCAGGCTGAAACATCAAATTTTATCTGCTGCCATTCACCTTTCTCTACCTTATTGCTTAGACCTCCGTAGATAGGATACCTTATCAATTGGAAATTATCAATAATAATTCGAATAGTAGATTTCTCACCAATAGCCTTAACTCCAATAAAATCCTTATTGATGGTGAAATTTGGAGATCGAAGCGCACCAAAAATTCCTTTTGAAAAGTATTTGCTGGAAATTTTTCCAGAAGCCAGTCGGACAATATTTTTCCCTGAAGAATCAAAAACAGGCTCACCCAAAGTTGATTCTTTACCAAAAGCGATTCCATCACTTTTCCAGCCAGAATGACCTTGTCCTCTAAAATCTCCTAAAATTTCAAAAGCACTTGTATCTCTTTGATCAAAATGTGCAGCAATAGTAGTGTTCAACAAATCTTGATCATTTGCCCAGGATTCAGCCAACATAGCCTTAATTCCATCCTTTAACTCTTCGGCTTTTTCTAAATTTTTTAACTTTTCCATTGAGAGCTCAGCAGGCCGGGGTGTAAAGCGGCTGCTCTCCATCACTCCATACATAGCATAATAATCTGCAGTAGGTATGGGATCAAATTTGTGGTCATGACACCTGGCACAGGATACGGTTAAGCCCTGGAAAGCCTTGCTGGTCACATCGATCATGTTGTCTATTCTGTCCGCTTCATCCTTTCTGATATCAACAGGGCTATGTGTACCTTCACCGAGGGTATAAAATGCTGTTCCTATATGTGATTCGTTATTGCCTGTTTCTGAGTCCAACCTGGGAGATTCTATCATATCCCCTGCCAGATGCTCTCGAACGAACTGGTCATAAGGCAAATCCTGATTAAAGGCCCTTATCAAATAATCTCTGTACCTCCAGGCATCCATAATCGGATAGTCAAACTCATGCCCTTTGGTTTCAGCATATCTGACTATATCCATCCAATGGCGAGCCCATCGCTCTCCGAACCTTTCCGACTGGAGGTATTGATCAACCATCTTTTCATATGCTGTTGGGCTTTCGTCATTTAAGAAACCGTCCATTTCTTCAAGTGTAGGCGGCAATCCTGTAAGTATGTATGACACTCTTCTGATTAGGGAATTTTTGTCCGCCTCTCCTGCAACGGCCAAATCCTTTAATGCTAATTCTTTGAGAATAAAATCGTCTATTACCTGAATAGCTTCCTTAGAAGAATTATCATGATGAACATTTGATTTAGGAGCAATAAATGCCCAATGAGGCTTCCATTCTGCCCCCTGATCAATCCACTTTTTCAGTATGGCTATGTCATATTCGCTCAGCGTCAAATTGGATTCTGGAGGTGGCATAACCTGATCCAGGCTTTCGTTGGTTATTCTTTTCACCAACTCACTTTTATGGGGACTTCCAGGTACCACTGCATGTCCTCCATCTTTGAGTAATGCCGTTGCTCCTTCGAAGGTATCAAATCTCAAATCTGCCTTTCTACTACTGGGATCTGGACCGTGGCACAGGTAACAATTCTGAACCAAAATAGGTCTGACGTCAAAGTTGAAATCTACCTTTTCGGGTAGGTTTGGTACGCTATCTTTATCCTTACATTGTAACATGAATACCGCAACAATTGCGAACATCAATGTCGAGATGTATAAACCTACTTTGCGCCTGTGTTTCTTCATCGTATCAAGATCCCTTGAACAAAATCTGGTAGATGGCCAGATCACCTCGTAATATACTCAATATTGAAAAAGAGAGGAAAAGTGAATTGTAATTTATGCAAGCGAATTATTCAAAAACCTGGTAGATAGTATATCGACCTACTGTTGCTAATGGTTTGGGACAGTCGCGGCGTTGGTACTCCAGTCCTGCTGATTATTATTTAATATCTGAATTGTAATTGGGAGCCGGAAGGTCTTAGTATTTAGCTGAACCTTATTTTTTTTGGAACCGTCAGGATCTATCCGTTTATATCCTTTAGAAAGAAAATGTCTTAATCGATAAGATTCTTAGACTACAAAAAAAGAAAGTATATTGTCATATATTATGATAGGCGTTTTGACTAAATTGTTTGATCCTAGATGAAGTCCTTTTCCTCTCACCTAATCCTTTTGTTCGCTCTTGTTCTACATGCTTGTGATTCCCATGAAGAAGACAAGGGTCAATACAGTAAATGGGGAGTTTATCGCGGTACGAAGGATGCCAATCAATATTCATCGCTCACACAAATCAACAAAGAAAATGTCAAGAATTTAAAATTGGCCTGGACATACCGAACTGGCGGTAACACAGAGCGCTCCACGATCCAGTGCAATCCTATTATCATTGAAAAGACGGCATACCTGACATCTCCTGACCTCCAACTCATGGCAGTGAATGCGACAAATGGCACAGAGATTTGGAGATTCAATTCTGGTCAATTGAACTCACAAGGCAATGTCAACAGAGGTGTAGTCTACTGGAGTAAAGGAGTGGATGAACGAATACTCTTTACAGCTGGACATTACCTGTACGCTTTAGATGCTAAGACCGGACAAAAGGTCAAGACCTTTGGTGAAGATGGACAAGTCGATATGAGGAAAGATATGGACGTGCCTTTTGAAACGGTAAATATTTGTTCAACATCACCTGGAATTATTTTCGGAGACCTACTCATTATGGGGTCTTCTGTACTCGAAGGTCACAACTCCGTACCTGGACATATCAGAGCGTACAACGCACTCACGGGTGATCGAGAATGGATTTTTCACACATATCCTCAAGGGGATGAATATGGCGCAGATACATGGGAGGTATCTGAGACAGCAAATATAGGAGGCGTCAATGCATGGGGTGGCTTGAGCTTGGATGAAGACAGGAACCTGATATTTGCTGCGACTGGTTCCCCAACATATGATTTCTATGGCGGTGAGCGTCTAGGTGAAAACCTTTTTGGCAATTGCGTCATCGCACTAAATGCCACTACTGGCGAAAGAGTCTGGCACTATCAAATCATTCATCACGACCTATGGGATTATGATTTGCCTTGTGCACCCAATCTTGTTACTATCAATGTAAATGGCCTGAGTATTGACGCTGTAGCCCAGCCAACAAAGACAGGTTTCATTTTCTTACTGGATAGAGAGACGGGTGAACCACTATATCCCATCGAAGAGCGTGAGGTATTACCCTCTGACATACCGCGTGAAAGCGCTTATCCCACTCAACCATTTCCTTCGTTTCCTGTACCATTCACTAAGCAAGGGTTTGCTGAAGAAGATTTGAGTAATATTGGTGAAGAAGCATACGAATTTGCAATTGGTGAATTCAATAAATTCAAATCTGGAAAGTTGTTCACGCCACCCAGTTTTGAAGGCACCTTAGTCAGACCTGGGACAAGAGGTGGCGCAGAGTGGAGTGGAGCAAGCTTTGATCCGTGTACAGGGGTACTTTACATTACGGCCAATGAATTTGCCTCTATCATCAAAATAAAAGCTGTCGAATTCGAGGTGGAACGAGCTGAGGAAGCGGGAGGTTCCGTGCTAGCAAGTATGGCATTGGGTCGCAAACTTTACAAGTCAAACTGTATTAGTTGTCATGGAATTGATAAAAAGGGTAATGGCACCAACTACCCCTCACTAGTAGGAATAGAATCAAAGTATACAATTGATCAGATTTCTGATCTCCTGACCCGCGGAAGAAGAGGCATGCCAGCATTCACTTGGTTTGATAATACTCAATTGCAAGCCATTGGTGAGTTCTTGACATCTGATGAGGACGAGTCTGGCGCTGCGACCAAGGGCAATTCGATCACACGTTATGTCAATGAGAAATACAGGTACTTCTTTGATACGGCTGGATACCCTGCCAGTAAACCCCCTTGGGGTACACTCAATGCGATAGATCTCAATTCTGGGAAAATGTTGTGGAAAATCCCTTTGGGTGAGTACCCCGAACTTACGGCCAAAGGAATTCCAACAACAGGCACGCAACTTTGGGGTGGTTGTGTTACAACAGCTGGCGGCCTTGTCTTTGTGGGAGCTTCACGAGATGAAAAATTTCACGCTTTTGATAAGGCTACCGGGGAGCTACTTTGGGAAGTGGCACTACCTGCAGTAGGCTATGCAACCCCTAGTATTTACCAAATTGATGGCAAGCAATATGTGCTCATTGCTGCTGGCGGTGGTGGGAAGAATGGCACACGGTCTGGAGATTATTACATGGCTTATGCGCTTCCAGATTAGAATTGGATGGCTCCTTTCTAAACTACCTCTTAATTGACCCAGAAGTATCCCCATCAATAAGATTCTGGACGTTTTGGAGGGAAACCATGTTAACATCACCCGGTACGGTATGCTTTAATGCACACGCCGCTGTTGCAAACTTCAAAGATTCATGGTCCTCGGTATAATTAAGTAGGCCATAAATGAGACCAGCTGCATAGGCATCCCCGGTTCCTACCCTATCCACTATATGTGTGACATCCAGGTGTTCTGTCTTGATATACCGGTTTCCATTCCACATTTTTCCTTGAATGCGATTGTGCGATCCGCTAATGGCTTCTCGGTTTTTGCCAGCCACTTTCTGTATTCTCGGACAGATCTTCATCAGTTCTTTAGCCGATTTGCTGAAACTTTCTCCTGGACTACCAGTTCCAAAAATCTCAAATATATCATAGGAATCGCCGATAACCACATCGCACCCATGGATCAATGGAGGCATCACCTCCTGCATGCTTTGGCCATAATGCCACATATTTTTTCTGGAATGAATATCACCGGAAACCATCACTCCAAGTTCGTTGGCAGCTTGAATAGCATCCAGGCAACAGTCGGCAGCACCCTGAGAAACTGCAGGTGTAATGCCGGTCCAATGAAACCAATCTGCATCCTTCAATATGGCTTTCCAATCAATCATTGACGGCTCTATCAATGAAAAGGACGACCCCTCTCTTTCGTAGATGACTTCACTCGGACGGTGAACTGCTCCTTTCTCCAAAAAATACTTCCCAATCATCTCACCGCCATAAATGACATTGGAGGTATCCAGCCAGTGTTGTCTTAAGAATTGTGTTGCAGCTTTGCCAATTACATTATCAGGAAAGCGGGTCACATGGCTTGCGTCCAATCCCAGGTAGGCCAATGAAATCGCCACATTGGCTTCACCTCCACCATAAACCAACTCGAGGCTGGTAGCTTGTGAAAATTTGGAGTATCCAGGAGGTGACAACCTCATCATTACTTCCCCGAACGTGACAACTTTTTTCATTTTATTAATTCAATAAACTTTCAGCCAACCAGCTATACTTTATCCGCCATGAACTCCAAGTAAATATACTTCATTATCGAGACTATCAATATGTCGTGAAATTCAAGCTGGTTTTCTACATTCTCCCTGAATAATCATGGTAGATCAATAACCAACAAATCTCCTGGTTGCATTTTTATGTCGCCTTCCACTCGCATTTTATTTAGAGTTGTGCCAGTAGAATCCTTTATGGAAACATCAATTGGCTCATCACCTAGTCCATAGATATTCAGCGTTTTTTCCTCTAGTTCTATATGGATATCTGTTGATTCTGAAAATATCACCTGAGATCGATCTATAGTGAGTCCTTCAAGATCAAAAACAAAATACTTACCATCGTTACCAAGCGTTTTGAAGTTTGGTCCAGTCACTTCGAAAGGAATTTCCCCAATTTTCCAGTTTCCAATCATGTTCTTACCGACGGACTCGTCGAGCCTTCGATCATAAGAGGAGTAAGGATAGATCACTGTAATAAAGCTAAATTCACTTTGCCCAGACTTGGAAACCACCGACCATTCTTTACCCCTTTTTCCATCAGAAGTATACTCATCAATCCTGTTCAGCTGGTATATATCACAACCACTTCCATTGTCAAAAGTAGATCTGAGTAGGTTCGGAGCATTCTCAAAGGAATAGTGCCCTTGCCATACTTGCTTGTATTCGTGAGTTGAGGAAGAATTGAAATTATCCTTTACAATCCAATAGTCGTTCTTTACAAAAATTACTTGTCTGCTATATTCCACGCCATTTCGGTCGAATCCGTCATGTGAGCCAACAAACAAATCAAAAGTTTCATTGCTCTGCCAGGTTATTACTTTGGGTTCGGGGAGGTCTCCAAATTTTCCAAAACCGCTACCTCCTTTGTTGCCTTTATACGCTCGGCCCTGGAGTTCCTCATCAAGCAATGCCACATTCTTAACTAAAGAGTTTTTGAAGAAGTCATAGTCAGGGAGTGAATATCTGACTTGATAATTTGGCAGTATCACTTGCCCGCTGGACATAGCCTGGATACCAAGCATATCTCCGTGCTGATGATCTGGTTTTTTAGCATCAAGGCCAGCAGAAATTATCATCATTTTATCATTCTTAGCCCAGCCTTCACGCATGACGTAATATCCTGTTTCCTCAAATACCTCTGAACCATAGTTTGGATTCTTGGATTCAATATTTTGAAGCAGATCAAGTTGGCTTTGTTGTAAAAACCAATACATCCTATCCTCTACATGATCTTTGGCGAAGTAACCGAAAGTTTCATCCTTGAAAAGCAAATAACCCAAGGTCATCGCACCGGAGATGTCATTTTTTTCCGCCCATGGTATCTCTGTGTCGTCTTGCAAAACAGGGGCGCTTCGATCGGGATATGCTATTCTAACGAGTGTCGTGAATAGAGACCTGAGCCTGTTTTCCCATGTCTGGCTAATGGGTATTCCGCTAATTTTCGCCAATTGATAAACGTAATAATAATTGGCTATATCGCTCATGTGGTAATGTATAGAACGCTCAAATTGAAAGCCATCACCATTGATTTCTTTATCGAGATGTTCTTCCAGACGTGTCATGGCCCGATCAAACCAAAGATCTGTTCCCTCAAAATCGCGAAAGACAATAGCTAACATGGCGAGTGCAGATACTCCACGGGTTTGATGGTTTCCAGACTTAAAACTAGCATTTCGAGAGTACAGGTGGGCTCCATGCTGTAAAAGAGTGGCTAGAGTCAGTAATTGATCTTTATCTGAATAAGCCTTCTCACCTAAGAACAAGTTGTGAATACTTAGCCAATTCAGCACTCTATAACCAGATCGAAATGCCTCATAAACCCCATTGCCATCTTCAATTTTTTCATACTTTCCTTTCTCCAGTGCCATATTCAAAGACCTCATTTGCCGAGTGAAGTAGTTGATATATTTAGGGTTTTTGCCATCATAGAAATATTGCAAAGCAATATCTACCATCTTATGCTGTCTTGCCAAATGACGCAGAGCATAGGCATTTACCGGTTCTCCGTTCAAATATTCAAATGGTAATACCCATGTTGTAGAATCGGCATATTTGGTCATGTGGTCTTTCGCCCGATCTTCATGGCCACTTCGGTTGCCATAGGTTTGATCATAAAGCTCGAATCGAGCCAGTACAGTTTCCCAATTGTAGAAAAATCGCTCAGAAAATTTATTTCGAAAATAATCTGCCAATTCTGCGGTTGATAGGTTCTTCTTTTTTGAAATACCCTGTCGGGCTTGCGTTTTCAAGTATTGTTCAAGAGCGTCAACCTCTAGCACTCGGTCGCTTGGTATTATTTGGGCATTTGCAAGCACTGAAATGCTTATGCAAACAAATAAAAAGATACTCCTAAATACGGTAATTGGGTCATTCAAAACGTTCATTTTTCTGAATTTTGATATCAAAGTGGAATAGGAGAATTCCATATTATTATTGCTGGTTGGGCACTGTGCTAGGACCAACATAAGCGTCTTTGAACCAAACTTCCGCATAGCTTCCATTCGCATATTGTTTGGCTATATCTCCATCATAGATTTTTGATCCGGTACTCCAAACCATATTATCAGCAGGATTCTTTCCATTGGTTTGATTGTAGGCACCCTGCTTGAAATATTGCAATTCACCAGCGTATGCATTTTTTTGTTCGGTACCATCCCTTCCGATCGAGGCATACAAAGTCAAAATTTGCTGAGGAATAGCTGAGTAAATAGAGAAATCTGATGACACCAGATTTTTTTAAATGATTTTGATTCGTGACCTTCACTCGTAAAAGTGAGGTACATGATTCCTTCATAAACATTTATTTCATAGCTAAACTCTTCTCCGAGTTCAATTCCATCGCTTGGCTCTTCAGGATATTCGGTCGGACCTGATCCGACAACTGACATATCATGGCCCCACACAGCGCTTGAATAATCCCACCTTTCTGAGTTATCACCCTCGGTGTTGATCTCATAATTCCAAAAGACAGATCCTTTTGTATGCCCTGGAAACTTCTTGTAAAAAATCTTCAATGGTTCGTTTTCGTGACCATCGTCACTATGAATTTGACCAACAACCACTGAATATGATGCCGCAACACGAGCATCACCCGAGGTGGATACATGCATTACTTTCAATGTCCCAGTTAGCTTACCGCCGGTTTTGGGCAGCCATTGTTCTTTTTGTCCTAATTCTGATCTTGTGTTACTTGAAGTTCGGGATGTTATTCCAGAATTTGGTGTTTTATATACCACCCAATCCGACCCATCATTCTCAGCATAAAAGTAGTCATTATGCACAAAGTTTATTAAATCACTACTCGACGTACCGTCTCCCAGCAAGATTTTCCATTGATCAAAATACGGTATTACATCGCTTGGGTATACTTTATCATTTTCACTTTGAGAAATTGAATTTGGGGATTCAATATCGGATTCAGACACGTTATTCTTGGTAGTATTGGAACATCCGACCTGAAATAAGGTCAGTACAATCAAAATAACAAATAGTAGTATTGAGGTTCTATTAGCATTATTTTCCATTTGATTTCTTAGTTTAGTGTTGTGATAAATTTATTCTCATTGCTTTTGCATATCGAAATTGGTGATAGTGTGTTCATAACAAGTAAGAAAAACACATCCCGCCAATGAATCTCATTTGGTTTTATGCTTAATGATCATTTTTCTTGAAATAACCTTCATTAGTGTAAGCATCATCACTCACATAGATGGTTGCCTTTTTAAACCAAACTTCGGCATAGTTCCCGGTTGAATATTGCTTTTGAATATCGCCACCAAAGGTTTCAGCACCTGAACACCAGTTCTGATTCACTTCCGGGGATTTTCCGTTTGTTTGATTATAGCAGCCCAGCTTAAAAAAGAGGCCCTCTTCAGCATAAGCATTTGTCCGCTCTACTCCATCCTGTCCAATTGGCACGAATAGATTTTGAGTTTGCTTAGGAATATCAGCAGCTGTTGAATATTCCGATTCTATCAGATTTTTTGTGAATTTACGGGTTTCATGACCTTCACTGCTGAATGTCAGATACATCATACCCTCTTTAACCTCAATTTCATAGCTAAACTCTTCGCCTAACTCGATTCCTTCGTTAGGTTCGTCCGGGTAAGTTTTTTCATTTGTTCCTACGACGGAAAAGTCATAGCCCCAAACTCCAGTTGAGTAATCCCATCTCCCTGAATTGTCATCACCAGCGGTATTGATCTCATAGTGCCAGAAAACGGATCCTTTGGAGTGCCCTGGGTATTTTTTGTAAAATATCTTCAGTGGTTCATTTTCATGACCATCGGCACTGTGAATCTGACCAACTACCACAGAATGCGTTGATGCCACACGAGCATCTCCTGTGGTGGAAACATTCATTACTTTGAGAGTAGCACTTAATTTGGCATCTGTCATGGCAGACCATTTTTTCAACTGAGCCAGCTCGGTTCTTGTGTTGTTTGAGGTGCCGTGTGTGTTGCCGGCATTGGGAGTTTTATAAACTACCCAATCACCACTTTTATCAGAAGCTACATAAAAGAAATCTTTGTGCTCATAGTCATTTGCCTGACCAACGTTTGAACCATCCCCAAGAATCAAATTCCAATGCTCGAAAAAGGGAATTATCTCACTTGCGTAAGCAGTTTCTTTCCCTTTATTGACCTCTGGTTGATTGTTCTTTTTACCTGATATGGAACAGCCATTTAGAGCCAATAAAACCGTAAGGTTTACTAGCATGGATAGGTGGGCGACATTTTTCATTTTCATTCTAATAGAGCTTTACCCTTATTTATAAATTAATGAGCTGTTTTTTTCAATACCAACAGAACCAATAACCACAACTCAATTGCAGCTAGGTTATAAATTTATCGTCCTCACCTTTCTATCAATACATCAATTTCAGTGTTAGGTTTTCTTCCACTATCAACCGACCTGAATTTACAATCTTATTATCGGAATGTGAGTTATTCTTCGCTCCCCATAATTGCGCCACCAATTTGACTTTATTGTCTACAAACTTGTTGTCAGATATATCCACATTTATGATACCATAAGTATTGAGTAAAATTCCGTTTTCCTCCTTGGCGCCACACCCTTCGAAGCTACTGTTAGTGACCACCAAATTTCCACCTACTGTCGACTCGTCGTATCCACCCCGATAGTAGTCCAAAACATTTTTCGCAACATGTTCGAATTGGCAGTTGTCAATGAAAATATTTTCAGCATTGTAATCTCCTTTATCGTCATCTTCAGCTGACAACTCCAGGCCATTATTACAGTTTTTGATAGTACTTCCAGTAAAACTGATATACTCAGAGAAGGAATGTTTGTATGCCTTTAGTACGAAATCAAAATTTGAAATTTCACAGTTTGTCACCGTCAGGTTATACAAACTAGACATGCCTTCTTTTAAGGTTGCAAAAGCATAATTGGTCATATCACCTTTCAGGTTAATGGCACTCAGTGTCAATTCACCTTTGGGGTTGATTTCGAATGCGGGAGTTCCCACTTCACCGGAATAGGTTACCGTTGCTCTTTGATTGCCATCGGAAGACTGAAGGGTCAACAATTTGTTAATCTTCATCGAAGCATTGATTTCATATTCACCAGGTTCCAATACTATCACATCCCCACTCTTTGCTCCTTGAATCGCAGCTTTTAGTTGGGAGGATGAGCTTACTTTGTGTGTTTTACTTTCCTTATTTATGGCAGCTGAAAACCATTTAGGACCGTATTTTTCAGGGTTCAAAATGTCAGGGTCATCGGCTGATTGAGAAGATGCAGCTCCGATTGAGTTATTCATAGCTCTTGAATTACCAAAAAGGTCTTTTGTAATCAAATCGAACTCAAATCCGGCGTATGGCTCTATATCAGCAAAATCATTATTTGGTTTGAATATATTTTCAGACAACTTCGAAAGATCGAATTCCCTAGTTGTTAAGCCGTCTACTTTTTCGAAACCCTCGCCTTGGTTGTTGATCACGTTGCTCTTAAACGAAATACCATCAATTCTGTCGTGCGCTATGATTGGGCTTTTGTCTCCTTCTGAGTTGTAAATCAGGTTGTTGGCTACAATGGTACGAATTGGCCTTTCCGATCTGATTTCAGATGCTGGCAAAACATCCTTTTGATCGAGATTGGCCCCAACCCCAAATTGCAAAGGCGACTTACAATCGATCCAGGAATTATGAGCCACAACCACATCAGTCACCTGGATGTATCTGTTGAGTGGTGATTTGGGGATACCATTCATAACTGCGAGAGGACTTCTAAAGACTTGTCCCTTGAGATTATAGAAATAGTTGTTAGTTACCCAATGGCCAGTGCCTATAAGTCTGATGCCGCCAATTTGCTCAGACTCATCATCACCAATAAAATAGTTTCCATCCACAGTACAGTAATTACCATGTCTTGTTACCAGTGACCCTTCACTCTTATAGAAAACATTGTTTCTAAATTCATTGAAATTGGTTTTGCTTGAAATGACTTCCACTTCCCCATTGCATCTTTCAAACAAGTTGTTGGCTACCAGTGTGTGGCTAGGAGCCATTGAAGTAAAACTGTTTCCTAGTTGTATAGTCTCGGCACTAGGCCCACCTTTAGGCGGTCTTGGCCCGAAATGGTTATTGATAATCTTGTGGTAATTCTTAATGCTTCTGTTTCCGGCAAGATCAACCCTAATCGTTGGCCCGCGGTTGGATTTTCCAGCCAAATAGCATTGATCAAATTGATTATGCCTACCCTTGAGTAGTACCCATAGATCCTGATCATTGCGTTGCGGTCTGTTAAAGTCTTTTATTACACAGCTCGTCACACGGCAGTGATTAGCCACAGAGTCATCACTAATGGCAAACTCTATGGCGGCACTCGAGGTGGAATAGCCTCCTGTGAAAAACAAACCATCCACTATGAGGTACTCACCTGCCAGTTTTAAATCTGACTTTCCTTTAATAACCACCTCTCCTGGTGTTTCGGCTCGTAATGTGATCGGCTGCTTTTCAGTTCCCTTGCCAGCAAACCTAATTTTCACATCCTTCCACTCTCCATTGGCCATTACCAGTTCATCACCGGGTTTTGCCTCAGCTATCGCAGCATTTAATTCATTGATATCCTTTACAACAGTGCTTAACTTTTCAGAGTTCTGAGCACAAGAAAGTAGCCCAATGCTTAAGGTGATAATTAGTAAATAGTTTTTCATAGTAATTCTCTGAAGAGTGTTTTAATTAGAAAAGTTATTAATAATTCCTATCACTCCATTGTAGGAGATCAATATTGAGAAAATAAATGCTCCGATTATTCCGGCATTCAAGGCCAGTCCCGCTTTGTTTGTTCCCATCAGGCGCTCATTGTTTACTTGAAGGTAAATGCCCAGGATTACAAGTGGCAACACAAATACATTGAACACCTGGCTAAGTATCTGGGCGTTGATAGGGTTAGCTCCAAATATTGGAACCATTAATCCTATCACACATGCAACAAAGGTTAGAATCTTAAATTGAGTTGATTTTGTATCCAGGACTCCAGACTGATAATCTGCAATTAACATGGGTGCGATCATTAGTATGGGAAATATGGAAGAAAGGCCCGCACTGAGGGTTCCCAACAGAAAAACTCCTACCGCCATTTTGCCTGCAACTGGTTCTAGGGTATTTACCATATCCAAAACCTTGGTTACACCAATCCCTTTATCAAAAAAAGCTCCCATGGCCACTGCCATGATGGCTCCACTGATACAAAAAATTAGAATAGCTGCAATGAGCGCATCTTTTTTTTGATCCATTAGGTTGTCTTTGTTCCAACCTTTTCCCTGGAGAAATAGTGGCCTGGAAAGGAAAGTGGCTGAAGCCATTGTCTTCCCTACAAATGCCGCTACCAACATCTTACCTCCTTTCACTTGTGGAATGCTCGGGACAAGCCCTTTGACAATATCACCAGGGTTGGGCAATACCATAAAAAAAGACATCACAAAAGATAGACCCATCAACGTTACAAAAAAGATCAGAACTTTCTCGAATATAGTATATGAGCCTTTAAGCAAAAGGAAATACATAATGGCAATAATAATTATCGCTATCAATAGCACCGCCAGGTATTGATTGTCTTTTAATGCAGGAAAGAAAAGAGAAAGGGTTTCGAAGATGGCGTTGGCCGAAATCCCGAGAATTCCAATCAGCGAATTCCATTGCCCTACGGTGATACCGATTATTATTAGAATAGAAATGGCTTTGCCATATTTTAGATTCTTCCTAAATCCATACAGTGCAGTTTGCCCTGTGACCAATGCATACCTACCATAAGCCTCCATGAGTACCCATGAAAAAAAGCAGCTTAGGAGCAAAACCCATAGCAATTGCATACCATGTTTACTACCTGCCACAATCATGGATGTAACACTACCTGTTCCGATTGTATACCCAATTGCAAAAATGCCAGGACCAATGCTCAATATAATTTTGTATAGATTTTTCATGGCAACAGGTTTTAGTAGTTTTCATCCATTGTCGCATCCAGCCAGAATATAAAATTCTGCCAACGACGTTCGGTAGTGATTTCATTTTGCTCGGGTGAATAAATAACCACCCTGCACTCCCCTACTTCGCTCTTCAACCTTTTATCAAAACACCAGTAGCCCTCATCGTCAAAGCCAAAAGGCGTCAAGTAATCTGGATAATCATTTGACCTGAACTCAAGGATAAGATCCTTAAGAGATTCTGATGGGTCCACCTTGTCATTTGCCCATCGAAATCCTTCCTGGGCAAAATCTCCCATCGGTGTTTCATGGCAGTGAATTAACTGAAAATCGATATACGATTTAGGAAAATCACATGCATGGTTAACAATCAAATCCATGATTATTCTAGAGTCGTTAGGACTCTTAAAATGTTCCGGAAAGGCACAGTTTATACCGGCATACTTGAATTTCAAGTCATCAAATGTCATGATCTCAAACGAAAACTATCGAATATGATGGCTTCCTGCAGACTGATATTAATCAAGAGTTTAATTCGCTTTTAAATTTCGACTCACACTAACGCCTCACCTGTATACGCCTCAACAGTTTTTCAGATCCTTTGCTCACCTTTAGCAGGTATATGCCGTTCATCAAACTGCCTGTATCGACTCGGGCATATTTACCATCTACCTTCATGCTTGACATCTGTCTTCCCAATAAATCTATTATTTCAATTTTTAAACCTTTTGACTCATAACCAAACTCTACAAGAAGGGTGTCTTTGGAAGGGTTGGGGTACACAGACAACTTACCTTCTAAGCGGTTATCCAAGCCCAAAACAGGGATTTTCTCTCCCCATATCTCTACTTCGCTGATACTATTCCAATCCGACACAGAATTTCCAAAACCTGTAATCCTTACAAACTTTGCTTCCGTATCTGTTATATCGAAAAATTCGAAATCACTTGTTACTCCGGAACTTTGTCCCTTTGCAACTACATTGGTAAATATGGAATTGTCTTCAGAAACATCTATTTGAATAGTCGAAGTACGTTCATCTCCTTTGTGGAATGCTACTTTGAAGTAACTCACCACATCTTTATCTTCTATCTCAAATGTAATAGATTGCTCTCCCTCTGCCGACCATCTGGTATTTAGGTCTCCATCCACCGCATTCTCTTTGCTATTGGCATTACTTCCATCTACTTGTTCAGCGGTAGCTGTCACTTTGATCACAGTCAGTTTTTCTCCTCCAAGGTCTATATCAGCCGGTAGTTGGCTTATTTCGACTTCACTTGTAAAAATTCCACCAGTCAATGTCACTTTACCTTTACGAGGAAGCGGGTCCGTATTTTCCTGAACAGTAATATTGAGTTCTTCACTTCCGGATGCACCGGTTTTATCTATCGCAATCCAACTTTCTTCAGTAGAAGCTGTCCACTCAATATTTGAACTTACTTTAAGCGACTTCATCTCTCCCTGAGCCAGATATTGCAATTCAGAATCCGAAGAATATAAAAAATCCGCCTGAACCAAAGCTGGTCCCGTGAGTTCCTTATTCAGCGGTGTAATTGTAACCTCAGCTGTTGAGAACTCATCACTCCCAACATCAGGGTTATTTCTGGATTGTCCATCCATATCATGGGTTACAGAAACGATTTCATCTGACGCATCAATTGCCGGACTTTGATCTGACAGTTTTTTCAAAGTATATCCATTCACCTCCACATCGGTCAGAGATAAATCTGTGCTTTCCCATCCTGAAATACCCGCACCCAAAGAATTGGCCTCATAGAGGTTTTTGACATATTTAAAATCCACCGGAGCGTTGATAATATCTATCAGATCATTACTCGATCCATTGTAAATAAGGTTGTTAGCAATAGTACAATTTACTGGTGGTTCGAAAACTTCACTCCCGCTGGTACCATCTCCTCCTATGCTTATCGATGATTTACAGTTGACAATGGTATTGAAAGCGACAGTAGCATCTGTTGCATTAAAATACCTGTTCAATGGAGAATCTACCACACCACCGATAATATTAATAGCTGCCCTGAAATCCCCATCTCCCTGCAAGTCCTGAAAGTAGTTGTTCACCACTACATGCCTATCACCAATCACCCGCACACCTGACGAACCGGATTTGTTGTTTCCAAAGAAGAAATTACCCTCTACCCGGCAGTCATTTCCATGTCTGAGCGTAAGCTGTCCATCGTTGTTATAGAAGGTATTGTAGCGATAAATGTTAAAACCCGACTTATTAGAGATGATTTCGATTTCACCATCGCAATTCTCAAAATAGTTATACTCTACTACAGTGCCACATTCTTGCATAGAGGTTTTGCTATCTCCCAAGCGCATGATTTCACCTCCATTTGCACCTAGGTCCGGCCTGTCAAGAAATTGATTGTGATCGATTAAGTGATTCACCCTACCTGAACCTTCTTTCAGCCAAACCACTAATAAGGTTCCTCCATCGGTTTTCCCTTTGAAAAGAGAGTGATCTACACGATTCTCCTCTCCGTATAGTGAAACCCATTTTTGATTATCACTACCACTGTTGAAATCTATGATCGACGTATTGGTCAGACGACAATTGTTGCAATCACTATCTGACCGAAAATCAATAATAGCAGCAGACGATGGTGTCTGTCCATTTTGGAAAGTAAGTCCATTTACAACCAGATAGCTACCACCCATGTCCAAACTCGAATTACCTTCGATCAACACCTGGCCCAGAATTTCTGCCATCAATACTATTGGCGCATTGGTAGTGCCGTTACCATCTAAATTAATTTCAATATCCTTCCAAACTCCAGTGGCCATCATGATGGTATCACCTGGCTGGGCGGCATCAATCCCTGCTTCCAACTCGCTTTCCGTAGACACAGACACCTTTGTTGCATAACCAGGCCTGATACCCATGATTAGCACACTCACCAGGCATACCACCAATACTAATTTGTTGACCATAGTTGTAGAATTAGAATGCTTTTGGATGATGTTTCAATACCACCAAATTCGATTTGGTTATCCTTATATTCCTAAGGCCTGACCACCACCAATTTGGATAGTTTCAGCCGTGATAAATGACGCATCACCATTGCTTAAAAATGCAACGACAGAAGCAACTTCTTCCGGCTCTCCCAGCCTACCTAGCAATATGTTATTTTTCCACGAAGCAAATACCTCAGGCTTAGTTTCTTTGATTTGAGCATGGAATGGCGTGTCAATCGTACCCGGAGATACGGCATTCACCCTAATTCCATATTCAGCTAAATCTTTTGCCAATGCCCTGGTAATAGCGTGTACTGCAGCTTTAGACGTGCCATATATTCCGGCCCCAGGTCCACCTGCATTCCATCCTGCATTAGAAGTGTAATTTATAATTGATGGATTATTACTTTTCTTCAAATATGGAATGGCGGCTCTTGAAGCAAAAAACACTGAATCAAGGTTCAAAGCCATTACTGACCTATAAAATTCAGTTGTCATTTCTTCAAACCTGGATCTTCCACCCAATCCACCGGCGTTGTTTATAAGCACGTCAATTTTACCGAACTTCTCACCAATATTGGTGATGTTTTCAGTAACAGCCTCCTCATCTGTAACGTCAAACCCAGCATACTCTGCTGAGATTCCTTCTGCAGCCAGCTCTTCCACTCTTTGAGCTCCTATCTCGTCTTGTATTCCGTTTAATATAACGGTAAATCCGTCTTTGCCTAACCTTTTTGCGACTGCAAAACCAATTCCTCCTGTTGCACCAGTCACAACGGCTACTTTTCCTTCAAAACTCATAATTGTATTTTATTTAAATTTTTAAAATCTTGTTTATTTACTCCAGACCAATTAGGGCCGTTTTTGATATACCAACTCCACAAAGCAAATAGACCAACCGGCACAAACGAGTTGATCACGATAAATGCAAACGCGAAATTGATTTTTGTCAAGAAATGTATTATCAAACTAATTGCCATTAAGAATACATACTCAAACTCTCCAATTTGAATGAGCGTCCTTACTGTCGATCCCCAGGACAAGTCCCAGGATTTTTTTTTAATTTTTATTGATAATTCAAATCTCATTTAAGTGCTCTTCGTTTAATCTTTCGGCTGTATAGGTTCAATCTTCCCACATAATACCCAGACACTTGCCAGGGCAATCAATGCTAATGCTGCTCCAATTACGAAAGCCGGTGTATAATTTCCTCCCATGGTTAACCAAGGAACAAGGTAGGTCAGTCCTGCTGCTGTCAGTTTAGCACCCATACCTGAGAAACCAGCTAGTGTCCCAACTGTCTTACCACTGAAAAAATCACTCGGTAAAGTTTGAACATTACCAATAGCGGTTTGAAAACCGAATAATATGACAGCCATAATTAATACTGCTGTAATCGGTGCGCCAGGATTGGCCATAGCCATTAATGCAGGTAGCATGATTACACATCCAATTGTAATGACCATCTTACGTGCTTTGTCGACACTCCAACCTGCCTTTATTCTGTTTTGAGCCATCAGACCCCCAAACCAGGCACCTAACATAGCTCCTACATAAGGCACCCAGCCATATAGTCCAATACTTTTTACATCCATCCCATAAACCTCAAAAAGGTAGATTGGAATCCAGAAGACAAATAACCACCAAATAGGATCAATTGCCGCAGAAGCTACAATTACACCCCAACTTTGTTTGTGGGTAAGCAATTTTCCTGTAGTCGGATTATAACCATCCGCATCGTCATCTCCTTCTTCACCGTCTTCATTTTTTTGACCATCCAAAATGTACTTGCGCTCTTCTTCCGTAATCCATGGATGATTTTTTGGAGGTGATTTCACTAGATACATCCAGGGTAATAACCATAGCAATCCTGCTACACCTACCAGAATAAAGATCATTTGCCAATTAAAATAAATGGATAGGAAAGCGATCAGCGGAATAGAAATGATTCCTCCAATAGCCGCTCCCGAATTAAATAAGCCCTGTGCTAATGCACGCTCTTTGGTTGGAAACCATTCCGCGTTACCTTTTGTTGCTCCAGGCCAGTTGCCTGCTTCGGCAATTCCCAGAATCGATCTGAAGAACGCAAAACCAGCAAAGGTTTTTGCAATAGCGTGCATTGCCGTCGCAATAGACCACACGCCGATGGATAGAGCGAACCCAAGCCGAGTTCCAATCCAATCGAAAATTTTACCAAAAATTGCCTGTCCAAAAGCATATGAAAAAACAAAAATGATAGATATCCAGGAATAGATCTCTTTTCGTTCATCACTTGTTTTGTCCGGATACAACTGTTCTGAAATTTCCGGCCACAATACATTAATGGATTGTCTATCGATATAATTGATGACGGTAGCCAAGGCTATCAAGGCAATTACCCACCATCTAAGTCCTTTGATCTTCATTTTTATTAGGTTAGGTCCTGTTGATTAATCTTTATTTCCAAAGTATGATACACCTGATCCATCGAGGAAATCCTCACGTACCGGGCTGAATGTGTCTATAAGCATTCCTGCTTCAAGGCAAACTGCGCTATGCAGTAGGTTTGGCTCTATGTATACTCCATCACCACCTGTGACTACCTTCTTCACGCCATCAATTTCGAACTCAAATTTTCCAGATGCTACATAGGTAGTCTGTGTATGAAAGTGTTGATGCGGGGTACCCAAAGCACCCTTCTCAAAATTCACCAAGACCATCATGATCTGATTGTCGTAACCTAACATCTTGCGAGAAACGCCTCCACCCAGCTCTTCCCATTCCATTTCATCGGTGATGATATATTTTTCACTGTTCCTTTTCATTTCTTAGTTATTTATTTTTTTAAAGTTGTAAACACCAGTCCAGCTCAACTGCACAGCCGATGTATCTATTAAATGATTACTTGATTCATCGTCATCATTGAGAGAGAATGCAAATTGATATTGCACACCACTTTTCAATTGAAATTGAATGGCTACATAATCTGATGATTCATGCAATACCTTAAGGTTTTCTATCGATGTGAATAGATTTAGAGGGAGTTCTGTTGTGTAATCGTAACTGCCATGTAGCTCATACAAGCTAGCAAAAAGAGTATTTCCTCCTGTTCTTCGATGAATAAGGCCCGGATCCCTACGTAGATTGAAATTCGGATCGTTGGCTCCAATTCGAGTTAACAATGCCTGATCTCCCTGACGAACTAAGGAGTTCATGGTGAAGAAATTCTTTTTGTTGAACCATGTAAATCTCAAAACCTCTCCTTCGAGGTTCGCCTGAGCTTCCTGCCACAAGTGTTGATAACCGTCATTGGTACCCATTGGCTTCAGGTCATTGTTCGTTTCGAATTCCTGATTGGTCGACATCAATTCTCCGATGTAGTAGATCGGTAAATCATACCTTGTTCCCTCAGGCGCTTGAACAGAGAAAAGATCAACAATCAACGGATTCTCTAGTTCCTCAACATCTATTACAGCCATTGTACGATGCATTTCGACATCATCATAAGCTTTTAATTCTTTAGCACTTACTATTTGAACTCCATCCTTGGAAGTAAAATAATAAGGTGTGCCTGCACTTCTATCGGCAGCTTTTACCTTATGGTCAAAATGAGAATCTTTGTTAACAACAAGCGTATTGTGGGCGATAGTCTCCTTTGCCCAACTATGGTTTTCTTTCAAATATCCGCCACCATCTTTGTGTTCAATGTTTACCCATCGAGCAGAACCGTAATCTTGAATTACCTCGCCATTACCATCATATAGCAAGAATCCCAATCTATCAAAATGCCCGTGTCCCATGCCATGCTTGGCATATTTCATAACGAGCGTTATATCATCTGCACGAACAATTCCAATAGCCCCTTCGTCTCCTTTTGCACCATCTGTAAGTTCCATACTCTTATACTCGTATGGCCGGGCCTTTCCTTCAGAGATTCCTTTGGCAGCCGCCAAACCAGAATCATTCAGTGGAACCCTTCCTTGCTCCATAACAATGGAGAGCAATCCTGCTTCATTTCCACCATAATGGTAGGCCATACTCACCGCACTAACAAGCTCACGAGATTGAAGCGACATCCCTTTTTGTGCGTCATTTATAGGGAAAAACTCTCCCTGCGAATTGGTCTGGTTGATTAGCGCGTATACTGCCTTGATCAAAAGGCCGTCTCTATAATCCAATACTTTTAATTCGGGTTTTTTATTAGCTAAGCCCTGAGCAAATATCAGGAAGGGGTACATGGCATAGCGCTGGTAATACGGCCCCTCGGTATAATAGCCATCTGGAGAAAAGGAGTGATCAATTTGGGCTAAAAACCCACCTTGCTTATACCCTTTTAAATTTAGTGTTCCCCCATCATTGTCAGCCTTCAGGCTACCAGGTTTGTTAACATCAAATGCGTAAAGTGCTCTATCAACAAGCTCTTCATCGTCCATAACCAAGCCTATCATACCAACTGCTGCATTTCCCCATGTGCTGTGGTTGTGGAGACGATTGAAAAACCTTGGATTTTCTATTGAAATGTAATCTGCATAAGGCCTGAATAGCTCATTATTCAACTTATCAACTACACCCTCATCCAACCAGTCATAAATGCAATCATAAGCCTGACTAGTATAAACCAGCCAGTTGGCGTCATTCAGGCACTGCCAGAATAGTTTGCCTCTGGCATAGGATCGCTTTGCCGGATGTTTGCCAAGTGTCGGAAACATCTCAGCATATTCAAGGAGCATATCCCGGATATAAATCGCGTACCTTTCGTCTTCGGTGATCTGAAAAAGTACCCCTGCTTTTTGCATGGTAAAGAAGTTGACCTTGTGGCGCTCGTGTGTATATCCTCCTGCTAAATCCTTTGGAATCGGCACATCAATTCCCGCTTCGATCTCTGCATCAACCTGGTCTCGGGCTGCCTCAAGCGACTTATCAAACAGCGGCAATTTCCCTACACTGGAACGCATAAGATTCACTCCATCTGTAGTAATAATAAGACTTGGGTGGTCGGCTTGCGCAGTATCCGCTGGTCTCTGTTGTGATTGTGATTCACAGCCCGGTCCCATCGTGATAACCACGATCCACAAATAGTTCTTAATAGTCAATATAGTTTTGCCCAAATTCATTAGAATCTACAAGTAGTGTTTTGAATTGTGGATTCGGTAATATTTGAAACTACCTGATAAGTTCCTATTCTAAAAGTCGCCGGTAATCGTGATTGTTTTTTCATTTGTTAAATACAAAGTTGTATGTGCGCAATCAGTCAATTTATGTATTGCATTTTGTGCAAACCTATCTCTCTCTGATTTCGATCATTCGAGACAATCGTCCCTAAAATATGGATAATATCTAACTGAATTGATCTTTAATTACTTGGTTAAAAAAAGGTGTGTCCCGAATTTAGGACACACCCTATTCAACTAAAACTAAACTTATAAATCACTCATTTTTATTTGTAATGCTACACTCGAAGAAAGAAACCTATTCACATAAAGCGCTGTTGTCGCTTTCTCCTTGCTTTGCATTTTAATCTAAAAGAAGATGGGTTGCTGATGCTGGTATAATTTTAATGTTGTCAAACCAAGAATCTTTTGGTGTAACTCCATATAACCAAATTGAAACCTCACCAGATCCATTTGAAGTAAATGGCAATTGCTCTATCGTAAAATTCGCTTTACCAAGAACTGTGGTTCCCAAAGCACTTCCTTCTGTTGTTGCCAGTCTTGGAGCTTGCGCAGGATCAACGGCTACAGTTCCTTCACTATAATGACCATCAAGTATTTCTGCCACCATTCTTCTACCTCCACTTGGGTCAGTTGCTTCATCATCCTTTATAGAATAAGCATACTCTAAAACATAATCAGTATTAGGGCTAAGCGTCACTGCTTGGTAGGCATACCTACTTTTTTCAGAAGCCAACTCACCGCCAGCTGTACTACCAGTCCATTTTGCACCTTTCGTTTTAGACTTACCGCTTTCTGTATTATCATAATTCAGAGGAGATCCATCACTACTACCATTAAAAGGACTAGTAGTTCCGCCAGTAAACGAAGATATTTTCCAACCAGATGAACTTGAATCAAAGTTTCCATTTTCAACTTCTGGCAGACCTGCTGGGAATACTAATGACTTAGTATCTGTATAACCTGTCACACTCGTAGCTGTAATGGATACAGTATAGAAGTTAACTTGGGTATAACTATGAGTCGGGTTCTCTTGGGTTGTAGACCAACCATCTCCAAAGTCCCATTCTACACTCACTGCATTATCTGATGATTCATTAGTAAACATCAGCGTAAATTCATCCATAGGATCAAGAGTAGCTGAAAAATCAGCCGTAACAGGATCGTTAATCGTGATCTCTGTATCGAAGCTATCTGTAGTTCCAAACTCGTTTGAAGAAGTCAAAGTAACTATATAGGTACCTGCCTGAGCATATACATGAGTCGGAGATTCATCCATTGATGAATTACCATCACCAAAATCCCAAGAATAACTACTTGCATTTCCAGAAGAATTCGTAAATGCATACTCCAGGTAGTTTGTGCTACTCTGTGCGGATGTATATCCGGCAGTAGGAGGTACAGCACCCTCAGGAGCGATCTCGATACTGAATTCATCAAATCTGGTTTCGATGTTCGCATCGTTCCAGAAATAAATTCCAATAGTTGTGTTTGCGCCCGAATTAAATTTCAATCTTTCTTGAACGTACACATCTGGTTCAGAAGAATCATTTACTAATACCTTAGCTATAATTCCTGCTTCAGCTTCAGCAATACTTGTGATTGGTCCGAATTCTGTAACACCCACAATCGAAACAATTGCCCATTGATCAGGTAGATCGTTTTTCATTGTATACCAGAATACCAAATCATAATTCTGCTCTGCTTCTACCACTAACTCCTGATATCCTTGTCGAGCACTGCTTACTTCCAGTTTAGCACCTGCGTTACCAAAGGTTACCGGGCTGCCAGTCACACCAAAAATTGGTCTTTCATCACTCCAGTCAGCTCTCCAAGGGTCTCTACCATCACCTGTTTCGCCATCGCCCTCTATACCAGGCTCAAGGATAATTGGTTGATAAGGACCTTCAGCCACTACAACTTCTGTTTCAATCAAACTAGAAGCTCCGGTTGCATCCATAGACCTCAAGGTCACCATATACTTTCCATAAGCAGAGTAAGTGTTCGTTGGTTCTTTGTCTGACGATGTGTTACCATCACCAAAATCCCATTCGAACATCGTTGCACTCGCTGAAGTATTTGTGAAAACGATTGTCAGGTCGTCACCTGCCTGAGAACTGTAAGAAAATCCCGCCTCTGGAGGTGTAAGGTCAGCTATAGACCCAGCCTCTGGCAAGTCTTCTTTACAACCAGGTACTAGCACTAATATGGCTATCGCTAATCCAAGGAGCATCTTAAATGCCCCAAAGTTTGTGTTTAAAAAATTATATTTTTTCATGATTATTCGATGTTTGAATTAATACCCTGGATTTTGACCCATTAGCCCTTTGCTCAAACCAATTTCCGATTCTGGAATTGGTAGGAGCAAATCATTACCAGAGAATACATAATTATTGTCCGCAGCGAAACTTCCTAAAACACTTTCGGCTACTCCAAAGCGAACAAGGTCGAAAAATCTGTGATTTTCAAATGCAAGCTCCACTCGTCTTTCATCAAGTAATTCCTGACTTGAAATACTTGAAACAGGAGTTGTGATTCCTGCTCTGTCTCTGATAGCCTGGAAATACGAAAGTGCCGTTACGTCTGAAGTAGTAGTACCGCCAGCCATTGTGGCTTCCACATACATCAACAGAACGTCAGCATATCGTAGAACAATCCAATCATTTCCTGCTAAAACAGGATCACTTGAATTAGGAAGGTATTTAGTTACCTGAAACTTACCCAGCTGAGCCTGATCTTCCCTATAAGATTTCAACGCTCTGTCTCCTCCCATAGAATTTAAAGCTGTTACTGCTTCAATGGTCACATAGTTGATTCCACTTGTACGTCCAACAGCATTCAGCCATTCCGCAGAAAACCCCTGAGCCTCCTGAGTGTCATCACCGGCATATCCAATAGCGAAAATCACCTCATCATTTCCTTCATTGTAAAAAATATCAGTGAAATTACCTTCTAGTGCATAATCACCAGTTCCAATAACAGCAGAAAGTAAAGTTTGAGCTGAGTTGTAATCGCCCTGGGTCAAATAAACCTTTGCCAGCAATGCTTGTGCTGCTGCTTTCGAAGCTCTATTCTTATTTGAGGCGTCATGCACCAATCCTGAAACAGCATTTTCCAGATCTGGCACAATGACACTAGAGTAGATTGTTGCTGTAGGAACTCTGGTAAATGCAAGATCTGATTCTTCAGGCGTTATTACTCGATCTATCATCGGAACATCTCCGTACAATCTTACAAGATTGAAGTAAGCATATCCTCTCATAAATCTTGCTTCTGCTTCTATAGCAGCTCTATTTGCTTCTGAAGCAGCATCTATATTCGCCAAAACTGTATTAGCTCTGAATATCGCATTGTAATAGCTTCTATAATAGTCAAGTACTACTCCGTTTGTCGCTTCGACCGTGTAATTTTCGAATTGAGCATTTTGACCTTCCTGGGATTTAGTACCAGTATTGTCACTTCTCATTTCGGTCAATTGAAATTCATACTGAATTCCGTGATTTACACTTGTGCTCGTAGAAGGATTACCTTGAATCGCATCGTACATGCTAATTACCCAGGTATCCAATTCTTCCTCGTTTTCAAAAAAACTTTCGCCGCTCACAAAAGAAATTGGATCTGGCTGTAAAAATTCTTCTCCGCAAGAATATAGATGTGCTGTAGCCAGAAACATCAATATAATTTTTATCTTTTTCATGATTTCTCTTTTTTAGTTATTAAAAATCAATGTTTACACCAAGAACAAATTTTCTAGGTATTGCGCCTCCACCCAATTGATATCCATGGGTTATAGCAGAGGTTCTCGCTATTGCTTCAGGATTGAATCCAGTATATCCGCTGGACTTCAAATAAAGCAGGTTTTGACCACTGAAATAAATACGTGCGCGCTGAATACCAGTGCTTCCAAGAACACTCTTTGGTAGATTAAAACCAAGGTTCACGTTTCTTAACGCAACATAAGAAGCATCCTGAACGATTGAACTTGTAAAAATCTTTTGCTGTACAAATCCATTTGCCACACGCGCTTGATCCTCATCTGTCATCTGCGAAAGAACATAATCCTGACCGCTGTTGAAGTGGTTGTACAAGTATTGATCGGCCATATTTCTCACTTCGGCTCCAAGGCTTCCTTGAAACATAAATGACAAATCGAAGTTCTTGTATGTAAAGTCGTTCGTTACACTCCAAACAAAGTCCGGATAAGGGCTTCCCAGAACGGTTTTGTCGTCGGCATCAATCAGACCATCACCATTCAAATCTCTCACAAAAACATCCTGAGCTGCTGCTCCAATCGGATGGAATGGCTCTTTTAGATATTCAAGTGGAAGCTCAGTATCTACCACATAACCATAGAAAGAAGAAATTGGATTCCCTTCTAAATTGATCCATTCGGCTGCCCTTTTGCTATCAACATTGACAATCTGACCATTTGCATCAGAAAAATCGGTGAGCGTATTCTTATTTCTAGAACCTATCAATGTAGTAGACCAAGAAAAGTCATCAGTTCGCATCTGGTTGGTTCTAACTTCAACTTCAATACCCTCATTAACTACTTCGCCTATATTTTGAAGTGCATTAGAAAATCCTGTTGATGTTGAAATCGGTTGATCAATCAATAACTGATCGCTCGTTCTTTTATAATAATCAATAGAACCTGTGACTATGTTACCGAAGAATCCAAAGTCAATCGCAGGATTAAACTCAACTGATTGTTCCCACTTCAAATTCGGATTGGCTATGTTCAATGCGTTGAATGCTGAAACATTGGAGTTATTCACGACAGCAGAAGCAGAAGTATATATAGCTGCATAAGCATACCAATCAACCAATTGTCCTCCACTAGTTCTGAACTGATCATTACCAGTTACCCCGTAACTAACGCGTAGTTTTAAATTGTTAACAACATCACTACCGTTTAGGAAGTCTTCTTCGCTAAGTCTCCATCCAAGTGAAAGTGCAGGGAAATTACCGAATTTGTTATTTGGTCCAAATACTGAAGAACCATCCCTTCTTATACTAACAGAAGCCAAATACTTGTCACTAAAAGCATAATTTACCCTGGCAACATAAGACTCAAGTCTTGCCTGCCGTGTAAATGAAGTAGCTGAAAGAAGATTTGAACCTCCATTTAAAGTAGTTATGTAATCAAATCCATAACCCGAAACTGCAGCACTAGAAATACTTTGATTTCGTCTTTCAGTACTCATACCTATAGTAGCAACAATCGAATGATTATCTATTGTTTTGTCATAGGTCAGGAATGTTTCTGTCACCAAATGAGACATGAATTCGTCCGATCTGTTAGATTGAGCATTTGAAGCACCATTTCGGTGAGCTTCCACTCCTTGCCATCTGGTGCGTCGAGTATCCTGGATACTTCCTGAAAAAGCTATTAAAGCTGTTAAGTCTTCCAGGATTTTGTACTTTCCGTAAATTCGACCGAAAGTTTTGAACTTGTAATCCCGACGATCTCTTTCCTGAACCTTAGCCAATGGGCTGGTATTAGAGGTATTACTAATGTCTTGTCCTGATGTAACTGGCACTCCAGCAGCTAAATCATAATCATCGAACATTCGCTGCAAAGCGTAATCTCCTATTTGGGTATCCGCATATTTGCCTCCATCTCTCACGCGGTTCACAAAAGGCTCATTTGCTTCAGTAATATAAACCGGCTGCCATGGAGTCTGACGAAGTATATCATGAGTAGATCCATCAAACCTTCTTCTTTCACTGTATGATGGGTTAACACTTATTCCGAAAGACAATTTGTTGTTAACTTCTGTATCAACTTTAGCCTTAAGGTTATACCTTTTAAAGTCATCTGTAACCATTACACCTTCATCGTGCAAGTAGGTCAATGAGGTGCTAAATTTTGTCTTGTCTTTACCTCCTCTTGCGCTCAAAGAATGGCTTTGGGTCATTCCTCCGTCAAATATTACATCCTGCCAATCAGTTTCACCACCGTTGGCTTGTATGATCAACTCTTTTAGTCTCGAACGATCAGAAAGATCACCACCATTTGCCGCTCTTTCAAGCGCAAAACTTTCAGCTGCTGTTTTATTATAATCGTCGTTTCTCTTTACATTCTGCACACCAGCAAAGGCATTGTACGAAAACTTCGTTTTACCTGCCTTACCTTGTTTGGTCGTAATCATAATTACACCATTGGCACCACGAGATCCAAAAACTGAAGCGGATGCAGCATCTTTCAAGATTTCAAATGACTCAACGTCATTCATATCAATATTGGCCCAGAAGTCTGAATCAACAGCTACACCATCTATTACTAGAAGTGGACCAGCATTACCTGTGATTGATCCTGTTCCTCTAATTCGTATTTGAGGATCTGCACCAACACCCTGGTCATTGCCATCGCCACCAGTCGCCTGAATATTAACACCGGATACCCTTCCTACAAGTGCATCATCCGCTCTTGCTGCGGGTATCTGATCTAGTTGCTCATTCGTAACCTTAGAAATTGCACCTGTCAAATGTGACTTCTTCTGAGTACCGTACCCAATCACGACAATTTCCTCGAGTTGTTCAATGTCTTCGACCATAACAAGGTCGATTGTTGTTTGACTGCCGACAACTTGTTCAACCTGTACATAGCCAACAAATGAGAATACCAAAATTCCATCAGAAGCTACGTTAATTGAGTAATTACCATCTAAATCGGTAACCACACCATTTTGCGTTCCTTTTTCAAGGATCGCCACACCAGGCAATGTACCTTCAGCGGAAGTTACATTTCCTTTTACAGTCACTTTCCCTTGTGCTATCGCACCAGCAGAAACTACCATGATCAAGCAAGCCACAAGTATTTTCTGCATCCACATACTCCTCCCTTTGATAATTGTGAATTGTATAAAATTCTTCATTTTACGTTTTGTTTTGTTTAAATATTTTGATTGTGATTAGCGGGGAGCTTCAATCGAAATACCTACCTTTTATCTATGGAGAGAAATAATTAGATTTGTAGACGAAAAGATAGGAGTCTCTATTACATTTCAGTTTTGTGCCAACGTCACTGCATGTGTTTTAATAAGATCCCTGCTTTTTAATGGATTAGCATCTTATGTTAATCCATTTTCTTTTTAATAGAACTGATCTTGAATCATATAGAATAGCGTTTTATAGTTTTTCATATCTTTAATTATTCAGCAAGGCCATTGACCTCACTGCTATGTATAGAATGCGTGTAGTCTATTAAATCATCTAAATGATGCTTCATGTGATCTACTGCCGCCTTTGGATCCTTATTTTTAATGTCATTTAAGATGGCAACATGTTCCTCATAGGCATTTTTGTTTCTACCATTTTCACAAACATGGTGCTTTCTAAAGTAAGTAAGTATGTCTGGAGTTACTACCAGCATCAATGACTTCAAAACCGAATTTTTGCTTGCCTCCGCTATTTTTAAATGAAATAGCAAATCTTCATCTATAGCGGAACCTCCCTGATCAACCTTATCCTTGTAGGCAACCAAAGCTTCTTCAATTCGCTCAATATCATCGTTAGTTCGTCTGCTTGCTGCCAGCTTAGCACAGTTGGTCTCAAGGATCAACCTTGATTCAACCAGAGATTCGAAATCATTGCCTTCTACCTGTAGCACATCGCTAATCAAACCTTCCAATGCTGTCATACCCAATCCAGCAACCACGGTACCACTTTGAGGTTGTGTTTTGAGAATTCCATAAAACTCCAGTTTTCTAATGGCATCCCGAACGTAGGTTCTGCTTGTACCTAGCCTTTCACAAAGCTTTCTTTCGGGGGGTAATTTGTCGCCGGGCTTAAGCTGACCACTCATGATCAGCTCCTTTATTTGGCTTATGATTTTGTCTACCGGTTTCTCGATGACAATTTCCTGAAAATTATTAAGCAACTCCATATAGTTTGTATTAGTTTACCAGTGATTGGTTGACCAATTTTAGAAACAATCAGATTAACTACCAAACATTTTCGCAAAAAACTTGATATAAGTACCTTTTTTGACACTAAATACCATGTTTTATCATAATAGTACAATGCCAAAATCATGGTTGACCAAATATTTTTGTCACCTAAATGACAGTTCCCTCTCTGGTCAACCAGTATTTTGTTGATTTTTTTGAACGAACAAGACCCTACAAAATGAAGGATTGTGAACTCTACAAAATCCTCAAGGTTGCTGCATTGTTACTCGCAACGAGAAGTATTTCTTTGCAATTAGATACGAATAAAAACACTCCTCTTATAAAGCCAGTGGCAGAGGTACCACAAGAAAAATAATTCTGTGGCATTGAGTACGATTTCAGATGCGACTTCTCCTGTCCACGCGAACAGTGCATTTGTGAAAGGTGCACATATTTCTTGTATCAAATGATTGCCGCCCACATGGGCAAACAAGTATATGAACAATGGATTCAAACCCACAATGCTAAAGGCCTGCACTCCCCATCTGAAGTTTTTAAGGTCAATTAGCCAATAGCATAAGGCAAGTGCTAATAATGCCCAGCCACCACCTGCAAATACAAAAGTGCTGGTTGATATTCGCTTGATGATTGGCGTAAAAGGGCTTAAACCATAGCCTATTACCAACCCAACTGCTCCAGCTATAGCAAGCAACTTCAATTTCTCTTGTTGTGGCTTTTCACTCATAAGTAATTGTCCTGCCAGCACGCCCCAAATCGTGTGGGCTGCCGTAGGTACGGCATTGAATATTGCCCAGTGACCTCCATCCTCTTTTCCTGAAATCAGTATATTCAGCCAAGCACCGAAGTTTTCCCCTGCTACAAACGCCTTGTCGAATCCGTCTACAGGAAAGAAACGATACAGCCCTTCAGTTATAAGCAACAAAGCAATTGAAACTAACAACTGAAATGTTACTGACTTTCTCATGATCAAAAAAGCCAGCATGTAGGTGAAAGAAAGCTGCGCCAGCACATTCTGAAAACGGAATACAATCTTACCTGGCCCAATACAATACAAACCCCAACCCAATAGCAGAAGCAGTAAAGATCGTTTGATGGCGTGCTTTAGCAGGTCTTGATAAGTGTCTCCTTTTGCCATTCTATTGGCAAAAGACAATGGCATGGCCACACCAACGATGAACATAAAAAACGGCTGTATCAAATCCCAGAAATGAAGCCCCTCCCATTTCACATGATGAAACTGGTGGAAAATGGCTTGAACAAATGTGCCATCAAAGGGCTCTGACACCAGCGTATTGAATAGGTGAGAAAATTCAGCTATCAAAAGAAACATGGTTAACCCTCGATAAAAATCCAAAGAAAGTAGTCTATTATTATTGGTATTGGTGCTTGTAGCTTCCATTTTCAGTCATTTGATAAACCATTTGCTAATGTAGAATTTAATTCATCGCCCCTTAATATTACTAAATCATACTGAACTCTGAGACTTAAAAAAATGCATCTTATCTTTATAGTTGGTTCAATTCTACCATCTAAGCTCTAAAATGAAGCATATAAAGTCAATTAAGGTATTGCTCCTCCTCTTATTTTTCTGCCTGACTTCATTTCAAGTCATTTATGCCCAACAAGTGGGAGAAATATTTCCAAGCTGGCAAGAAGGTTATCTTGATATTCACCATATCAATACTGGAATGGGCGATTGCACTTTTTTCGTTTTTCCTGATGGCACAACTATGCTTTTTGATGCTGGAGAAATGGACGTTACCAAACCAAGAATGAATGGACCCAGGAATGCCAAAAGAAAACCAAATGCTTCTAAATTACCTGGTGAATGGCTTGTGAATTATATACAGACTGAACAAAAAGGGCTCAAAAATAAGGATATTAATTATGCCGCTATTTCTCATTTTCATGACGATCATATGGGAAACCCACATACACTTGCACCAAAATCAAAATCAGGCACATACAAACTGACCGGCATTACTACAATCGGAGAAAACATCCTTATTAAAAAGTTGATTGACAGAGGCTGGCCGAGTTACGATTATCCAAGTCCATTGAACAATCCGATGATGCAAAACTATAGGGCATTTATTGACTGGCAAATAAAAAAGAATGATATGATTATGGAACGTTTTGTACCTGGTAAAAACAATCAAATAGAACTACTCAATAAAAAGGAGAGTTATCCAAATTTTGAGATTCGTAATGTATCAGTAAATGGTGAAGTTTGGACGGGGGTAGCTAACAATACCAGATCTCATTTTCCTGAATTGGAATCACTCAAAAATAGAGGGTTGGACTTACCAAGTGAAAATCCATGTAGCATTTCATTTCGAGTGAGCTATGGTCAATTCGATTATTTCACAGGTGGAGACATCCCCGGTATTTTGGAACCTAATGAACCTATTTGGAACGATATAGAAACACCTGTTGCCAAGGCGGTGGGCCCTGTGGAAGTAAATGTTCTAAATCATCATGGCAATAGAGATTCCCAGAACGCTTTTTTCTTAGAGGCTCTACAACCACGCGTTCACATCATGAGTGTTTGGTCTTCAGATCATCCAGGTCATGATGTACTAAGAAGGTTGTTGAATGAGACTATCTATCCCGGACCAAGAGATATATTTGCCACAAATATGCTTGATGCTAATTTTCAAGTCATCGGATCAAGTTTGGAGAAACTTAAAAGCACCCAAGGTCATATTGTTGTCCGAGTTCAATCAAGAGGTGATATTTATCAAGTATTTATTCTGGAAGATAGCGATACTTCTCACAAGATAAAATCAGTTTACGGGCCTTACTCATCACGCTAAACAATTGGGGTTTTGCTGACCAAGTATATTACTCAAATAGTCTTTTTTTCTTCCAATACTGCAGCATTTTGCTTAAGACCAAATGGAAGAAGAACGAAGGTATTTGGTCCACCATGCTGCATGTTGTACAATAGAACTAGTTGATGAGAAACGGTAAGAATAGAGTCCCTTTTTGAAATAAAACTGCCCCCATTTCACATGATGAAACTGGTGAAAAATGGTTTGAACAAATGTTCCATCAAAGGGCTCTGAAACCAGGGTGTTGAAAAGTTGAGAAAACTAACTCTGCTATCAAAAGAAACATGGTCAGCCCCCGGTAGAAGTCCAGCGAGAGCAACCTATTGGTTTTGGTATCATTGGCTGTCATAGAATCATTTTTTTGTGATAGCTAATCACTGCGTTTACTCCTAAAGATAGTGATGCCATGACTATTCAATAGCATCTTAGCTGAAATTTTGATTTCCTCATAGCATCCTGAAACTAAGTCATGGCATGATATTATTCCTTCATCGCGGCGATGGATTTTCCTGCCCTGGGCTCTTCATACTTTTCACCCAACAGCTCTATAGCCGTAGCAGCAATTTGATTTTGATAGAGCTGCCCTTCAGTCTTTACCTCTCCAAGGGGTTTCGTATCCGGGCCTAAAACTGCCATCCATATTTCTCCAGCTCCTTCGATCTTGATGCCATGATGCCTCCAGGTATCCTTTGGTACGGTACCCCTTCCGTGATCTGTTGTGATGATGATTGTGGTCTTGTCACGATATTGATCTGTGGACTGTACAAAGTCCCATAGCTCCTTGATGTAAGCATCAGTTTGTCGGGCAGACCATAGATATTGATCGTATTCCCCATCATGAGCATAGTCGTCCGTTTCACCGTAAGATATGTATAACACTTTGGGTTTATTCTTCTTCAATTCTTCCAGGGCATAATGATGTGTAAATACATCCAACCTCACCCCACCCCATGGACCTCTGATTTCATCCTGGATTTTATTTAGGAATTGTTCCCTATCACTTAGGCTGCCTTTCGCTTTTTTAAATCCTGCATTAACGTATATCCCACTCCGTTCTTCATTGATGATATAAGGAAACACATTCCACGAACCAAAAGCAGCGACTTTACCCTTAAAGCGTTTGGTATTATTCAGATATTCCAAAAATGTGGTATTCGGGTTGTTGATTTTGGAATTGCTGGAGATCCGTTCATCATCAGCAAAACCACAAAGTATCTCGTTATAACCGGGGTAGGAAAACCACATCTGGTTGGTACAATTGACTTTGTTGCCAAACTTTCGGTTGCCACATAATTGCCCCTTTATAGCAATTTTACTCCAGAAAAATGGCATCAATGTTTTCCTTCTTACCAGAGGGTCATTATCCCAAAATTCATGCACCAGTTCCTCAGGGTTTTCTACATATCCTGAATCATGGATCAATAGAGAATCAGCACCAGCGTAAAGCTCCTGCCATCTAAGGCCATCTAGTGTGATTAATATCAGATTCTCAGTTTTTTGAGAAAAGGAAAAGAAGCCACTAAAAAGTAAGAGAATGGTAAGAATTGTTTTCATGATTTTTTGGGTTTAGCAGATATATTATTCAGCCAGGTGGTCACTTCCTGGATATGCTCTTGATAGCTTAAAACAGAATCAGGCATTCGTTCCTTATTTTCCAATTTAGAGATAAATTTTGTTACGGCTGATTTTGATTCAAACTGGCCATCTGAAATAAGCCTGTCCGACATGATGTTGGCAATGAATATCATGTCGGAAATCTTGAATTCAGGATGGTATTGCACTCCAAAAAACTCAGAGGCCTTATACTTAAAGCACATAGCCTGAATTTTAGAATGTTTGTTCTTAGCCAGAATTGTTGACCGTGATGGTGCAATAGAGACTTCATCGGCATGTATACACAAGGATTGAAAGCCGCTTTCTCTGGACTTGAAAAAATCATGATTTCTGCCATCTTCGCTCAATTCTATCGGGCTAGATATACCAAACTCCCTCCCCTTTTCACACTGACTAACATTACCACCAGCTACCACGGCTGCCACCTGAAGGCCCCAGCAACTACCATAAATTGGCAACCCACTGTCGAACAGCAAATCAGCAAATTCCAACTGGCGGGTAACTTCAGGGATATTGTCATTCAAGAATAACGAGCTACCGGTTAATAGTATACCATCAAAGCGGCTAAGCTGAACCAATGAAATGCCTGGCTTATGATCTGCGGGGAATGCAAAGGCTACTTCTGCATCTGGACATAGCAAGGAAATCATACTTTTAAACCTCTTGTGGTATGCCACCCCACCCATTTCTTCACGAGCTGCCCATAATTCCTTCGGATTGCCTTCTACAACGAGCAGTTTCATATCACTAAACTAAGGATAAATCACCCTCCACTGCAGCAACGAATAACTGCTGCAATTCTTCGGCGGTTATTGGGCGAGCGTTCGTTGGAGTTGATGGGTCATTGAATGCCCTAATTCCTATTTCTTCTTTCATTGCCAAATCAATTCCAAGATCATTCAAGCTATGCGGGATATTCAAATCACTTCTTAACTTAAGAATATGATCAATGACTAATTCAGTACCCTTACCTGACAATGCCAATACTGTAGATAAGTAATTCATCTTTTTATGCAATGCAGAACTGTTTTGCTTTATACCATAAGGCAGTAATACCGAGTTTGCAAGGCCGTGCTGCAAACCATACAAAGCCCCGAGCTGGTGAGAAACGGAATGTATGGAACCCAGACCTTTCTGAAAAGCTACGGCAGCCATGGCTGAGACGGTCAGCATATTGCCACGGGCTTCCAAATTTTCTCCATCTCTATGAGCTAATGGTAAATTGTCGAAAATGAGTTTGATCGCTTCTACAGCAATACCATCTGCCATGGGATGATAACCCGGAGCACAGTAGGCCTCAATAGCATGTACAAGTGCATCCACTCCCGTCCAGGCTGTCAGATTCTGTGGCAATTCAACTGTCAATTCAGGATCGGCTATCACCAGTTTTGGGAGCATCCCCGGATGAAAAATTATCTTTTTAAGTTTCTCCCCTTCGTGTGTAATCACAGAGGCTCGTCCAACTTCTGAACCTGTACCGGCTGTCGTGGGTATGGCTATCACAGGTGCTATTCCCTCCTTATTCACTCTTTTCCAATTGTCACCCACATCTTCAAAATCCCAAAGAGGCCTGTTCTGTCCCACCATCAATGCTATGGCCTTAGCAGCATCCAGCGCAGAGCCTCCACCAAATGCAATAATTCCATCATGCTGTCCATTCTTATAGGCCATCACACCATCCTCAACATTTCTACCAGATGGATTACCCTGCACATTGCTATAGAATCCAAAGGCAATATCTGATTTGGTTAATACATCTAATGCCGTTTTTGTAATGTTAAGTGCTACCAACCCTTCATCCGTGACGAACAGAGGATTTTCAATATTCAATTGTTCACAAGCCTTGGCTAGCTCCTGTATACGTCCATTGCCGAACCAAAAAGTTGTTGGAAAGTTCCAATTGGCATGCTGTACCTGCATAATTATTTACTTGTTTTAAAATGGTAAGATTTTGCTCTAGTCACATGATGGTAGCCAAGTTTTGATAGTGTTACTCCTCTTCCTGTGCTTTTCACTCCTGTCCAAGCCAGAGCCGGATCGAGATAATCACAACGATTCATGAATACTGTTCCTGTTTCCAATTGACCTCCAATTTTTTTCGCTAAGTCCTTATCTTCTGTCCAGATTGAAGCTGTCAATCCGTATTTGGAATCGTTCATTTGAGTAATGGCTTCTTCATGATTTTTAACAGACATGATTCCAACAACAGGTCCAAAACTTTCCTCGGTCATTACTTCCATAGAATGGTCAACGTTGGTCAAAACCTGAGGCGCCAGATAGGGCGTTCCTTTTTTCGAGTTCATAAACAAACCTTCATCAATTAGAGTATTGGCTCCTTTACGCACAGCCGAATCAATTTGCCCCCGCACAAAATCAGCTGCAGAAGCTTTGACCACTGGCCCCAGGTTTACGCCTGAATCTAATGGATTCCCAAGCTGATACTTTTTCGTAATCTCAACGAAGGCCTCCACAAATTGAGCATAGTTGCTTTCATGCACATATATTCTTTCTATCCCACAACAGGATTGACCGCTGTTAAAGAATGACCCATCAACAAGGTTTTCAACCGCTTGGACCAGATCAGCATCTGGTGCGACATAGGCCGGGTCTTTCCCGCCAAGTTCCAATCCACAATGAATGAACTTATTGCTCAATGCCTTTTGCACCGACAAACCTCCATCTACCGATCCGGTAAAAAACACTCCCTTAACTATCGGATCGGCAATTAGAGCGCTGGTAAGTGCATGATCAATATGTAGAATTTGAAACACACCATCGGGAAGGCCGGCCTTTATTGCCGCTTTCTTGTATCGCTCAGCTACAAGAGGTGTCTGAAAGGAATGTTTCAAGATGACAGTATTGCCAGCGACCAAAGCCGGCACTATGGCATTAACAGATGTCAACAATGGATAATTCCAGGGGCTCAATACTGCAACAACTCCAAGCGGTTCCAGTTCAATCCACCGATCAAACCCATCCTTTGCATCTGTTTCAATGGGTTTGAGGGACTCTTCAGCAATATCAAGCATGTACCTTGCCCTTTCAACAAACCCATTAATTTCACCAGGAGACTGGCTCAATGGGCGACCCATTTGCCAGGTGATCTCCTCAGCTATCTCTGCTTTTTGATTTTCGATTGCATCTACAAATGCTGAAACAAGTTTTATTCGTTCTGCTAATTCGAGATTTGACCAATCTACCAAACTTTGTTTTGCCTGATTCAAAGTGCGTTGGATGTCTTTCTCATCATGTTGCTCGCAGGAGAAATAGATTGAGCCATCTATTGGCGATATGGTTTCAAGCTTCGACATCTATTAGTTTTCCTCCTGATTCATTGCAAATTCCTCCTCCGGGGATAAGATCAAATGATGTCTTCCATTCAAAGCAAAATAGACCAACCCTATAATCAAATAAGCCACAGCGCTGAAAACTGCAGTACGGTAAGATGGATCTTGCAGTTGATAATAAATAGTAACTATGGCAATTAAAATGGTGACAATCGCACCAATATTACCAAAGGGGCTTTTGTACGGCCGTTCCAAATTAGGTCTACGGATGCGAAGTAAAATAAACGACGCACTCTGCAAAATATAGGAAAGCATGGCACTGAAAACTGCCATATTCAGCAAAGCACCACCAATAAAAACTTCACTCTTTTCTGCTCCAGAAAGATACCTAGCCAGCATCAATACAGAGAACCCTATGACTGATCCCGCAATCAAGGCGGTATATGGTGTTTTCCTTTTGGTGTGTGTAACAGAAAGAAAAATTGGAAAATAGCCAGCCCTTGACAAGGAGTATATCTGGCGACCGAATGCGAAGATGATCGTATGAAAAGAAGCGATCAGGCCAATAACAGCCACCAAAGCCAAACCTTTGGCTATACTGCTTCCAAACAACAATTTAAACCCATCCAGCAAGGGCTCTCCTGACTGGGAAAGTGCGTAGGCGCCTAATGGTATTGAGGAATTGAGCCACAAGATCATAAACGCTGAGATTACCAATGTAATCATCCCATAAGTCAGCCCTCTGGGCATATCCTTTTTGGGGTCTACAGATTCTTCAGCCGCCAACGGCAGCTGCTCAATAGCCAGGAACAGCCAAACAGCAAATGGCATTGCAGCCAGGGCACCTCCAATGCCCATCGGCAAAAATTTTCCGCTTCCATTTTCAAGAAGAGTGGCACCTCCATCAGCATTTGATTGGATGTTCAGTGCGTTTTTCAAGAAATCAATATGACCAATAGATGAGATCCAAAATACAACAAGGCAAAGCAAAGCCAAAATAGTGACCACTACGGTCAACCTAAAAGACAGCTCAACCCCTACAATATTTAGGATGGTGAAAACGACATAGAACCCAAACCACCAATAGGGCAAACTTTCTACTCCCGTGCCAAATATCCCGCTCATATAGGTGCTAATGAAAAAGACGATCACCGCCGGTGTAAGGATAAATTCCATATTCTCCACGAGACCTGTTACAAATCCACCCCATGGACCCATTGCCGAGCGTGCAAAAGAATAGGCTCCTCCGGTGTGTGGCAAGGCAGGTGACATCTCGGCCACACTCTGCGTAAGGCCAATATACATTATAGCTATGAGAATGGTAGCGATGAACATGCCACCCCAGCCCCCTGAGGCTAGTCCAAGGTTCCACCCAGAAAAGTGGCCTGAAATAACCGCACCAACACCCAGCGCCCATAAAGACCAAACGCCAGCATGGCGCTTCAATTCCCGGGATTCGAAATAGGAACTGTCCATTTTTTTGTAGGACACTCCTTTGGTTGCTTTACTCATAAAGGAATTTTAGTTGTCAGGGAGTAGTGGGTAAACGCTTATCATTTCGGTTCAATAAAATTACACTTTATTCCAAATTAACCACATCATGTGCGTAATATTCACAACCATCAAGTATTCTCAAATTAGGCCATAGTTTCAAAAATAATTCAGAACATCTCAAATTATTGAATGAAAGATTTTTTGGCTAATTAGAAAAAGTTAATTTACGCATTTTTCAAAGACCATATTTAGCCAGTTAATGTTTAAATCTTTATTGGTCTCAATCCTTTTAAGTCCACAACTCAATGATTCTATTGAGCTTGTTGATTCTCCAGAGATAATTGAGACAGCCGCAGACTTAAGAACCAAAGAAAAGTATCAGACGGCAATTGATTTGTATAGTAAAGTACTGCCAATTGATAGCAACTATTTCAAAATTCAATCCTATTTGCTTGAGACTTATAATGAGGCCAAGCAATACAAGCAATCAATTATTCTAGGAGAAAAACTTGTTAAGGAGCATCATGAGTACAATGCCAATGTATTTATCAATCTGGGAAATGCCTATTTGAACCTTCCAAACCTTGAGAAGGCTAAAGAAACCTATGAAAGAGGAAGGAAACTCTTTCCTTACAATCACATTTTAATATACAATTCGGGCATAAATCAGTACAGGCTTAAGGATTATGAAAATGCTATTATCTCATTTCAGCAAACAATTAGATTGAATCCTTACTATTCCAGTGCGCATCTAATGTTAGGTTATCTCAGTGTTCTGCAGGGACATAGAACCAAAGCCGTTTTGAGCTATCTGACCTATTTGGCCATAGACAATTCCAATAATAGTGTCCTTATTAGAGTGAACAATTTGGTAAATGACGCACTGAGGTACGAGGGGAGTATTGATCCGATAATCGACAACTTTGAGTTCGAATATTATGATCGTCTAAGTAGATCAAAGGCGGCTCTGGATGAACGATTCAATTTTGAAGTTAAACTGGACGCACCAGTCACAAAGCAATTGACGTTGCTGTTCTCCAAGCTTCAACATAATCCCAATTCTGATGATTTTTGGATGCAATATTATGTTCCAATATTTACCAAAATACATAAAGTAGAAGGATCAAATGCTTTCATCTACTTTATTCTTAAATCCTCTAACAACGAAGATGTTGCGGCATGGCTAGAGAAGAATGATGACAAACGAAAAAATTGGGTAAGTGCTGCAAACTCAATCCTCGTAAAAAACAGATCGAAACTAACTGCGACCGTTGGAAACAATGAAGGTCAATATTCTTTTTGGTACTACAACTCTAATAGACTAAGTGCGATAGGCAATCAAATTAACGATGACTTGTATATAGGTCCATGGGAATTTTTCTCTGAAAATAGTCAATTAAATGCAAAAGGAAGCTACAATCAGGAAGGATATAAAATCGGTAAATGGTACTATTATTATGATAATGGAAGACTAAAGAGAACAGAGGGATACGATGCAGACGGCAATGTATCAGCTCCAGAAGTTTACTACCGAGAAGATGGTTCTCAGTCTATGATAGCTCACTACAACGAAGAGAATAATGTACATGGCTTTCTGGAATTTTATTATCCATGCGGACAAATAAAAGAGAAATACCCATACAACAACGGCAAAAAAGAAGGAAATGGTACGTATTACTTCAATACAGGGGAACTTGAATTAGAGTATACGATAGCCGACGGGGAGTTAGAAGGAAAATACACTAAGTATTATACTGATGGCCAGGTAATGTACATAACAAATTATAGCAATGGTCTGACCGATGGTGAATACATTTCATATCATAACAATGGATCAATTGATGAAAAAGGATTTTACAAAAACGACTCTGCGATAAACAAATGGACAGGCTATTACAACAATGGCCAATTGAGGTATAACGGTACTTTTTCTAATGATAAAAAAGTTGGGCAATGGCAATATTATTACAAAAATGGAATGCTCAAAGAAGAGTCACAATACAACAACGTTGGAGATTTGGATGGATTGTCAAAGTACTATGACCATAATGGAATATTGAGTACAACCGAAACATATAAAGAAGGATTGTTTATTGGTTATACTTATCTTAAGAAGAACGGCGATAAAATACATAGTGAAGAGAACAAAGAAGGGAATATGCCCTTTAGGTCATTTTACTCAACCGGGCAAAAAAAGGCAGAAGGAGAATTCATGAAAGGAGAGTTTAATGGCTCCCATGTAACATATCATAGAAATGGAAAATTGTGGCAAGAAGGAACGATGAAAAACGGGTACTGGGATGGGTCATATAAGGAATTCTATAACAATGGCGTCCTAAAAATAAGGAGCACATACACAGAAGGTGAATTTAACGGCTACTATGAGCTTTTTCACAAAAATGGTAGCAAACAACAAGAAGGGTTTTATGTTGCCAACACTGCCCAACAATTATGGAAAACCTACTTTAGTAATGGCACCTTATCAGAAGTCGACTACTTCAAAGACGGGAATTTGGAAGGGCTGTCACAGACATTTGCAGTAGATGGCAGGCTATATGAAACAATGTTATTTAAAGACGGAATACAAATAGCTAACACCAAATATGATACTTTAGGTAAGGTTTTGTCACACAATGAATTTCCGAACGGTAATGGTACAAACGTTTACCATTATTCCAATGGCCAAAAGAAATTTGAAAATAAATTAGTTTGCGGGAATTACGTTACTGATCAGGTGCATTACTTTCCCTCGGGCAAAATACTTTCAAAAAGTGAAATTAAGCATAGCAGGTTAAATGGAAAATATGAAAGCTATTTTCAAAACGGCAACATCAAAGTCGCTGGAGAATATGAACAAGGAAGTGGTATAGGCAATTGGATGTATTATGGTCCTAACAAAATACTGGAAGCCAATTATGAGTATTCAGATGACGTACGAAACGGTAAGGGAGATTATTACAATGATGATGGGCAGTTGGAAACTTCATGTCAATATGTGGATGGGGAGAAGCACGGTCCATGCAAATACTATGACCCTGCAGGCAAATTGCAACTGGTTAAGTACTACGACAAAGAAGAGGGATTTTACGCATACTCATATGAAGGAAAAGGAAGACAATTATCGGACACGATCTGGGTTGATAATAAAAATGACTTACAATTAAATAGTTTTTTCCAAGACGGTAGTGTAGCTGTAAGTCAAACTCTTAAAGACGGTACATTCAACGGTGAAAATGTGTATTACCACACTAACGGCCAAATAATGGAGCGGATTGAATACAAGGATGGTGATAATCATGGCAAACGCCTGGAATATTATTCAAATGGTCAGCTCAGTTATTCTGCTACTTATGTTGATGACCTACTTGAAGGTGAGGTTAAAAAGTATTTCTCCCATGGGCAATTAAAAGAAGTCACTACATATTTGATGGGGGAAGAAAATGGACCTCATATAAGGTATGACGAAGACGGTAACATAGTAGAAAAATTATTTTATTGGAATGGGGAGCTCTACTAAAAAATTCACATTCATTGTTGTACTTATATTCGGCTGCATATGTTCAGCCTATTGTGAACGAGCCGAATTGAAACCAATAGAAGAGTTTGAGTATTACAAAAAGAAATATGAAGGTGAAGTAGCGATTTGTTTGAAAAAGTACAGAAATGCTGATCTGAAAATAGTAGCTGATTCTTTGGTTATAACCGTGGACACCTACGAAGAGTATTTATACCTTACGGATAACCCACGAAGCTTTGTTAAAGACAATATATACCACTCCTCATTCGGTCTGCTAAGTGATATTGATGCTTATACGCTCGTTCCTGGAAAGAAAAAATATAGTAAAATTCCGGTTGAGGAATTCAAAGAAGCATATGATAAGAATTCCGATGTTTTCTATGACGATACCAAAGAGACTTCTTTTTATTACCCCGCATTAGGCAAGGGAACAAAATCTGTAATAAGGTACCGTAAAACGATAACAGATCCACATATGATGGGTCTGTTCTATTTTCAGGATTATTTTCCTGTAGAAGAAGCTAAGTATACCCTGACCTACGATAGTTCTATCTCAATAGACCTTCAACAATTTAACCTGGACGGATTTGAAATAAAACAAAGTAAAACGACTCTCGAAGGCCAAAGAATTAGAGATAGTTATTGGCTAAATGAAGTCAATAAATTGGATTATGAACCAAACAGCCCGTCATACAACTATTTAGCACCTTCCGTTTACCCATTGTTAAAGAGCTTCATGGATTCCAAGGGTACGAACCAACCGGTACTTGGATCAGTAGATGACTTGTACGGATGGTATCAGTCTTTTATATCTAAACTGCAAACTGACAACTCTGAAATCAAAAAGGTAGTGGACGAGATAGTAAGTGAGGATGATAGTGATCTGGAAAAAGTAAAAAAAATATATTATTGGGTGCAGGCAAATATCAAATACATCGCTTTTGAGGATGGCATGAGAGGATTAATACCCCATACCTGTGACTATGTATATTCAAAAAGGTATGGGGACTGTAAAGATATGTCCAGTATCATAATTGGCATGCTTAGGGAAGCTGGAGTTAAGGCAAATTTCACTTGGGTGGGCACCAGAAAATTACCTTACGACTACTCTCTAACACCAGCTCCAATAGTGGACAACCATATGATCGCCACATTTTCAGATAACGGAAAGACATATTTCTTAGATGCCACAGGAATGTATACTCCTCTACATTTACCGACAAGCATGATTCAAGGCAAAGAATGTCTTGTTGGTGATGGAAAAAAATTAAGAATTGAGAACATACCCATAATTCCCAAAGAGGATAACCTCATGATAGATAGTGTTTCCATTGAGCTTCAAAATGGAATTATACAAGGATCCGGGAGTGCCAGATTTATTGGATACCCTCAGGTTTTTAATAAGTACAAACTCATAAAAACAAATGAAAGGTCTGTTGAAAAGTATTTAAATAGATTATTGGGCAAGGGAAGTAACAAATCTCTCATTACCAAGTATGGATTTAAGAACCTGGATTCTATGGACGCCCCGTTGCAAATTGACTATGAATTCAATGTGCCAGACTACCACAAAGAAATAGCTGGTGAAATTTATATCAATTTGATGATGGACAGATCTTGGGTTGATGGTGTGATTACTGAACGGAAGAGGCCATTAAAAAATGATTACTTCTATACTACATCCAACGTGGTTAGATTAAAAATTCCTGATGGATATGAAACAAGCTTTGTCCCTCCAAACAAAAATATTGAATCCGAAAATTTTGGTTATAGCATAACATACACCAAAAAGGATTCAGAACTAATAGCAGAAAAAAAATTCTACTTGAACTACCTGATTCTTGAACCAGAAGAATTCGACAAGTGGAATGAAATTATCACAGATTATTCGAATAACTGTAGGCAGGCAGTCATTTTAAGTAAAATTTGAACCATCTATGCGCATGAAATATATAATAAAAGGTTTTGTCATAGTTACCATAATATCTTGGTCAAATATGGTAATTGGTCAGGATTATGATCCGTTTACCTGGGAGTCAAAAAGAAAGTTGACCGCCCTTTCAGATTCGGAAAAGCAAATTCCGATGTACAATATCAAACTTTCAAAGTCCTATCAATATACCTATGACCCTGCAAACAGTGAGCTCATTTGTTATGTAACCAAACATCACATTGTAAGAGTGAATAACGATGAGGCACTAAGTAAAAACAATAGAATATATATTCCTACTAACAATATGATTTCACTGGAAGATATTCGCGCCAGATCAATAACGCCATCCAATAAAATCATTGAACTTGATCGTGCCAATATTAAGGAATTGGATGATGAAGAAGATGGAGAAGGTTTTCAAATTTTTGCTGTTGAAGGAGCCGAAGTTGGCGGAGAGATTGAATATTATTATACCCGAAAAGTCAATGCTTCTTATTTCGGCTCGGATTTCATACAGTACTCCGGCCCGGTAAAAGATTTTCAGTTTGCCCTATCCTGTCCAGAAAACCTGGAATTTGATTTCAAGGTTTTCAATGATGAGATGCAGGTGGTGCAAACCGATACCACAGATTCCATCAATGAATACGCACTTATTGCAACAAACATCCCTGAATTATATAGTGAATCATTTTCAGCATTCGACGATAGCCGGAAGAGAATTGAATATAAACTAGCCTATAACTCTGCAAAGGGTAATGCACGGCTGTTTACCTGGGGAAATGCAGGCAAAAGGCTGTACAGCCCGATTGTAGACCTAAGTAAGAACGAGACTAAGAAATTATCAAAATTCATCCAGGAACTAAAACTCAATGGTTCAAATCCAATTGATAACCTCAGAAAAGCCGAACACTACATCAAATCAAATTTTTTCATCGAAGAAGATGCAGGTGGCGATGCTGCGAGCATAGATTTTATAATCAATAACAAATATGGTAGCCAACAAGGTTTTACTAAATTGTATGTTGGTATTATCAAATATTTGGGTGTTCAATACGAATTGGTCATCACCTGTGACAGATTCAAAAAAAGATTTGACAGCTCATTTGATACATGGTCATTTTTGGATGACTATCTAATCTATTTTCCTCACCACAAAACCTTTCTGGCACCAGGTGATTTTGCATTTAGGCTTGGTACGATAGCTTCGAAATATTTAGAAAATTACGGGCTCTATATTAAAGAAGAACAGGTGCAGGATTTTACATTTCCGGTAGCTTATGTCGATATCATTCCTGCACCCAATTACGAGCATAATTATGACAATCTTGATATTAGCGTAAAGTTTGACGAATCGTTGCAACAAAATCTTGTCAATGTATCGAGAAGTTATGGTGGACAAACAGCTTCATATTACAAAGCATCGATGATTTTTTTAGATAGTGAGCAGAAAGATCAGATGCTGAAGGAAACTGTAACCTACCTGGCATTGGATGCGGACATCAAGGAAGTGTCAGTCGGTGAATTAAACAATGAATACAATAAGTGGAATGAACCATTTGTTGTGCAAAGTGAATTTGCAACAAAAGCCTACATAGAAAAAGCAGGTAATACAATCATCTTCAAAGTAGGAAACCTAATCGGTCCTCAATCAGAATTGTATCAGGGACACGAAAGACAAACCGATGTAGTCAATACCAACAACAGGCAATATGTAAGGAAACTGGAAATAGAAATTCCCGAAGGCTATTCTATCAAGAACCCTGAGGATATTAAACTCAAGAAGCAGGTTTTTGATGATGACGAGTTAATATTCAATTATGAAGCAACCTATGAAATAGTAGGTTCAGTCCTGAAGGTGAAGATTATCGAATTCTATAATCGAATTTACTACCCTAAGAGTAATTTTCAGGAATACCGTCAAGTTATCAATGCTGCTGCAGACTGGAATAAGGTTGCCTTGGTTCTAAAGGCCAATGGTTGAGGTCAAATCAGCTCCAAAAAATTATGGACCTTACAGATATCCATCTCCTTAAAAGGATCGTGGTATTTCGAAGTTCTCAGCCCAACGAATTTCACCCCTGCTTCCACTGATGCATTATAGTCGACCATGGTGTCACCATAGAAAACCATGTTGTCGCCAAGCCTTTTCTTTAGGTCTTTGAGTACTTTGGACTTCTTTGTGACTCCTCCATACACCTCCTGAAACAATCCGCTGATACCATTAATTTCCAAATGCTTTTCTACTTCATCCATGGAAGCACCTGAGCATACATATTTCTCGTTTTTTAGATGAATATTTAAATATTCTTCAGCTCCCTCCACAAAGCCCATATTGGAAATAGCTGAGTTTATTTCTTGCCCTGATTTTTCTGCTAGGTCTTCTACCCACACTTCGTATTCAGTTAAGCCAATAATGTTTTTGCATATATGCTCAAACCTCAACTTCCTGGGTGTACCACCGGAACTAACCAAATAGGCTTGTACATCCTGTATATATGTAGGGTACTCATCAAACAAGGTGAGAAAGTATTCGAACTTAAAATCTTCAGAATGAAACAATACACCATCTTTGTCAAACACCAATATAGTTTCATCGGTAATCTCGGGTTTAGCGTTATTCATTTATTTGTCATTATTTAAAGCCTTCACAATAATATAGAATCTCTCCTAAGATGATAGCAATTGATATTCAATTACCTGATTATCTTTGGCGTTTACCAAAAAACTAAATATTGAAAAGTATTTGTGTTGTCGGGCACATCACCCAGGATAGGATCATTAATTCAAACGAAACCAGAAATCAACCAGGTGGTACAGCGTACTATTTCTGCAAAGCACTTAAGGATTTTGACGCAAATTGCTCACTAGTCACTGCTGTTAGCCGGTCACTAATGCCCGTTGTTAGTGAACTAAGACAAGAGGGGATTCAGGTGACTGCCTTACCAAGTGATGATTCCACTTTTTTTGAAAACAAATACCGACTCAATCAAGATCACCGAGAACAAAAAATATTAGCTGTAGCTTCATCTTTCACCCGGGATAATTTCCCAGAGGTAGAATCACATTATTTTCATCTGGGTCCTTTGCTCAAACACGATATCGATCCCGTTTTGATGAAACACCTTGCAACTAAAGGAAAAATTTCACTTGACACTCAAGGGTTACTAAGACATTTCAAAGGCGAGAGAATTATTCCATCAAACTGGGAGGATAGAAATGAAATACTTCCGATGGTGGAAATACTCAAAGCAAACGAGCAAGAAGCAGCTACTCTGACCGGATACACCAATGTAAAGGAAGCTGCCCAATCCTTATTTGACCATGGAGTGAAAGAAGTGATTATAACCCTGGGTAGCCAAGGGTCACTAATTTATAATGGACATGAATATTTTCAGGTTCCGGCATTTATACCAAAGGCTGTTGTGGATGCAACGGGTTGCGGAGACACATATATGGCCGGTTACCTAATTCGAAGAGCAGAAGGAGACTCTATACAAGAAGCCGGACAATTTGGGGCGGCTATGGCAACTTTGAAAATTGAAGATTTCGGCCCCTTCAGTGGGTCAACTCAATCTGTCGTTAATGTAATTAAGACAAGAAGCATTCATTGTTGATTGTACAGCAAACCGAAATTCATTGAAATAAGTAGGCACATTAAATGTAGCTGATAGTACTACAATATATTGTACTATTACTATATTTAGAAAAGATAGCATCAATACCCTAACAACAACTTAGCTTGGATCAAAAACACACTCCACATATTTCAGACAATGAAAAAATAGACGCATTACTCAGCGAGGCTTTCGATACACGTACCTGGGATGTTGATAAAGCTATAGATCTTGCAAACGATACCCTTGCCAACAGTATAGCTAACAACTACGAAAAAGGCATGGCCTACTCCAATTGCTACCTTGGACTGTTTCACATGATCAAATGCAACTACGAGCTCTCGGCTAATTATGCAGATGAGGCCAGCAATCAGTTTGAAGCACTGGGAGACAAATCCGGTCTGGCGCTAAACTACTACACGATTGGGAGCCTAAATTACAAAAGAGATAACACGCATCTAGGGCTAAAATACCTGCTTGATAGTTTTGAACTGTACCAATTATCGAATAATCTTTCTGGACAAGCGAGAACACTTAAAGCAATTGGTACTATTTACGAATACCTTGGAGAATATGACAATGCTGAGGCTACTTATCACAAGGCTGTTGCTATTTGTGACCAAATTGGAGACAAAAACAATAAGTCAAACGTACTCAATCCACTATCAGGCATTTATACTAAGAGAAAGGAATTTGAAAAAGCACTAGGTCTAATAAATAGCAGCATTGATCTCAAAAAGGAAACCAATGACTTACGTGGTTTAGCCTTCTCTCTTTATGGCAAAGGCAAAGTATTGGCGAGTATGAACAAGCACCACGAAGCAGTGAAGTTTTACCTGGAAGGACTTGAACTGCACAAAAAAATGGAAGAAGAGCTTGGGCAAATGATGTGTCTTAATAAACTGGGTTACTCGTTGTTTGAATTGGGTGAGGTCGAAAGGGCGAAAAAATATCTCGAAGCATGCGTTCGTAAAGGTGTCAGAAATGATCATTATCTAATCTTACAAAAGGCACAATACAACCTTTATAAAATCTATAAACACGAAGGAAATTTTAAGAAAGCTCTGGAATATATAGAGCTACATATTACCAGCAAAGAAAAGATCATCAACAAGGAAATAAAGAATATAATCAAGAGTATTCAGGCTATTTCCAAGACGGAAATGTTGGAGAAGGAAAGCAAGTGGCAAAAAGAGATAAATGAAAAAATAGAAAAAAAGAATGCCGAGCTGGACAAATTCGTATACAAGGTTTCTCACGACCTTAGAGGTCCGGTTTCGTCACTTATGGGACTATTTAACCTGATAGAATTTGAAGTGTCAGATCCGCAGGCTCTCAAGTATTTTAACATCTACAATGATCAGGTCAATTTGCTCAATGAGCGATTAGTGGGTTTCATTGACTTGATACAAGTGCGTGACAAGAAAATAGAAAACAAGACAATTGATTTCCGGAAAGTGGTTGATGAATGCATAGCATCATTCAACTACCTCCCTCATTTCTCTAATGCTGTTTTCAATATCAACATCGATAATGACATCCATTTTCAGTCTGATGAAAGTAGCATCAACACGATTTTTCAAAACCTGATAGAAAATAGTCTCAAATACTCCAAATCGAATGCCTTTCCTGAAATAAACATAGAAGTATTCAAAGAAAACGGCAGTGTAAATATTTCTGTGCAGGACAATGGCGAAGGAATTAAAGCAGCCGACAAGGAAAAGGTGTTTGAAATGTTTTACCGTGCTAATAACAGAACTAAAGGTACCGGTCTTGGTCTTTATCTGATTCAGAATGCCACAGAGAAACTTTCGGGGAAAATTTCCCTGGACAGTGAAGAAAATAATGGCACCAAGGTGGCTATCGAACTTCCGGCACTCAATTAGACCATTCTTTTAAATCCCAGCCATCTGATAGGTATGTATGTACATAGCCAAAGAAGTGAGTAATAATGCACGCATCGTTGGTTTTTTGAAAAATGCCAAAAAAAGTACACCCATACAAATCAGGATACCAGGACTGTAAGCAATATTAACCAACGCTTCGCCTTGTATAGAGTCGGCTAAAAAGCTCTTCCCGAGTAGGTTTAGAATACTTTGAATCGACAACAGAAAACTAAGCGCACCCAAGACATACTTATACTTATCATCAGAGATCAAGCAATAATAGACTCCTACGGCGGCAGTCACCAAGATGAGTGTACTCCAGATCATAAAGATTCTTGCTGAAACATCGACCAGGCTGAGCATTGTAGGTGCCATAAACAGAAAATATGAGATAATCGCGACAATAAGAAAGGCCAATCTGGTAGCGGGCTTTTGATCCTTGCTCGATAAGAACGGCCATGATCTAACAAAATAAAACACCACTCCAAAGGCAAAAAACATCATAAAGAACACAATGGACACAAAATCATTATTCCATAGTTTTAAAGAAATTCCAAAACCAAACAACACCAGGAGAACCTTTTCAATATTCCAGGCTTCCTTTTGTATATGCTCAACGAGAATATGATTTTTAACTTTTTCAGGGTTAATGAAAGCATATATGGCATATCCCGAAAGGATGACGATCGACGAAGTAACCGAGACGGCTCTTAAGAATTCCGCTCCGGGAAGATGGAGTAATTGAAAACATAGAGATGAAAGATAAGCTACCATCGATAGCGTGAAAATGAGCAAAACTCCTCTTCCCCTTTCTTTTTCCCGAATTAATGGGTTGGTAAATACTCCAGTAAGCAATGTGATGCCAAGTATGATGAAAGATGATATGAGCAATGCTGCTGCACCTGGTAAGTGATAGAGTTTGAATATTGTTGCCATGATCAGGCTTCCAAAACTCGTGTAGGTTAGTCTTCTTGTTGGTGTTATTCTCTTATCGATTGCTTCCATGGTTTCTGTTTGTATTTTTTTGAATTGATTTTTAGGTATCTCATTTTTTACTTTCTCAAGGGCTTCTTCAAAACTAATTCCCTGATCCATATATATTTCCAGATCACAACAGATGTGATCGAGCATCTCTGTCTGAAGTGCTTCGTACGAAAGTCCGTGTGACTCCAGGTAGACCCTCAACACACGTAGTTGCTCTGGAGTTAATAAGCCCATGACTCAAAACTGGCTTTTGGGGCTGCAAGAATATTCTTCACAATCCCCATAAATTTCTCCAATTCCGATACTTTCTCTTTGGCCACTTCATTGCCTTTCTCAGTAAGTGAATAGTATTTTCTGGCTCTGCTGTCTACCAGCTCTGTTTCGGTAGAGAGTAGTCCGTCAGACTCCAATTTGTACAAAATGGGATATAGCGCTCCATAAGTGAGCTGAATTTCCTCACCGGACAACTCCTTTACTTTAGCACTAATTTCATAGCCGTACATCTTTTTCTTCTCACTCAACAACTTGAGAACAAGCGTCTTAATAGTTCCTCGAATAAATTCTTTTGACTCCATTTTTAATATTTATATATATAATTTTCTTAAATATATAAACAATAAAACAATTAGACAAATTTACATGAGGTTTTGACCCACAAATGTTAACTCCGAACCATCATGTTTGGAGAAAATAGAATGCTTGATTTTGCTTCGGTCAGACATGACCGAAAGGATGTAACTTAAAGCCTGGGCTTCTTCGGTTTGATAGGTTTTTCGAAATTGTTGACACCTTGTACACCAACTTTCCGTCTGTATACTTTGTCGTGACACGACACATATAGAATGTCGAAATTCTCACCTCCAAAACAAAGATTGGATACCTGTCCTTTGGTCTTGGGTGTTGGAATGATTGCTTTTACTTTTCCAATCGGATCCATCACTTGTATGCCCATCCGGCTGGTGACATATATCCTACCCTCTTGGTCACACTTCAATCCATCGCTCCAGGCATTGTCATCCTTGTCTCTGGTGAAAAGCCATCCATATTTCTGCTTGTGCGCAAGAGATCCATCCGCTTGAATTTGATAGACCCACACCCAGTGAGAAGCAGATTCGGTTACATAAAGCTGTGTCTGATCCGGTGAAAAACAAAGGCCATTGGCAAACCTCAACCCTTCATCCACAATGCTGCGCTCGCCATTTGGTTTGATTAAATATAAAATACTTGGGTTCAATTGTCCTTTCGGAGAGGTGACGTAGGTATTGCCACTGTAAGATATCGACACATCATTTCCAGGTGTATCTGCTCCCATGACATCATATTGCTTACCTCCTTTGTACCGATGAACTTCCCTGGTCGGAGGATCAGACCAGGCGCCAGTTGCGGTGATCATATCTCCATCGGTGGAAAAAGTAGTGCCACTGGCTTTTTTGGAGTCCTCCAGATACAATTCTACCTTTCCATCCAACCCAACTTTATAGGTTTTTGAATTTGGGATATCTTGAAAAAAGACCTCACCCTTGGCATTCACAGCCGTGCCTTCAGTAAACCCATAACCATCTCCTACTAATTCCCAACCTTCATTGTCAACAAGTATACTACTCAGAAAGGCATTCTTGCTGTTGTTCTTTTTGATAGGCTCAGGGTAGCCTCTCCACAGCCAACGCATAGCATCCGGAAAAAGTGACGTGGCGTGCTTTCGATTATGCCCGCCTTCTCCCCATACGTGCTTCACATCATAGCCGGCAAATGCCAATGCTCGCTGCATCGACTCGTTAGCCTTCCACCAGTCGCCAGCATAGTTATTCAGATCGTTTGAGCCATCCTGCATAAATACCCTGATAGGTTTCGGTTCATATTTTCTGATCAGAATGTCATATCTATCAGCACCTCGTATGCCTGTGTATGTGCCAACAGCACTGAATACACGAGAGAACTCATCGGGTCGTTCCCACGCCGCGGTAAAAGCGCACACAGCTCCACTACTTGAGCCACCAATCGCTCTATCATTACCGTTTTTTGATAATATTATAGAGCGATCATCTGAAGTTTTCTTATTTTCAACAAAAGGGAAAATCTCCTCCAACAAGAACCTCACGTAATTATCCCCCAACCCATCGTACTCATAGCTTCTATTGAATCTGTCTTGAGCTAGTTCTTTATTTTCGGCCAGCACCACACCTGGCGAAATGAACACACCAATTGTGACTGGCATGTCTTTCTTATGAATCAAGTTGTCAAAGACCGTTGGAGCCTCCCATTGAATATGGTCCTGGTTTACATAGACGCAAGCAGGCTTGTCACCTTTATACTGGGCTGGCACATAAATGCTCACCTTGCGGGAAGTGCCAGGAAATATTTTTGCCTGATCAAAAGTGAAATGTAGCAACTCCCCTTTAGGCACACCTGCCTGTTCTTTCGAATCGGGGTGAACAGGGTATGATTCGTTTTTTGACTGACAGAATACTTGAGTGTAAAAGAATAAGGAAATGATTAGCAGTGAGGTTTTCATAGTATTAGGAATAGATATAAGAAATGGCCAGGAGTAACTTATCAAAAATAATTTGAGAATTAATGGTATTATCATAAATATGAAGAATTCGGCAAGATCATCCTACAATACAGCAAATCGCACCGAGTCTCATAATAACCTGATGCTTCGCGAAAACATTTTCAGCTTATAATTAGGCAGAGAAATATTCTTTCATGGGTTGAAAATAATGATCATCCCAGCCTTTGATATAATGCTCACCACTTTCGGGGACATTGGTATGATTGAGCGTCAATTCTGTTTTTCCATCTTTTTCTTTTAGTAGTATTTCAATTTGAGAATCGTCTTCATCATCCTCAAACTGAGAAGTTCTCCAGGACTGCACAATTCGCTTGTAAGGCTCTAGCTCAATATTCCTTCCCTCGATGTAACCGTCCCAGGCTGTAAAGGTCTCCCCAATTTTATCTGAAGCTACAGCTTCGCCTCCTGTCATTGCCGTATGCTCATCACTGCTGAGCCAAGCTTTGTATATCTGCTCAGCACTGGCATCAATTATTGTTGTTAGTGTAAATTCCATTTTGATATAGTTTATTCAGAAAGATACAAAAAAAGGAAGCAACCCACTCTAACAGAGCGAATTGCTTACTCAAAAATCTGAAAGTATATTTTTTCTATTCCGCCTTCTCAGCTGACTTTTCGTTCATAATTTGCGTCTGCCTTCTGATGGAGTTTTCATGAATCATTTCATACAACTCTTTCACAAAATCCTCCTTTAGATGGAATTTCTTGCCTTGATCTATTCTATCGTTCATTAGCTCATCGTAACGTCCAGTCTGTAGAATAGTGATTTTGTGTTCTTTCTTGTGGAGCGCTATTTCCTCAGCGACTTTCATCCTGGCTCCCATTGCCTCCAGCAAGTCATGGTCTATCTGATCAATTTTCTTTCTCAGTTCCTTCAGTCTCAGTTCAAAATCAACATCACTTGTTGCGGGCGTTCGGATTATTAATCTGTCCAATATTTTATCCAAGGTCTTAGGCGTAATTTGCTGTTTGGCATCACTTAGCGCATTGTCCGGATCCATGTGGCTTTCAATCATCAGTCCGTTCATTTGCAGGTCATAAGCCTTCTGACAAACCGGTTCTATGAGCACCCTGTTCCCAGCAATGTGACTAGGATCGCAGATGATCGGTAGATTTGGTATCATGCGCTCCAATTCCACAGGAATGCTCCACATGGGTTCGTTACGATAGTCAGAATCACTCAATGGAGAAAAGCCTCGGTGTATAGCGCCCAGTTTTGTAATACCAGCCTGGTTTATTCTTTCCAAAGCACCAACCCAAAGCTGCAAGTCCGGATTGATTGGATTTTTTACCAAAACAGGAATATCAACGCCTTTCAACGCATCTGCTATCTCCTGCACTGAAAATGGGTTAACTGAAGTCCGGGCACCTATCCAGATGATGTCCACATCATATTTCAAAGCCAGTTCCACATGAGAGGCTTTTGCAACTTCCACAGAGGTGAGCAAAGACGTTTCGTCTTTCACCCTTTTCAACCACTTAAGTCCAACCTCTCCTATTCCTTCGAATGAGTTTGGCCTTGTTCTGGGCTTCCAGATACCGGCACGAAATACCTTTACCCTGGAGTTGCTTTCGAGTGCTTTCGCTACGGCCATAACCTGCTCTTCGCTTTCGGCACTACATGGACCTGAAATTACCAAAGGCTCCTTGAGTCCGGGTATCCAGTTTTCTATTGGTGCTAGATTTAAGTTGACTTTCATTATTCTTTCGTTTACTTATTTTTCGACTTTAACTATTGACCCTTAACCGTTGACAGCAATCATAGAGATCGTAGTTTTTATATCATTATTCAGTTTTTTCTTCTAATTCCTGCCCATTAGGTTCTGCATTCAGCGATGGAATATCAATTCCTTCCAATACCTTCCTTATCTGGTTGGCATGCGTCATTGCATCATACATACCTTCTACATTTTCATTGTCTATCATTTCCTTGAAAACCTGCAAATTTTCAATGTAGGTTCCCAGCGATTTAGAAACGTGTGTTTTATTTTGAGCAAAAATGGGAGCCCACATATTAGGTGAGCTTTTGGCTAGTCTTACTGTAGATGCAAAACCACTTCCAGCCATATCAAAAATACTCTTTTCGTCCTTTTCAATTTCCAATACTGTTTGCCCAAGCACGAAAGAACTGATGTGAGATAAATGAGACACGTAGGCAATATGTAAATCATGCGCCTGGCTGCCCATCTCAATAATCTTCATGCCAAGGTTTGTGTACATCTCTCTAGCCATTTCCAATGCCCTTTGCGAACTCTTCTCCACATCACAAATGATCCCTGTTTTGTTTTCAAAAAGAGAATCAAAGGCTGCCTCTGGCCCACTATTTTCAGTACCGGCTATCGGGTGACTAGCGACAAAAGACTTTCGATTGGAATGACCATCTATTGAGTGACATAACTCACCTTTTGTTGAACCCATATCCACTACTACTGTATCAGGGCCAATGTTGTCCAGAATCCCTGGCAACAGTTTGATCATTTGATCTACTGGAATGGCTATCAATACCTTGTCTGCCTTTTTAATCCCTTCAGGCAATTCAGCGATTTCATCAACCAGACCCAATTCCAGAGCCTTTTCGCAGTTGTCCTGATTCTTATCTATGCCAATGACGTGACTTGCCGCTCCACACTTCTTCAGCCTAAGACCAACCGATCCACCTATCAAACCCAATCCAATTATCGCCAGTCTCATGATATACCTGCTTGTTTTATCCTTTCAATCGATTCCCTGAACTTTTCTTCTGTAGAACACAGCGACACTCTCACAAATCCTTCCCCATTGGTACCGAAGATTGTTCCTGGTGTCACAAATACATTTGCTTTCTGCAGAATTTCATCAATGAACTCCTCACTTTTCCTTCCTTCAGGATTTGTTGCCCACACGAACATCCCAACCTGACTCTCGTCATAGATACATCCTATAGTGTCCAGCAACTCCTGGGCAAATTTCTTTCTGCTTTTGTAGATCACATTATTTTCATCTATCCATTCCTTTGACAAACCAAGCGCAGTGATGGCTGCCTCCTGCACAGGTCTAAACATGCCTGAGTCTACATTAGATTTCACCTTCAATATCGCATTGATGTAATCCTGATTTCCGGATACCATCCCTACTCTCCAGCCGGCCATATTGTAAGCCTTACTTAATGAGTTAAGTTCCAGGCAATGTTCCAGGTTTTCGTCCTGTTCCAAAATACTCATGGGCTTATCATTGAGTATGAAACTGTATGGGTTGTCATTGCAAATGAGAATATCATTGGCTTTCCCAAAGTCGATAAGCTCCTGAAATATTTCCTTTGATCCGGTAGCACCAGTAGGCATGTTGGGGTAATTTACCCACATGATCTTTGCCTTCTCCACTATATCAGAATCGATGCTAGCCAAATCTGGCGCCCAGTTATCATTACTTTTCAAGTCATACCTTATTGGTTCTGCTTCTATCATTTTAGCCACCGCCTCATAAGCAGGGTAGCCAGGGTTTGGCACCAAGACAATATCACCAGGATTTAAGAAAGCCATAGAAATGTACATCACACCCTCTTTTGATCCCAAGAGTGGTAGAACCTCCGTTTTAGGATCAAGGTTTACGTTAAAATGAGTCTTATAAAACTCAGCTATAGCAATTCTCAGCTCTTCAATCGAGCGGTAAGACTGGTATCCATGGTTATTGTCCTTTCGTGCAGACTGGTGCAAAGCATCAACAACAGCTTCAGCAGGAGCCAGGTCGGGCGAGCCAATACCGAGGTTGATAACATCCTTTCCTGCAAGATTCATCTGCCTTATTTCTTCCAGTTTTCTGGAGAAATAGTACTCTTGTACGCTATTTAATCTGTTTGCAGTCTGTATCATTTCAGTACTGGTATTGCATCCACCTGCGATGGACTATTGCCTCTTTTGTATTCTCCCAATGTCTTTATCGTATTGCCAATATTTTCAACTTCATTTAAAGCCTTCAGATACTCCGAGTATTCATCCCACACCACATCGATATTGAATGAATACTTATATGGTTTACCCAGGATTGGAATAGATTGAATCTTAGTCAGGTTGAGATTATGGTTCTTAAAGATCATCAAGGTATCAGCCAGACTCCCCGGTTCGTGATTGGTAACCAAGCTCAGTGATGCCTTTTCTGCTTTTTGCTTCTGACCATTCATTCTCCCTTTTAATATCAAAAAGCGTGTGTAGTTTTCTTTATTGGTTTCGATATTTTCTTCTAGTACTTCCAAACCAAAGATTTCAGCGGCCCTATGACTTGCAATCGCTGCACAGTCCATCATGGCATTTTCCTTAATCATTCGAGCACTATCAGCTGTATCTTCAGCCTCGTTTAGTTTAATATGTGGATGTTGGCCCAGGAAATCCGCACATTGTAACAAAGCCATTGGATGGGAATACACATGGTTGATGTCTTCAATCTTTGCGCCCATGTTGGCCAAAAAACTCATTTCAATGCGACAGTACACTTCTCCGGAAATCTCAATTCCATATTCGCTCATCAAGGCATAGTTGGGCAATATGCTACCGGCTATCGTATTTTCAATAGCCATCACACCATAGTCCAACTCTTTATTGCTCACGGTTTTAGCCAACGATCGGAAATCGCTAAATGCTTCGATCTCGTAATCATCGCTATGAAAGTACAGCGATGCGGCCAAATCGTGGAAAGAACCTTTTACACCTTGAATGCCAATTTTCATTTTTTTATTTTTTGGTCATAAAAAAAGCCCCAAATTTCGGGGCTTTCAATTATTTCTTTTTGCATATAGAACTAACTTTTCAACCCCGTCTTTTGAGTGAAGAAATAAAAATAAAAGTATCCGTATGCGTTTCTCATTATTTCGATTTTGAGGCACAAATATTGATCAAGAGTTTTATAAATCAAAATAAAAAGGGCTTAAACTGCAAAATCGGGGAATACCTTGAACATTAAATCCTAATTAAACAACCAATTTCCTACTATTGCATTTAGATAGGTAATACTCTGCAATTGATGAAGCACATTTTTCTTTTCGTATTATTTCTAGCATCAACACTCTGCTATGCCCAAAAGGTAACAAATCCAAAAGCCGTCACCAGCATGGACAAAGGCTATGAAGCAATGCTCGATGGCAAATACGAAGAGGCCGATGAACTGCTTCAATATGCCATGAAAAACATCGGCAAACTACCTAGTCAATTGGCGTATTACTTTGGTAGAAACTCCTATCACCTTCAAAAGTACAAGCAGTCGATTAATTGGTTGAACAAGTACATGGAGCTGAAAGGAACCACAGGAAGGTTTTTTGACGAGACGGTGAAATACCTTGAATTGGCCAATAAAGAGTATTTGTTGGTGCGAAATAAAGAAATAGAGGATACCGAAGAAATTCTGGAAACTTCAAGTAGAATCGATTGTCCTGGCGATCAAGTGCTATGCCCACTTTGCAAGGGCACAGGGGTTGTAATTACTAAAGGAACATTCGATCTGAAATACGAAACCTGCGTGTACTCTGGGATAGAAGGCAAGCTCACATGCGATGAATACAACCTATTTCTGCAAGGTAAACTCAAGCCAAAAGAAGAAAGAGATAAGAATTAGTCTAGTCTCTTCATTGTTATTCTGCCAGACCTAGTAGAATCGAATATCATTTATTAAATTCGACTTTTTACTACTATAAACTATACTCTAATGAAATCTGACAGTTCAACAGATCTTGCAAAATCAAGAAGAAATTTTATTAAAAATATGGGCTTGGCCGGAGCAGCCATCACCATCGTTCCTCGCTCCGTACTGGGTGGAAAAGGCTATATCGCCCCATCTGACACCCTCTATATTGCAGGGATTGGAGTCGGCGGAAAAGGCCGATCAGACCTTAAAGGATTTGCAGAGAGTAAAAATGTTAAAGTGGCTTTTCTCTGTGATGTGGATGACAGACAAGCGGTAAAAAGTAAAGGAAATTTCCCTGATGCTAAGTACTACAAGGACTATCGGGAAATGTTGGATAAGGAAAAGGACAACATTGATGCAGTCTCCGTATCCACACCAGATCATATGCACGGAGTACAAGCTTTGGCGGCCATGGAAATGGGAAAACACGTTTATGTACAAAAACCGTTGACCCACGATATATTTGAGGCCAGACAGCTTACAAAAGCCGCTCAAAAATATAAAGTTGTTACTCAAATGGGTAATCAGGGGGCTTCTGGAGATGGAGTAAGAAAAATGCAGGAATGGTATAGTGCCAACCTCATTGGTGATGTACATACTGTGTACTGTTGGACCAACCGCCCGGTTTGGCCACAAGGAATTGCCTGGCCAGAAAAGAAAAGTAAAATCCCAAAAGGTCTTGATTGGAATCTTTGGCAAGGAACCGCACCAAACAAAGACTTTGTAGATAATCTGCTGCCATTCAATTGGAGAGGCTGGTGGGAGTATGGCACTGGCGCCCTTGGAGATATGGCTTGTCATATCATTGAGCCTGCATTTAAAACGCTTCAACTCGGGTATCCTGTGAGTGTTGAATGTAGTGTTGGCAGCACTTATGTAGGTGTATTTGGACGGGCTTATAATCCTGAAAGTTGCCCTCCTTCCTCGCATACTATTCTTGAATTTCCTGAAAGAGACGACAAGCCAGCTGTCAAACTTCACTGGATGGATGGGGGCATTCAGCCAGCCAGACCAGAGGAATTAGGACCAAATGAAAAAATGGGAGATGGCGGAAATGGAGTGCTCATGATAGGAACAAAAGGAAAAATGATGTGTGATGTTTATGGTCGCAAGCCAAGATTGCTTCCAACGGATGTGAATGAATACATAAACGTACCAGAAACGATTGAGCGCGTACCAGAAGGTCACTATCTACAATGGGTAGATGCTTGCATGGCGGGTTATAAGAATAAAGAATGTAGCTCCGACTTTGATATCGCTGGTCCATTAACTGAAAGTATCTTGATGGGTAACCTGGCAATCAGAAGCTATGATTTGAGAACTCCAAAGACTGATGGAAAAGGATATAATTATCCAGGAAGAGGAATTAAGCTAGTTTGGGATGGACCTTCAATGAAGATTCAAAACTTTGATGATGCCAATCAGTTTGTGAAAAGAGAATATAGAACTGGATGGTAATTCATTCCTGATTTAAGGATAATGACATAATGCCTCGGTTCAGCCGGGGCATTTTTTTGACCCAGTCCAACATCAAATTGATATGACGAAAGTCATTTTACCTCTAGGGTAAATTACTTTTTCTAATTCAAGTCTCAGACTAAATTGCAAGCACAACTCAATAATCAATCTCATGAAAATTATAGGCATAGGAAAAAATTATGTAAACGACTTGGCAGATTTACCCACCGAAGCTGTCACTCCAATGATATTTACCAAACCCGATTCATCTCTTTTGGAAAACAACGAGGATTTGGTGCTTCCATCAATCTCGAATGATGTGTGGTATGAAATCGAAATTGCTGTGAGAATAGGTAGTCCATGTAAAGATGTAGCTGCAGATGATGCCTTGGGCTATATCGATGCGCTTACCCTGGCCAATGACCTTACTGCTAAGGACGTTTTGAAGAAAAGCAGAGAAGGAAACAAAGGCCCCTGGGCTTTGGGAAAAGGGTTTGATGGTGCTACTCCTATTGCTCAATTCAAGCCAATAACGGAATTTCCTGATATCAAAAACATCAACTTCTCCATCGAGGTGAATGGTGAGGAAAGGCAAAAAGGAAACAGCTCATTGATGATCACTCCTGTGAATCAAATGATCGCTTACGTATCGAAGTTTATGACCCTAAATTCAGGTGATATACTCTTAACAGGTACACCTGCTCATGGTGTTGGCCAACTCAACCCCGGAGATCATATGATTGCATTCCTTGAAGGGGAAAAGGTGTTGGAGACAAAGGTTGTGTAAACGGTGATAGCTCAATAGCAAACATCAGAAAATTGAAAAAATGATGTTTACTGAAATTTAGGCACTAAATATCATCCCGCCTTCTCAATCCACCCCTGCACTTCTTCTAGGCTTGGGTTTTTAACTTCTTTGAGTTTGAGCTTTTTCTTAGTGCCGCATACATCATTGAAGAGTTTGGTATCCTTAGCTTCTTTAATGGCATCAGTAGTCACCATTCCAATTTTTTGGAGAATTGGTATCAACTCTGAACGCACACCCAATTCTTCGTACTGAGATTCAGTGAGGAATTGCTCCTTTTTCTCAGGTTTCATCTGTGGGAAGAACAATACATCTTGTATGGAATCCGAATTGGTCATAATCATGGATAACCTATCAATCCCAACACCCAAACCGGCGGTTGGAGGCATGCCATATTCGAGTGCTCTAAGGAAATCTTCATCCAGAACCATGGCTTCATCATCCCCACGTTTTCCAAGCTCTAGTTGTTCTTCAAAACGTTTTCTTTGATCGATGGGATCATTCAGCTCAGAGAAGGCGTTACAGATTTCCTTGCCATTAGCAATTGCCTCGAAACGCTCAACAAGTCCTTCTTTTGTCCTGTGTTTTTTGGCCAATGGGGACATCTCCACGGGATAGTCCGTAATGAAAGTCGGCTGGATCAATTGACCCTCACATTTCTCCCCAAATATCTCATCAATCAACTTGCCCTTGCCCATGGTTTCGTCTATAGGTACCTCAAGTTTCTTAGCAGTCTCTCGAAGTTCTGCTTCATCCATTTCTGAGATATCGATTCCAGTAAAGTGCTCGATCGCTTCAAACATTGTGAATCGTTTCCAAGGTCGTTGGAAGTTGAGTACATGCACACCAACCTGAACTTCGGTCGTTCCGTGAAGATCCATGGCTACTTTTTCGACCATTTCCTCCACCAAATCCATCATCCAGTTGTAGTCCTTGTATGCTACATACAATTCCACTTGGGTAAACTCAGGGTTGTGAAATCGGGACATACCCTCATTTCTAAAGTCCTTCGAGAATTCGAATACGCCATCAAAGCCACCAACAATCAATCGTTTCAAATACAACTCATTTGCGATACGCAAATAAAGCGTCATGTCCAGGGTGTTGTGATGAGTCTTGAATGGGCGTGCAGCAGCACCACCATACAAAGGTTGAAGAATTGGTGTTTCCACTTCCAAATAGCCGTTACCAGCCAGGAAGTCCCTCATGGAGTTGACTAGTTTGGTTCTTTTAATAAAAGTGTCTCTAACCTCTGGGTTTACAATCAGATCCACATAACGCTGACGATATCTCAATTCCGGATCGGTAAACGCATCATAGGTAGTTACATTACCGTCTGCATCCGTTGCTTCCTTCACGATAGGTAGTGGCTTTAGTGATTTAGTCAGCAACTTAAAATCCGTAACATGAATAGATATTTCCCCTACCTGAGTAGTAAATACATAGCCCTTGATTCCGATGATATCACCGATATCCAGCTTCTTTTTGAAAACTGTGTTATACAGAGTTTTGTCCTCATCAGGGCAGATATCATCCCTCCTAACATAAATCTGTATTCTTCCCTTCTCATCCTGGATCTCAGCAAATGAAGCAGAACCCATGATTCGCCTGCTCATCAAACGACCAGCGATAGATATGTTCTGGTAATCAGTCTTGCGACGTTCATAATTTGCCAGAATATTCTTAGTAGTTACATTTACTTCGAATAATTCAGATGGGTAAGGATTTGTGCCCAAATCCATTAGCTCTTGTCTCGATTGACGCCTAACTATTTCCTGTTCGCTGAGGTACATATTCTGCTTTTAAAATTAAGGTCGCAAAATTAAGGGAAAAATTTCTTACTTTTTGAGCTATGTGATAAGGTTTTGAAAAGAAGATGTTTACTCAAAAGAAAAGGAATCTCTTAAGACCCAGATCGGTAACAAAGGTCAATGCATGACCAAATAAGAATTCAATATTTGAGAAGATTATCGATCACTCATTCTTCCTGAATGCCGCTTTAGCCGCCTTTTCGATTTCAGATGCAGCACCGGACAAGTGTGTTTTTATTTCTTCCCACTTGCTTTCGTTTTTTGACTTAAACTCTTTGTACTCGTCTTCGAGCTTAAACTTCTTTTCCTTGAACTCCTGAATTTTCTCATCTAAGTCTTCCCTTATTTCCCCGGTTGCGTGTTTCGCTTCTTCTACGAGGGTATCAATCTTATGTCCTAGTTCACTTAAGATTTTTTCTACTTGTCCTTGATGGTCTTTTTCCATGGTACTTTTTTGCCGTTAAATTTAATCGATTATTTAAAAAGCTTACGCTTCTTTCATAAACGGATATCTGTAGTCTTTGGGTGGGTTAAATGTTTCTTTTATTGTTCTTGGACTCACCCAGCGCAGCAGGTTCAGCATTGATCCTGCTTTATCATTTGTACCGGATGCCCTTCCGCCACCAAATGGCTGCTGTCCTACCACTGCTCCTGTAGGTTTGTCGTTGATATAAAAATTCCCGGCGGCATTGGAGAGTTTCTTGCAGGCCAGGTCAATCATATTTCTATCCTGAGAGAATATGGCACCTGTCAATCCATAAACAGAAGTCTCGTCAACCAATGCTAAGGTTTCTTCGAATTTGTTTTTGTCATACACATAAATGGTGATTACCGGTCCAAATAGTTCTTCACACATGGTAGTGTATTTAGGGTCTTTAGTTAATATGACGGTCGGTTCAATGAAATAGCCAACCGATTTATCATAACCGCCTCCTGCAATAATATCAGCCTCAGGATCATTTTTTGCCTGATCAATATATCTTGAGATCTTGTCGAACGATCGTTCATCTATTACCGCATTGACAAAATTGGAGAAGTCTTCAGTGCTACCCATTTTTATGGACTTCAGGTCTTCAATAATGAATTCCTTTACCTGATCCCAAAGATTGTCTGGAATGTAAGCACGACTTGCCGCACTACACTTTTGTCCTTGATATTCGAATGCCCCACGCGTAATCGCGACTGCTAAAGCCTTTGCATCAGCAGATTCATGTGCAACTATGAAATCCTTTCCTCCGGTCTCACCCACTATTCTAGGATAACTCCTGTACTTATGAATATTCTCTCCAATCGTCTTCCAAAGGTGTTGAAATACTCCTGTGCTGCCCGTGAAATGAAGTCCTGCAAATTCCGGATGATTAAAGACAACATCACCCGCCACCGGACCATCTACAAAAATCATATTGATCACTCCATCAGGCAATCCGGCTTCTTTGAATACTTCCATCAATACCTGAGCTGAGTAAGCCTGAGTATAAGCCGGCTTCCAAACGACTGTGTTTCCCATCAGTGCAGGAGCGGCTGCCAGGTTTCCAGCTATAGCTGTAAAATTGAACGGGGTAATGGCGAATACAAAACCTTCTAACGGACGGTACTCCATCCTATTCCATATGCCCTCCGATGATTGAGGCTGCTGGCTATAGATATCCGTCATGAAGTGGACATTGAATCTTAAGAAATCTATGTATTCGCAAGCTGAATCTATTTCCGCCTGATAGGCATTCTTGGATTGTCCAAGCATGGTAGCCGCATTGATTTTTGCTCGATAGGGACCGGCAATCAAGTCAGCTGCTTTAAGAAAAATGGAGGCTCGATGCTCCCATGGCATATCTGCCCAGGCTGACTTTGCTACAAGGGCTGCATCTATAGCCTGCTGCACGTAGCTTTTATCCCCTTCATTGAAATAACCCAAAACATGCTGATGCTCATGCGGTGGTCGAATGGCCATTTTAGTATTGGTTCTAACTTCTTCCGATCCGATATACATTGGCACATCTACCTGTGTAGACTTCATTGCAGTAATTTGTTTCTTTAGCTGGCTTCTTTCAGAGGTAGCTGGAGCATACGTTTTAACTGGTTCATTTACCGGAGTGGGTACATTGAATATTCCTTTGGGCATGATTGATGTCACTTTTATTTGCACTAATATTTCAATGCAAAATTAGATGGGCTCTCACTTGAAATGCATATATAAATTTGCGACTAGTAATACATTATTGATGTGTCTTGTAATACAACATCAATTATTGACGCAAAATAATATCAAATTGATCTTGAACGGATGTAGTAATTTCGAATCGTCCTAGAGGAGTAAATGGAAAAACTGAAGGAATCTACTGGAAGTATAAAAGTTATATCACGAACGACATGATCATGTCCGTTTTCCTAATACTGTTCATTCTGATCTTGATTCTTTTCTTTTGAGGGTGGCTACCTCATATAACTTCCCGCATTCACATCGATGGTGCTGCCAGTGGCGTGATCTGCCATTCCGCTCGCCAGAAAGGTAACCAGAGGTGCTATGTCTTTTGGTTCAGTCATGCGCTCCAGGGCGATATCTTCCACACCCACTTCATTACCATACTCCTCCATGATCTTACGGGCCATGTCAGTACGCACAAATCCAGGCGCAATATTGAATGCTTTAATACCGTCTTTGCCATAAGCACTGGCTATTGATCTAGTGAGTGCTACTAGCCCGGCTTTAGATGCAGCATAGGCCATGTATTCTGCTGTGTCGCCTTTGAATGCCGCTCTTGATGTAATGTTGATGATTCTACCGGCACTGCGCCTTTTTAAGAAATGTTCTATTACTTTTTTACACAGAATACCTGCTGAGGTAAGGTTCACCTGGATATTCGTATTCCAGGCTTCCATCCATTCAGCTTCCTTGGCATCAATTTTGGCAGGCTCTGCAACACCCGCATTGTTGATGAGTATTTCCAAACTTCCCAATTCTAAGATTACACGATCGAATAGTGATGCTGCTTCATCAGGTTTCGACAAGTCCGCCTGAAAGGATTTTGATTCATTCCCCAAAACATGGGCAAGATTCTCTGCCTCTCTCATGTTCTTATTGTAGTGCACAGCCACTGTCGCTCCGGCTTCTGCCAATTTGGACGCTATCGCCTTCCCTATCCCTTTACTCGCGCCGGTCACCAGCACATTCAGACCTGATAAATTTATATACATCGTTCGCTTCTGTTAAAACCTCAATTTAATATGCAATTGAATAAAGTAAAAGTGTGAAATTTAGAATTCGAATGCAAGGGTCAATTCTCCTTTAAAATCAGTTCCACTGCACTAGCAAAATCCAAAACATAATGATCCGCATAATCACTGCTAATAGACTTGTCATGTAGAATCGTCTTCATGCTCAACCCTTTGGCCGGAATCAAGTCCCTCTCCCTGTCTCCAAGCATCCATGATTTGCCAGGGTCAATCTCATATTTAGCAATAGCTCGCTCGAACATCAAGGTATCAGGTTTTCTGGCTATACTTTCCGTAATCGTTGGGTGGTAGGGGCAGTAGTAAATATCATCGACCATTCCGGGCCCTGCTTCATTCAGGAAAAATTCATGACAACTTTGCATATCTCTTCTTGAGTAGGTACCCTTGCTTATCCCCGCCTGGTTGGTAATGACTATGATCAAATAGCCGTGTTCTTTCAATGCTTTAATGCCTTTTAATACTCCCGGGAGTATCTCAAAATCTTCTACCTTGAAAGTGTACTCCCCCCTTTCCTTATTTATCACCCCGTCCCTATCAAGGAAAATACATTTGTTCATTATTTCTCTATTGATCACAACAAAACTATGGAATTGAAATTCAGATCGTGCATTATTTTGTCATCGCACTCAAAATCTTTTTTCGATTTTCAACAAATTCCGTGATAGCGGTTTAGATTTGGTCATCTTAAAGAATCATATAACGTATACCACCAAAAAAGAATAGTGAAAGACTGTCTTGTCATCATTCCGACTTACAATGAAAAGGAAAACATCGAAGATGTCATTCGACAGATTTTCGGTCTAGAGCACCCCTTTCATATTCTCATTATTGATGACAATTCGCCCGATGGCACATCAGCCATAGTGGAAGGGTTACAAAAAGATTTTCCCCAACTTCAATTAATTACCCGCAAGGGAAAATCTGGCCTTGGCACTGCCTACCTGGAAGGTTTTCGGTATGCCCTGGACCATGGCTATGAATACATTTTTGAAATGGATGCAGATTTTTCACATCCACCGGAGGACTTGGTTAATCTGTATAAAGCCTGTAGCGAAGATGGATTTGATATGGCCATTGGCTCACGATATATCACCGGGGTGAATGTAGTCAACTGGCCTATGGGTCGGGTGTTGATGTCTTATTTCGCTAGTCTTTATGTTCAATTCATTACCGGTCTTCCCATAAAGGATGCTACGGCTGGGTTTAAATGCTATACATCCAAAGTACTGAAGACTATTGACCTGGACCACATCAAATTCATTGGTTATGCCTTTCAGATCGAAATGAAATTTCTAGCCTGGAAATATGGCTTCAAAATCAAGGAAATTCCTATCATTTTCACCGATCGCACGAGGGGTACGTCCAAGATGTCGAGCCATATTTTTAGAGAGGCAGTTTTAGGAGTCATCCAACTAAAAGTTTCCAGTCTTTTCCGGAAGTATCAGCGAAACTGATCAAAATCATATCTTTCATCGGCGTATTCTATACGAACATAACAACAATCAATTGATGCCATTGATCGCGGGTTTACCACGTCCGTAAATTTGAGTACCAAACAAAAAACACAAGAAGATGAAACAAGACATATTGATAATTGACAGATTGAATTTATTGCTCGCAGACTTCCAAATCTACTACCAAAACCTAAGAGGTTTTCACTGGAATATTCAGGGAAGGGACTTCTTCGAATTGCATGTGAAATTTGAAGAGCTGTACACAGATGCGGCTGTGAAAATTGATGAAATTGCAGAAAGAATCTTGACTGTAGGAGGAACACCGCTACACACCTTTGATGACTACATCAATACGGCAAACATAGCCGCGGTAAAGAATGTCCATCAGGGAGAAGAAGGTGTAAAGACCATTGTAAGCAACATTACCGGCCTGGTAGAACTAGAAAGAGAAATAAAGGAACTAGCTGGAGATTCCAGTGATAGTGGTACCGAAGACCAGATGTCTGCCTTAATTGAAGAGCAGGAAAAGTCGCTCTGGATGTATAAAGCCTGGCTGAAGTAATTTCCCAAATCAAGGAGCGGTTGCGGTCAATTTCAGTTGACTGCAACTGTTCTTTTTGCTACTCTAAAAATGGCTTCAGTTTGTTGATAAACTGCTTTGGCTTTTGGTAGCCGACAATTCTATCATTCAACTTCATGTCAGGATTAAATACCAGCATGGTAGGCAATCCCGTAATCCCGTGAGACTTGGCAAAATCCTTGGCTGTATATTGTTCACCCATAAACTCAAAACGCCGGGGGTTGTCAAAATTTAGTTTGACGGAATAAAAATTCTCATTCAAATACTCAATCACCTCAGGGCTGGTGAATGTTTTCTTATCCATCACTTTACACCATCCGCACCATTTAGCAGTGAAGTCGATAAACACTAATTTGGGGTTGTCAACTACTTCCTTTTGTACTTCTTCTATACTCTTCCATTCAAGCTCATCACCGGATTGAGCAAATATTCCTGAAGCACTAATAATAAAAAGTAGCAGCACTGACAGTATATAAGTTGAAATCTTTTTCATAATCAAAATCAAATGACTCTTCTATATAACTGAACTCAAGCTACAAATGTTTTACAACTATTTGATGTTGTATCGCAGACAATTTGATTCAGAGTGAATGCTGCTCGGGAACTTAATGGCGGATATTCAGGTTTGAACCTGTATGATGGGAAAATCAGCTCTTCTTATCGGTATTGCGGTCTTAATCACGATATCAGACTCACTTGCTCAGACCTGTTGCTCCGGCGGGGTACCTCTATCGGGCAACATAGGTATGCCAGTAAAGTCTATGGGAAGTCTACAGGTTTCCGTGAATTACGATCTCAATGTGCTCAATACACTAAAGGACGGTACAACTAAACTAAACGACAATACAAGAAAGCGAAAGACCCACAGCCTCATGGGACAGATCGGGTATTCTTTCACTGAAAATATTTCTTCAGAAGTGTTTTTCTCTTACGTACGCCAGGAAAGAATTATACAATCTCCCTTGGTAGGACAAGGTCCCAATGTGACAACTACCAATGGCCTTGGAGATGCAGTCATTCTGGTTAAGCACAGAGTTTTTAAAGACTTTCACCTCGGTCTTGGACTCAAAGCTCCTTTAGGTCCTTCTGATCTCACTAGTGAGATCGGTATTCCGCTGAATGCCGACCTACAACCCGGTAGTGGTGCCTGGGACGTTATCTATTGGGTTGGAGGAAATCAAAGTCTGAAGTTACGACCAAGCATGTCTATCGTTGGGTCGGCCATATACAGAGCTACGGGCAAAAATGATTCTTACTTCGGAAACCAGACTTATCAGTTTGGCAATGAAACCCAGGTAAATATTGGCATTGCCGATCAGGTCGAATTAGCTGGCCTTATTTTAAATCCATCGTTAACTTTCAACTACAGGCATGTCGATCCTGATAAAAACAAAGCAGATAACATCTCAGATTTGAGCGACGTTCCTAGTACCGGGGGAGAATGGCTTTTTGTGAGACCAGCTATTGCTTATTACGTTAACACAGACACATACTTTCAGGCAAATGTGCAAATCCCCGTTTACGCAGCACTGGTTCAAACCCAGGTAACACCCACCTATCGGATAAACTTAGGTCTCAGTTTTACTATTAAAACAAAAAAGAACGATGAAATCTAATAAACTATTAACCATACTGGCCGGCATTTCATTCTTACTTTATGGTTGTGGTGATGAGGTGGATGATACTCCCGGACCCGCGACAGGAAGTCCATCAGCCAATTCACCAGGTGCCTGGTCAGTTCCTATTGGACAGGTGATAGATGGAGGGCCTGGTAAAGATGGAATTCCCGCACTAGAAAATCCAAAATTTGTCGACCCAAATGAAATCGATTATTTACTGGATGATGAACTGGTTGTTGGATATAAGTTTAACGATGTGGTTCGTGCCTATCCCCACAACATTTTCAATTGGCATGAAATAGTGAACGATGATATTGGTGGCCACAAAATGGCCATCACGCACTGTCCGTTGACTGGCACATCCGTAGGTTGGGAAAGGGTTTTCGATGGACATGCTACCACCTTTGGTGTATCCGGCTTATTGTATAACACCAACCTAATGCCCTATGACAGAGAGTCAAATAGTACCTGGACGCAGCAGGGTTTAAAATGTGTTAATGGGCCATTGAAAGGCACAAGCCCGGAAACTTTCCAAATTTTTGAAACGACCTGGGCTACATGGAAAATCATGTACCCTGACACCAAGGTCATTTCAAGAGATACAGGATATGACCGATTTTATGAATCATACCCTTATGCTAACTATCGAAGCAGTGATGGACTTATCTTCTCCGTTTCTGTTAATGACAATCGATTACACAAGAAAGAAAGGGTTCATGGCGTCATAATTAGGGGTGGTGCTAAAGTGTATAGGTTTCAAAGTTTTGAAAATACTCCGATTATCTATGACACATTCAAGAACGAGAATATTGTTGTTATTGGTAGTGTAGAAAAAAACTTCATTATTTCTTTCAAGGAAAAAACCATCAACGATACGGTTCTGGAATTCACGGCTATCAATGATTTCGAATCCGCAGATATTTTAAAAGATCAGCTTGGCAATACATGGGATGTATTCGGAAATGCTACCACAGGCCCAAATGTCGGAGAAAAACTTGTAGCTACAGAATCCTTTATCGGGATGTTCTTTTCCTGGGCTCCATTTTATGGACTTCCTGAGATTTATTTGGAGTAGAAAGGCCATGTGAAATTGTAAAAAAAGGTGCAACTCTCGCTGCACCCTTTAAATTCGTTTTTGGCTCATAACAACTATACTGCTGCCTGCACTCTTCCATTAAATAGGTTGTCGTTCAAGGCATTCAAGGCTTCCTTTTTATGCTTACCACTTACCAGCAAAGTTACATTGTGTTTACTTCCACCGAATGAAATCATCCTCAAAGGAATCTCTCTAAGCGAATCAAAGATTTTCGAAGCAGTACCTTTTTCATCCGCGATGAAGTTACCAACAACAGAAATGATACATTGTTCTTTCTCTACATGGATATCACCAAATTCCGACAGCTCATCTACGATTTTATTCAGGTTTTTGCCATCATCAATGGTCAGAGAAACAGCCACCTCCGAAGTAGTAATTACGTCTACCGAAGTTTGGTAGCGTTCGAAAATCTCAAATACTTTTTTTAGAAAGCCATGAGCCAAAAGCATTCTTGTAGACTTGATCTTGATGGCAATAATTCCATCCTTAGCAGCAACTGCTTTAATACCAAACTCGGAAGTATCCTCACTGATCAAAGTGCCTATAGCCGCAGGATCCATGGTATTCTTAACTCTTACGGGAATGTTTTTCCTTCTTGCTGGAAGAAGGCAATATGGGTGCAGAATTTTCGCTCCAAAGTAGGCCAACTCACCAGCTTCCTCATACGACAGTTTTGGAATACTCTTCGTATTTTGTACGATCCTCGGGTCGTTGTAGTGCATACCATCTATGTCCGTCCAGATTTGAAGCTCCTCAGCTGTGATAGCCTCAGCTAAAAGTGATGCCGAATAATCACTACCTCCCCGTTGTAAGTTGTCTACTTCTCCTTCAGTATTGCGGCATATGTAACCTTGCACTATAAACAATTGTGCACTGGAATACTCAGCCATTATTCTACCTAATTCTATTTCACTAAAGTGTATATCAGGCTCATTTTCTACCGTCAGTCTCATGAAATCCAATGAATCCAGCCATACTGAATCATTCCCCAATTCGTCTTGCTTGGTCTTGAAAAGCCTGGTAGACAAGTATTCCCCCTGTGCGTGTACTAGCTTTTCCTCCTTTAGACCGAAAGTTGGACCTTCGATTACATTGGTAAGCAATTCTACAAAAGCTTTGTAATGACTTAGCCCTACCTGCTTGTGTTCATCTGTATCAAAAAGACCGTCAATCAATTCTGCATATTTAAAATTGAACTTTTCAATCACCTTTTTTGCTCCCTCCTTGTCATTTCGGAATAGACAATCGCAAATGGCTACAAGGTCGTTGGTAGTACCGGATACAGCAGACAATACCACAAACTTGGGCTTGATGTCTTGCACAATTTGAGATACTCTCTTGATGTTCTCAGCAGACCCTACGGAGGTACCTCCAAATTTTAAAACTTTCATTACTAAATCTATTTTGTCTTATTTATTTAATTGTTAATTGCACACTGATAGTTGTGCTATGCGTGCACCTTAAAAAACTCATTCAGCTTTTCTGTAATCTTTGCAAACTCTATCAAAAATCCATCATGTCCATATTCTGATTGGATAATCTCGTGAACAGCTCCCGGAATATAACGGGCCATAATCTTTTGTTCAGATACAGGAATCAGCATATCAGTGTTAATGCTCACGATGAAGGTGTTAGCCTTTATCGATCCCAATACTTCTGCTAAAGATCCGCGATCACGGGCCACATTATGAGTATCCAATGCCTTGGCAAGATACCAGTACGAGTATGCATTGAATCTTTTTGCTAATTTTTCTCCCTGGTACTTGATATATGAAGACGCCTTATAGTCATCTAGCTTACTATCATCCGAGTCGCTCTGAGTTTGGATATATGCATCGATGGTTCTGTAAGTGAGCAGGCCTATACCACGAGCTGCTTTCATACCTTCCACAGCCGCATCATCCCTTTCTTCACCCCAGGTCGAATCAGCCTCCATGGCCATGCGCTGGGTCGTATGTACGGCTTTGCTCCATGCAGATTCCGTAGCAGAAGAAACACAGGTCACCAAATTGCTAATAAGGTCCGGCCACATGATTGCCATCTCTACGGCCTGATGACCACCACAAGATCCACCAATAACCGTATGGATTTTTTCAATCCCCAGATCCTGTCTCAACAGGTCATAGGCATTTACCATATCACGGATAGTTACCTCCGGGAAGTTTAAATAATATGGCTTCCCCGTTTCCGGGTTCACTGAGCAGGGGCCAGTACTTCCATAGCACGATCCCAGCATATTTGCACATACAATAAAATATTCGTTGGGATCATAGAAATAACCCTCTCCAACCATACCTGGCCACCATTCCACAGGATCGCTATTGGCTGTGAGAGCATGACAAATCCAGACTACATTACTTTTGTCCGCATTCATCTTACCGTAGGTATTGTATGCCAAAGTCAACTCAGGTAAATAACTGCCCGCCTCTAGCTCAAATCTTTTTTTATAGTTGAAATACTGATGTGCAGACATAGTTTAGTTTTTTGATTTTTCAATTGCCTGTTCGATATCGTTTTGGATATCATCTATGTGTTCAATTCCGCAAGAAATCCGTACCAAGTCAGGACTAATGCACACTTGTTCTCTTTCTTCCTCGCTCAACCTGGAGTGTGTTGTGGAAGCAGGATGCGTAGCAATGGTACGCGTATCCCCCAGATTGGCCGTCAATGAAATCATGCTCAAAGCATTCAGAAATTTCCTTCCCCTGTCCACTCCTCCGTCTAGCTCAAAACATACCAATCCACCACCCAATTTCATTTGCTTTTTAGCAATGTCATGGTTTGGGTGAGACGCTAAGAATGGATACGTGACACAGCTTACCTCATCGTGCTGCTCAAGGTATTTGGCTAGCTTGAGGGCATTTTCACAATGTCTTTCCATTCTAAGTGACAGTGTCTCCAGACTTTTCGAGAGAACCCATGCATTAAATGGCGACAAAGACGGTCCTGTACGTTTCGCAAAAGTCCTTACTTTAGATATCAATTCCTTACTACCCAACACAACACCTCCCATGACACGGCCTTGTCCATCGATGTACTTTGTAGCAGAATGCGTCACCAAATCAGCTCCCCATTTTGCAGGGTTTTGCAAATATGGAGTTGCAAAACAATTGTCCACGTTCAGCAAGCAGTTATGCTTTTTTGCCAGTTGTCCAAGCCACTCAAGATCTATCAGCTCCAAAGCTGGATTAGATGGGGTTTCTACAAACAGCATTTTGGTATTAGGCTTAATCGCGTTGATCCAACTTTGCTTATCGGTTATTCTCACATAGCTGTAGTCAATATTCCACTCAGGCAATACTTCGGTTATTACTTTATGAGTATTCCCAAAAACAGACCTGGAAGCTACAATATGATCACCTGACTTGAGAAATGTTGCCATACTAGCAAAGACTGCCGACATGCCGGTTGCTGTTGAAAAGCCATCCTCAGTACCCTCTAGAAGAGCCATTTTTGTGGCAAACTCCTCCGTATTAGGATTGGTAAATCTTGAATAGATGTTTCCCTCTTCTTCCTCAGCAAACAATGCCCGCCCTTGCTCTGCATCATCAAAAACATAACTCGAAGTGAGATATAAAGGCACAGAATGCTCTCTATTCTGCGTTCGTTTCTGCTGCGCACGGATCGCGATAGTTTCAAAATTGTCGTACATAACCTCTTACTTTTCGTTCAACTTTGCTCTTTTCTATCTCAACTCTCAAAAGGTATAATGGTCAAATAGACAGTCGAATATTGTCCATAAAAAAATCCCTTCTGAGATAAGTCAGAAGGGATTATATATTCGGTTTTTTTATATCCTCTACTTTCTTATCTATTCCCTGCAAGCAGGGTAGGAATTGGCACCTTATTCAATTAATAGGTTGCCAAGGTTTCGTAGGGCCTGTCCCTCCACCTTTCTTGATAAGTCAAAATGTCTTAAAGAACGAGCTGCAAATAAAGGCACTATTCTGCAATTCTGCCAATATTTCACAAAATAATTCGCCAACCCAAGTTTCAAAAGCATGGCTATATGAGTTTGAATTTGGAGCAATTACAGTTTGTTTTGGTGGCAATTTCTCTCTTGCTCTTGCTACTCGTCCTGGCCGATCGTGACTTAAAGAAGCAATCCATCATGGCTAACGGATGCAGAACAACACACCGATTGTCACCAAATAAAAAAACTGCGACCATATGGCCGCAGTTTTTAATACTACCATCAACTTGTTGTGTGGATTAAATGATAGGATTAATTTCTTTAGTCCGCAAAAAGTTTTCTGCTCATTACCTGATTATGGAATCTATCTGATATTCTAATAACGACCACTCCTGAGCTCTTAATCAGGAATTGTTCTTGAGTATTTTGTAAAGTTCTATCCAGAATCTTAATCCCTGATAGTGTAAACAATTCTACTCGGCCCGATTTTAACTCAGAATTGCTATTTACATAGAGTACCCCATTATGTGAATAAGCATTTAACTCATATAAATCTTCAGGATCAATTGCTGTAACAGTATCTTCTATCTCAATAGTGACACCATCTTCTGATACAGCAGCAGTCAATTCAATTTCAGCATCAACCTCATCGATAACAATTGTGCTATCCCCAAGATCTGCTTGAACTCCTTCGATTTCAAACTCAAGAGTATACTCACCCAATGGAACCCCATTGATCGTAAAATCACCATTCTCATCTGTCACAACTTCAGTCATGACTTGACCATCAACAACTCGTACCAAAAATACAGATACTCCAGCGATAGGCGTTCCTGTCAGGACTCTACCAAAATCAATTCTTCCACCACCCTGTACAGCCTCTATAACACGGCCAGTAATAGTAGCTTCTCCGGTTAATAAATCTTCTTCTGCCGGTTTCAATTGCATTTGAATATTTACACCACTTACATCACCAGTAACAAGTAGCCTTTGTGCTTTTTCAACTAAAATTTTATTTCCAAAATATGTTGTATAATACTTATCTGAATCGATTGGATCTATCCCAACAATATAGGTTCCTCCTTCAATCTCTGGGAATTCATATTCTCCATTTGCACCTAACTCAACAGTATATGTTACACTATTATCTTCTAATTGTACTGCACTAACACTTCCCGAACTAAAAGTAGCTCCAGTCTCATCTGTAGCAATACCAGAAATTAAGAATTTCTCAATCGAGAACCCTATTTCATAAGTGTTGATTGTAGTTCCATCTTGCGCTGTAACTACGATAGTAGCCGTACCAGGGAAAACCGAAATATTATCTATGGTCACTATCGCTGCAACATTAGACGGGTTAGCAGTTACTATAGGCAGTTCTGATTTATATGGTAGTATTATTGAATATGACATGACCTCTGCTGAGAATTCAGGTACCGCAGTGTCGTTATATTTCAAACTCTTAAGAGTGGCATCACTCGATATTTCAGCCGCTACAGTATAAGAAATTGTATAAGTCTGTGAATCTATGCCATTCTCTGCTGTCACATCTATTGAAGTCGTGCCAGGTAGAGTTGTGGCTGTATTCATTTGCACAGTAGCATTGGCATCTGTAGTAATAGCTGTAGCCATTGGAACCTCGGTTGTGCCAAAAGGCAACTCAAATGAATAATCTAATTTGGAATCATTGAAATTATCTATCGACTGTCCATACAGGATAATATCACTTAGAGAGGCATCTTCTGATGGTGCTGCCAGCGTGAAAGATATCGTATATGTTTGAATGTCGATTCCATTCTGTGCTGTTACCATTACCATTGTGGAACCCGGAAGGCTTGTAGCAGTATTCATTTGTACGCTAGCATTAGCATCTGTAGTTACTACTGATATTACCGGCACTTCTGTGGTTCCAAAAGGAAGCTCAAAGGAATATTCCAAAATGGACGTGTTGAAACCCTCAATTGACTCTTCAGACACTATAATGTCACTCAGTGATGCATCATCTGATGGTGGCGCTATTGTAAATGCAATTGAATATGTCGCACTATTACTTCCAACTAATGAGGTCAGATTTATCGTAGTAGTGCCAGGTAGTTCTGCACTGGCAACAATATCTACTGTCGTATTGGTATTTGCCGCCACGGCATCAACCTCAGGAACGATAGTAGTGCCGAATGGTAATTCAACAGTGTACTCCGACATTGATACACTAAAACCATCCACTGTTTGTCCATCCACTTTGAGGTCATTCAAAGCCACATCTGCTGGTGGTGGAGTAAACGTAAAAATTACAGAATAAGTCTGTGAATCAATTCCATTCTCTGCTGTCACATCTATTGTGGTCATTCCTGGTAAACTTGTCGCGTTGTTTACTTCTAAAGTCGCATTGGCAAAAGTTTGAAGTGCACTAACCATTGGTACATCTGTGGTACCAAAAGGCAATTCAATAGCGTATTCTAGTGTAGCCGCATTGAATTCATTCACTGTTTCTTCACCCACCTTTAGGTCGCTCAAAGTGGCGTCATCTGATAGTGCCACGGTAAAGGCGACTGAATAAGTTTGTGAATCTACCCCGTTCTCTGCAGTTACATCTACAGTTGTCGTGCCTGGTAGGCTTGTTGCCGTATTTACTTCTACAGTAGCATTGGCAAAAGTTTGAAGAGCCGTAACCACTGGTACATCTGTTGTACCAAAAGGCAGTTCAATAGCGTATTCAAAAGTAGCTGCATTGAAACTGTCCACTGTTTCTTCACCCACTTTAAGGTCGCTCAAAGTAGCATCTGGTGATAGTGCAACCGTTAAGGAAACTGAATAAGTCTGTGAATCTACTCCATTCTCTGCAATCACATCTATTGTTGTGATTCCTGGTAGACTTGTTGCCGCATTTATTTCTACAGTCGCATTGGCAAAAGTTTGAAGAGCCGTAACCACTGGTACATCTGTTGTACCAAAAGGCAATTCAACATCATAATCTAAAGTGGAGGCATTGAAACCATCCACTGTTTCCTCACCCACTTTGATGTCGCTCAAAGTAGCATCAGGTGATAGTGCAACCGCAAAGGATACAGAATAAGTCTGTGAATCTATCCCATTTTCTGCAGTCACATTTATAGTAGTGATACCAGGTAATTCTGCTGTGGCAATTACTTCTACCGTAGTATTGGTGCTTGCTGCTATGGCAGTGACCACTGGCACAACTGTCGTACCGAAAGGCAGTTCAACTTCATATTCTAAAGTAGAGGTATTGAAACCATCTACTGTTTCTTGATCTACTTTTATGTCGGCCAAAGTGGCATCATCTGATAGTGCAACCGTAAAGGAAACTGAATAAGTCTGTGAATCTGCTCCGTTCTCTGAAGTTACATTTATTGTTGTTGTACCGGGTAATCCGTTTGCAACAATTATATCAGTGGAAGACCCATCGGCTGATGTAGTCACTGTAACCTCAGGAACATCTGTAGTACCAAATGGTAATTCAACAGAGTAATCAGCAATAGCACTTTCAAAGCCATCAATTGATTCACTATTCACTTTAATATCACTTAGTGTCGCATCATCAAGTGCTGTCAGAACGATCAGAGAGATATTGTCAATCACAATTATGCCTACATCACCAAGTAAATCGAAGATTGCACGTCCATTGGTTGCTGCAAAAGTATTCGATGAAAGATTAAGTGTGAAAGTTTGTGTTTGATCAGTAAGAATGATTGTTTGAGTATCATTAGTAAAATCAGTAGGCCCTGCCAAACCAATACCAGCGATGATTGACCTTGTATTTCCTGCACTTGTGGAAGCATCAAATGTTAATCTATAATTCTTACCTTGCTCTAATGTCAGATTCTGCTGGAATCCATAGTTATATGGATTTGCAGGATCTGCTACTGCGATATCTGCAAAGAAAAAGGAATTGCCTCCCTCTGTACGAATATCTAAAGCTGGAGCCCCATTAGCAATCCATGGTGCCTGTCCCCCGGTTTCCCAATCTCCATTAACTAACAATTGACCATCTGAGCCACCGTCATCAACTAAGGAAACGCTCACATTATCTACGAACATCTCTACCCCACAACCATTAACACCACCACAACCAGCTTCAAACTGAATTGACAAGCCGTTGGCAGACACAAATAAATCATCAATGGTAATGTCTTCGCTTACTGTTTGCCAGTCGCCGGTTGGGCTGAAATTAATGTCGTATCTAGTAGCACCAGCGTCAGTTGCTCTATTTGAAAGTAGAGCAGCTTTGGGTACACCACCATTACCTGAAGTACTGGCTTTAACATCAAAACTTACTCTTACAACGTCTCCAATATTTACTTCATCCAAAGCAAATCCTTCTTGTTGTATGATTGGATTAGAAGCAGCTGGAGTACCCGTGCTTGGCACATCCGCAACTAATTTCGCTGAAAATACGCCTCCATTTTTGTCAATATCAGTAATTTCTATTGTACCATTATTGCTAAGAAATGCCCAATCTGTTTGTTCAAGTCCATCTTCAAAGCCACCATTAGGAATTAATGAAGGCCCAACATCAACTCCTCCACCTCCTCCGCCAGTATCCTCACCCTGCGGAGCTAAAGTAAATGTCCAGTAATTTCCACCTCCTACAGCAATAGTTATCTTCACTTGCTCACTGCCGGGTGTTGTATTGAAAGATAACACTTCATAGGTAACAGATGTTTGTAACGCGACATCTGATCCATCGTACTCGCCATCATTGTATGCTTTGGATAACCCTATGAAAGCACCAGAACCGGTTACAGTCAACATATCACCACTTAACGCATAGGTATAAGCATCTGAACTCTGTAATCCAACATAAG
>JAGDZP010000031.1:0-58591 GCA_049115735.1 Cyclobacteriaceae bacterium | reverse complement strand
AAATACCATCGGAATTGATAAATATTTAATGAATATCATTGCAATCTCTTTTAAGTAAAAATACAAATAGGAACTTTAACCATCTCTTTCCAATATCATTATTATTGGCAGTTATTTTTTACGCCTGCAATCCAATCGAGGAAGAGATCACTACTGAACGTAGTGCCCGTCTTGCCTATTCGCAGGATACCGTAATTTTCGATACGGTGTTCAGTGCTGTAGGCAGTATTACCAAGAGACTCAGGATTTTTAATCCGAACAAAAATGCGGTAAGGCTGAGCAATATTTTTCTTGGAAAAGGGAATTCATCTGAATATTCAATAATTGTAAATGGAATAGAAGGAATCAATTTCCAAGATGAAGTTATTCTCGGCAATGATAGCCTGCTTGTTTTGGTCGAAGTTAAAGTTTTTCCCCAGGATCAGGACTTACCCTTTATAGTGAAAGATAGTATTGTCATCGAATCAAATGGTAATTCTGAGCATGTTAAGCTTGTATCATGGGGGCAAGACGCAATTTTCTTGAATGGAGAAATTATAGAATGCAATACAACTTGGACAAATGACCGACCCTATGTAATCTACAACAATGCCCTCGTTGATACGCTTTGTAATCTTGAAGTCGAACCTGGTACCAGAATATACATCGACAATAACTCGTCCCTTTTTGTGAAAGGTTCTCTCCAACTGAATGGAACATTAGATAATAAGATCATTGTAAGAAACACCAGGCTTGATGAAAAATTTGATGTCGCTCCAGGTCAATGGGATGGTATATATTTTCTGGAAGGCAGTTTTGACAACAAAATCGATCATGCAATCATAAGTAATGGTATGAATGGTCTGCGTATTGGTACGCCAGATGAAAATAAAGACTTTGATTTGGAAATTAGCAATACAATAATAGAACATATGTCCAATGCAGGCATACTTGCGTTTAATTCAGATGTCAGGGCATACAATACGGTTGTGTATAACTGTGACCAGTATGTCTTAGGCAATTTCCTTGGCGGCAACTACGAATACCAGCACTGCACATTCGTTAATGATCCAACTTTATTTTTAAGAGAAGAGGAATCTTTTCAGTTCTCCGATAACATAGTTGATGTAAACAACAATATAATTTCCAATGAACTCAACCTGAAAATTGTGAATTCAATCTTATGGGGAAATGAAATTAGGGAAATTGTAATAAGTCTAAGTGGGGAACAAAGGGTTACCCTGGAGATTCAAGACAATATCATCAAAACCACTGATGATACTTACGAAGAATTGGGAAATATCATTAGTAGAGCAAATAACTTCCCCGGATTTTATGATAGGTTTATTTTCGATTATCAAATAGATTCTCTGGGAAATGCTCGAGACAAAGGCCAGAATATTGGGATTGATTTTGATATTTTAGGAAACATGCGAGACGCTATGCCAGACTTTGGTGCCTATGAGCGGCTTGATAGTATACAGTAGTTCACTAGTTGAAAATTTCTAGGTAGAATGCTTAATGCTATTATTTGACTTCAAGCCCTAAAATTTAAATTCATCTTAATAATTGCGATATAATTAAACATAAAATCCGGATGAAACTGACCAGGTTATTTGGTCCAAAAAATTTGTCCGTCATTTTATTTACTCAGGCAACCATTTTGTTATCGAGGAACGTACTGGTGTCAAATAATAATTTTTAAGACATGTATAATATAAATTTCAATAAAATGATCAAGCGAGTAATAATTTTCGGTATGGTGTTAGGGATATTGGCATCATGCAATAGTGATGAAGAAGTATTGAACATCCAAGGACAGGTAGAAGTAATTAGCCCAAATGAACTACCTGGAAGTTCGCAGGCATTTATCACCAGCAACTTCGAGGGAGAAGTGATTACGGATGCCTTTAAAGTAATAGATAGTAATAATCAGATTACCTACGAGGCTTTTATGAGCAACAATACAAATTTTGTTTTTGCTAGTAGTAGTAGTTTATATGGATTTGGTGACATTCACTCCAAAGTAGAGTTTGAAAGTGATGAACGAAGAGACAATATGCAATGGGGCATGAATGGCAACACTGGTGGTGGAATGGGCAATGGCTTCCAAGGAGGAAATGGCACACATAATGGTGGTGGTATGATGAACAATGGAGGTGGTATGATGAATAATGGTGGTGCTATGATGAATAATGAAGGTGGATTCAGGGGGCATCCTGAAGTAATTCCAGCTGAGGTTTTAATTTCAGAGTTACCAACTCCTATTCTTGATTATATAACCTCCAATTATTCCGAATCTGAAATTTTAAAAGCATTTTCAGTGAATTGGGAAGATGAAATCGAATATCATGTTTTGATCTCAGAGGTAGGTGCGTTACGTTTTGACCAAAATGGAAATTATATCGAACATATCATGAGAGGTGGTGGCAAAATCCTTAGTGATATGGAAGTAATTGAGATTGCTGATTTGCCCTCACTTATTGTAGATTACTTCACAACCAATTATCCTGATAATGACATCATGAGAGCAAGAAAGGTAACCTTGGAAGATAATACCATACAATATCATGTATCAATTATGGAAGTAGGAGTATTTGTTTTTGATGAAAATGGAACCTATATAGAAATACTCACGCAAGGAATGGGTAGGCACAACCATGGTTAAGAAGAAAAAATCTAAAGTATTAACCGCTCAAAGCTTTCCCCATAATTTAGGGGAAGGCTTTTTTGAAAAAACTTATATTCAATCAGGAATCAGAGATAAACTCGGATTCAACTATGAATGTAGAAAGTTACCCTTTGAAATAGCTAAATTAAGATAGTGAATCAGTATGTTGTTTTATGACAATATGAATAATGCCTCTAGAAATTGAACACTTAATAAAATCCTGTAAAAATAAAGACAGGAGCGCTCAAGAGAAACTTTATAGAGACTATTACGGATATGCCATGAGTATATGCATGCCTTACAGCAAGGACAAAACCGAGGCTGAAGAAGTAGCCAACGATGCTTTCATGAAAGTGTTTAACAACATCAATAGGTATGATGAAAACTTTTCTTTCAAAAGTTGGCTAAGAAAAATAATGATCAATACTGCTATAGATAATTACAGAAAAAATAAAAAGTACCATAACCAGATTGACTTGGAATATGTTCAAAAATTTGATGGATTTGATAATTATATCATAGACAAAATGTCCGCCGATGAAATTATGGGAATAGTACAAGGTCTCTCGCCTGCATACAAAATTGTTTTCAATTTATATGTGTTGGAAGGCTATAAACATCATGAAATAGCCAAACAGTTGAACATATCAGAAGGAACCTCCAAATCCAATTTGTCAAAAGCCAAAAACAAGCTTAAAGAGCAATTGGAATTAATGAATATTAAGCCGAAAGAAAATGGAAGACTTTAATGAAAAGATAAAAGACAAAATTAGCTCTTACGAGTATTCCCATCAATTAACTGATGAAAAAGTAGGTCTTTTTTTTGAAAAACTGGATGATTTTGACGAGCAGCAAGATAAGGTCCACCCTATCATTAACACCAATACAAAGCGATTCTCATTCATTTGGAAAATAGCTGCATCTTTTAGTTTATTAATTACCATTTCCTACGGGCTATACCGGATGAATGATGTGTCCATAACAATTGGTAATAAAACCGCACAGCAAGTTGTATTGCCAGATGGCTCTGACGTGCAACTCAATGCCGGTTCTTCACTACAATACAATAAGCTCGCCTGGACGTTACAAAGGAAAATATCATTGAAAGGAGAAGCATTTTTTAATGTACAAAATGGCGAAAAATTTACAGTTATTTCCGACTTAGGAAGTACTGAAGTATTGGGAACCAGTTTCAATATTTATTCAAGAGAAAACATATATAGAGTAAAATGCTTTAGTGGTCGAGTAGTTGTTTCTTCGGCTCTAAAGTCCAAACTCACCCTGCTTACTCCTGGAAAAGGCATAGATATTGAAAAAAACAGGGAGCCCAAAAAGTTTGTATTTGATGAAAATGGAGAAAAGGATTGGAGGAAAGGGGAATTCTTTTTTGAAAACAATTCCCTCAAAGAAGTTTTTTCTACCCTATCAAGACAGTACGATGTGCAAGTAGTTTTTAATCCCAATTTGGAAAATCAAGGATACACGGGATATTTTGACAATAAAGATCTGAATAAATCACTAAAACTCATTTGCGAGCCAATTGGTTTAACATATAGTATCCGCGGAAACATTGTAGAAATAAAATGATCAATTGTATTCCATGATGATAATCATTTATTGAGCAAGCATTATCCATTTAAAGAACCAGGATTACCTTTTAATTTTATCAGATTAGAATCTAGTTGCTTGCCAGAAACTTAGATCAAATGAAAAATGCAGTCTGGATATATATTGTATTGTTCCTCCCATTCATAGCACTAGCTCAAAACCAGTCTAACCTCACTGCACGTATTACAGAGGACTTCCAAAAAACTGAACTCAAAGAAGCACTAAGTTTACTCAAAAATAAATATGGTATAAAAACGGCTTTTGGTGAAAAAATTGTAAAAGGAAAATTCATCAATATTATCTTGAACAACTGCTCTGTTTATGATGCGTTTTCAGAAATGCTAAAAGGAACAGGTCTTGATTTTGAAATGCTCGAAATTGATTTGTTCATTATTAAAAAACCAAAAAAGGATCATGACGACACACAAGCACTTTTCTTCGATTTAACAGGTAGTGTTAAAGATGTTTACACTGGAGAAAGCCTTCCACATGCATACGTTTGGCTAGACACGGAAAATAAAAGTCTGGCAACAAATGTTGATGGTCATTTCTCCTTAACCGGAGCTAAGTTGCCAACTGCCCTCAAGATTATGTATTTAGGTTATAGAGATACTACTGTGATTATTGATAGGGCAGATGCTAATAAAAGACTAATTGTCCAACTAACCCCAAATCCCCAAAACCTTAAGGAAATGGTTATTACTGACCTAAAAACAAATGATTTCGAAATTGGTGAATTTTCTGAAAACATAACCATGAATCCAAATTTGGCATCCTCTATACCATCCACAGGGGAAGTGGATATTTTTAAATCAATTCAGTTATTACCAGGAATCAATGCTACCAATGAGCTATCTTCTGGTCTCAGAGTTCGAGGTGGTACGAGTAACCAAAACTTATTTTTGTTTGACGGATTCACCGTTTATCATGTTGATCATTTATTTGGGTATTTCAGTGCTTTTAATCCAAATGCTATTAAATCAGTCAGATTATCGAAAGGTGGGTATGGAGCGGAATATGGAGGTCGAGTATCAAGTATTATTGATATGGCAGGAAAGGATGGGAATAAATACAAAGCTGCTGGTATACTAGGATTAAATTTTTTAAGCCTCAACTCTACATTGGAGATTCCGCTTTCTGACCAAAATACTACTTTGTTTTTTTCTGGCAGGAGATCATATACCGACTTTATATCTACACCTTTATTTGACAATATATTTTCTAATTTTTCATCCAGTTTGTCATCGAAATTGGATGTGCCAATTACCGGAAATGGTAATAATCATGGACACTCTATGGGTGGTAATAATCATGGACAGTCTATGGGTGGTAATAACAACATGAACCAACAAGCCATTGTAACAGAATCGAGCAAGATTGATCCTGTATTCTATTACAATGATTTCAACCTTAAAATCTCATCTAATGTTTCTATAAAAAACAGACTCTCACTTAGTATCTACAACAGCAAAGACATTCTCAACTTTACAGAATCTGCTACCAACAATGTGAACGATACGTTGAAAATAGAAAGCAAAACTGTAGGATTTATCAATTGGGGAAATACAGGAACATCACTGAAATTTTCCAGGTTATGGGATAATGAGCATTTTTCCAATGTACTTATATCCTATTCAAAATACAGTAGTACTTACAATGATGTAATCAATGGTCTAAGCATTGGACAAAAAGGAACAACAATATCCTCTTCCATCAATGATCAATATAACAGCATGAAAGATATATCAATCAAAATAGATCATCAGTGGCAAAGCAATTCCACAAATTTATTGAAAATGGGTTTGTCCGGATCCCTATACAATACAGCATATACAAGTGTTGCTGATAATGAGACACTCATAAATGAAAGGCAAAAGAACAAAACCCTTTCAAATGCTTATCTGGAGTACAATTTTAATACACTTCCTAATTTAAATGTAACTATTGGTTTGCGTGGGGGGTATTTCTCTCCAACTCATAAGTTCTACATTGTGCCTCGATTTAATGCCAAATTGAATGTTGGCAATAATCTAAAATTCAAGGCGGCAGTCGGACAATACAATCAGTTTTTAAATCAGGTTAACACCAAAAATGTGTTACAGGGTAGTCGTGACTTTTGGATTCTTGCAGATGGTGACAATATCCCAGTTCAACATGCCACTCATTATTTGGCTGGTTTTGATTATCAGGTGAATGATGGAATTGAATTTAGTGCCGACATCTACTCCAAAAAATTCGATGGTCTCTTGGAGTATGCTTTTAGCAATGGTGGACTGGTTACAGAATTTCAGAATTTTAATCAATTGTTTTTTCAAGGAGCCGGAAAAGCAAAAGGAATTGAACTACTCTTAAAAAAGAACAGAAGAAATTATCAAGCTTGGATAGGTTACACATTGGGAGAGGTTAAATATTCTTTTAGTGAAATAAATGATGGAAAGAGTTACTTTGCCGACCATGACAGAAGACATGAACTAAATGCCTATGGTTCTTTAAAAATTAAAAATTTTGAATTTTTTGCTACCTGGCTATATGGTTCAGGCAGCCCTTATAGTTTGGCCACATCAGCTTCTTTTGCTTCACAAGATAGTGAGCGCTTTGAATCGCATGTGAGTGTTATAAGTATTGATGAAAAAAATAATTTGAGGCTTCCTGCATATCACAGGCTGGATGTAGGAGGGTCTTATTTTGTCGATCTAAAAAATGATATGAGAGGAAAAGTCTCATTAAGCATCTTCAATGTGTATGATCGCAGGAACATACAGGACATAAAAATAAGTCAGATGATGCGAGGATTTCAATCAGGCATGAGAATGAATAATCCCATTCTCCAGGTTAATGATATTCCTCTTCTGGGCATTTCACCCAATTTGTCAGTTGGCATTAGTTTTTAACTAGTATCAATTAGTAATGCAAATGACATACTTAGTTATCCCTCTACCTTCTATTAGAGACAAACATTTTGATATTTCTTCGTAGTTTTAAGGAGCAATGTTCGAACAAAAATAATACAAAAACTACCAGCAATCCATCAACTATTTTTGACACTATTACCTGAAAATAAGAAGTTGAATTGTCTTATAGATGAAGGTGGGGGCTTTGTGAAATATAACCAAAATTTTATCTTAAGTAGCCACGTAAATATTTTTAGCAACCTCCGGACTTATCATTTGTGATTTTCCTTCAATTTCTACATCCAACAAATCATCAAATTCATGGTGGGCCTTTATCACAATTTTGCTTTTCATGGTTAATCCTAATTGGGTAATATGTTGAAGAAATACAGGTGAATCGTTTTTAACCCCCACTACAGAAATATGCTTACCAATTTCTACTAGATCCAGGGTGGTTTTATGCCTCTCCCGAACCTGGCCATTCACTTTGGGAATCGGATCACCATGTGGATCGTACTCGGGATATCCCAGGTACTCATCCAATCGATCAATGAGTTTATTGGATTTGATGTGTTCAAGCTGTTCTGCCACTTCATGTATTTCATCCCATGTAAATCCCATTTTTTCTACTAAGAAGGTCTCCCATAATCGGTGCTTTCGAATTACGAACATGGCTATGTCCTCACCTGAAGAACTAAGCGCAATACCACCGTATTTCTCGTATATAATTAAATCTTTTTCCTTGAGCTTTTTCAACATATTGCTAACAGAAGTAGGCGCAATATTTAATTGGACAGCTAATTCCTTCGTGCCAAGGCCTTTACCATTTCGATTGAAGCTAAGATGATAAATCGATTTAAGGTAGTTCTCTTCAGTACTGGTAACCATAAATCAAAACTAACTCGCAAGCTCTAAACATAAAAGTTTTGTATACCTAAATATTATTTTTAGGTTTGCATAAAATTATTTTAAGATGATTCAAAAATATGCTTTCGTTTTTATTTCTGTAATAGTTTTCTTTTGCGTTTCCTGTGAAAGTATTATACCTGAAGCACCGCCTGAAAATGAGTTGTTAGATGGGCCAGTGGAAGAGTTGTCTCATGCTGAACAACGACAATTTCTCCATGGTGATATAGCTTTTAATGATGAAGTATTTTCTTCCGCCATTGGACTAGGTCCTGGTTTTGTTGCGACCTCTTGTGCGAGTTGTCATGCAGGTGATGGTAAAGGGCATCCATTCACAACGCTCACAAGATTTGGTCAAACAGCACCAAATACGGCACCTGATCTTACTATTGGTGGCCCGCAACTTCAAAACAGGGCTATTCCTGGTTACAAACCTGAGGTGATTCCAGATGGAGTGCCATCCATGGACCTTACGCCCCCAGCGGTTACTGGATTAGGCTTTCTCGCAGCATTGACAGATCAACAAATTCTACTAAATGTGGATTCGCTTGATGGAGATGGTGACGGTATATCAGGAAAACCCAATTATATAAGTCCACCGGCTTACTTCGAAGAACAGTGGTATCACGAACCTGTTGATGGCAAAATAATTGGACGCTTTGGAAAGAAGGCTTCTGCCATTGACCTGCTCCAGCAAACGGTTGGAGCATACAATCAAGATATGGGGATTACGTCGACTTTTGAGCCAATTGATCCATACACGCAATTGTCCACTGATCCTGAAGTTGATGATCAAACGATCAGAGATGTTGTTTTTTACCTACGAACATTAAAAGCTCCTTTACCTAGGTTTGAAGAAAATACAAATGTATTAAGGGGGAAGCAACTTTTCTCAGATATTCAATGTGCTTCTTGCCACATACCTGAGTGGACTACTCCTGATTCTGATATTGAAGCATTAGCCAATAAAACCTTTTATCCATACACCGACCTCTTACTCCATGACATGGGATCCAATTTGGATGATGGGGCTACAGAAGGATCTGCAGAAACGTATGAATGGCGAACTCCTCCACTGTGGGGTTTAGGTTTGTCTGAAAATTCTCAGGGGGGATCATTCTTCTTGATGCACGACGGACGAGCACATAGCATTGAAGAAGCAATTGTACTTCACGGAGGTGAAGCTGATAACAGTAAAAACCAGTTTGTTTCATTATCACAAAGCGATAAAGAAGCATTGGTCGTTTTTCTTAAATCGCTATAATCATGGAAAGGCGAATTTTTATAAAAAAATGCAGCAAAGGTTGCCTCGGAGTAATGGCGACAGGTCTGCTACTTGAAGGATGCGCAGGTCCACGATACATCTCAGGAATCCTTGATAATTCCTTTTTAAAAATTCCTAAAGATGCATTTCTCAAAGAAGACAATAGCTTTTTAAAATATGTAGTGGTTCAAAATGACTCTTTGCAATATCCAATTGCGGTATTTCGAGTTGGTCCAGATGAATATAAAGCCTTGCTTATGAAATGTACTCATCAAGGTACAGAACTTCAGGTTTTTGGAGACAGGCTACAATGTCCAGCGCATGGAAGTGAGTTTACAAGAAGTGGTTCTGTACAAAATGGTCCAGCCGACTCAGCTCTCAGAAGTTTCAAAGTTGAAGAAGATATCAGCACATTAAAGATTAATTTGTCATGAAAAAATATAGTTTCGTTTTAATTGTTGCAATATGCTTCTTCAATGTAGATGCACATTCACAAATTGACAGCACATTACTAAAGCGTGCTCCTGTCGATACTGCTAAGAATCAACTCAACATGGATGCTGTATACAATCGTCCATTCCTCGAGGTAGGCAAATTACCTGTCTCAGTGGGCGGTTATATTGAGGCAGACTATCAATACATGGGTGAAGATGGTGTTACAGATGGTCATTCATTTAGTATTCCAAGAATGACCTTGTTTGTTGCCTCATCCATCCACAGCAAAATCAAATTTCTTTCTGAAATTGAATTTGAAGAAGGAGGAAAAGAAGTTGCCATTGAATTTGCCGCTCTTGACATTAGTATGCACCCTCTTTTGAATCTACGCGGTGGCATTGTAATGAATCCAATTGGAGCATTTAACCAGAATCATGATGGACCCAAATGGGAATTTGTAGATCGACCTATTTCTGCCATTGAAATGCTACCAGCAACCTGGAGTAATGTAGGCTTTGGTCTATACGGCAAGTACTATTTGAACGAATGGGCATTCGGTTATGAAGCCTATTTAACCAATGGTTTTGATAATACAATTATCGATAACGAGGAGAATCGTACGTTTCTTCCAGCTTCCAAAGAAAACAAAGAACGTTTCGAAGAGTCATCCAATGGAGAGCCTTTAGTCACAGGCAAAATTGCTCTTAGAAATAATAAGATCGCAGAAATCGGTCTTTCATACATGGGAGGCGTCTACAACACGCATGATGTAGATGGGTTGATTTTAGATGAGAAAAGGAAATTAGATGTTTTTGCGATTGATTTTAATTCTACCCTACCAGTGGTCAAAACCTTCTTGGTAGGTGAATGGTCGTGGATCAAAGTAGATGTACCTGAAACTTATAGTCAGCAATTTGGTAGCAAACAAAAAGGTGGCTTCATTGATATCGTCCAACCAATTCTTCATGGGAGATTATTTGAATTTGAAAAAGCCACCTTAAATGTCGCCTTAAGATTGGAGTATGTAGATTGGAATGTGGGTAGGTTTAAAGAAACCAATGGCAAGATTGGAGATGAGATTTGGGCGATCGTTCCTGGTATAAGTTTTAGACCAACAGCTCAAACTGTTATCCGAATGAATTATCGATTTATGGAACAAACAGATATCCTAGGCAATCCACCTGCTAAAATCTCAGGTATTCAGTTTGGCGTTTCTTCGTATTTCTAATTAAATAGGCAATATTAATAGTATTATTTTAGCATTTACTTAAATACTGAACTTTTCTATATATCTTTACGTTTTAGTAATCACTAAAATATTAAAATATGAACGAGACCTGTATTAGAGTAATGGCGGATCCTGTCCAAATTAAGGAATGCAAGGAATCCCTAAACAAACTTGATGAACAGTTGGAGATAGCAACTCAGGTATTTAATCTTTCGGGGAATGCTGCAAGGCTGAAAATTCTATTTCTGCTTCACAAAGAAGGCGAAATGTGTCCTTGCGACCTGAGCGATATCCTAGATATGTCTGTAGGTGGAATTTCCCAGCATCTACGAAAGCTAAAAGATGGAAAGCTTGTCAGAGACAAGAAAGTAGGTCAAACTGTTTTCTACTCTTTAGTGGTAGAGAATATGCAGTTTATCAATCCTGTGCTAGAATGTTTATTTAATGACACTAAAAAAGAAACGGTATCATGAGCAATTCAAATCAATCGAATTCATCATCGTCTAAAAGTATAGGGGCTGGTTTATTGGTGGCCTTTACTGCTTCACTATGTTGTATCACCCCCGTTTTTGCCACCTTGGCAGGAATAGGAGGTATAGCATCGTCCTTTTCATGGATGGATCCCTTTAGGCCATACCTAATTGGCCTTACAATTTTGGTTCTGGGTTTTGCCTGGTACCAGAAATTGAAACCAAGAACAGCTGAAGAAATCGAATGTGCCTGTGAAGAGGATGAAAAGCCCTCCTTTTGGCAGTCCAAGAAGTTTCTAGGTATCGTTACGGTGTTTGCTGCCTTGATGCTTACTTTCCCCTCCTATTCCGGCATCTTTTTCCCGGAAAACAGTAATGCAGCTAATGTAATTGTGGTAAACGAAAATGATATTTTAAACGCTGAGATAAGCATTAAGGGAATGACCTGCACCGGATGTGAGCATAGTGTGAATGCCGCACTTAATAGTAGTGAAGGTGTTCTTGAAGCTTCTTCTTCCCACGAAAGTGGTATTGCTTCTGTAAAGTTTGATCAATCAAAAGTAACTATTGATGAATTAGCAACTGCTGTGGAGGAAGCCACAGGGTATACAGTCATTGAAAAAAATATTGTTAAATGATAAATCCTAAAATAATCAGAATGAAAAAGTTAATATTTATCGCACTCAGCCTAATACTTTTCAGTTTTCAGGCTGAAGCCCAGTCAAATGAAAAAAACATTCCACTGAATCAAGAAGCCATGACCCAAAAGGGTAAAGTAGTAAAACTCAAGGTTACAGGCTTGACATGCTCTGGCTGTGCAAATCATGTATTCAAGGTGTTAAAAGATACTAAGGGAGTTTTGGATAACTATGTTGAATACCCAGGAAATATTGCCACGGTTCAATACGATCCTAAAAAAATTACTCCTGAAGCAATTATAAAATCAATTGAGCAAAACACCTCTTACAAAGCTGATGTCTATAAAAAGAAATCATAACGATACATTAACATGTTAAAAAAACTTAGAAACGCAATTACCGGAAATCCGGCAAATGGAGCTTCCAATCAAGTGGCTGAAGAAGTCACCTTCGAGATTTCAGGAATGACATGTGACCATTGCGCAACCTCCATCGAAAAGCGATTCGACAAGGAAAAAGGGGTTTTGGCAAAAAAGGTGAGTTACGAAGCAGGCAAAGGCACTTTCACTTACAACCCAGAAAGTATCAGCAAGGATAAGATCGTAGAAACTATTAATCGTGGAAATTTTAAAGTTGTAATGGGAACGAATGGCTCGAAGGGTTCTGGTGGATCTGGCCAACATGATCTTATTATCATCGGTGGAGGTTCGGCGGCATTTTCGGCGGCTACTACCGCGAGTGATCTTGGGTTGACGGTACTTATGGTGAATGCGGGATTGGACATTGGTGGCACCTGTGTGAATGTGGGTTGTGTACCCTCCAAGCATTTGATCAGAGCTGCAGAACAGATTCATCGGGCGCAGCATTCGCCTTTTAATGGAGTGTCAGGTGCCAATCCATCTTTTGATTTCAAGAAGACTATTCAACAGAAAAAGGAACTGGTGGCTGCTTTACAAAAAAAGAAATACCTGGATGTAGTAGATGGTTTGGACAATATTACTATTCTGGAAGGTTGGGCTAAGTTCGTTGATGCCCACACGATTGAAGTGGATGGTAAGCAGTATAAGGGCATGAAGTTTTTGCTGGCAACTGGTGCCACAACCATTGTGCCTGACCTGCCTGGTTTAGAGGATGTTGGGTTCCTGACGAATGAAACATTGTTCGATATGGAGGAACAACCTGAACACCTAATCGTGCTTGGGGCCGGATACATTGCATTGGAAATTGCGCAGGCATATCATCGCTTTGGAACTAAAGTAACCATTCTGCATCGATCGGAAAGAATTCTACGAACACAGGCTGCCGATATTACGGACGAACTAACATCCCATTTTACAGTAGAAGGCATTAAGGTCCATACCAATGTCAGTATTCAAAAATTCGAAAAAAACCGAGATGCCCTAGTGGCTCATACCAATGAGGGGACTTTTGAAGCGTCCCATGTGCTGGTAGCCACAGGAACCCGTCCGAATACTAATGGTCTGGCGATTGATAACGCTGGTGTCAATCTCAATAAAACAGGTCATATTTCGGTCAATACCAAACAAGAGACCAATGTCGGCCACATTTATGCGGCAGGAGATTGTACCGATACACCAGCTTTCGTATATACCGCTGCTAAAGAAGGCAAGGTTGCTGTATTAAACGCTTTCCAAAGCACCGGCGATACGGTCGATTATACAGGCCTTCCATGGGTCGTATTTACAGATCCGCAGATCGCAGGAGCTGGCTTGGACGAAAAGGAAGCCGAAGAAGCAGGGATACCTTATGAAACCAGTATGATGCCGTTGACAGATGTGCCACGTGCACAAGCAGCTTTGGACACACGAGGGTTTATCAAATTGATTAGAAACAGTGAGACGGATAAACTTATTGGTGGACGAATAATTGCTCCGGAAGGTGGCGAATTGGCCATGCAAATAAGTCTAGCTATCAAAGCCGGAATGACCATTCAGGAACTGACAGATATGTTTCATCCCTATTTGACCCTGTCGGAAGGAGTGAAACTAGCGGCAATTACCTTCAATAAAGATGTAGCTGAATTGAGTTGCTGTGCGAGTTGATGGAGTAAGGATATGTCATTTTTAGGAGTTGGACTGTTACATTTTTTATGCTGTTCACTACTGATGTTAGCAGTTGCCCTAATGATATTCCAAAAGAAAAAAGGCAAATAGCCTTTTTTTTTAACAATATATATTTTAGTAATATCTAAAATAATTAAATACTAAAAAATCCTTTATTACCTCTTAAATCTTTCTATTATGAAAAATACAATAACAACAATTCTAAGTATCACCACTGTAATAATGGCAATGTTGATTTCGCAAAGTAGCACGGCGCAGATGAAGCCCATGGATGGTTCAAAAATGGCCATGTCTAAGTATTCTTACAACGAAACCGTTGATATTTTGAAAGGTGCCATAGAAGAACAAAACCTGATGGTGATCCATGAAATTGATGCCCAAAAAATGTTAAGAATGGCAGGAAAGCAAGTGAAAGGAATGAAGCAGATTTTCTATTTCCATCCCAAATACATGAAAATGGTCATGGAAGCAAACCAAGCTGCTACGATACAAATTCCCTTGAAATTGATCGTAATGGAAAAACCCGATGGAAAAGTTGTTGTCAGGTACTTTAAGCCTTCCACGATCCTTAATAAGTACAAAGGTGAGGAGGCCATTGCTGCGGAACTGGATGGCCTGGTAGAAAAGATCCTTGCTGAAGTAACGAGTTAATTTTCCAGCCATGGAATTCTTACTAAAGAAAAAATCCGTGCTTACCTTCTTGGCCTTGTTTACAGGAGGGTTTGTGCCTATTCACAGTGTAGTACTTTCATTTGGTTATGCGGAATATTACAAAGCGCAAGCCATAGGCCCTAAGATTATCCGGGTTGCGCATGAATTTGGCGGGCCATATATGTTGTACGTCTATATACCGGCCATGATCTTGCTGGTATGGATCATTCTCTATAGTGGAAAAAATTATCCGGATCTATATCGAAGGATCGTAATCGGATTGGCGGCTGGTGCCATTGCCACTATTGGATTGGACTGGATCAGGCAGATGGGAGTTATTGCGGGATGGCTGCCTGCTGATACACCTGAAATGTTTGGAAAGATGGTGACTGGGAGCAGTAATTTCAATGAATATTATTGGGTGGGCCAGTTTATCCACTTTATGAATGGAGCAAATTTTGGATTGTTTTTCACCCTCGTGTTTGGCAACTATAGCTCGTACAAGAAAACAGTATCCTGGGCAATAGTTTGGATGCTAATCATGGAACTAGGCATGATGACCGGACCCCCGATGGGGCCTATGGTAGGTTTGTTCGGTGTTCGATGGATGTGGCCGCAGTTGTTTCTTTTAACTTTTGTTGCTCACATTGTTCATGGTGTAATTCTAGGTCTTTTGGCTCATCATTGGCTAAAACCCGAAGATAGTAAATGGCTTTTATCCTACTTAAAATCTAATTCTGAATGAACAACCAAGACATATTATTGGCAGAAAATGGCAAATTCAAAAACATGGCGGAGCTATTTGATAAAATGGGGTTGACAGGGGTAGAACAGGCCTATGATCAACTTCTCAGGGGTAAAACGCTTACTCCTGAAAGCTTGAGCCGTGCAATAAGTAGGTCCCTTGAAGAAACAAGAGAGATTGTTTCAACTTATGGTGAAATTGATCAGCAGGGTCAGATTGCAGGATTTCTGGGGATTTCACTTTTCGAAACAAAACATAAAATGTTTGTTAACGGTAAAGTGATCTATACCTGGTGCGCTGCGGATACGTTGTTGTTTCCAAAGTTTTTGGATTTCTCGGCAAAAGTGACATCCGAAGATCCCATCAGTGGTGAATTGGTGGAACTGTCTGTCAATGGTGATTACCTAGAGTGGACAAATCCCGTACCGCTTTATATCTCCTGGATGGAAAAAGCTGATAGCTGTGATATCAGAAACAGTTTTTGCTATCATTCATACTTTTTTAGTTCGCAGGATACTGCTAACAAATGGTTGAAAGAAAATCCTTCGGGAAAAATTTCAAAAGCCGAAGACTTTTTTTCGTTTTCAGCAGGCGTTAGCTGCTGCTAGCAAATTTGAATATTGATAAACTTTTAAATTACGAATTATGAAAAATGCTCTCATACTTAGTACGGCGGTTTTATCGGTAATAATCATGTTGGCCTCCTGTGGGTCACAAGTAACCGAACCATCCACACCTGAGGTTTTTAAATTTGATTCCCTGGTATCAGAAAGCTATGAAATTTACTTTTTAACGAATCCATCTACAACTATTACTGCTTATACAACCGGAAGTGACCTTTCTTACCACTGGTCTACCACTGCTGGGGACATCTTTGGTAGTGGGAAACAGGTAACCTATACATCTAACCCCGCCTGCTGCGGTGGTTATCAAACCATTTCTTGCATTGTTATAAGCAAGGATAATAGTGGTCTTAAAAAAGAAGTTGAAATCTATGTTGACTTTTAGGAATGCTAAAGCGGTTTTCCTGCTTTGTGTTGGCTTTCTTTCATATCGAGAAATCTCAGCGCAATGTTGCTCTCCAGGCAATCCAGTTGGTGGAACGGCTAATCTCAGTATTGTCCCAAAACAAGTGCTTCGAATGAACACGTATTTTAGATACGGGTATGCGGATACCTATTTCGATGGTAGCAGGAAAAGTGATTTCCTTTTTGTGGAAAATGCCTCTTATAATTTTCTAGGTACAATCCTTACCTATGGAATGGTTGATAAACTCAATGTTGAGGTTGAATTGGGTTATTATTTTAACCTGACCCAAAATTATGATATCAATGCAACCAAGTACACGTTAGAAGGTTCTGGGCTCAGAGACGGTGCAATTAGCCTTAAATACAATATTTATAAAAACGCACCAAAGGAGTTAGAATTTACAGCAGGGCTTGGAACAAAAATACCATTCAGAAAGAATCCTCAGACAGTAAATAATGTAGAACTTCCAATAGATGTTCAATCCTCCGATATGGCTTATGGAATAGTCGCTCAAACTTTCTTGTACAAAGGATTCATTGCTAATGGGCTGCATTTATTTTTGCTGAATCGGTATGAAAATACGTTTAAAAACCCGCAGGAATATCGATACGGACAGGCATTATATACCTCGTTATTTGTATCAAAAGCCCTCACCACTCATTGGTCATTAATTATTCAAGTTAGGGATGAATGGCGTGAAGCTGATCAAAGATTCGGCCAAAGCGTACCTTCATCAGGTGGCAACACACTATTTGTTGCGCCACAGATAAACTATAGCGTATTACAAAAATGGAATCTATCTGTACTTGCAGATATTCCCGTTTTTCGTTGCTATGAAGGCACTCAATTAGGTCCAAAGTATGCTTTCTCCTTACAGGTATCAAAGGAATTTGACTTTTCAAATAATAAGAATGCAGAAAATGGTGTTTTCTAAATCTATTGTTAAGAACAGACCTATTAATTCTATTTTCACACTTTGAAGAAAATACACCTTTAAAGCTGAAGATGCTAAAAAGGACAAATTAGAGGCATTTATTCTTTTAGTTGCAATTAATAATGTCCATAGAATTATTAAGTTTTTATACTCATTTGCTGACTTGGCCACTAAAGTTCTAGATCTAAAAAACGGAAATAATGAACAAATACGACCTAATTGTGATCGGTTCGGGCTTGGCCGGAATGCCCATTGCTATAAATGTGCCAATCAAGGTCAAAAACTGTAGTTACAGACTCCAAGCCACATGGGGGAACATGTGCACTGCGTGGTTGTGACCCAAAGAAAATACTGGTCCGAGCTGCTGAGATTATTGACCGGGCCAATAAAATGAAGGAACTTGGCATTCAAGGAGATATCTTCATCAACTGGCAGGACCTGATGGCCTACAAAAACGGCTTTGTCTCCAAAATGCCGAAGGGAGTAGAGAAAGGTTATGAAAAAGCAGGAGTAGACATGTATTATGTAGCAGCCAACTTTGAATCGGAAAACATTGTCCGCATTGGTGATAACATATTGGAAGCGGATAAAATTGTAATTGCAACAGGAGTTCGACCAGTAATCCTGTATATACCTGAAGGCGACTTACCCATCGACAGCACGGATTTTCTAAACCTAGAACAGCTTCCCAAGGTAATCACATTTATAGGAGGTGGTTACATTGCTATGGAGCTTGCTCATCTGTCTGCCAGGGCTGGAAGTAAAGTAACCATAATTCGCAGGAGCAAAACGCCATTGGAAAACTTTGAAGCCGATATCGTGAAGCATTTGGTAAATGCTACTAAAGAATGAGCTTCACTTTGAGTCCGATGTTGTTGCAGTTGAAATAACGAATAACGGGTTTATCGTAAAGGCAGCATCAAAAAATGGTGAAAAGGCTTATCAAACGGATTTAGTTGTTAACGCTGCTGGCAGAGTTCCTGAATTGGATGGAATGAGCCTGGAAATTGCCATTATTTCTTTTAGCAAAAATGAAGTCCTGCTAAATGAATGCCTTCAAAGCAAAACTAATCCATTATTCCATGCAGCAGGAAATTCCTAGTGCAGTCTTTACCTTGCCCACCCTTGCCGGTGTTGGTATGACCGAAGCGCAGGCTAAAGCATTCGGTTTAAAATATCAGGTGAAAGACGGTTCAGCATCAAACTGGTACAATGCCAAATGAATCAACCTATGCCTATAAATTCCTTTCAGACAATGAGGGATATATTTAGGAGCACATATTATTAATCCTCATGTCGAGAAAATGATTACTATCTTTGCAATTGCTATTCGTGGAATTCTAACGGCATCTGATTTAAGAAACATGGTTTATGCCTATCCATCTATGGGATCATATATTGGGTCAATGGTTTAAAAAAACAAAATAATGCTCGAACTAAAACTAGAAGATAGAGACATAAAGCCAACTGCAATGAGGCTGTTGGTACTCAAAAAGCTCGTGAAATCTGGAGCAGCAATAAGTCTTAGTGATTTAGAAGGAAAGTTTGAACGGGCAGATAAAGCTACGCTCTACAGAACTCTTAAAACCTTCGAAGAAAAGAAACTCATTCATAGTATAGAAGACGGAACGGGATCCGTAAAATATGCTTTATGCGAAGAAGGATGTGAATGTGCACCTCAGGATCAGCATATCCATTTTCATTGTGTGAAATGTGGCGAAACATATTGTTTAACGCAATCCAAGATACCACAAACACAGATCCCATCAGGATTCAAAGCCTCAAGTGCGAGCATGGTTTATAAAGGTACATGTGCAAACTGTCACTGATGTTTGCAACCAAGTTGCAAGGATTATTGATTAAGTTTGCTCCGTGAAAGTTATCGCATTCATATTATCTTTTCTATTCATAGGATTATCACTAGCTCCATGCGCTGATTCCCAAGAAGATGAGCATGAATTAGAGATCGTACTTGATGGTACTTCGGATCATAGCCATGAGACAGAATCTGATATGTGTTCCCCATTTTGCGTTTGCCACTGTTGCCATTCTCATTATGTAATTCATCATTCTTTTTTCAAAGGTATTACACCTAGGCCCCAATCGATTTTAAAAAAGAGTTATTCAGCTTTCTTTCCTAACGGATATCGCACTCCAATACTACAGCCCCCTCAGGCATAAATTCAGTTTCATAATGGGATAAATCTGTCCCAAAAGCTGGTCAAAAACAATGATCGGTCAATCATTTTATTTAAAACTGAATTATTAAATCATTTCATATGATCAATACATTAATTGAGTTTTCAATTAAGAATAAGCTCTTAATTGGATTGCTCACAATAATATTAATTGTGGTAGGTATCTGGAGCATTACCAAGGTTCCACTAGATGCTGTGCCAGACATCACCAATAACCAGGTACAGGTAATCACTCAAGCCCCTAACCTGGGAACCGAAGACATAGAACAATTCGTGACATATCCGGTAGAAGTGGCCATGGCCAACTTACCGGGAGTTATAGAAATTCGTTCTATATCCCGGTTCGGGCTTTCAGTTGTGACCATTGTTTTCGAGGATGAAAAAGGAACTTATCTTCCCCGACAGCTGGTAGCTGAAAAGCTTACAGAAGTAAAAGAAGAGATTCCAAATGGTTTTGGTGAGCCTTCAATGGGACCTATCAGCACAGGTCTCGGAGAGATCTATCAATACACGCTCAAAGTAGATGCCGAACATGCAGGCCAATTTACGCCAACTGACTTACGCACCATTCAAGATTGGATTGTACAACGACAAATGGCAATGGTTCCTGGAGTTGTGGAAATCAACGCCATCGGAGGTGAAACCAAACAATATGAAGTGGCCATTGACCCTGATAAATTAAAAGCCATTGGCATCACCACGCTCGATGTTTTTCATGCATTGGAATACAATAATCAAAATACCGGTGGGGCGTATATTGAAAAAGACCATCTGGCTAATTTTATTAGAGGCGAAGGGCTGGCCAGAAGTATTAAAGACCTTGAAAGTATTGTTGTTAAGACAATCAATGGTTTGCCGGTCCAGGTCAAAGATGTAGCTACTGTACAGTATGGATCAGCCGTTCGCTACGGGGCGCTCACACAAGATGGGATTGGTGAGGTAGTTGGCGGCCTGGTGATGATGTTAAAAGGAGCTAATTCCAATGATGTCATAGCTAGTGTTAAAGAACGAATGGAACTAATCCAACAGTCCCTACCTGAAGGGGTCATAATAGAGCCGCTTTTAGATAGAAGCAAGTTGATAGCCAAAACGACAAGTACCGTAGGGCAAAACCTTACTGAAGGCGCTTTAATTGTCATCTTCGTATTAGTCTTTCTGCTCGGTAATTGGCGGGGTGGATTAATTGTAGCTTCTACTATTCCATTGTCATTATTATTTGCTTTTATCCTCATGAACGTCTTTGACGTTTGGGCAAACCTCATGAGTTTGGGGGCCATTGATTTTGGTATCATCGTAGATGGAGCGGTCATCATTGTAGAAAGCACCGTGTTTTTACTCCATGATCGGGTACTAAAAAAACAATCCATTAACTCCGAATTGCGAGATGAGGTAGCCTATAAAGCTTCAAGTAAGATGATGAACTCGGCCTTCTTTGGGCAGTTGATTATTTTGATTGTCTTCATTCCCATTTTGGCCTTGCAAGGTGTAGAAGGCAAAATGTTTAAGCCTATGGCGCTGACTTTTATGTTTGCCATGATTGGGGTCATGATCCTATGCCTTACTTACGTTCCGATGATGTCTGCATGGTTCATTCGAATGGGCAAGCAGAAAAAGACGATGTGGGGTGACAGGTTTGTTATCTGGTTAGAAAATCGGTATGAACCCGTCTTAACCAAAGCGCTTAAAAGAAGCTGGCTGGTTATCACCTCTTCAGTAATCTTTTTGGCTTTAGCTGTTGTTACCTTTTCCCGTTTGGGCGGTGAATTCATCCCTGAATTAGATGAAGGAGACCTGGCTTTTCATGCCATTTTAAAGCCTGGTAGTTCATTGACAGAAACCATTGAAACTACCACCAAAATTGAAAATTTGGTAAAGCAGCAGTTCCCTGAAGTGGAAAAAATCGTAAGCAGAATTGGAGTTGCTGAAGTGCCTACTGATCCCATGCCAATGGATTTAGCCGATGTTTTTGTCATCCTCAAACCTAAGTCCGAATGGGTATCCGCTTCCTCAAAAGACGAGTTGGTGGAGAAAATAAAGGAAAAGGTTTCGCAAATACCAGGGGTCAATTACGAATTCACCCAACCCATTGAAATGCGGTTCAATGAATTGTTGGAAGGCGTAAGAGAAGACATAGCCATCAAACTCTATGGAGAGGACATTAACATACTGGCCAATAAAGCCGAAGAAGTAGCCAAGATCATTGCAGGTACTCAAGGTATCGGAGATATGCGTGTAGAAGCTACAAAAGGACTACCTCAAATGACAGTAGTCTATAACAGATATAAGCTGGCACAATATGGACTTAATGTTTCGGAGCTAAACACCATCCTAGAAACATCCTTTGCAGGAGGAAAGGCAGGAGTGATTTTTGAGGGTGAAAAGCGATTTGACTTGGTAGTGAGGTTAAATGAGGAAAATCGCAAAAGCATTTCAAACATCAAGAACCTTTATATTAATGTACCTAATGGTTCGCAAATCGCTCTCAAGGAAGTAGCTGAAATTAGTTATCAGCCTGGGCCAATGCAGATTAGTCGGGACAATACCAATCGAAGAATCTATGTTGGAATCAATGTCAGGGGTCGTGATGTAAAATCACTTGTTACTGAGATTCAACAAAAACTGGATGGCACACTCAATTTACCTCCTGGATATTATATCCGATATGGAGGTGCTTTTGAGAACCTCGAAAGAGCCAGCAAACGTCTCCAAATTGTAGTCCCGATAGCCCTTGGATTAATCTTCTTATTAATCTTCTTTGCACTTAAATCCTTCCGCCAATCCATGATGATCTATATGGCCATTCCTCTTGCAGCCATCGGTGGTGTGTTCTCTCTGTGGTTACGAGATATGCCGTTCAGCATCTCTGCCGGAGTAGGTTTTATAGTGCTTTTTGGAGTGGCTGTATTAAATGGATTGGTACTTATCGGAGGCTGGAATGAGTTGAAGGAAGAAGGAACGACCAATTTGAATGACCGTATCCGTTTGGGAGCTAAAAGAAGGATCAGACCAATTCTATTAACCGCCCTCACCGATATATTAGGTTTTTTACCAATGGCCATTTCAACTTCTTCCGGAGCAGAAGTACAACGGCCATTGGCTACTGTGGTGATTGGAGGCATGATTACTGCCACATTCCTTACCCTGTTGGTGCTTCCGGTACTGTATCAATGGGTAGAGAAAAGTAGTAGTAAGATAGCAGTTCCCAAGACAGCACTTGTGTTACTTTTCATTATCCCTTTTTCACTCTTATCAACGCGCAAAGTGAGTGCGCAGAATTTGAGTGTAAAAGAGGTAACCTCATTAGAGCAAGCCATTGAAATAGGTTTGTCTAACAATGGCAATGTTCAAATAGCAAAAACCAATATTGCGGTACAGCAACAAAATAAAAAAGGAAGTTTAAATCCAGGCAAAACTGACTTTGGCATCCAATATGGCCAATACAACAGTTTTGAAAATGACTTGGCCTGGGAACTCAATCAGAACTTCGAATTTCCAACAGTCTACAGCAATCAGAGTAAGCTGGCCAGAGAAAGAATAGCAGGCACTGAAAAGCTGTTAAAAGTCTCAGAAAATGACTTGAAACGTGACATCAAGCAAGCCTGGTATCAACTGGCTTATCTAAGTGAAAGACAAGAATTATTGCTCTTTCAGGATAGTCTTTATAAACGTTTCCTTCATGCTGCCAATATCAGGTACGAAACAGAGGCTACCAGCTACCTAGAAAAAGTTGCGGCTGAAACCCGGGTAATGGAAATGCAAAATGAGCTGCAACTGCTTCAATCAGACATTGCCATTCAACAGTACCAGTTAAGAATACTACTGAATGGCTCGGAACAACTGATTTTTCAGCCTGGTGCTTTAGAGGAAAGACCCATTACTTTGCTAACGGATTCGGTTCAGCTACTTAATAATCCAAGCATGGCCTATGTCTTGCAGCAGATTAAAATTGCTGAAGCAGACCAGGCTGTACAGTCTTCTAAAATGCTTCCTGGATTCTCCATCGGCTATTTCAATCAATCCTTAATAGGTACGCAAAATACAAATGGAGATATAGCTAAATCATCGGATCGGTTTAGTGGAATACAGGCAGGTATATCCATCCCGTTGTTTTATGGTTCAGATAAGGCCAAGGTGAAGGTGGCTAAGTTGAAGAGTCAGATGGCGCAGACCAGAGCTGATTATTTCAATACCGTATTACAAGGTCAATATGACCAACAACTACAAGCCATATTTAAGTATCAGGGCAGCCTGAATTACTATAGAGACAGGGCAATTCCACAAGCTGAATTAATAATCGACAATGCCCAAAAGAGTTTTGAAAATGGAGCCATCGACTATGTGGAATACTTTCAAGGCCTCAATCAGGGGCTACAATTAAAATTCAATTATCTCAATACCGTAAATGGTTACAATCAGGCAGTTACTAACCTGGAGTACCTAATTGGTCAATAAAAAATTAGAAATCAATGAAAACGAATATAAATGTAAACATCCTGTTGCTATCAGTAATGATACTGATGGCAGCATGTGGAAAATCTTCGATGACAGAAAATTCTGAGCATGATGAAGATGAACATGCGGAAAAAGTTCATTTTTCCGTACAGCAATTTGAGTCATTGGAAATGAAAGTAGATACCATTCCATTTAGAAACCTATCCACTTTCGTTGAAGCGAACGGACAATTAGAAGTTCCACCACAAAATGAAGCTACAGTCACGGCAATAATCGGAGCTAATGTTACCTCCATTAAAGTGATAGAAGGAGATAAAGTCAGGAAAGGACAAGCACTTGCTTATATCAGCCATCCTGATCTCATTCAACTTCAAACTGACTATGTGAATGCATGGAATCAATTTCAGTATTTGGAAAAAGAATACCAGAGGCAAAAAAAGCTATACAGTGAAAATGTAGGTTCAGGAAAGGAGTTTCAGAAGATTCAGGCTGAATATCAATCCATGAATGGGTCAGTCAAAGGATATGAGGCGCAGCTTCGTATTATGGGCCTTAGAGTAAATAAAGTGAAGGAAGGGAACCTCTATGAACAAGTACCGGTCACTAGCCCAATTGATGGGTATATTCGGTTGGTCGAAGTGAAAATCGGGCAATTCGTACAGCCTCAAACAGAAATGTTTGAGATCGTCAATATCGAACATATCCATGCTGACCTAATGGTCTTTGAAAAGGACATGAACAAAGTGAAAAAGGGTCAAAAAGTAAAATTCAAGGTGGAATCTTCAAACAATAAGGAACTAGAAGCAGAAATTTATGCTGTGGGAAAGGCTTTTGAACAAGACCCAAAAGCTATCCATCTACATGCAGAAATCGAAAACAAAGAAGGGCTTTTGATTCCGGGTATGTATGTAAGAGGTCGTATCATGGTGGATAATATCGAAGCGTATGCATTGCCCAATAAAGGAGTGGTGAGAGATGGTGAAAAATATTATTTGTTCACAGTAGAAAAGGAAGTCGAGGAAAATGGTGAAATAGAATGGGAGTTTGAACCTATCGAAGTTGCCGTTGGAAATGAAGATGATGGATGGGTAGAGATTAAACCCTTAAAGGCCATTGAGAAGGGAACAATGGTTGCATGGAACAATGCTTACTATTTGCTGGCAGAAATGAAAAAAGGAGAAACAGAACACGAACACTAAAAATACAACAATGAACTTCTATCAAATCTTCCTGCCGATTGCAACACTGGCTTATCTGTTGTTGGTTTTTGTTTTACGTTCAGTCATTCTTTGGAAACAGACGGGTGTAAACCCGTTTGTTTTCGGCAATACTGAAAAAGCCCATGACTACATAGGCAGGGTTTATAAACTGATGGTATTGTTAACATGGGTATCAATCGGAATCTTTTCATTCTATCCCACATGGTATCCATACTTGATGCCTGTTGGATATTTAAATATTGAATGGCTGAGAACTTCTGGATTGATATTACTCATTATGTCTTTTCTATGGACCTGCTTGGCGCAATACCAGATGTCAAAGTCTTGGAGAATTGGTATTGACTACAATGAGAAGACCGAATTAATTAGCAATGGGTTGTTCAAGTATTCTCGAAATCCAATTTTTCTCGGTGTCCTGATTTCCTATTTGGGGACGTTCATGATCATTCCAAATATTCTTAGTTTTTCAATTCTTCTCGTGACGTTTGTTACTATTCAAACACAAGTCCGATTGGAAGAGGAATACCTGGAAGATGTTCAGGGACAACACTATTTGGACTATAAATTGCTGGTAAGAAGATGGCTGTAATTAAGAAATCAACCTCCAAAAAAACTAAATAATAAAATTAATAATGGTCAAAGTAAAAGTCACAAGTCAAAAAATAATGACTTTAATTAAAACCGATGTTTCCTATCCTGGATTTTTGGTAATGATTGATAGTCTAACATAACGTTTTAGCATTGTCACATTTGAAATGGCACCCTGTCCATAACTGATAAAAGATGAGAATAATATTATCTATTTTGCTAATTGCTATTTCTTTTAGCCTCTATTCCCAGAAGACAACTTTCAAAAAAACTAAATCCAATAATTATTCTGAGGAATATTTTGTTCTGAGATCAAACAAAAAAATAAAACATGGGCCATACAGAAAATTAAATATATCCGGTGATCTCATTGCAGAGGGTGCGTTCAGAAATAATAAGAAAGTGGGCAGATGGGCTTATTACACTAACAGCAGCATGGATCAAATTTATGATCATACGTCAAAGGAATTAGTATCATTTAACTACGAAAATCAACAATATGACGTGCTGCTGAATAATGAAATAGAAAACTTTAGATTAGATCGCCCTCCAATGTTTATTGGAGGCAAAGTTTTATTAACTGAAGTCATTGCCAAGAATATTACTTTTCCCGAGCAATTCTATAACGCAGTAAGAGTCATTGCAGCTGTGACTATTGGTGAGAATGATAATTTAATAGATGTTCAAATAGTCCGTGGAAATTCTGAATCTAAAAAAGGCGAAACAGCTGGCTTTCCTGAATACGAAACGAAAGTTATACTAGCCTTGAAGCAAATAAAAAGTAATTGGATGAGTGGGATTTTGGATGGCAAGGCCATAAAGTCTCGATGTATATTGGAGATTGCATTTTTAGTTCATTTAAGTGAAGGAAAGGAAATAAAAGTTGAATAAATACTGCATAATGTAAACCAGGTAATGGATAAATTTAGACATGTGGTTGGCGCATGGGTAAAGGCATGAAAAAGTGGATTTAAAGGAGCCCAGCAAAATGGAAGTATCAGCAGTCGACCCAAGGGCTTTCATCAAATCAATGAACATGGCAGGTTTGAGAGAGACGGCTGTATAGATACAGAAAAAAAATGAAGTTTATCAATAATCTATGAATATCCAATATGAAACGATCAATTTACAAGATTTCTAAAATGGACTGCCCGTCTGAAGAGCAAATGATACGCATGAAATTAGAAGGCATTGATTCTATCCGGCAATTGTCTTTTGATATACCACAAAGAAAATTGACAGTGCTTCATTCTGGAGAGGTTGATGATTTTGAACAAAGTATCCATGATTTGAAGTTGGATGCTTCCTTGATTGACACGATGGATGGTATAGAAGAACCAACAACGAAACAGGCAGAGAGTGATCAAAAAACTGCACTATGGTGGGTTCTCGCCATCAACTTTGTCTTTTTCATCCTTGAAATGACTTATGGTTGGCTATCCAAGTCAATGGGATTGGTAGCCGACTCATTAGACATGTTTGCTGATTCGATCGTATATGGATTAAGTCTGATTGCTGTAGGGGCCGCTTTGGCCAAGAAAAAATCAGTTGCCAAGTTAAGCGGCTATTTTCAAATGATCTTAGCAGTGTTCGGTCTAGGTGAAGTCATAAGAAGATTTGTTGGATTTGATGAAGTTCCAGCTTTTCAGACCATGATAATTATTTCTAGCCTTGCCTTAATCGCCAATTCTGTTTCGCTTTATTTAATCCAAAAGACAAAGAGTAAGGAAGCTCACATGCAGGCCTCCATGATATTTACCTCAAATGATATTATCATAAATGCAGGTGTTATATCAGCGGGCGTTTTAGTTTATTTCACTTCGAGCAGATACCCCGACTTAGTGATTAGTTCCATTATATTTTTAATAGTCATAAGGGGAGCAATTCGGATTCTTAACCTTTCAAAATAATCTATGGGACATAATCACGATCATTCACATAACCATTCAGAGGGTAATGTAAAAGTAGCCTTCTTTCTCTACCTAGCCTTTACAATAATTGAGATCATTGGTGGTCTCTATACCAATAGTTTGGCTATCCTAGCGGATGCATTGCATGATTTAGGAGATAGCCTCAGTTTAGGACTTTCGTGGTACTTTCAGAAGCTGTCTAAGAAAGGAAGAACTAGAACTTTTTCGTATGGATATAAACGGTTTTCATTACTTGGAGCCATTATCAACTCTATCGTATTGGTGGCAGGGTCAATATTCATCCTGACAAAAGCGATTCCTGAACTCTTTAATCCTGGGGAAACAAATGTTGAAGGCATGCTCTATCTATCGATTTTGGGAATAGTAGTAAATGGTGCAGCTGTTTTCAAACTCCGAAAAGGAGAATCTCTGAATGAAAAAGTAGTTTCATTACATCTATTGGAAGATGTCTTGGGATGGGTAGCAGTTCTTATCGGTAGCATCATCATGATGTACACAGATGCACCATTTATAGACCCACTACTCTCCGTTCTAATTTCCCTTTTTGTACTGTACAATGTTTATAAGAACCTACGTAAAAGCATGTTGGTAATCCTGCAGGGTATACCCGAAGATGTTTCTCTGGAGGATATCAAAGAGAAACTGAAAGACATTTCTGAGATAACAGATGTGCATGACAATCACGTTTGGTCAATGGATGGCGAATACAATATCCTCACAATCCATCTAAGGTTAGACCAAGACTATAAGCTTTCAGAACAAGCCAAACTCAAGGAGAAAGTACGATCACAACTCAAAGATGAATCCATTAATCACATTACCATAGAGTTTGAAGGACAGGACGAGAATTGTGAGTTGGAGGATTGCTAATACCAATATTTTAGCATTCTCTTAAATACTGAACCTTTCCTGGTATCTTTGCGTTTTAGTAATTGCTAAAACATTAAAAAATGAGCAAGACCTGTATAAGAGTATTGGCGGATCCGGTTCAGATCAAAGAATGTAAGCAAGCCATCCAGTCATTGGAAGAGCCGCTAGCGGATGTAACTAGAGTTTTTAACCTGGCAGGAAATGCAGCAAGGTTAAAGATCCTCTATCTGTTATCCCGTGAAGGTGAAATGTGTCCATGTGACTTCAGTGACATTCTGGAAATCTCTGTTGGAGGAGTTTCACAGCATTTAAGAAAACTGAAAGATGGAGGACTTGTTCAATCTAAGAAAGTGGGTCAAACAGTTTTCTATTCAATACCTGAGAATAAAATGACAATGTTAAATACGTTAATAGAGTTATTGATTCAAAAAGAAAAACATCTGACAATATGATACCCAGTGATCTGACACAAGGCATAAAGGTTTCCTTAAAAACAGCCACAGGACAGTTGGGATACATCCTCAACAAGCTAGACGATGAGGACCAGGTTGAAAATATCCTTTTACAGTTAAAAGCTGTTCAATCCACATTGACCAAGACCACTTTTGAGTTGTTGGACGACACCTACAGAAAGGCCCTGGCAGAAAAAATCTCCTCTACATATCAAAATTGCCCTGGAAACTGCGGCAATGAAGAAGCGATTGAACGATTGAGAAAACTGTTTCCAGAGTATAAATTAGAAGAAGTGCCAGAGAAACTACAGGAGGCTCGAATGGTGGAGGAAGAATTGAAGAAATTTTTATCAAGAAAATGTTTGGATACCCCCTCCCCCCACGACTGATCTTTGGTGAGATGTTTCATTAAAATAGAATGATATGAAAAATAAACTTATGATTTTCGCTGCAGCGGGTATTCTCGCAATCGGTGGTCTTGCTTACGGAATCAACTCATCTCCCAAAGCTTGTCCTTTGGAAGGCACCCCGGAATGTCCAAAAATTAACTGCCCTTTGGCAGGAACTCCGGATTGTCCCTATGATATGAAAGTGGCTGAAGTACCCGCTTGCTGTAAAAAAAAGTAACAAGGAGGGCGTAAAGCCCTTCCTTTTTTAGATGAAAGAACAATGAGAAACTCCCTTTTGACCAGTGGTATTTTGTCCGCTATGCTCAGCTCCATTTGTTGTATTACGCCTGTGCTTGCGTTGATGGCAGGTGTAAGCGGGATAGCTACTACTTTTTCATGGCTGGATCCTGCTCGACCTTTTTTTGTGGGTATCACAGTATTAGTACTCGGATTTTCATGGTATCAGAAACTTAGACCCAAAACCACAGAGGAAATAGCTTGCGAATGTGAAACGGATGAGCAACCATCTTTCTGGCAATCAAAAAGGTTCTTAGGAATCATTACAGTCTTTGCAGGATTGATGCTCGCATTCCCTAGCTACACTCATATTTTCTATTCTAATGGAGGAGGCCAGACACCTGCCACTTTTATTGAACAAGACACAACTAAAACAAATAGGATTGTTCTGGATGTAAAGGGAATGACCTGTGCAGGTTGCGAAGCTTCAATCGAACATGAGGTTGGAATGCTTCAGGGTGTGAAGTCTGTGGATGCCATCTATGCGGAAGGTTCTGCCACCATAGAGTATTTATCATCTAAGCTCGAAGAAAAAACAATCATAGAAGCGATTAATAAAACAGGATACAAGGTAATTGAAAAGCCAAACGGTCAATAGCATGGAGAAAGAAGTAGATTTAAAATCAACCATTACCTGCCCAAACTGCGGACATCAAAAAGAAGAAACTATGCCAACGGATGCATGCCAATACTTCTACGAATGCGAAAACTGCCACACTGTTTTGAAGCCACAGATAGGTGACTGTTGTGTATTTTGTTCTTATGGTACAAATCCTTGCCCTCCTATCCAAAAAAGCACTCATTGTTGTTAATTTTTATGGTGTTGAACCTGACAGGCAGATTTTTCAATCAACGGATTGGCAATAGGCATTAAGCATATTAAAATAAAACACAGTTGTAAATAATTAACCTATCCAAATGAATGATGTATTAATTTCATAAATCAAAATCAAAAAGCTATAAAACTATTAGCGATGTTTGGCGTAGCTTTATGTAAGCAAAATCCTTATTGTGAGTACTATTAGAATAAAAAACATGGTTTGCCCTCGTTGCATTGATACAGTGAGAGAGATATTCCGTGATATTGAGGTTCCTGTTAAAAGCGTTCAATTGGGAGAAGTTGTAACGGTTGATGCTATAAGTGAGTCACAAAAAAGCAATTTAGAGGAAAAGTTATTCGCACGTGGTTTTGAATTACTCAAAGATCAAAAAACTCAATTGATTGCTCAAATCAAAGCAATTGTCATCAAGCATGTACATTTTCCAGAAGAATATTCAACTACAAATTTTTCAATTGTTCTTTCAGAACAGCTCAACCACGACTACTCATGGTTAAGCAAGCTTTTCTCGTCTGTCGAAGGAATTACTATAGAGAAATATATAGTAAAACAACGGATTGAAAGGGCCAAGGAATTAATTTTTTATAATGAATTTAACCTATCAGAAATAGCCTATAAACTGGGTTACAGTAATGTTGGGCATCTTTCTTCACAGTTTAAGAAAGAAACTGGAATGACACCATCTGCCTTCAAAGGACTGAAAAATCCTGGTCGAAAGCCCCTTGATAAAATTTGATTAATATTTGGCAAAAGGCTAGCCAATTTATCAATCATAAAAAGGCTTTAGTAGAACTTGCAAATCAATTGGAAAGACGCTGATCCGAATGTTATAAACTATATCCAGAATATTATAATTCGATAATATTCTTGGTAGTGATATTTGAAACATGGAAAAGCAATATAATATTTCAGGCATGTCGTGTCACGGTTGTAAAACCAACGTAGAAAACACTCTAGGCAATGTACATGGAGTTAAGAAGGTCACAGCCAATTTGGACACAAATGACATCCTGTTAGAGATGGAATCAGAAATTCCGATTGATAAACTTCAAGAGATCCTGACCCAAGCCGGGTTGCACTATACGATTGAAAATCACGGACATGAAAATGGAAATTCACAACATAAACACTCTCATGTTCATAAGCAAATAGAAGACGGAAATGGGCTGTTTTATTGCCCGATGCATTGCGAAGGAGAAAAAACCTACGATGAAGCGGGTGACTGTCCGGTTTGCGGCATGGATTTGATTGAGCAACCAAAATTGGTCAAGCATTCACAATTTACCTGCCCAATGCACTCGGAAGTGATCAAAGAGGCGCCAGGTTCGTGTCCGATATGTGGAATGGATTTAGTCCCAATAGTTCCCGTAGAAAACCAGGAACATAAGACCTACCAATTATTGCTCAATAAGATGAAAATTGCAGTGCTTTTTACAGTGCCTATTTTCATAATAGCAATGGGTGATTTAATTCCAGGCAATCCCTTGGCAAAACTGCTTTCTCAGCAAAGCTGGAATTGGGTCCAATTTGCAATGTCAATTCCAGTTGTTTTCTATGCTTGTTGGATGTTTTTTGAACGAGCGTGGAAATCGATTGCTACTATAAACCTGAACATGTTTACCTTGATTGGAATTGGAGCAGGGGTTGCATGGATTTTTAGTGTTGTAGCCATGCTATTTCCAGAAATATTCCCAGAGGATTTTAGAACCGCAAGCGGAACTGTTTTCGTCTACTTTGAAGCCACTACCGTTATTTTGACTTTGGTATTACTAGGGCAATTGTTGGAGGCCAAGGCCCATAGCCAGACAAGTGGTGCCATTAAAGAGTTGCTCAAGCTCGCTCCTACTGAAGCCACCCTGGTAACTCCAAATGAAAATGACAAAACAATCCTCATCGATCATATCAAGGTGGGTGATTTGTTACGTGTAAAACCAGGAGAAAAAATACCAGTTGATGGAAAAATAATAGAAGGAAACAGTAGCATAGACGAATCGATGATCACCGGGGAACCTATTCCAGTTGAAAAGTGGGTTGGCGAAAGGGTGAATTCAGGTACGATAAACGGCACCAAATCCTTTGTATTTGAAGCTGAGAAAGTAGGTGCAGAAACACTCCTATCGCAAATCATACAAATGGTCAATAACGCCAGCAGGTCCAGGGCACCTATTCAAAAACTTGCAGACAAAATTTCTAAGTACTTTGTGCCTATTGTAATACTTGTCGCCCTAATCACATTTGGCATTTGGTACTATTTTGGTCCAACACCTGCAATTGTTTATGCATTTGTTAATGCTATTGCTGTACTGATAATAGCCTGTCCATGCGCTTTGGGCTTGGCAACTCCTATGTCTGTAATGGTAGGTGTTGGCAAAGGCGCTCAAAATGGAGTCCTTATAAAGAATGCTGAAGCACTGGAGAAATTAAACAAGGTTGACGTATTGATAACGGACAAAACTGGTACAATTACAGAGGGGAAACCTTCAGTAGAAAAAGTTGTTGGATTGCCTGGAAGTGACGATAATTTACTACTTCAATTCTTGATATCGCTTAACCAGTATAGTGAACACCCCTTAGCTGAAGCCATTGTTAATTATGGGAAAGATAAGAATGCGACAGCAACTGCTGTATATGGTTTTGAAGCTGTTTCAGGCAAAGGCGTCACTGGCGTGCTGGATGGTAAAAATATAGCAGTTGGAAATAAGAGATTAATGGAGCAGGAAGATTCTTTTATACCAAATGAAATTGAAGCCAAAGTTACAAGCGAACAGAAACAGGGCAAGACTGTTTCTTATATTTCAGTAGATAAGAATGTTCAAGGTTATGTTTGCATTACTGATGCAATCAAAGAAACCAGTGAACAAGCCATTGCTTCATTACAAGAGCAAGATATAAATGTCATCATGCTTACTGGAGACAATAACAACACTGCAAAAACTGTCGCCGAGCAATTGAAACTCTATAGTTATAAGGCCGAGTGTTTGCCTCAAGATAAATTAGAAACAATAAAGCAACTTCAGGCCAATGGACATGTGGTGGCTATGGCTGGAGATGGTATCAATGATGCTCCCGCATTGGCGCAAGCCGATATTGGGATTGCGATGGGGACGGGAACAGATGTAGCTATAGAAAGTTCTGAAATTACTTTGGTAAAAGGTGATTTATTAGGCATTGTTAAAGCGAAAAACTTGAGTCAAGAGGTAATGAAAAACATAAAGCAAAACCTGTTTTTTGCATTTATATACAATGTAGTAGGAATTCCGGTTGCTGCGGGTGTTTTATTTCCCATATTTGGAATCCTGCTTTCTCCGATGATAGCTGCAGCAGCTATGAGCTTTAGTTCTGTCTCTGTGATTGTAAATAGTTTGCGATTGAGGACTATAAAAATATTGTGAAGTTAAAGAATTTGAAAAAGGCCTGATCTGTTTCACAGATATATTCCGAGGCAATATCAATTGAAAAATGAATACATCTAGGTAGTAAAAACCATAATTTCATAACAGATAACCATAATTGTATAAATCCTTGAGTTTAATTATGCGTAATATTGTATTGTGAGAAAGATAATTGCCATATCGCTAAGCATACTTCTAGTTGTAGCCAACATCGGCTTCACAGTAGGCACTCACTTCTGCCTAGGTATGGCAGTCGAAACCAAATTGATAATAGGCGCAGGTGAACTAGATTGTGGCATGAACATGGTCAAAACATGTGAAACTGATACAGCAATCCCTACCATTCAAAAGAAAGGATGTTGTGATAATCATTTCGTTTCCCTCCAAATTGAAGATGAATACAATTCAACCTCCTTTGAATTCAATTCGGATGGCAAATTCTTATTCACACTTGCATTCGCATTTTTTCAAATCAATTATGAAGAAAATGCAGACAATACCTCATATAGAGAATATTATCCCCCTCCTTTGAACCAAGATGTTCAGGTCTTGTTTCAATCCTTCTTAATTTGATAAGCACATAAGATTTAACCATTTGGTTCATAACTGAATGGTGGGTGGGCTATTGATGCCTATGAGCAATTCATTTACTGTTCTTAATAAAATCTTATTTACATGCTTAATAAATTAATTAAATTCTTTTTGGAGAACAAGCTGGTTACAGCATTAATTGTACTAGTCTTTATAGGATGGGGAGTCTCCACAGCCCCGTTCAACTGGAAATTGGATTTATTTCCACGTGACCCTGTCCCGGTAGATGCCATCCCGGATATAGGAGAAAATCAACAAATTGTATTCACAACGTGGATGGGTAGATCACCTCAGGACATTGAGGATCAAATTTCTTATCCTTTAACCACAGCTTTGTTGGGGGTGCCCGGAGTTAAGACCATAAGAAGTAATTCCATTTTCGGCCTATCCACCATTTACATCATTTTTGAGGAGGATATAGAGTTCTACTGGGGCAGAACGAGGATTCTTGAAAAGCTGAATTCCCTACCTGCCGGAATAATCCCCTCAGAAGTGCAGCCGGCATTAGGACCTGACGCTACGGCCCTCGGCCAGATTTACTGGTACACACTGGAAGGTCGCAATCCTGAAACAGGTGAACCGGCCGGAGGTTGGGATCCACAGGAATTAAGGACCCTACAGGATTTCTACGTAGGTTACGCTTTAACTTCTGCTAGCGGTGTAGCTGAAGTAGCCGCAATCGGGGGGTTTGTGAAAGAGTACCAGGTTGATATTGATCCGGTGGCAATGAAGGAATACAATGTCAACATTGCCCAAATTATGAAAGCCGTCAAAGAAAGTAATCTCGATGTAGGTGCCAGGACGATGGAGGTCAACAATGCCGAATACCTGGTGAGGGGTTTGGGCTATATTCAGAACCTGGAGGACTTGGAAAAGGCCGTTATCACTCAGCACAACAATACAGCTATTAGGGTCAAAGATGTGGCTCAAGTACATTTCGGGCCGGCCACCCGTAGGGGGGGACTGGACAAAGGTGGGGCTGAAGCTACTGGTGCCGTGGTAGTTTCCCGTTTTGGAGCGAATCCATTAGCGGTCATTGAAAATGTAAAAAAGAAAATCGAGGAAATATCCCCCGGACTACCATCAAAAGTATTGCCGGATGGAACGGTCTCAAAAGTAACCATAGTGCCTTTCTATGACCGAACAGGGTTGATTAAAGAAACCTTGGGAACACTGGAAAAAGCCCTTTCAGAAGAGATCCTTATCAGCATCATTGTAGTGATTATTATAGTGTTTAACCTTCGGGCCTCTATCCTTATTTCAGGTCTTTTGCCATTGGGTGTTCTGATGACCTTTATAGTCATGCGGTATGCAGGCGTTGATGCCAACATTGTAGCCCTATCAGGAATAGCCATCGCCATTGGGGTCATGGTGGATGTAGGTATCGTTTTTACAGAAAATATTATTCGGCATTTGGGCCTGCCAGAAAATAAAGACATTTCAAACATTCAAAAGCTAGAGGTAATCTATAAAGCCACTACCGAAGTTGCCACTGCTGTGATCACTGCCCTGACAACCACCGTGGTGAGTTTCCTGCCTGTGTTTGCCATGCAGGAAGCAGAGGGTAAACTATTTAAGCCGCTTGCTTTCACTAAAACATTTGCAATGCTTGCCGCTCTTTTTGTAGGGCTTGTGGTTATTCCGGCATTGGCCCACACCCTGTTTTCTATCAAGATAGGTAAGGACCGTACTAAGAGGATATGGAATATAGCTTTGATTGCCCTTGGCACATTATTACTTATCTGGTCAGGTAATTGGCTGGGGATAGTACTCATAGCATTTGGTATTAACAATGTAGTGGAAAAATACTTGCCAGAAAGCAGGAAGTGGATTCATGAATATCTGAACGTAGGGATCATCATCACAACAGTCGCCATATTCCTTACCCGCGAATGGCTGCCTTTAGGATCTCAAAATAGCCTGCTGACCAATTTTATTTTTGTCGCTGGTGTGATCATTCTGGTACTGGGATCCCTACTCTCTGTAGTTAAATTTTATTCACCTATCCTAAAGTGGTGCCTTGAAAATAAGTGGAAATTCCTGGCGGTCCCTATGACCATTTTTTTGTGGGGCATGTTATCGTGGAATGGTTTAGAAGGCATTTTCGGATTTGTTGGAAATGGTGCTGAAAAGATGGGCTGGCAGATCAGGCAAACAAGTGTATGGCAGAGCATTAATGAAACTTTTCCACCTACAGGCAAAGAATTCATGCCTGCTTTGGACGAAGGTTCTTATTTGCTCATGCCTACTACCATGTCCCATTCGGGCATAGAAGAGAATATTGACGTGATAAAAAAGGTAGATGCTTATGTCGCTCAAATACCTGAAGTAGAATCTGTTGTGGGTAAATGGGGGCGGGTAAATTCGGCATTGGATCCGGCCCCTATCTCCATGTTCGAAAATACCATTAACTACAAACCGGAGTATATGGTAGATGAAAATGGCAACAGGTTACGCTTCAAAACCGACAGAGATGGGAATTATGAACTTAAAGATGGATCAACTTATAATCCTCAAAAGGATGGTTTCAGGAAAATCAGTAGAGAAGAGTTGATCGTAGATAAGCGAAAGGGTGATTACTACAGACAGTGGCGAGACCACATCAAGTCACCTGATGATATCTGGGCGGAAATAGTAAAATCTACCAACATTCCGGGCATGACCTCAGCGCCTAAGTTGCAGCCCATTCAAACCAGGAATATCATGCTTTCTACTGGAATGCGAGCGCCAATAGGTATTAAGGTATTTGGGCCGGATTTGGAAACCATTGAGAGTGTAGGCCTGGAATTGGAGAAGATTCTGCAACAAGTACCAAGCATCGAAACCTCTTCTGTTTTCGCTGATAGAATAGTAGGAAAACCCTACTTCGAGTTCGATGTTGACCGGGATGCCATAGCCAGGTATGGACTTACGATGAAGAATATACAGAACTTCATTGAAGTGGCCATTGGTGGCATCAAGCTGACGACTACCGTAGAAGGCCGTGAGCGTTTTCCTGTGAGAGTAAGGTATGCCAGGGAGTTTAGGGACAATCCTGAGGACGTTAAAAACGTGCTTATTCCTACCCCTTCCGGGGCTCAAATACCTTTAGGAGAGCTGGCTGAGATTACCTATAGACGAGGGCCACAAATCATCAAAAGTGAAGATACTTTTCTGGATGGGTATGTCATTTTTGACAAAAAGGAAGGGTTTGCTGAAGTAGATGTAGTTGAAGAAGCCCAGCGCTTCATACAGGCTAAAATGGATGCCGGAGAGTTTATGCTGCCTGCTGGGGTATCCTACAAATTTACCGGTAACTACGAAAACCAGATCAGGGCTACCAAAAGGCTCGCCATCGTGGTACCCATCTGCTTGTTGGCCATTTTCCTTATTTTATATTTCCAATTCGGTGACGTATCCACAACAACTATGGTTTTTTCAGGTGTATTTGTGGCCTTTGCCGGAGGGTTCATCCTTATATGGGCATTTGGACAGGATTGGTTTATGAACTTTTCCCTGGCGGGCAACAATATGAGAGACCTCTTCCAGATACATACGATAAATCTGAGTGTGGCGGTTTGGGTTGGTTTTATCGCTTTGTTCGGAGTTGCATCCGATAATGGAGTAATTATGGGTACATATCTCAAACAAATTTTTGCCGAGGAAAAACCCAATGATATACAAGGTGTAAGAACGGCAGTGCTTCATGCCGGTAAGCTTAGGATCAGGCCGGCAATTATGACCACCGCCACTACCATTATTGCTCTGTTACCCATATTTACTTCAACCGGCAAGGGTTCAGATATCATGGTTCCCATGGCCATCCCTACTTTCGGAGGGATGCTAGTCCAGGTGATCACCGTATTCGTGGTGCCCGTCCTTTATTGTATGTGGCAGGAAAGATTAGTCAAAAAACAACTTAAATCAGCATAAGATGAAATATACTAGAAAGAACACCTTTAGCTGGCTTTTGATACTTATTCTGATTGCCACCAAAGTCAGTGCACAGGAAGCACAAGATCCAACAATTGAGTACCTGAAAATAGCTGCAGAGAACAATCCTGAGCTGAAATCAATATTTAATAATTATCTGGCCACCTTGGAGCGAATGCCGCAGGCCCGGGCCCTACCCAACCCGACCGTGATGTTCAACATCTTCACCAGTCCGGTAGAAACACGGGTTGGAGCACAAAATGCTGGTATTTCACTAAGTCAGGCCTTCCCTTGGTTTGGCCAGTTGAAGTCGCAGGAACAAGCAGTTGCACAGTTGGCAAAAGCTCGTTTTGAAGCATTTGAAGATGCCAAGAACAGGATTTTCTTTGACGTGCGCTCCACCTATTACGACTTATACGTGCTTGAAGCAGCCATTGCCATTACAGATGAAAATGTAAGGCTATTGGAGTCGTTCAGGGAGCTAGCCAATGTACGGTTAGAATCCAACACAGGCAGTGCTGTGGACCTATTACGGGTAGAAATGGAACTGGACGAATTGAGGAACCAGTTGCTTTACCTGGAAGATTCACGAATACCGATCCAAACCAGGTTCAATGAGTTGCTAAATGTGGAAACCCCAATACCTATTGAAGTGCCCGATACATTGGCCACAATCGCTTTTACGGAAGGAAAGAACATATTACTGGATTCGATAATAAATCAAAACCCGATTTTGAGAGGTTTTGAGTATGAATTGTCTGCCTTAGATTCCGAGATTGATGTGGCACAAAAAATGGGGCTGCCTTCCTTTAATCTGGGACTTTCGTACACTAGTATCGCTCCCAGAACCGACGTGGCAGATTTTTCTGGTAACGGAAAGGATGCTTTGATCTTTCCCCAGGTTGGGGTGAGTATCCCACTCTATCGGAACAAGTACAGGGCGATGGTCAAGGAGAAAGAGTTGATAAAGTCTTCCGTGAGCTACCGCAAGGAAGACAAGGAAAATGAGCTGGAAACTGTTCTTGAGCAGACCTGGCGTGATTATGTTGATGCCCAACGAAGAGTGGGATTGTACAATCGGCTCATTGCTTACGCCACTCAGTCGCTCGACATTCTGGTAGCTCAATATACTGCTGCCGGGGCAGATTTTGAAGAAGTGTTAAGAATGGAACGGCAGCTTCTAAGGTATGAGCTGGAGCTTGAAAAAGCACGTGCCGATCAAAACACGTTTGTAGCATATATTAATTACATCACAGGAAAACAGATTTAGACATGAAGATTCTAGAAATAATAAAAAACAAAAAAATACTTTCATATCTGGGTGTATTGCTTGCAGGTATTTTAATCGGATGGTTGCTCATTGGGAGTAGCGCCAATGAAAGCCAGGAAGAACTTCCTACGGATCATTCAGCAATGGATCATCCCGAAGGGGCAACATGGACTTGCTCTATGCACCCGCAAATACAAAAGGATAAACCAGGTAGTTGCCCTATATGTGGTATGGAATTAATCCCCATGAAAGATGATGAGGATGAAGGAGACGCACAATTCACGGTCAAACTCTCAAACGCTGCTATGAAAATTGCGGAGGTTGAGATGAGTACCATCGAAAAGAAAGCGCCATATAAGGAAGTGTATTTACCAGGTAAGGTAATGGCAGATGAGCGGAAGATTTCGGAATTGACTTCTCGGTATCCTGGAAGGATCGAAAAGCTCTTTGTAAACTTTACTGGTGAAAAAGTTAGAAAAGGACAAGTCTTGGCTAAGATTTACTCACCTAAGCTAGTCACTGCCCAGAGGGAATTGTTCGAAGCAATAAAGCTGAAGGAAACAAACCCCAGCTACTATAAAGCCACACGCAACAAATTAAAGCTTTGGGACTTAACCGAAGAGCAGATTGCCGCAATTGAGGAATCGGGCGATGTTGATTTCTATTTTGATGTATTGTCGCCCATCACTGGTACAGTCACCATGCGCCACGTAACACTTGGTGACTATGTCAAAGAAGGCTCTCCATTGTTTGAGGTGGTTGACTTACGCCACGTTTGGGTCATGTTTGATGCCTATGAAAGTGACATTCCCTGGATCAAAATGGGAGACAAAATCAAGTTTAAAATCAAATCCATACCAGATCGGGAATTTGAAAGCACAGTAACCTTCATTGATCCTGTGCTAGACCGAATGTCCCGAGTAGCGGGGGTAAGAGCAGAACTGAAAAATCCAGGTGAATTACTCAAGCCCCAAATGTTAGCAGCAGGATTATTGAAAACAATGCTGCCCGGATCAGGAGATCAATTGGTGGTGCCTAAATCTGCTGTATTGTGGACAGGCAAAAAAGCTGTGGTGTATGTAATGACCAGCGACCACAACAATATGTTCCAGTTCAGGGAAATTGAATTAGGCGCTGAGGCAGGTGGCTACTACATAGTGAAGTCTGGCCTGCAAGAAGGTGAAATGGTGGCCTCCAATGGCGTGTTCAAAATCGATGCTGCCGCTCAGCTCAAAGGAGAAAAAAGCATGATGAACCCTGAAGGTGGCAAAGTTTCTATGGGGCATAACCATGGTGGATCGAGCGAAGAAAAGAAACCGGACGCAGGAGGTGAGCACGAAGGTCATGGCGAAAGCACTTCGGAGAATACCATGAAAATGGACATGTCTATTGATGAAAACTTTAAAAAACAATTGACCGAAGTTTATAGAAAACATTTGGATTTACAGGAGGCCTTTTTGGCAACAGATGCAAAGGCCGCCAAAACAGCCGTATCGAAAGTAATGGCATCCCTGAGCGATGTGGACATGTCCCTAGTCAAAGGCGAGATGCACAACCACTGGATGAACGGCCTAAAGGAGCTCAGTGCAGCACTGGACAAGATAAAAAGTACCAGTGATATCGAAAAGCAAAGATTGGCATATGCTGATTTTAACGATGCTTTGTACAGTGCAATAAAAATGTTCGGGTTAGCAGGCCAGACCGTCTACTACCAGTATTGCCCGATGGCACGAAATGGTAAAGGTGCATATTGGCTCAGTTCAACAAAGGAGATAAAAAATCCTTATTACGGAGACGCAATGCTAGCCTGTGGCGAAAATAAAGAAATAATAAAATGAAAAATTGTTGTGAACCCAAAAGTGAAGCAAAAGCTTCAAAGAAGGGGAACAAATTCCTGAAAGGAATATGGATTGTCGCACTTGTTCTTTTGGCTGTTATTATCATTTTGGATCTCATAACTACTGGATAATTAAGCAATAAAAATTATCAATCATGAAAACGGAAATTAGAAATCGAATAACGAATAATGGCATGGCCATCGCTGTTATGGTCGTAATGCTTCTAGTTGGCCTTAACTCTTGTCAAGAGGATATGCATGGAGCCTTAAGTACTACTGACCAATTGGCATTAGATGGCATGAGAAGTTCATACGGCCAGGCACTGAATGAAAATGAGGCCTTCAAATCGGCTATTGTTAACGGTGATTCACTTGAAATTAATCTTCATGACTCACTATTCAATCACTATGATAAGCAATTTGAGGAGCACCATCTAAATTATTCCCATAACAATAACCATGATGACCACCATCATGCAAACGGCATGCACATGATTTCAAATTCAATATTGGGTCATGTCGGAGTAGATGGGCATCATAATTTGGATCATCAGGAGATGCATGAATTAGAAGCTGAACATCAAACGATGTTTGAACATTTTCATGATTAAAATCAAGCCAAAGGTAATTGTTAGTTCATGTGTGGTTAAATGATGAGCAGTGCCTTTGGTCTTGATTTAAGGTTAAAAAATATTTGAACACTTAAATAAAATACAAATGAAAAAGCAATTGATTATCGCACTATGTTTAATAGTAACAACAGGGGCATATGCTCAGCATGACCATTCTAAAATGGATCATTCCAAACATTCCAGAATGGAAGATTCGTTCACTGTTTCAAAGGACTTTCAGGTTCAATTAAATCAAGTATTTACCGCAACAAAAGGATTGACTGAAAGCTTCATTGATGGAAATTCTAAAGATGTATCCAAAGAGGCAGGCAAAGTAAAATCTGTCTTAACCAAGGTTGATATGAAATTATTAACTTCAAAAGAAGCCCATATGAGCTGGATGATGAATTTAAAAGAGATGAACACAGCTCTTGACAAGTTGTCTGGCTCAACGGAAATTGATGCTCAAAAGAAAGAATATGCAAAATTCAATGATGCTCTTTACAAGAGTATCAAGTCTTTTGGATTGGGTGGAAACACAGCCTATTACCAGCATTGTCCAATGGCATTGGATAACCAGGGAGGTTATTGGTTGAGCCAGGATAAAGAAATTAGGAATCCATATTTAGGTAGTAAAATGCTTAAATGTGGATCGACGAAAGAAACTTTGAATTAATTCTACTATAAAAATCCTACGGGGAACGATTTAGGGCGAATGGTAGATAAACCCCAGGTTCCTTGTAGGTACCATTTAATCCTTTAAATATGAAATTATTAGTTCAGTTGATTATTGTATCACTCGTGATGCTCGAAAATGCATACTCCGTCCCCCTAAAGTATATGGCAGAAGATCGGTTGCATCATGCCCAAATCACCTTCTCGGTTTATAGCGGGGATTGTAAAGAATGTGTGAAGATGATTGAAAAGGTAATCAGAAAACTTCCTGGAATAGAGTCTGTCGAGTTTGATCGTAAAAGAAAGGTTGTTTATGTGATCTATGATCCAATCGAACAAACGGTTCAAAGTATAAAGCAATCAGTTTCAAAATTAGGGTTTGACACTGATACGACCAGTGCAAATGATGTTGCTTTTGATAAGCTGAGTGAGTGCTGTAAATACAAAAGACCGCCTAAATAAAAAATAGTTATGAAAATAAGAAAAAATATTATGGACAGGCAATCGATACTTATTTTATCAATAGTTGGGATTGCGGTAATTGGGATGGTCGTATATCAATTGAGAGGATCATTGCCAAAATCAACAGCAATAGAGCAAAAACAGAACATACCGGCAGACTTAGTCTGTATGGTTAATGACGCTTATATGGGCAAAAAGCAGATAGAAGTACCAGTGGGGGATCAAATTTATTACGGGTGTTGCGAAATGTGCGTTACCAGATTGCAAAACCAAAGGGAAACCCGTTATGCAATAGATCCATACAGTGGCAAGGAAGTGGACAAAGCCAATGCTTTTATCGTGCTAAAACAAAATGGAAATGATGCTGTCTGGTATTTCAGTTCAGCAGAAAATCATCAAAAGTTCGTAAAGCAAAAAGGTCGTTGATCTTAGGAGAGGATAGCTTGTAAACCGGTATTCAATATAGAAAATTGCCCAATGAACCTGGGAACTACAAACATATTTGCATAATTCAAACCAATGCCTAAAGGATGAAAAAGAGCCACTATTATTTAAGAAGAATTCATAGATATGTTGGAGTAGTTATAGGAGTCCAATTTATACTATGGACTGTAGGCGGTTTATATTTCAGTTGGAGTGACCTAGATGAGATTCATGGAGATCATTTGATCAAACAAAATGAATTTTTACCTCTGGAGGGGATATCGTTTGTATCCCCTCAAATTGTATTGAACAAACTCAAATCAGAAGACGGACTAGATTCACTGATTTCTATAAAAGTTATAGAATTGATGAATAAACCATTATATCAAATTCAGTATTTGAATATTGCTGCGAATGACAAGGTTATAAAGACAAGGCTTGCTTCTGCCGAAACTGGTGAACTCAGAGGGGAAATTACTGAAATGGAAGCGGTCGACATTGCAGGATCGCACATGTATCCAAATGCCAAGATTAAAAAGATAGAATACCTGGAATCAACGGGAGAGCATCATGAATACAGAAATCAAGCCCTACCCGCATGGGCCATAAGTTTTGATCATGAGGAAAATCCAGTAGTTTACGTGTCAACAGAATTAGGAACCTTACAGCTTATTCGACATGACAGTTGGCGATTTTTTGATCTTTTATGGATGTTTCACACCATGGATTATCAAGGAAGAGATAACTTCAACAACGTTGTGTTAAGAGTATTTTCAATTTTCGGTCTCTTGACAATTGTTTCAGGTTTTACACTGTTTTATATTTCATCACCAACAATTAGAAAGATCAGAAATAATATATTTTTATAATATCAAAAGTTCCAGATTCACTTGTAAAGATCCAAAATCACTTAGATTAGGTGATAAATATCAATGACAAGTTTGAGGATAGTCAGAGTATTGATCTCAAAAACTTAGCTATATTTATATTGAAATTGGAAAAAGTCTATTAAAATAATGATAAACAGTCTAAATAAACGAAATGCCATGTTGGCAACTTGTTTACTGGCAGCATTCGCCGGACTGTTTATTTGTGCATTTTCATGTGATTTTGATATTTACTCTTTCAACAGGCAAATTGGAACAAATGAGGCTGCTGAACATCATCAGTCAAATGATTCTGACCATCATCACGATCATAATCACCATCATCATTCTAGCCAGAACAATCATGCTGACCATTCCACAGATCACCATGAGAAAAATAATGGAGATAATCCTGATGAGTGTTGTGACGACTTAAGACAATCGGTTTTTGAGACATTGATTAAAAATGATATTCAAAAGCAGATTTTGAGTGGAAATTTTATCGTACTCTATATTACAAGTATTCCTGATTACAATTTTGGATTGACAAAACGGTTAGACAAAAACCATATACTTCGATGCAATTTACCACCGCCAATACGCGGATTTGACATCAGAATACTCATCCAGTCTTTTCTTAATTAGTTTACTTAACATGTAAGAACTACCGTTCTTTTTGTGATTTGATCAACATTTCATTTAAAAGAAGGCAAGGTCTTACCTGTTGCTTAGTTCATCTCGAACATTAGAATTTTTATGTCCTGATTCAACCCAAATAGGACACTAAGTAAACTAAATACAAACATCATGAAATCGTTAAATCTCCATATAAAGGACATGGTATGCCCTAGGTGTATCCTTGTTGTAGAAAAAGAACTGTCATTGCTCGGAGCGAAAGTATTAAACATCGAACTTGGACATGTGGCTATTGCATTTTCTAATGACCTCACTTTTGAAAAGATAGACCTGAAACTGAGGGAATTTGGATTTGAACTCATAGAAAACAGAGAAGAAGCATTGGTTGAGAAAATCAAAGCTGGGATTATAAGCTTTATAAAAAAATTAGAACAAAGCCATGAACCTCTTACACTTTCAGATTATTTGGCAAAAGAAATTGGCAGAAACTATAATTATCTAAGCAAATTATTCTCTAACCAACAATCCCAAACCATCGAAAGCTTTTACATAAATAAAAGAATTGAAAGGGTTAAGTCATTGTTAAAATATGATCAACTCAGTCTCAGTGAGATAGCCATAAAATTGGGTTACAGCAGTGTTTATTATCTGTCAGGTCAATTCAAAAAGTTCACAGGTATTTCTGTTTCTGAATTTAAAAAACAAATCAGTTTGGAAAATTACAAGTACAACTCAATATCTGAAGCTCTCCAGGATTTAAAACAGCAGGGTTTCATTTATGATTTTTCGAGAGAAAAAGATTTACTTGTCTGTCTTGAATTGAATTTACCCTTTCGCCCTGAACATATAAATATCAAAGAAGAATACAGATTCAAAGAATCTAGTACTAAAAAAGGAAGATCAGCTATTTTTTCTATTGATACTGGAAATGGAGTCAAGGGTCTTTTAGTTGAAAGTGAAATAAAATGAAAAGGTGTTATATCTAAAGTACCGTTTGTGTCAAAAATTTGTACTTATCACCAAAAGTATTCCAAGGATGAATTTCTCATATTGACCGCAAGGAACAAACTTTCATAATATACAATAATAATTATACCCTATACTGTCATGGTTTATCATGCAACAACTGATTTCAAGAGAAAATCAGAAGATTTGTTCAATTTTCTTTCCGAACCAAAAGACTACTCCTTTAAATGTCGCAAGTTGAACTATCAGGAATATGAATTAGGTGTAAATATTCTTAAAAGAGAAGGATCAGAACATAACATTTATATAATCATTTCCGGTCGGGTTAAGGTTGGATTTTATTCTGAATCCGGTGTTGAAATAATAACTGACATTATTTCAAAGCATGATGTTTTCGGCGACATGTCTTTGTTCAAATTTGATAACTCTAAATATTTTGCCATAACACTGGAGGCAAATACCAAAATTGGATATAGGTCAACAAATGAAGTGCTTATGATGCTATCAGAAAACATGGACCTTGCTAACATTGTTTATTCCAATTTTACAAAAAGAAATGAAAAGCTAGAAAAAAGGATTTGTAATTGTACTCAGTCATTAACTAAGCCAAAAGTCATCTATTTATTATTGGAATTGTCCGAAGAGTATGGGCTAGATCAGTCAACAAATATTTTAATACCTGGTCATTATTCCCACAAAAATATTTCAAAATTCATAGGTACGTCCAGGCAAAAGGTCACTGTAGCAATGAGTGAGCTGAGAGATAAATCCATCATTGATTATAGTCGTGAGCAGCTCTTAATATACAATAAAAGTGAACTCCTAAATGAACTAAAACTATCCCTCAGCAAAAATTCGGTTCACTCCTGAGAAAAAGAAAACACAATTTCATAAATCAAAGACAATATTTTCATAAGGCAAAAATTGATGCCATTCTAAATTTGAATAAAGAAAAATGAATGAAAATATCATCAAAAAATATTGTATGGATCGCTTTTTATCTTTTGTGCAGTGGTTTCATTTCTACAACTACATATTTTAAATCTCGACAATCAGGATCTGATTGGATTGCACCAAAAGAGGCAGCTAACTTAAAAAATCCTCTTTCCATTAACGAAAATGTAATTAAGGAGGGTAAAAAGATGTTTACAAAGATGTGTGCTATATGCCATGGCGCAAAAGGTAAAGGTGATGGTGTAGCCGGAGCAGCACTTAATCCCAAACCCACAAACTTGACCACTGCAAAAGTTCAAGATCAAAAAGATGGAGAGCTCTTTTGGAAAATTACTGAAGGGCGTTCTCCAATGGCCTCTTATAAAACCATTCTGACAGAAGATCAGCGATGGCAGTTGGTCTCCTATATGAGAACTTTTAAATAACCAAAATCAGATAATTATGAAGAATAAGTACCTGTTAATCTTAGTTTTTTTCTTAGGTTTTGTAAACGATGCTTCATCTCAGGACACATCATCGATAGATTCTAAACCAGGAAACAGCAAATTTTTAATACGTGGCTATTCTGATGCTACGTTTAGCTCTGGTGAAGGTGAATCCACATTTGGGAATGCTCGATTCATCCCTGTATTCCTTTACAAGCAATCTGATAAACTTTTCTTTGAAGGTGAGTTGGAATTTGCCATGGAAGAAGGTGAACTTGAGGTGGCCCTTGAATACGCAGACTTTGTGTACAAACTCACCCCAGGCGTGAATTTAAGAGCTGGTAAGTTCCTTGTTCCTTTCGGTATTTTCTTTGATCGTTTACACCCATCTTGGATTAATAGGCTTCCTACAAATCCCTTGGGTTATGGACACGATGGTGTACTTCCTACATCAGATTTAGGCGTTGAACTAAGAGGAGCTTCCTACTTAGGAAGTATGAAATTTAATTATTCAGTTTATCTAACAAATGGACCTCAAATAGAAGACGGAGACCATGAGCCAGATGAGGTTGGTTTGATTGTACATGACCCAGGCATTGACAATAATAATAACAAAGCTCTTGGAGGTAGATTTGGACTTTTTCCATTGAAGGATCAATCATTTGAAATAGGATTTTCTTTTCAATCAGCAAAACTTGGTGAGCAAGAAACCGAGCTAGAGGAGGTTGGTGCAATGCTTTATGCGCTTGATTGGACTTATGTCCGAAATGTGTCCTTTTTAGGAGGAATAATTGACTTAAAAGGACAGCTCAATTTTATAAATGTTGATGATTATGCTTATGAGGTGGAGGAAGATGGGGAAACTGAAGTTCATAACTTTGAAAATAAATCAAAATCCGCTTTTTTCCAATTTGGATATCGCCCTACATTTGGAGAGAGTCAATTTGTGAAAAATCTTGAATTGGTAGGTCGGTATTCCACTCTCAACACACCAGAAGAGGCCCCCTGGGAGTCCGAAAGTAAGCAAACGACTATTGGATTAAATTATTGGATTGACTGGAGAACTGCTATAAAACTTGCCTATCAAAAGGATAACGTAATTGGAGGGCATGTCGAAGAAGGTGAAGAAGCTGCCGAAACTGATATAAGTAAATTTTATGTTCAATGGACCTTAGGTTTTTAATTATCACAAATATGAAAAGGAAAAATTTATTCTATTTAACCATATTCACATACATTTTAGTGATGGTAATTTCAGTTAAATGTGCAGTACCAAAATACGTAACTGAAAAGAGCGGAGCTCAGCTATGGGGTGAGTCTTGCGTGAGATGCCACAATACAGCTTCACCTACTACCTTTAGTGATACCGAATGGGATGTGGCGGTCACACATATGGAGATTAGAGCACAACTCACCGAGCAAGAAGCTAATAAGATTTATGAGTTTATGACATCAGCTAATTGACACCTTCATGTGGAAAGAAACTATTTTCACGATTTTAATTTTAGGTTTATCGGATATATCTTATTCACAGGAGGTTGACGGGTCGGTTTTGTTCAATACCAACTGTACTGCTTGCCATACTATTGGTGGCGGGCAGTTGGTAGGCCCCGATCTGATTGGAGTCAACGATAAATATGAACAAGAATGGTTAATCAAGTTTATTCGATCATCACAATCACTTATAAACTCAGGTGACGAAAGGGCAGAAAAGGCATTTCAGGATTACTTCATGATCCCTATGCCCGATCAGCCATTTAATGACAAGGAGATAAAGGCTATTCTTATTCATATTGAATCGGAAGGAAAGCCTGCAGAAATACTTACGGAGACTTGGGATAACGCTAGTTCGGAAAATAGATCCACTCTAAACGGTGTAGTCGAAACTCAAAATCCATCAAAAAATCAAGAAACTACCCGGAGAATACTTGGTAATCCTTATATAACCATAATTATCGGGCTGGAGTTAATCTTGATAGTAATTTTAACAAGCCTTTCCATCGGATTACTAATACTGAAAAATTACGTAAGAGGTTGAATTATTGCACCCACTACATATGTTTATCGTGTTGGTGTCTTTTGACGATTTTATTCAATGGTTCATTTCAGCAAGTACACGGGCAAGAAATGTATGGAACTAGAAATGGTATATTGTCATTGGCTGCAAATATCGAAGGAGTTTCAGTTACTGCTCACAGTAAATCACTTGAAGTGAATCTTGATTACGACCAGGCGTTATTTGACCTTAAGCTTCCGCTAAGGTCAATTCATACCGGTATAGACTCCCTTGATATTAGGTTCGCTCGTGCTTCCGAAGAATTTATCCAATTAAATGGTGAACTAGGAATTGATCGAATCAATACAGAAAATCACCCACCCATTCACTTCGAATTCAGAGCCAAGCTGCACTATAAAAATAAAGAGTTTGAAATTGATGGCACGGGTCATTTGGAACATATTAAAGAAGGAAAGGAATTTGTGTGCCTATTAGGTCTAAAATTTGAATTAGAAACTAAAATAATTGATGCAAAAATCAATGTAGATACAATTGGGGTACAACTGCGCCAGACCATTTTAAAGAGAATTCCGTAGAATTCTATCCATATATTTATCTTATTACTCTGATCTTTTTTGTAATCGTTACGTCAGTAGATTGAATTTTCATCAAGTAGATCCCTTCCAAGTCTTCTCTAAGTTTTATGCTGGTTACTTCTTCTGAAAGGGCAAACTTGGTTTGTTGTACAAGTTTTCCATCAAGAGTAAAAATACTTATGGATTTAGGTTTGATCGAGCGTAATAATTTGATTTTTAACCAAGCTCCCTTTTCTATGGGATTGGGGTAGATTCTAATAACTTTATTAGGTTCTTCCTCAACATTTAAGATTATTCTTCCATTGAAAAACCTTTTCGCATACTCAAATGCCTGATCCCCTATTTTATCGCCAATAATTCTTCCAGGAACATCATCAACAGGGGGATGGATACCACCCCAAATTCTTGATAGGCTACACTGGTCTGAAGCGTCATAATACTTGGCCCATTGAAGTGTGATATCCATGCTAGGTCCATCTTCAAAAACTAAAAACTCGTTCTTAGGGGCAGGAAATTCCCCCATACCTCCAGGGAAATATTCATCACCAGTCAAAAGTGTCAGAACTTTGGCTGCAGCTCTCGAGTATGTCGAATGACCTGAAACATATCCGGCAAATGGAGGAGTGACAAAAGAAGGTCGTTGGTATGGCCACCAGTTTTCTGCTAAAATCCATCCAGCACCAGCAACATCCGTCTCAGGGTCTTGAATATAGTCTGGTCCTTTCCAGGCATATAATTTAATTTTCCCTACATTTTCATCATTTTCTCCTGCGAGTACATCTCCCTGGTCAACTAATTCTATATAGCCATCTTCCAAAGGGATACCCGCTTCGCTAAAACTAGGTTTTGATGGATCAGAAGATTGCCCTTGATCAGCCATATATCTAATAGCCGAGATTGGTCTGATATAATCATAATAACCTTTAATGCTCCAGGAACTGATGGCTACATCATGCATAGTTCCAGCTAACAAAAAATAACTTTTTATATCCCATTCCAAATTATCTACGATATCGCCTTGCCCCTGGAATTTTTTTACAAGCTGTTCATGATCGTTAACATAGTTAAGTATTGTAAACCAGTGACCTGGAGGCGTTTCTGAATCAGGCCCATCTGCCCAGAATTCAGCCAATACTCTACCGTAATCTCCACGTGGCACTAATTGTTCGACATAAGGTTGTGCTGTAATAGGATTTGTAGCATAGCCCGTGCTTTTATCACCACCATCAAGGCGTTGATAAAAGTCTTGCAACTCAGGAATAGTTTTTGGAAAATTATTAATGTCTAAGTTTCCGATGCTTCCAGGAGATATATCCCACATTACGGGATCGTCAGGATCAAGGTGAGCTGACCAAATAGCTACCATCGAGTGTCCCCACTTATAATCCTGTGAAACAGAATTGTCGCTAGGATCGATATATGCTGGCGGACCTGGATCATAATACACTTTATAATCATCACCATCTCTGGTATAATTTGTAACATTTTCTTCTGTCATGGAAAATGGAAGTGTATTTCCCCACTCCGGACTTAGAAATTCCGGGGCATGACCTGGGATTACATTACCAGACTGATCGATAAATACATCGAAAGAAAGTGGTTGCCAACGATTTGGGTCATTAATATTTTGACTACCTGAATTAGCCACAATCATTGGGCTATTTGTAGGTAAGTAGTAGAAGTTGTCATAGTCAAAGAGCTCATTCGAGCCATCTTGAAATCCAAATTGAATGATCTGGTCAGCAAGATAGTTGCCTAAGGATGCTGGATGTCCAGTTGAATACAACTTCGAATCTAATGTTGTATCATACCCTAATTCTATCATTAGTGCATCGGCTAAGGCCAATGTTTCATCTTCACCTGGGGAGAATTCAAAGCGGTGATTAATAAGCCTATAACATGCATAACTAAGCGCTTCTTCTCTAGCAGCCTCAATATCTGAAGGCATAGGAAAGCCGGTGAATTCAATTTTCACTCCATGGACATCCATACCCAAAAAGTACGGTTGAGCAATTGGATCAAATACAGCCCAACAATCATACATAGCAGCAGATATATGAAATAGATTACGCGCGTGAACGGTAGGCCTGGCGAAATCGTTTCTGATACCTTCTAAAAGAACTTCATTCCAAAGTCTAGCAACAGAATGTTGAGCTTTTAATGAAGTAACACATATTAAAAAAGTAAGAAGGCAAACAAGTAAGTACTTTAGCATAAAAATGGTGCTTTTAATTCCAAAGTTATGAATACCTGTAGGCAGTACAAAAAATCATGTTTTATGTAGGTCTAATTCAGTTCATTAAAACATAATTTCATAAAAGATAGATGAAATATCATAAAAGCATCCTTTCTTGAGAAAAGTACCTTTATGAAAGTATCTGATTAGAAGATACCTGAACCATCAATTAAAATGAAAATGAATAGAACGTATCTTGCTATAATGACTGTGGTTTGCATGAGTCTGACATATTGCTCATCCAAGAAAACAGCTCATGAAAAGGTTGATCAGGCCCATGAGACTGATCATGATCACACTCATGATGAAATGAAAAAAGAGGTTTCCACACCGACAATAAATTCTCCAAGAAAATCAGCCATGTCTAACATTGGTGATGCTCATATTCATATTGATTATTCATCTCCAAGTGTGAAGGGTAGAGTAATATGGGGAGGATTGGTAGCCTACGATCAGATGTGGGTTTCTGGGGCTCATCAAGCCACTTCTATTAACTTTTATGAAGATGTGAAAATTGGTGATCAGGTAATTCATAAAGGAAAGTATGCATTTTTTACCATTCCCGGAAAAGAAAGTTGGACAGTGATCCTTAACAAGAATTGGGAACAACACCTTGTTGATGAATATTCACAGTCAGAAGATATAATAAGATTGTCTGTTATTCCTGAGGCATTACAGGAAACTCAACAAGAGTTGACCTATACAATACAAAGAACGGGGGACAATACTGGTCAAATTTCAATGTCTTGGGAAAAAATCAAGGTATCCTTTTCACTTGAAGTGATCTAAGTACATCCATCAATCCCAAACAAAAAATAATCGTCTTGGGAAGCATAAACAACATACATATCCAAGATGGTATTGGTGTTTACTACCAAAATCTCAGGTCTACCGAAATTCATAGTCATCATGCCACAGAATTAATCTTGTCTCTGGGAAAAGAATTTCAAGTCTTGGATGAATCTAAGTGTCTGTTCGAAGGAAGGTTAGTTTACATACCAAGCAATAAGAAACATCTGTTTAGAAACGAAAAGAATATTTCACCAGTTTTTATATTCATTGAGCCATTTCATCACTTGGCTCAAGAATTAAGGGTGCATCTAGGCAATTCTAAAGAGATTAAAGTAGTTGATGTACCATCTTCCTTAGATATTAACAGAATCAGGGAAAGATTATACGGAAGTCCTGCCAATATGCGCTCCATAGTTTTTGAAATTGTATTTAGTCTAACAGGATCAAGGGCTAAACTTCACCAGGTAGATGATAGAATAATGAATTCAATTGATTATATCAAAAAATCGCCAAGAACCAACTATAAAATCGCTGAGGTTGCCAATGTTGTTCATCTTTCTGAAAGCAGGTTTGCCCATCTGTTCAAAGATCATGTAGGTATCCCTTTTAGGAAATATTTGATCTGGCTCAGAATTCAAACAGCACTTGAATCAATTCTAGAAGGAAGGTCACTTACTAGGTCCGGTTATGTCGCTGGTTTTGCAGATCTGTCGCATTTTTCCAGAAATTTCAAGAATATGTTCGGTGTTACACCTTCCAAGGTATTTAAAGGTTAGCCAATTCATACAAGTTTTCTTTTTCAGGAATGCTGATTTTTGGATTTTCCAACTACTAATGAATATGAAGAAGATTTTTCAATACAGCATTTATCCACTTTTTATGATTTCTGCCTGGTCACTGATCATAAACGGCATAAGGCTCGGCTATGATCAATATCTGGTGAGCATTTCTATAATAATTATTTTTGGAGCGATTGATTTAATTTTAGAAAGAATAATGCCGTTCGAGAAACAATGGCTGAAAGGTAAAGATTGGGACTTGGATTTTATTTATTACATAATTAATTACCTCATTAAAATCACTGCTGAGTTTTCATTTGTTTGGATTTCTTCGTTTGTTACGATCTTTACTGTATTTCCGACCTGGTTACCTTTTTGGGCGCAAGTCATTGTTGCTTTGTTTGTGATTGATTTTTTCCTATACTTCATACACTTGCAAAGTCATCGATTCACCTGGTTATGGAAGTTGCATGCTATTCATCATAGTTCAACACGCCTATATTTTCTCAATGGAGAAAAACGCCATGCAATCCACCAGATATTAGAAGGAGGACCCGGGATAATTGTATGTCTTATCTTAGGTACGCCTCCATCGGTAGTTGTCGCTGCACTTGCCTTGCTTGCAATTAACATGATGATGCAACATACCAATCTTGACTACAAAGTAGGCATTTTGAAAAAGTTGTTTGCAGTCGCTGAGTTGCATCGCTGGCATCATCGCACCGATTATAAAGACGCACAGGTCAATTATGGAGCCTGGTTGGTAATATGGGATTTGATGTTTGGAACTTATTATGACGATCTTGAAATCAGAGATATCAAAGGTATTGGAGAAATTGGAATAAAAGAGGAGTCTGAGTTCCCAAAGACCTACCTGCAGCAATTGAAATACCCATTCTTAAAGAAATAATACTTTCCTTTTTTTGACCCTTTACTGGGCGTAATATCAATAATAAAAAGTCATAATTTCATATATCATAAACAAAATGTTCCGTGTCTAGATGAGGGTATTTTTCTATTTTTAAGTAATAAAACAAGGAATTATACAACAAGGCTGAAGCCGTATTTTGGCCAGAATATTATGAAACGGATTCTCTACATAGCAATGCTGATAACAGCGACATTTTCCTCACAAGGAATATCGCTTTTCAAACATTTCTGTGAGGGTAAAATTGTAAGTCTGGCTCTTTACGAAGAACAGTCGCATTCTTGTTGTGATGATCACAAGGGGTTGTGTGATCGATGCGAAGATCAAAAGACAGTGTGGTCTCTGGATGACTTTAACATTGAGTCCACATACCTTAATTTCAAAGCAGCAGAACTAGATATAAACCAAACAAATGCTTTTAATTTAAATCCCACCGGGGCATTCGTATTACTTGAGTACGTTTTTGAAATTTCAAGAGCTCCCCTCGTCTGGTCTGGAAGGCACAGATCCATTCTGCATCAGTCTTTTCTTTTATAGCTTAGAACTCCGCTAAACTTTCACCTTTGATTTTTTTAATCGGGCAACTTGATCAGCTGGCTGTATCAGAAGAGTTGTTCCATCCTTCAAATCTAAATTCTAAGATTATGAAACGAATAGCTAGTATTATAAGCTTTGTAACATTGGTAATCCTATTTTCAAATTGTAGCATTGGATATTCACAAAATAGTTTTGAATTATCATTTCAAAGCAGGTTAATCCTGGAGGGTACTTCCACGATTCATGATTGGGAAATGATTTCAACAAATGCTTCCGGATCGGCCATAATTACACTTGAAAACGAACAGATAACTGATATTTCCAAGCTTATTATTAATATGCCAGTAGAGACACTTAAAAGCGGCAAGCTGGCAATGGATAAGAATGCCTATAAGGCTCTTAATTCGAATAAATATCCAAGCATAACATTTGAATTAATAGAAGTTGTATCAATTACGGATAGGCTTATAAAGTCGAAAGGAATGCTTGCAATTGCGGGTAATAAAAAAGCTGTTTCTGTAGAAGTCAAATATAATATCACAACTGATACAATACAGTTTACAGGCGCAATACCAATATCATTTACACAATTCGAAATAGATCCTCCAAAAGCTTTATTTGGAACGATCAAAACCGGAGATGATCTTGAAATATCATTTGAGACATCTTTTATTTCAAAACCTAAAAAAATATAATTATGAAAACTTTAATAAATAAATTCTCTCTATTGATATCCGTGATGGCATTTTTGTCGTCAGGATTGGTTTATGCACAACAAGCTGAAATTGGAAATTTCAGATATAACGATAAGCGTGGGATTAATGTCTTTGAGACACCTAAAACCGATGTTGCTTTTGATGGACTAAGATTCAGAGTGGGTGGAGATTTTGCTCTACAATTACAAGGACTTAGTCAAACCAATGATGGTGTAGGTGATAATCTCATTCCCATTCAAACAAATTTTAGTTTACCTACTGCAAATCTTAACTTTGATGTGCAATTAGCAGATGGGGTAAGAATGTATCTAAGAACCTATTTATCCTCCAGAAATCATACCGAAGCTTATGTCAGAGGTGGGTACCTTCAAATGGATAAACTTGATTTTATCAAAGAGGGATTCCTAAGTGGTTTCATGGAGAAAGCTACTCTAAAAATGGGTATGGATGAAATTAACTATGGAGATGCTCATTTTAGGAGAAGCGACAATGCTAGTGCCATTTACAATCCATTCGTTGGAAACTATTTAATGGATGCATTTACTACTGAGCCATTTTTTGAATTCTTATATAGAAGCAATGGATTTATCGGACTATTCGGATTTTCAAACGGCCGTTTGAACCAAAGCCCTAAGCCTGGTGATGATGGTTTCGCAATGTACGCCAAATTAGGATATGATAATTATGAAACAGATAATGTTAGGTTTAGAGTTACCGGATCGTTTTACAGAAGCTCATCAAAAAGTACTAGAGACTATCTATATGGTGGGGACAGAGCCGGTGCTAGGTATTACAATGTTATGGAGGGCGAAAACGATTCAAGAGTAAGCAGTTTTCTTCCTCGATTTAATCCGGGATTTGGAAACCAAACATCGATACAAATTAACCCATTTGTAAAAGCAAACGGATTTGAATTTTTCGGGATTTTGGAAAAAGCTAACAATGGAGATAGCGATGTAGGTGGTGGATATACCCATTTGGGAGCAGAAGCACTATACAGGATTGGATCTGAAGAAAAAGTGTACCTAGGTGCAAGATACAATAGTGTAAGCGGCCAAGCGAGTGATCAGTCATTGGATAGGAAAATATCGAGAATAAATGTTGGAGGTGGCTGGTTCATGACGGACAATGTTTTAACCAAAATTGAGTATGTCAAACAAAGCTATTCTAATGATGGATGGAATGGATCAAAGTACCAGGGAGCTGAGTTCAATGGTATAATGATAGAAGCAGCCATATCCTTTTAAGGAAATAGCCAAAATGAATTATTCCTAAACACCGATTTTCAAAGTGCTGGTCACGGATGACCAGCACTTTTTAATCATAATCACCTAAAATGTATATCTGTTCAAATGATTCAAGATTTACATTAGAATCAGCCAAAATGTCACGAGAATCTAGATGGCTTGCTTTTGGCTTTAAGTAAGCGAAACAAAATTCTTAAAAGATGATACACACAGATAGTAAAGATGTAGCCATGAGGTTTGAAGGCTTGGTCAGAGCTGCATTCGATAACTGCAACAAATAAGGTGATCCGTTTGATTATGCAAAACAGGAGGTATACAGCAACTTTGTTCAGAAGCCAAATTTACACGGAAAAAGGGCACTATCAACTGCCCTAATAAAACTCATTATTGATAATTCTAAAAGTGAATTGAAAGAAGACTTAATAGCTCTTGAAAATAGTATTTGGGATTCTAAAGATCAAACACAAATAGTGGACATCATTGACGATGCAATTAGGCTTTTACATGAACTTAAATATTAAAAAAATAAAAAATGGCAGATTATTCAGATAAACAAATTCAACAAGTTTGGAACAAAGGGTTAAAAGTAGACGGTATGGATCCAGCCGATTGGAGAAAGGACTTTTGTGATGCATGGATTAATAGAGATCAATATGGAGAACATTCTGATTATGGATGGAGTGTAGATCATGTATTCCCACAAAAAAAAGGAGGTTCAGACGACTTGATAAACCTCCGCCCTATGCATATGGATAATAACTCGAGTAAGTCAGATGATTACCCAAGTTATTCCTGTGCTCTTACATCAGACGGAAACAAGAATGTACCTACTAGCAAGACTAAAACAGTAAACGATGACCTTCAAAAGAAACTCAAGGAATTGGGATTTGAGTGATATTTATCTTGATTAACCAATTGGTGAGATTAACAATAATTTTAATTAGCTAAATTTATGGTAGTGTAAGCTAAACTCTG
>JAGDZP010000030.1:0-668 GCA_049115735.1 Cyclobacteriaceae bacterium | reverse complement strand
CATGCGGTATTAGGCATTTCGGCAATTGATAGTGTAGGCAGAGTAAAGTCGTTATCAATGGTAATTTGTTTACCAGGCGAAGAACAAGCAGTTCCTGCATTTTGCACCGCTTTGATGTAGTAAGTACCACCAGCCAAAGTAGTAGCCTGAGGCAGGGTAGAAGGTGCAGAAGCCTGTGTTTCAAAGTCTTTGATGTAAGTATCAGTATTATCGTAAAGTTCGAAGGTATAATTAGCCATATCAGCAGGGCTTGAAGTAGTCACACCATCAACAGTAATTTGATCTATGGTTACGGTACCATTACCAGGAGTACATTCGGTAGATGCCACAGCAGTAAATTCATCGACACTGATTTCGGCCTGGTCATTAATAATAGAAGCAGATATTTTGGCTATACAAGTGGCGGCATCCACATCTTCTACTTTCACCCAGTAGTCACCTGCGGCGAGCCCTGAAGTAGTAGCATGAGAAGTTGCAGCTGTACCAGCAGCAGCATCACCAGTAGGTGATCCTTCATCATTGACATCAGCTCCATTATACCAGGTGTAGTTGTAGTTACCACCCAGTGATCCGGCATTATCTACGGTCACGGTCAGGATACCATTAGGAGTAGCCGGTCCTGTATTACAATCGGTATTGTTAGCAGTCACAGCAATAGAAAGCTGTGG
>JAGDZP010000029.1:0-1037 GCA_049115735.1 Cyclobacteriaceae bacterium | reverse complement strand
TACCATTGATAACGACTTTACTCTGCCTACACTATCAATTGCCGAAATGCCTAATACCGCATGTGACGGAGGCACTCCTGATGGTGAATTGACAGTAGCAGTAACCAATGACGATGGTAGCACTTATTCTTACCAGTGGTACCTGGGTACTGGAACAGGCACTGCATTGGCTGAGGGTGTAAACCCTACAGGACCTAATGAATCAGATCCTACTAATGTAACCTCTGATAATGTTTCAGGACTTTTTGAAGATACTTATACCGTAGTGGTAACGGTAACCACTTCTAATGGTACCCTTAGTGAAGGTTGTACGGCAACCGCTGAGTTTACACTTACTCACGATCCTACTACCATTACTTATGATTCTGGTGTAGCTACAAACATCGGTATCAGTGAATGTACCGGTACGGCTACAGGGTCTTTCGACCTAAACGGTAGTGAAAGAGAAGATGGTGCTGATGTGGGTGGTACTTATACCTATGCTTTCTATGATGATGGTGGTACTGAAATTACCACAGGAGTCCCGGCAGGCGTTACTGTGGCTGGAGACAATATCTCCGGACTGGCTGCAGGATCATATTATGTGGTAATCACCAACACCGATACCAATTGTGAGTCTGGTAACCTGAGCTTTGATATTCTCGACGGTACTATCCTGCCACAGCTTTCTATTGCTGTGACTGCTAACAATACCGATTGTAACACAGGACCGGCTACTCCTAATGGTATCCTGACCGTGACCGTAGATAATGCCGGATCACTGGGTGGTAACTACAACTACACCTGGTACAATGGAGCTGATGTCAATGATGAAGGATCACCTACTGGTGATGCTGCTGCTGGTACAGCTGCAACTTCTCATGCTACTACTTCAGGGCTCGCCGCAGGTGACTACTGGGTGAAAGTAGAAGATGTGGATGCTGCCACTTGTATAGCCAAAATATCTGATACTATTATTAATGACCAGGCCGAAATCAGTGTCGATGAATTTACTGCTGTGGCATCTACCGAATGTACTCCTGGTAATGGTACCGTAA
>JAGDZP010000028.1:0-22584 GCA_049115735.1 Cyclobacteriaceae bacterium | reverse complement strand
TAATCTGTAGCCGATAAGGCCGCTACTACTGTGCCATCTACTGTATAAACTTCAACAGTGAAACCACCTTGTACTCGGTTACTAGACTCTACGTCCACAACTATCTGTGCATCTGCCTCACTAGCACTAACATCGTCTATCGTCAGCACTGTCTGGTCATCATTCTCTATAGTCACCAAGCCAGTATCCGTAATGTCATTTGTAGGATTCACTGAAGTTGGCCCTACATAATTCGCCATACTGATACTCAAGGTCTCATCTATCTCTACTATGTCATCTGTAGTGATCGTAACTGTGAAGGCTTGAGTCTCTGCTACATCATTTCCTGCAAAAGATATCAACTGATTCTGTACCCTGGTGTAATCTGCATTGGTCAACGTTGCTGTACCATTCGCTGAATTTACCAAGACACTGAAACCACCCTGTACTTCTCTGTCTACTGTCAACACTACTTCTATCTCGCCATCATCCTCTGCACCTGCAAAATTCTCTGCTATGCTCACTGTAACAACATCGTTGTTCTCTATCGTTATCTCACCAGTGTCATCCGCATTGTATGGGGTCACATTCGTAGATACTGCTCCCATGAAACTACCGCCATCAAAGCTTAAATCTATCGTCTCGTCTGTCTCTACTACTTCATCATCGCTAATAGTTACTACTACTGTCTGAGTAGCTCCTGCACTTATGCCAGATGGGAAACTGATCAATTGACTAGATACTGCATCGTAATCACCTGACGCTGTGCTAGCTGTACCGTCTGAAGTTGATACCCGGATACTAAACGCATCCTGTACCGCAAGACTTGAAGCTATCGTTATCGTTGCACTTCCTATTGACTCGTCTACATCTATCTCATTCAATGTCAATACTGTCTGGTCATCATTCAATATCGTCAAGGTAGCATCATCAGTAATATTACTAGATCCAGGACCAGTATAGCTATCAATACCAATAGATAGTGTCTCGTCGCTCTCTACAATAAATTCAGCCGTTGGGGTAAGAGCGAAAACAACATCCTCATTTGGAGTTCCACCGAAGGTTACTACTTCTGAAACAATATTTTCATAATCAGTGCCACCCAAAGCCGTGATACCTGTAGTCGATACTGCAATCGTAAATCCACCTTGCACAGCCAAACTAGAGTTAACAGTTACACTCATTGCTCCTCCATCTTCAGCCCCACTCACATCATCTATTGTGATTATCGTAGTATCATCATTTGTGATGGTCACCGAACCAGTATCTCCGATGTTATTACTTGTGAAAATAGATGTCGGGCCCGAATATGCCGCCAACCCTATTGTCAAATTCTCATTGTTCTCTACAATAGCATCAGAAACAGGCACTAATGTAACTGTTTGAGCGGCTGTAGAACCATCCCCAAATGTAACCAGCTCACTGGCGATCTGATTATAGTCATTGCCACTCAAGGTCGCTGACCCATCAAATGAACTTGCGTTAACGGTAAATCCTCCCTGAACAGGATTATCAATAGAGATGGTCACAGGTATACCAGTTGAACTTTCTGGCCCACTCGCATCAGATACCGTTACCGTTACTCTATCATCATTCAAAATAGTCACAGTACCTGTACCGGTTCCATCGAACGTAGGAACATTAGTAGAACTTGGACCTACATAACTGCCTGTATTAAAACCTACAGTGAAGGACTCGTCAATTTCAACGAGATTATCTTCTTTGGTCGCAACGTTAAATGTTCGAGTTTCACCTGATACACCGCTAAAGTTCAAAGTAGTCGTAGTTCCCGCTATTGCAGTAAAATCAAATGGTGAATCTGCTGTACCATCTGTTGTCAATACTGCTATTGTAAAACCACCCTGAACTGCAAGGCTAGAAGTTACTGTAACTGTCGTAGGACTTGCACTCTCTTCTTCCGTTGGGTTATCAAATGACAAGATTGTCTGATCATCATTCAAGATGGTTACTGTACCAGTATCCATGATATTAGAATTTCCAGCATTGAAGGTTATTGTACCGGAATTGATAGCATCGATGGAAATTGTCAATGTTTCATCACCTTCAACAATTGCATCAACTGCAGGTACCACGTTGAATACCTGAGCTTCACCAACTCCACCCGCAAACGCAATTGTCTGATTAATTCCTGCATAATCTGTAGAAGAATCTGCTGAAATATCAATTGAGGATACATCAATAGTAAACCCATCTTCCACTTCATTGCTAGATTCAATAGTAACAGCAACCGGTCCTCCATCTTCTGCTCCAGCTACATTTGCAATTGTTAATATAGTCTGGTCATCATCTATTATTTTACCTACCTGTGGGTTATCAATTATGGCTATATCACCAGCAGATACACCAGCATTCTTCGGAGCTACTGCTCCTGCCAGGTTTACTGAGAATGTTTCAGAATCCTGTTCTACAATTTCATCTCCTTGAATCTGTACAATGATGTCCCTAACCTCTGGTATGTAGCCCGAAGGAGTATCATCCAACAAATCTCCAGTGAAGTTTAATAAGTTTCCTGTAATGCTATAGTCAACACCTTCTTCTGCAGTTATATCTACTGCTGAGTAAGAAATATCAAATCCTTCCTTGACAGGAGTATTCAAACTTACTCTAAAGACCATATTTTGCGTTCCGACATCACCTTCTGTGAAGGTAGCAGTAAGCGCAGATATGGTTAGTTCAGCAGAATCATCATTATCTATAGTACCAATAGTCGTAATAGTAGACGATGTTACCTGACGCGTATTAGGGAAAGTCGTAGTTGTAGTTGGATCTGGATCGCCAAGCTCTAACTCGAATGTCTCATCTGGTTCAACTTCATCATCATCAACAAGATCAATAGAATAAACCAATGTTTTTGTTCCAGCAATAAATACTGGATCTGTAGAAGGTAATGTGAAGTCATCACCTCCATCTAAAGCTGTACCATCTATATAGGCTACCGCTACAGTTACGTCCGAATCAACATAATTACTCATTTCCAAGGTAATAGTCATCGGCGTATTGTCTTCACTCTGATTGAAGGTCGTAACTCCAAAAGTAATTTCAGCTGCATCATCGTCTGTAATTGTACCAGTCAGTGTTCCTCCAGCGGTAGATAGGTCTCCCAAATCAACATCAGTACCAGAGAAACTACCTAATGTTATATTCAATGTTTCAGAAGCTCGTTCAACAACATCATCCTCCAATACCTGTATAGTTATCGACTGTGTCGACACTACTCCATCACCCCATGATATGGTCTGAGTCATTGGTGCCACATAATCATCTTGACCAAGATTGTCCGTAAATACATTATCAGTTTCAGTTGCTGTAACATCATCAACATTAAACGAAACAGTTACACCACCTTCTACAGGATTATTTATAGTTATGTCATATTCCAAACCGAAAGTAGAACTATTTCCTTCAGTTGCACTTCCGTCAACCGTTGCAATTGTTACCTGAGCCTGATCATTGTTATTAATCGTACCAGTACTAGAACCATTGGATCCTGAAATAGTAACATTTCTACTATTGTTATCCAGGCCGGTCATTGTCAATACAAACTTCTCATCCAATTCGACCAAATTTTCCTGAAGAATGGTAATATCAAGAGTCTGACTTGTCTGAAGTGGACTGAAAGTAACATTATATGATATCTTATCTCCATCTGGGAATTCATAATCGGCAAATTCCACAGCGTCTATACCAGTTGGAGTAGAAGCCACAACGTCAAAGCTAACATTCACGTCAACCTGGTTGTCCATTTCAAGCAAGAATCTTAAAGATCCATTTTCTTCATTCTCAGTTACTGTGGCTGCTGTGAATCGAATGATTGCATTATCATCGTTGGTAATCGTACCAGTCTGTGGAGAGTCTACAATATTTGTATAAGAATCTGTATCTACAGCCAGTGTATTAAATGTCACGCTACTTAACTCAACTTCAAAAGATTCTGCAAGCTCTACAACATCATCCGGATTAACTCCAACGAAGATGTCCATGAACTCACCGGCATTACCCGTAAAGTCTAAATTACCTGCGCTTGTATTATAATCTACTCCGGCGGTTGCTCCACCAAGAATATCCTGAGTACTATAACTCAATGCCAGTCCACCATCTACCGGATTATCTAAAGTCACTCTGAACACCAAATCATTGGATCCAGTAGCGGCTCCTTCTGGAATTGTACCAGTCACAGTAGAGAGTGTAATTTCAACAACATCAGAATTCAAGATCGTACCAGTTGTACTTTGTGAACCATCTATTGTTACAGCTAGATTACCCACTGATGTCGGTGCACCTAATGTTATGCTAAAGGTTTCATCACCCTCAACAATTAATTCATCAACAAAAGTAATGACATAGTCAGCTGATGTTTCACCAGCAAGAATGACAACCTCAGAAGGAGATGGTAATGTATAATCATCCATTTCGGTTGCACTAATGCCAGTCACAACAACTGGAACCGTTATATCTTCATCTGACGTACCATCCATATTAATGGTAATTGTCATCGACCCACTTTCTTCTAATTGTTCTAAAGCCAATGATCCGGCATCAATTTCTATGAGCCTATCGTCATCATCCTCAATGGTACCAGTACCTGTATTAGAATTTGCATTCACACTTACTTCTACTTCATTGACAGGCAATGCATTAGAAAGTGTAATGGTGAATTCTTCATCCGTTTCCAAAACATCATCTCCAATCACCTCAACTATCACAGTTGCTGTATTAGTATCACTATTACCATTTAAGGTCAACGTGGTTCCATCAAAACTTACAATATCACCCGTTACACTTAGGGCATTGACGAGATCACTGTTCGCAAATGTTGCCGTACCTTCATTCAAAGTAAGGTCTACAGTCACATTTTGCCCTATATCATTCGGATCAGGACCAAAATCCAAATCAACTGTAAATTCAAAAGTGGTTGTAGCTCCATCTACTCCTTCAGACTGACTAACATCAGAAATGGTGAAGAAAGGTCTCTCATCATTTAATATCGTTGTTTCACCCCTACTATCAGCCACTGTAACCGCTCTTCCGTTATTCACCAGACTAACAGTCTGTACTTCCAGTTCAAATACTTCATCCCCTTCCAAAATAAGATCCCCAATTACAGGAACCGTAATAGTCTGAGCATTATTGGTTCCTTCAGCAGGGAATACTAATGTTCCTGAGGTTGATGTAAAGTCAAATGGTGCAATATTAGCCGAAGCTGTACCATCTACTGTGTTATATAGTATTTCAACATCTGCATCTACCGGACTTGATAAAGTAACAAGGAAATCAAAATCAGTAGTGCCTGAGTCGCCTTCAAAATCTGGAGTACCGTCAGATACTACTATCGTTGCTGCATCATCATTAGTAATTCTTGCGGTGTTTTGTGCAAGGTTTATACTAACATCTCGAACACCAGTACCATCTGTAGCCACTAGTTGATCAATTAGCATATCGAAGAACTCACTTAATTCTACTTTGTTATCACCAATAATAGGTACATCAATTGTCTGAGAGGTGGTAGTATGTGCTAGGAATGTTGTGGTACCAGTTGTTGATGTAAAATCACCATCACCTGCGGTAGCCTCATCATCTCCTGTTGCGTGTTGTACCGTAACATCTACATCCACCGGACTACTCAACGTAACAGTAAACGTGGCTGTATTCGCTTCACCTTCATTCATTTCAACTACATTTCCTGCAGTTAATATATTGATTAAGGCTGAATCATCATTATCTATTTGTCCAAAGGCTTCTTCTCCTCCACCAGTTGCAATATTTACATTTCTTCCATCAGCATCTACGACAGAAATTAATTCCACCGAGAATCCTTCATCCAATTCTACTGTGCCATCTCCAATAATATCTATGTTGTTTATGGCTACAGTTCCAATAGCTCTACTGAAACTAGAAGTTGTTGCTGTATTACCTGAAACTTCATCGATTTCAATATCAGAGAATACAACGGCATCATTTATACCTGTAATTCCGCTTTTTAGTTCATACACTACTCTAATAGAAGCATCCACATTATTGTCCAATGCAACATCAAATGTATATTCAGTAGTAGTTGCCGTAGCTCCTTCCACCACAGAAGTATTCACTGCAGAAATTGTCAATTCGGCCGAATCGTCATTTTCTATAGTACCTTCTGCCTGATCACTAACTAGTGTAGTACTTGTTCCTGCACTTAAGAATGCTACATCTCTAACAGTTTCATTTATTTGAGGAACTGTCACTGTCATTCCCGCTGTTTGAATATCCTCAAGGTTAACAGTAAATATCTGATCTAATTCTACATCTGTATCACTGTTGATAGTTATTGTCACGGATTGTGTAGTAGATCCAGTTGTAAATAAGATTGTACCACTTTCATCTTGGTAATCTTGTCCAAATTCTACACCATCAAGAATATCAGATTCAGCTTTTGCCATAGTAGATCCATCAAAACCACCATTAGCCAGGTAATAAGAAACACCAACAGGAGCATCCACCTCATTAGATAAAGTAAGGTCAAATGTAATCTCCTTAGTCACGCCATTACCTTCCTGAACAGTCGCATCTTCAATGTTCAATGCAGAGGCATCATCATTGTTGATACTTGTTGTTTGACTTGATGCAGTTGGATCGATAGAGATATCTCGTGTTTGGGCTGAATTCAAATTGAATATCTGAACATCAAATTCTTCATCAAGTTCTACAGTTTCATCCCCAACGACATTTACAACAAATGTCTGCGAAGCACCCGCTACACTGTTTGCGAAAAATGTCACCTGACCAGAACTGGCCTGATAATCACTATCACCTGTAGTAGCCGTTCCATCCGCGGTTATGTAAGAAACAGAAACATCGACATCAACAGGATCACTTAATCTCAAAACATAGGTTTTAGAGCTTAATCCTATATCTCCTTCATCAACTTCATTAATCCCTTCACCGTCGTTAGGACCTTCTAATGTTACTACTGCATTGTCATCATTAATAATGGTAGCCTGCTCGGTTACGAATAATCCACCTGTGCCATTAGCCAGACGAATATCTCTTGAACCAAAACCTGACAATGCACCTAATTGTACATTAAATGTCTCATCTGCCTCCACTTTGTTATCCGCAGTTGGAATAACTTCAAATGTGAAAGATTCAGATGCAACAGTAGTATTTAATGAACCAATGGTTACGGTTCCACTTGAAACCTGAGTATAATCTGAATCAGATAGTAAACCTGTACCATCCGAAGTAGAGAAGAAGGCCAAAAAGTCTGCGTCAATATCCTTATCAACGCTTACTCGGAATGTTATTGCTCCATCATCTTCATTTCCTTCATATGTATCTTGTTCGATATATACATAAGCGAAATCATTGTCGTTCACTGTGGTCACCAGTGTATTGGTGCTGGCAGTAATATCACCTGGTTTTAACCCAGAAATATCATCTAAATCCAATGTGAGATTAAAATCTTCATCCGCTTCTACCAGATTATCATCTATTATTTCGAATGTATAAAAACCGGAGGTAGTTCCCGCCGGGAACACAATAGTAGCCGGATTATCTCCTAATCCATTGTATACGTTTCCTACATCGTCAAAATCTTCACCTGGTATGAGTTCATCCTCATTCATTGTCACTTCAAAAGTGACAGTTTCACTGGCCACATTAGACATATTCGCAGTATATGTTATTATACCTCCGGCAATACCTTCACTTACGTCTGCTGGACCCGAAATAGTGATTTCGGCCACATCATTATCAATAATAGTAGTAGTACCAGTATTAGTATTAGGTGAAACTGATAAATCAATATCTCCCCTATTACTAGAAGTATTCGGAGGTCCATTTGCATCTCTTGCTTCAAAATCAGTAACTGACAATATTGTAACACTTATCGATTCATCTGGCTCTACAATATTGTCACCGATTATTTTAATTGGTAATGAGAATGTAGCAAAATCTGTTGCATTCAGATCAATTGATCCAACATTGCTAAAGACGTTATTATCATCCAACCAGTCGCTATCTAATGCTGTAGCAAGAAGATCCTCAGAATTAGTAGCAGAACCGGAAGCAAAACTTGTTGATACGGAGTATGTAATTGTAATATCCTCCTGGATTGTCTTCGTATTTCCATCAGTACCTTCAATTGTTACCGTGAACAACAAATCAGGAGTTCCGGAATCCGTTTCAGTGAAGTCTGATGGATTAGCTATAACAATTTCCGCAACATCATCATCTACTATAATTGCATTTCTGTTGTAAATAGCACCCAAATTATTGAACTGAACGTCACGACCCTGAGTCTGTAAATTCGTTCCTTGTACTATGTATTCTTTGTCATATTCAACCACATCGTCGTTTATAATAGTGACTGTAAGGGCCTCACTTTGATCACCCACTGGGAAAACGATAACCTTATTGACTCCAACATAATCCACTCCATCAAAGGCCTCAGTTAACACACTTGCATCTCCACCATTCTGGGTCCTTCCTTCAAATTGTATAGGATAATCCACCTGACTGGACAATGTATAGGTATGCGTACCCAACTCTCCTGCTTCATCAAAAGTCTGATTATTGGCCAACACCACATTGGCAGATTCAGCATTAACAATAGTCACAGTAGCCTGAGAAATATTAAACGTCACATCTCTTTCAGAATCAGTTGTACTTGAGTTTGCCCATACAATATCGCCAAACGCGTCGTTAATCACAACACTGAAAGTCTCATCTAATTCTACAACCGAATCGTCTGTACCCAAATCAATAACAATGCTATATGCTGTCTCTTCCAGTTCGAAATCGCCCGTCTGAGTATCACTTCCCTGATTTACAGGTTCAAAGTCATCGATCGCCAATGTACCGAAGTTTGCAGCACCATCAGAAGTACCTGTAATAGTATAATACTGTATGGTAAATGATTCTTCTACATCTTTTGATAATGTTAGTTCAAGCGATACCGAACTATTTCCATCCTCGTTCACTGAATACGTACTACTAGAGAAACTAACTATTGCTTGATCATCATCTAATATATCTGTGGTGACTGTACTAGTACTAGAGCTTATGGCTACAGCTTCTAGTGAACCAAACATTGGAGTATTTTCTCCAACATCCAGGTTGTCAAGGGTCAGGGTGAAATCCTCATCATCCTCGACCAAGTCATCATCGATAAAGTTGAACGTCAACAATTTATCGGCATTGGTATTTTGATCAAAAGTAACCGTAATCGAATTGACACCTATATTGTTCTCCGCATCTAAAGTGAATGCAGAAAATTCATTGTAGTCGTCATTTCCAGATGGAGAAGCAGGACTCAATTCGTTGCTATCAAATAATACATCCAAAGTAACATCTCTATCAATTGGCTGGGTCAGGCTTATGGTATAAGAAACCGAGCCAACACCTTCATCTACTGTTGTACCCGCGGCATTTTTCACAATTGTGATCTCGGCTTGATCATCATTAAGTACAGTTGTTGTTGCACTATTTCCAGAAGGTTCATCAATCACAATGTCACGCTCATCAAATCGAGGTTCGTCTGCATCTAAGACTGTCACAGTAAATCCACTTATGCCAGTTATTGATAGGGTAATATCCTCATCCGGTTCAATTACATTATCTCCAACAATTGAAATAGGAATATCAACTGTAGGGTCACCAGCACTCAGAGTTACAAAACCAGAGCCTACAACATAATCTTGCGTAGCTGTTACATCTCCCGTAATTGCATAATCAATCCTCACATCGCTATCGATTGTTTTAGTCTGACTAGCAAGGTTTGCTGAAGAAACAGTGAAGGTAATCACTGGCAATCCAGAATCACCCTCGTTAGTCGGAGTTGGTGAGGAAATGGTTAGTCTGGTATCATCATTATCTTCAATAATATAATCATAGGTCACGGTGATACTATTCGCTTCGTTTAGTCTTACATCTCTTCCATTCGCAGAAAGAGAACTAACCAAAATTGAATATATCTGATCATACTCCACGATATCATCATCAATAATAGAGACTGTAGCACTTTCTTGATTATTCCCGGGACCAGCTATTTCCGGATCGAAAGTAAGTATGGTACTCAGATCGGTAAAGTCGATACCTTCTCTTGCTTCACCCGCATCATCAGGCTCAGTGCCATCCAGAGTACCTATATTAAACGAAATCGAAGCATCCACCGGATTACTCAGCCTGAAGGTATGTGTATTTGCACCAACCCCTTCATCTACATCCAAATCAACTGATTCGTCCTGAATAACTACAGCATAGTCAGGATCTACAATGGTCACAGTAGATTGGGATATATTAAAAGATACATCCCTTTCATCGTCGCGATCATCACCTTCATCAGCAAACCAGTCGATATCATCAAATGTGTCATTGATTATCACACCAAATATTTCATCCAATTCCACAATATTATCATCAGCCAGTGAAATCTCTATATGGTAATCTCCCTGATCTTGTAATGAAGTCAACTGTGTATTGCTCGCTTCACTAACTTCAGTATAATCTGTGTTTCCAATTGTACCTGTGTTGGCAGATCCAGGACCAGTGCTGTTCATTGTATAATATTGAACAGCGAATTCTTCTTCTACATCTGCAGACAATGTTACCGTCATTGCAATAACATTATTCCCATTTTCCCCAATTGAGTATGTCGCAGAAGTGAAACTCACAATTGCTTCATCTTCATCCAGAATGTCGGTACTCACGGTATTGCTGCTCATACTGATTTCGACAGCATCATTGATTGATAATCCTAAGGTAGGAGTTCCTCCCTCCACTGGAGAGACGAACAAATTATCAAGTGTTAAAGTAAACTCTTCATCGTCTTCCACCAAGTCATCGTCATGGAAATCAAATATCAAAGTCTTATCTGCATTATCTCCGGCACTAAAGGTAATAGTTACCGAATTTGCCCAGATATCCCCAGGTAAACTACCGAGAGCAAAAGCGTTTTCATTATCAAAATCACCTGAAGATATAGATGCTGTACCGGCACTCAATTCATTAGCATCAAAAATCACATCGAATGTCACATCCGATTCTACTTTTTGTGACATGCTGATGGTGTAGTTCACAGAGCCAACATTTTCATCCACTGTAGGATTAATGCTTGTAATTATTATCTCTGAGGCATCATCATTGAGCACATTGGCTGTAGCACTATTTGCCGTTGGCTCGTTAATTGAAACATCCCTCCTGTCATAGGTGGTTGGCGTCATCGCTAATATAGTATTGGTAAAACCTTCAACGCTAGTAATAGTCAAGGTGATTTCCTCATTATCCTCTACCAACAAATCTCCATTGATACCCACGGCAATATCAACAAATGTGGCACTCTGAGGTAAAACAATGTCGCCATTATTTAAAGAATCATCATAATCCGACCCATCCACTTCACCAGTTATTTCATAACTAATAGTAACCGGGGTATCAATGGTTTTTGAATCACCCAATATATCAGCCAAAGAAACAGTCCAAACAAAATTGGACAATCCACTGTCTCCCTCGTCGGCATCAACCGGAGCTGAAACACTTAATAATGCTTCATCATTGTCAATGATAAATCTATTCTCATTCTCACCAGAACCGGTACCTGCATTGTTCCACCTAATATCACGGGGATCAATCCCAGAATCAATATTTGTTCCTCTAAACCTAAAGCTTTGATTGTATTCGACAACATCATCATCTATAATCGTGACATATTGTACTGAAGATGTACTCCCCGCTACAAATGTTACCGGAGTAGTTGTTATGGCCACAAAATCTTGTCCGCCCTGAGCTTTGGCATCATCTTCGTCTTCACCACCACCATCTAAGGTGCTTATGTCGATCGTAAAATCGATATCGACCTGATTGGTGAGGACTATGGTATAAGTATTAGCACCAGCACCTTCATCAACGTTTGTTGAAAATATATCAATTCTTGAAAAATCATCATCATCAATGGACACTGTAGCTGTATTGGTACCAAATGAAATATCTCTTTCATCTGTATTGATATTAATATTCGAAAGCCCTACATCAAAAGTTTCAGGGTCTGCCTCAACTACGGTATCACCGTTGAGCGTTATTGTAAGTGCATAATTACCTGCATTTTCTAATGTAAGTGTTGCGGCATCTATTTCGTCAAAATCCATTGTTGCTATTGATCCTGTGTTAGCAGTGATGCCGAAAGTAGAGTAATCAATTGTAAATGGTTCCTCTACAGTACTGCTCAAATTAACTGTTAATGTTTCAATCACAAGACCATCCGTTTCGTCAAAAGAATAAGTAGGTGAACTGAAGCTAATCAGCGCAGCATCATTATCCTGAATTTCCGTCATTGTAGATGAGTTCGCTCCAAAAGTAACATCATCGGTATCTACATCACTATCAGGGTTGGCGTCATTATCCAAGGTTAAATTCGTCAATGTGACACTATAACTTTCATCGTCTTCTACAACGTCATCATCAGTAATGTAAAAACGATAAACCAAAGGTGTATTGTCACCGGCAGGGAATGTCATCGTCAAAGTACTTGAATTGGTAGAATTGTATGCAGACGATGGATCATAATCCATACTAGCTGTTGTTTCACTATCCATAAAAACAACATCTACAGAAACATCTACTTCAACAGGCTCTGAAAGGGTAATTACATATTCCGCATATCCTGCACCACCTGTTCCTTCCGATATGGTAGGTACATCTGATATCTCAATAATCGCACTGTCATCATTGGTAATAATACTTGTTGCAGAATTAGGGTCAAGCGCAAATTCTACATCATGTAAATTAACCGCATTTGAGCCCGTATTTTCATCTAAATCATCTCCATTGATTGCTGTGAGCAATATGGTCAATTCTTCATCGTCTTCTACCAAGGTTTCTCCAAATGCCGGTACGGTTATCGTCTGAGCAGTTGTAGAATTTGCAGTAAAGACTACTTCAGTAGCTGGTGTTGGTGTATCATAATCTGCCGTAACTACCTCACCTACTACATCGAAAGGAATGGTAATAGGAACATCTACTGGATTACTGATTGATACAATAAATACATGGTCTTGAGTACCAGTATTTGTTTCTGCACTTGGTGCAGGCTCATCGGCAATCGTAATCACAGCAACGTCGTTATCGGTTATTGTTGCTGCTTTGATATTATCAGAAGAGCTAATGGTAGATATTCTACCATCAAACGTTGCTTCACTAGAGAGGCTTATCAATGAAACATTGAATAATTCGTCCATTTCAACGATATTATCATCAACGATATTAACCGTAATCGTTTGTTGTTCACCTACGCTTAATCCATCAAAACTTATTGGACTTGAGGTTGAACTAGGATCAATATCGGCGGTTTCGGTCGGTTGGATACCGGAACCAATAACAGTAAAGTTTACATCAAAACCAGTATCAATCCTACTCGTGTTGGTCACAATGAAAGTGAAGTTGTCAGATTCATCTTGTACTGCATCATCTATTGTAATACTTATTTCGGTGGAATCGTCATTGTCAATAGTGGCCAATGTAGTACTGTTGCCTGTGCTAATAGATACATCTCTAACTCCTGTATCTACTAGATCTATAACTCCAGCAGATACCAGAGTGCCTGCACTTCGCTCACTACCTCCGTCCATGTTGACTGTAAATTCTTCGTCAGTTTCCACTACCATATCGTCGATAAATGACACTTCAAAATCCTGACTAAAGTTACCTGCAGTGATGGTTACCGTTTGTGACGCTATACTCACAAAATCAGCCTCATGTGCACCGGAATTTGCACTTATTGCATTCAGGTCATAAGTAGTTACATTGATACTTACATCCACATCTATTTCATTATCTGTAGTTACAGTTATGGTTGCAGTTCCGGCTTCTACTTCGTTTACTGCATTGGATATTGAAAGAATCGCTGCATCGTTATTTTCTATTATATAATTTATTTCAGAAAGACCAAAATCCAGTCCTCCAGCTGTAACTGTTGCTGAATTAGAGCTTAATCTTGAAGGATTTCCTGTGCCCTCATTAAGGGCAATACTTGTATCAAAAGTTAGTGTTACATCAAAATCTTCATCTAATTCTACTATTTCATCACCAACTATGTCCACAGTAAATGTTAGATCCTGTGTATTTTCACCCGGGAAGGTGACAGAACCGTTCGTAGCTATGTAATCAGCTGTACCAGTCCTTACTGCGGTACCATCGGTAAATGAATAGTCTACAGTAATCGGAACATCTACTTGATCACTTAACGATACTGTGAATGTTCTTTCAGTAGTTCCGGCATCTGCTTCTGCAAAATCTCCAGGACTGGTGATAGTCACTGTAGCAGCATCAGTATTTGTTATAGTACCATAACTGATAAGGAAAACAGGTGCTGTCTCTTCCATTCCTCCATTTTCTGTAAAGAAAACGTCATAATCTGCCGGAAGGTTGATAGCATTAAGTAGTAATGCAAAAATTTCATCAAGTTCGACAATTGCATCGTCATTTATCGTGACAGCTGCATCAGAAAAGTCACCGTCGTTACCGCCAAAGTTGAAATCATTAGAAGCATCTACATAGTCATTTAAACCAAATTTACCAGCAACCACTTCATTAGTGTAAGCTGGATTCCCAGTAGTAATACCCGCTATATCACCATTAATAGTTTGATAACTTACAGTGAAGGCCTGATCCACATTACCAATCAAAGTAGCCCTAAATGAAATAGACCCATCTTCCTCAGCCACGGGATCAGGGGTATTGATAGATATATAGGCCGTATCATCATTTAATATTGTGGCTTCTTCCTCCTCAGTAGCGGCATTGGAGAAGAATCTGAAACCTGGAGTTCCTGATCCCGGTGCTTTGCCAGCTTCTCTCAATAATGACAGCCTTACGAATATTGTTTCGTCGGCCTCCACAATATCATTACCAAACAATTCGATATCTATTGTCTGGGTGGCACCCATTGGAGAAACTCCTGCTCCAAAGGTTATCGTCCCGGTATTTGTTCTGTAATCATTAGGTTCTATATCAGTATTTCCACCGGTTGCAGTACCTCCTGTATAGGTGGCAAATGCCATTTCTGCTCCATCTTCAATACCTGCCTGTGTTAAAGTAACAGTCATGGTCAATACCTTGTTAGGATCTAGTCCTCCATTACCTTCAATCTGATCCGAAGTATCTAATGTAATGATCGCCTCATCCGTATCCGTTATTACAATATTACCAGCATTGGTACCTACTCCATAGTTTGCAGTAACTGTCAAAGCCGATCCATCTACTACACTTATACTTATATTTTCTGTAGTATTGGTTTCTACCAAATTATCTTCTCTAGCTAAGAAACCCTGAACCGCAGTTATCATGGATCCTGCACTTATTGTTACGGTACCACTCGCAGGCAGGTTAGTATCATCGACAGTAGTTCCACCAGACCCTGATCCGGCATTATTAGTTGTGAATGATATTTCAAACTCTTTATCAACACTAGTTACAGTTACCCCTGAAACAGCATCAACAAGAGTAAACGTAAACGAACTTGAGCTTCCCTCATTGATGTTGGCTCCTTTGGTAACATTAATGGTATTATCTGTATCTTCAATAACAGCCGTCTGAGAATCAGGATCATCGGTGATGTATGTTACGAATTCTTCAAAAATAGGACCACCGAATGGAATGAAGTCACAATCTTCACCCTGACACCTTTCACCAATTAGGGTCTCAATAGTTAAAGTAATATCTTCATCACCTTCTGCTCTTGTATCATCTACTACATTAATAGAAACGGTCACGGAGTTTGCACCTGCTGCTATGGTTACAGATCCGGCATTCGTATCATCATAATCACTAGGATCATCGGCATCAATTGAGTAATAAACAATCATCTCAAGATCTTCGTCACTTGTACGCTCAATTTTGAAAGTAACAGCATCACCTTCTGTTGCATCTGTTGAACTTGTTACAGTCAAAACATTGGTAGCATAAGAGTAAGCAGGTCCAGAAGTAAAACTACCTACAGGAGCTCCGGCAGCATCGGTAATACCATCACCTCCACCATCTAATTCCAAAGCGATTTGTGCAGCACCCTGTCCAACTTCTATTGTTACATCAATAGAGCTACCTGAGTTCGCAGATACAGATGTAACAGTTGCACCTTCAACACCTCCATCAGTAACGCTTACGCTAAAATCTAGTGGCTCTATATCATATACAGTTTCACTAAAACTTACATTGAATACCATTGTTGTATTTGATGTAATTGTATTGCTATCCAATGTAATTGCATCAAGCGTTGGAGCTACATCATCTACCGTTATATTCAAAGGTGCGCTTGCCAGACTCTCATTGCCAATGGCGTCCGTCTTAGTACAAGTAATCGCATGAACAGTACCTACTCCTGCTGTAAGAGTAGTTGCAGTCATTTGGTAAATACCTGCAGATTCAAAATACATTTCAGCTATTTGACCTCCTTCTACATCACTATATATTGTGATCGTGCCTGCTTCAGATGCCTCCACTTCGAAAGTAGGTGTGTCGTCTGTAGTAATATTATCGGTTGCTGAAATTCCAGTATCTGAAGCGTCCACCAAATTTGGAGGAGTCATTGCTGATGGAGCAGTGTTGTCTAAAGTATAGGTCTCCTCACCCACTTCACTTCCAGTAACACTATTACCAGCCGCATCGGCTACATTGTTAGTGTCCACGCTAAGGTTCAAAACCCCATTATCATTGGCAATATTATTCACGCCAACCGTTGCAGTCATAGTTCCGCTACCAGTTGCCGAATCTACAGTTCCAAAAGGAGCTACCGTAAATCCACTTGTGTTGAATAACACCTCTTCATCAAATGTAACCTTAAAAGTCACAGCATCCAGATTGGTTACTTCTGCTAAGGGGTTAGATCGGGTAATGCTATTGATAGAAGGAGCAATGTTATCTATTGTATATGTCTCAGGTTCCGAACCTACAACATTAGAAGTTATCGTATTGCCATTTAAATCCTCAACATTTGCTATAGTCACACTTAGACTTAACACACCATTATCAGATTCGATTCCGCTTACATCAACAGTGACTGTCATACCTGAACCACTTGTGCCAGCAATCGTTCGTCCAGCTCCATCCAGGTCAGCTGAAAAATCAGCATTATCAATTGTGACAGGCTCATTATACACTACCTGGAATGTAACCTGATCAGCATTTGTAACTGCTCCTGTCGGTGTGTCTCTGGTAATGCTTGTTATCGTTGGTCCTTGTGTATCAGAGTTGCTATATGTCTCTTCAGTTACCTGAACAGTCGTATTAGTAAGCAACTCACCCGCAGGATCAGATATGCTTGAGGCCACTACCCCAAGGTCAATTACACCATTTTGATGAGCAATATTGACGGTGACGTCAACCTTATCAGCACCAGTACCCGGTACTGCTGAAACCACAGAACCCAAACTAGTTGTAAAGTCAGCAGCAGTATAGGTCAAATTATCTTCACTGAAGTCTACCTCAAATACTACTGTAGTTTCGTCTGTGAGAAATTCTGTTCCTGGCGTTTTTCTAAATATATTTTCAATTGTAGGATTGATGTTGTCTATAATAAATGTCTGGTTGTCCCCAGAAGCCGTAGCACTGGTAACGGTATTTCCTGAAGGATCAGCAACATTATCAACAACTACGGTGAGACTTAGCTCACCATTTACATTGTCTATGCCACTGGCTATTTCTACTGTGGCAGTCATACCACTGGATTCAACCACGGAAGACACAACTGGTGTTTCACCAGAAAGTGTTGCATCAAAGCTGGCTGTAGTGAAACTTACCGGCTCATTAAAAGTAACCTGAAATTGTACTGTATTACTATTGGTAGGCTGAGCGCTAGGGTTGAACCTTCTTATATTAGTTACAATAGGTTTAGTTGTATCTATGGTATACTTTTCTTCGGATGATGGTGTAGAATCCGTCATAGTATTCCCTGTAGCATCAAAAATATCAATACTGGAAATATCAATATCCAAAGCAACAATGCCGTCAGTATTTATATTTTCTACAGTTACTTCATAGGTATCCACTCCTGTAGCTGTCACACTACCAGCTTTGATATTTCCTACTACCCCAGCCGCATCTTCCATAATGAAATTACCAACAGAAGCTGAAAGTGCTTCACTAAAGGTCACTTCGAAAGTGACTTCTGAATTGTTAACGAATTCAGCTGTTGGGTCATTTCTCGTGATACTGGTAACCGTAGGCAAAGTATTATCTATGATATACTCTTCTTCGCTACCCGGAGTAGCAGTGGTCATTGTATTACCGGCTATATCCTGAACGGAGTTATTCACTACATCCAGATTCAAAGTCCCATTGGCCGATGCAATGCCATTGATCGATACTGTTGCAGTCATGCTACCAGATCCTGCCACAGCATTCACGGATCCTATAGACGAAGTAAAATTGGCGGTGGTAAAATTTACGTCCTCGCTGAATACTACCTCAAAATCTACAACATCGGCAAAAGTACGTGTGTTGGAAGGAGCGTCTCTGCTTATACTTACTACTGTAGGTAATACATCGTCAAAAATATATGACTGATTGGGTGAAGGGGAAGGTGCTGACAGGCCATTACCTGCAAGATCATCTATTTGTGCGGCGACAACAGTCAGGCTTAATACCGCATTTGCAGCTATTGATATTACATTTACTGTGGCGGTCATTCCACCTGAACCAAATACATTATCAATACTTCCATCATTAACTGTAAATCCAGAAGATGTAAAGCTTACTGCCTCGTCAAATACTACTTCAAATGAAACTGAAGTCTGATTGGTATACTCAGCCGTAGGGTTAGACCTATTTACGCTAACTACCTTAGGATCGGTATTATCTATGGTATATGTTTCTTCTGTACCGGTTGGGGTTTCATTGGTCACAGTATTGCCTCCGGCATCAGTTACATTCATACCGACTACATCCAGGTCTAACAAAGCATCAGCAGAAGATATCATATCTATATTAACTGTTGCAGTCATTCCTGCAGAGCCACTTACACTATTTACATCTCCAATGCTCGACGAAAAACTTGCCGTAGTGAACGTAACTATTTCACTAAATACTACCTCAAAATCGACATCATCAGCATTAGTAAACTCATCGGTTGGTGTTTTCCTTGTTATGCTGGTAATCGTTGGAATAGTATTATCTAAGGTATAATTTTCAACAGCTCCTGTAGCTGCATTTGTTGCATTCGTATTCCCAGCCAAATCGCTAAATGAGCCAGTCGTTACTGTCAGACCCAAAGTACCGTTTTCATCATCCAAACTTGTTATTTGAAGGGTGTATACAGATGCCGGGCCGGCTGACATTGTTCCTTTTACAGGGCTGCCTGTTACATCTCCGGTCAAAGTAACGTCGGCTTCTGTGAAGTCGTTCGAACTCTGGCTCAGTGTTATGGTAAAAGTAACCGCATCAGCATTGGTAACAGCATCAGTCGGTACTGTCCTTACAATACTTGTAACTGTAGGAACAACATTATCTATTGTATAATTTTCGCCAGCAGGAGCTGCAGTTGTAATTGTATTACCAAATAAATCCTCTACATTGGCTAATGTCACTGTTAAACTTAAAACACCGTTTGCGTCAGCTATCCCATCAACATCTATTGAAGCAGTGTTAGTACCAGTGCCAGTCACCGCGTCAATCATTGGACTAGATCCAGGGAGTGCCACATTAAAACTAGAGGTCGTAAAGCTGGCTGCTTCACTAAATACAACTTCGAAGGTTACCAGATCATCATTAGTAAATTCACTAGGAGGAGTATTTCTTGATATGCTCACAACAGATGGGTTGCTCGGAACAATTTCAACCTGAAAAGTTACATCAAAGGTGGTAAAGTTCAACCCACTAATCCATGCAGAACCACCTGCGTAATTGTCGCCATCGTTACGAAAGTTAATGACATCTCCATCTGAAGTAGTTAACCAAACCGTATACTGAGTAGCATTACTCAGTATGATATTCTCAGAAGTAAAATCAATTACATAATCTCCCGTAGAAGAAATATCCGGTAGGCTAGTCAATTGTCCTTGCTGCGCTCCACCACTGCCATTGCCAAGATAGATGGTAACATCGTCGATTGTCACAGGGCCTCCAACACTCTCAATTTGTAACGTAATTTCTTTCAATACTCCACCACAAGTTGTGGTAAAAGATTGTGCTCCTGAAGTTGTACCACCACCAAAACCAGCACTGCCGGAATTATCAGATGCTCCAAATGTACATTGAGCCACTCCATCAAACGACATGGAGAGCATTGCAATCATCATTAATAATGCAGCAGGCATCTTGTAAAAACAACGAAGATTCAAGAACATAAATGACGATGTGAAACCGATGAGATTTTTCATGGTAGTAGGTAATGAGTTAGAAAATACTTTGAGTTTTTTGTTTGGATAAGCTCCCATTGAGTTTGCCGCATCCGAGTCGGCTGAGGCCTGAGAGTTTGAGTTTGAAAATTTCTGAGAAAGAATACTGGTTGGAAGCGAGCTCCCTGTCAAAGGCGTATATGAGTTGTTCATAAGTTTGGCGGTTGTATTCGTGTTTCTATAATTCACATTTTATCCAACTGTAAACTTAATTCTGATCTCTATATAATGCAACGATTTTATAGAAATTATCCAACACTGAAATCAGTTTACTTGTAAGTACCTGATTACATGTAAGTTACGGCCTTAAAAATCAAGAAATTTTTTTAGTCATATCGCTCATATGAGCACATGCGTTTTGCAACAAATAATCAAAAAATTATGTAATATTTTGGGATATTAAATTGGATTGTATTAAGGGAAAAAATTTAAAATCGTGTAGGCAAATAAGTCTGATATTTTCGTTTTTCGGCGTTCTTGCCGTAAAAAGGTTTGATCGATTAATGACATATAATATTAATTTAGTTATATTATCTAGTGCTCTTTTTTGTAAAATTTTTAGAACCGTTGTGGGGGATTGAGTAATTCCCGGCCCTGTGCCGGGATCCCAATCTAAAGCAAGCGAACATCTCTAGTTCCTCGTCCTTCTCTTCTTATCAACAGTGAGATCGTGGAATAAATCCGCGAAGTAGAAATGAAAATGAGATTGCACATTTTCACAACCCATTGCCGGACCTGTTCCGGCATCTCCATCCATAGCAAGCGAACATCACTGACCTCAGTCTCCTCTTCTTATCAACAGTGAGATCACGGAATAAATCCGCGAAGTAGAAAAGAAAAGACATTGCACATTTTCACAACCCATTGCCGAACCTGTTCTCCGTGAGGAGTCCTTCGGACCGGCATCCCCATCCATAGCAAGCAAACATCACTGACCTCAGTCTCCTCTTCTTAGCAACGGTGAGATCGCGGAATAAATCCGCGAAGTAGAAAAGAAAATGAGATCGCGCAACTGGTGCGCGAAGTATTAGACCCATTCCCGGACCCCTGTCTGCCGACAGGCAGGTGTTCCGGGATCCTCCTTCGGTAAGCTCGGCAAGAGCGCTCAATCACATGAACCTTACCCAACAATTCCGTATCTTTAAACAGAAGATAAACATCATTTGAATGTCTAATTCAAAGCACCAAAAAATAAGAAATGGGACAGCACCATTCGCATGAGCATAGCCATGATGTGAAAAACATCAAGACGGCATTTTTTCTGAATCTTAGCTTCACTTTGATTGAGATAATCGGTGGACTGTACGTCAATAGTGTGGCCATCTTATCAGATGCCATTCACGATCTGGGAGACAGTCTAAGCCTTGGTCTTTCCTGGTATTTTCAAAAGCTCTCAAAGAAGGGACGGGACAAAACCTTCTCTTACGGATATGGTCGTTTCTCTATCCTTGGAGCACTCATAAATTCGGTCGTTTTGATCGCAGGATCTATTCTGATTTTGTCCGAAACTATTCCCAGATTATGGGCACCCATACAGCCAGATACAAAGGGCATGTTGGTCTTATCCATACTTGGCATTGTGGTGAATGGTGCCGCGGTTTTGAAACTCAAAAAAGGAACATCCATGAATGAAAGAGTGGCCTCTCTTCATCTGCTGGAAGACGTACTCGGCTGGGCAGCCGTGCTCGTGGGTAGTCTGGTAATGATGTTTTACGACTTGCCCATTTTAGACCCGCTACTGTCCATAGGCATCTCAGTATTTATTTTAATTAATGTCTACAAAAATATCAAAGCCAGCTTCAAAATTATTCTCCAAGCCAACCCATCGGAAGTAGATTATGATAAGCTGAAAAAGGAGATTTTGAAAATAGCCGCGATCGTGGATGTGCACGATATGCATAGCTGGACGATGGATGGAGAAAAGCACGTAATGACCATTCATATTGTGGTGAAACAAAGTATAAAGGCTACCGAACAAACGCATATAAAATCCCAAGTAAGAGAAATATTAAGACGCAACTCGATTGATCATGCCACTATCGAAATCGACTGTGAAAAGGAGCCTTGTGGGCTGGAGGATTGTTGATAGGATCGAGAAAATACAACATATTGCCAGAGTTCCTTCGGTAAGTCCAGTAAGATCGCGCAACTGGTGCGCGAAGTATTTTTTAACGGCCTCTAAGCACCCTACTCCCGGACCTGTTCCACTGTTGTCCGGTTAAATCTT
>JAGDZP010000027.1:0-72326 GCA_049115735.1 Cyclobacteriaceae bacterium | reverse complement strand
TTTCAAAAAAATGAAGCGTGATCAATTGAATATCAGTCTATTAATCAGCTAATTCTCTAATGGCCGCCATTAGAGATTATATCCTAATGACAATTCCGGGTTCAACATTGAACAGCTTCAAAAAACCTGTCCAAATAATTAATCACTAAATCAACTGCTAAGTAACATTATATTATTATTGCAATCTAATGCCCATCAAGATTTCAGATATACAATCACCTATTGCTCATGAGATGGCTGAATTTGAGAAAAAATTCAGAAACTCCATGAAAAGCAATGTCATGCTACTCGACAAGATCATGACTTATATCGTGAAACGCAAGGGCAAGCAAATGCGTCCGATGTTCGTGTTTCTCAGTGCTGGCACAACGGGTCAGATTGATGAATCCAGCTATCGGGGTGCATCACTAATAGAACTGCTACATACTGCTACCCTCGTTCATGACGATGTGGTGGATGATTCTAATTATCGGAGGGGTTTCTTTTCAGTTAATGCTCTTTGGAAAAACAAGATAGCTGTTTTAGTTGGGGACTTTCTGCTTTCAAGAGGAATGTTGCTCTCAATAGAAAATGAAGATTTTGCTTTATTGAAAATTGTTTCGGAGGCGATACGGGAAATGAGTGAAGGGGAATTGCTCCAAATGGAGAAGGCCAAAAAACTTAACATTACGGAGGAGATATACTATGATATTATAAGGCAGAAAACGGCAAGCTTGATTACGGCATGTTGTAAAGTAGGTGCAGCCTCTTCAGGAGCTAATCAGGACGCGATTGATAAAATGGGTGTATTTGGTGAGAAAGTAGGAATGGCCTTTCAGATCAAAGACGACCTGTTCGACTATGGAGTCCAGGAGATAGGCAAGCCCTTAGGTATTGATATTCGTGAGAAAAAGATGACACTTCCGTTAATTTATGCTTTGCAGAATTCTTCATGGTCTGAAAAGAGTGAGATCAAGGGGATCATCAAGAAGCATAGTGAAAATACTAAGAAGGTAAACCAAGTGATAGAGTTTGTGAAAGAGAAGGGAGGTATAGAATATGCTGAGTCTGTGATGAACGACTATCACAAGGAAGCCATAGAAGTACTTAATTCATTTCCATCATCACCTTGTAGAACTTCATTGGAGCAATTGGTTCAATTTACAATTGATAGAACCAAGTAGAAAGAGCAAAAAAAAGGCCTGAATTGATCTTTATTGAGGATTTGCGAATAAACAAGAACCTGAAAGAGCACCATCTTTCAAATTATCTTGAGTAATAATCTTTATTCAAGAATATATGTTGCTTTTAAAATTTAAAAAATCTATTTTTGTGTCCCTTTTTGAGGGGGGTATGATTTTGTCTAAAATTCAATACAAAATATAGTGGATTCTTTAAGTTATAAAACCGCATCATTGAACAAAGCAACAGTCGAAAAGAGCTGGATTGTAGTGGATGCAGAAGGAAAAGTTTTGGGTAGGCTGGCCAGTGAGGTAGCGATGGTTATTCGTGGTAAGCACAAGCCTGGGTATACACCTAATGTTGATTGCGGTGACAATGTGATCGTTATCAACTCTGACAAGTTGAAGTTGACTGGTAAAAAGTGGACTGATAAGGCTTACATCTCTCACACGGGATACCCTGGTGGGCAGAGAAAAACGACTCCAAAAGAAATCGTTGATAGAAAATCATCTACCATTCTTGTAGAAAGAGCAGTACGTGGAATGCTGCCTAAAAACAGATTGGGAAGAGAAATATACAAAAACTTGTATGTGTACGAGGGAGCAGAGCACCCACATGAGGCACAGCAACCAAAAGCATTAAATATATAATCTGAATGGACGTAATAAATACCATTGGAAGAAGAAAAACATCTGTAGCCAGATTGTACATGCAAACTGGCAAAGGTGAAATCAAAATCAACGATAGGAATCTTGATGAGTACTTCCCATTTGAAATCTACCAAACCATCGTAAAGCAGCCATTAGTGCTTGTAGAGCAAGATGGAAATTTTGACATCAAACTAGTAGTTGGTGGCGGTGGATATAAAGGACAAGCTGAAGCTATCAGATTGGCCATAGCCAGAGCACTTGTAGAAGTGGACGCTGAGCATAGGCCTGCTGTGAAGAAAGAAGGTTTTCTTACAAGAGACCCTAGAATGGTCGAACGTAAGAAATACGGTAGAAGGAAAGCAAGAAGAAGATTCCAGTTTAGCAAGCGTTAATCAATTTTTATATAATATAATTTTTAATGGCCAAATTAGAGCACAAAGACTTACTTGATGCTGGTGTCCACTTCGGACACTTAACGAGAAAGTGGGATCCAAGAATGGCACCATATATCTTCATGGAGAAGAATGGTATCCATATCATAGATCTTTATAAAACCCTTAATTGCCTCGACGAAGCATCAAATGCAATTAAGCAGATTGTAAAATCTGGAAGGAAAGTAATGTTTGTGGCTACCAAGAAACAAGCAAGAGAAGTAGTAACCGACGTGGCACAGAGAAATAGAATGCCCTACGTTACTGACAGATGGCTTGGTGGTATGTTGACAAACTTTGCTACAATCAGAAAATCATTGAAGAAGCTTTCTTCTATGGACAAGATGTTGAAAGAGGATTCTTACAAAAATCTTGCGAAGAGAGAAAGGTTGATGATTAGCCGTGAGAAAATCAAACTGGAGAGAGTACTTGGCGGTATCGCTGATTTGACTCGTCTTCCTGCGGCACTTTTTATTGTGGATATCAAAAGAGAGCACATCGCAATTAAAGAAGCTCAGAAATTGAATATCCCGGTATTTGCAATGGTGGATACTAACTCTGATCCAAATCAGGTTGATTTCCCTATTCCATCCAATGACGATGCATTCAAAGCGATCAACCTGATCGTTGGGCACATTGACAAAGTGATCGAAGAAGGACTGAACGAAAGGAAGAAGGAGAAAGATGACGCTAAGCAAAAAGAGGAGATAGAAGCTAAGAAGAAGGCGGACGAAAAGACTGAAGCGGCAGCAGAATAAGCTAAATACGATATAGATAGATCACAAAATTGAACATTACCCCGCCTAATCGGGAATAGTGTTCAATTTTATTTTAAAAGCATTGATAAAAAATAAATAACTAAGAAAATGGCAATTAGTGCAAAAGAAGTAAATGAGCTCAGAAAAATGACTGGAGCTGGTATGATGGACTGTAAAAAGGCATTGGTAGAGGCTGACGGAGACTATGACAAAGCAATTGAGTTGCTGAGAAAAAAAGGTCAAAAAGTAAGTGCATCCAGATCAGACAGAGAAACTACTGAGGGAGTTGTAGTTGTGAAAACCAACGATGATCAGACTGAAGGTACTTTGATTACGCTTACATGTGAAACTGACTTTGTTGCGAAAAATGTAGATTTTGTAGCATTGGCCAACGAAATTTTGGAAGCTGCTTATGCAAACAAGCCGGCTGATATTGAAGCTATTAAAGCTTTGCCTGCAGGTAACATTACTGTGGGTGAGAAAATCATAGAAAACATCGGTAAAATCGGTGAGAAACTAGAGATTACTGCATACGAAACATTGTCAGCTGATCAGGTAGTTCCGTACATACACGCTGGTAGCAAACTTGGTGTATTGGTTGGACTTTCTAACACCAACGGATCTGATCAAACTGAAGCTGGTAAAGATGTAGCTATGCAGATCGCTGCAATGAATCCAATTGCACTTGACAAGGACGGAGTAGATGAATCTATTGTTGCAAAAGAAATCGAAATTGGCAAAGAGCAAGCAAGAGCAGAAGGCAAGCCGGAGCAGATTTTGGAAAAAATTGCAATGGGTAAATTGAATAAATTTTACAAAGAGAACACTCTATTGAGTCAGGTTTTTGTAAAAGACAATTCTGTAAACATTTCTCAATATCTTGACGGTGTGAGCAAAGGAATGACCGTGAGCGCATTCAAAAGAATCGCTATCGGGTAATTCTGATAACACAATAGAAATAGAAAAGTCCATCCTGGAAACGGGGTGGACTTTTTTATTTATCCCTATGTACCTCAGGAATAACAAAAGAGAAGCCAATCATATTTATTGACTTGAAATATGTAGATTAAAGCAGTTAATTTGGCTTTAGCAAAAATGTCTTCATTAGTCACCACAAAGTTCAAAAGAAATGCCTCTCGGATCTTACCCTTTGGCCTGATCTGGCTAGGTACCTCCTGGGTGTTCTTGCTAAGTGATATGACACTTTCCAGGAATCAAAATTTGAATCCTGATACGGACATAACGCTCACTATTCCTGTCATCATTTTTGCCAGTATCATGGTTGTCATTGTTGGCTTGTTGGTTGGTACAATTGAGATGATTGTTTTAGAAAAGCATTTCAGAAACTATAAATTAATAGAGAAAATAGCCTATAAACTTCTATTCTATCTGCTTTTTATGCTATTACTCATATCATTTACTTATCCTGTAGCAGCAAGTATCGAACAGAATACTTCGATTACAAATAAGGAAGTGTGGCTTAAAATGGGAAGATTTTTAGGCAGTCTCACCTTTCTAAATACAATGATTCAGTTGGCATTTTCTCTTCTACTGAGTTTAGTTTATTCAGCAATAAGTGAGAATTTGGGACATAATGTTCTGCGAAATATCTTCTTTGGAAAATATCACAACCCTAAAATTGAAAGAAGAATTTTCATGTTTCTTGATATGAAAAATTCCACAACCATCGCTGAAGAGATGGGGCATGTAGAATATTTTAAATTACTCCGGGCATATTACGAAATCATGTCAGATCCAATAATCAATTCAAAGGGAGAAGTTTATCAATATATTGGAGATGAAGTGGTGGTCACTTGGAATGAAGAGGCTGGATTTTATCGGAACAATTGTATCAATTGCTTTCATGAGATTAAGAACAATTTGAATAACCAGTCTGAATTCTTCCTTAACGAATTTGGCGTTATTCCGGATTTCAAAGCAGGTATCCATGTAGGAGAAGTAACAACCGGTGAAATTGGCGCTTTGAAAAAGGAAATTGTTTTCACTGGTGATGTGCTCAACACTACGTCTAGAATTCAAAGCTTATGTAAGGACCACCAATCAGATCTAATTATTTCGGACACTCTACTATCTGGACTAAAAATATCAAACGAGATAAAGATTAGCGAACTGGGCGAGTTTTCATTGAAAGGAAAGTCTCATCCTATGACTCTCCATGCTGTCGAATTCCAACTAAGTGGGTAATTTTTAAGAACCAAATTCCCTACCGAAATTCTTACACTCTACTCCTGAAGCTCGCTATAAATTGATTTAACTAATAACCGCTCCATTATCAGCCGCTTCATTTTGATGGATTATTTAGACAGTTACTTACTTTTTTGACTGATAACCATCTAAATCTGCGTTTTTCAGTTATTATAATTAAAGCTTGTCTGATTTTTAAAAAGGATGAGGCTGTGCAGAGCACCATATTTTCATTAAATTTATAATAAACCCAGCTACCATGAAAATATTAGCTATTATATTGTTACTCCTATGTACCATTCTACAGGATACTTTTAGTCAGGGAGATGAAAGATTAACAAGACTCACCGAATATGAACTAGATGGCACTTTCAAAGCAGATAATGTCTGCATGCAAGGAGATTACTTATATGCGATATCGGACTTTTCAGTAGAGGAGATTAAGATTTTCGATATAAGTGACCCTTCAAATCCTATAGAGGTCGGTAATCATCTTTTTGATTTTGATCTGGATCCAGGCTCTTTAATTATTGAAGGTGATATTCTTTATATAGGGAGCAATGTTAGTGGTACCAAGGATGTATCATTTGTTGTGATGGATGTATCGAATCGTGCAAATCCAGTTGTACTCAAAAGCTACTTTGATATTCCTCGTGTAGATGATTCCAGTAAAACAGCAAGGCAAGTCACAGGCCTGTTCACCAAAAGGGGTAATATAATATATGCCAAATCTGGAACCTTCAACCTTGCATATATAGATGTTTCTGACCCACTGAATGCCAAAGTAATTGGCGGCTATGGGGATAGTTTTGGTACTTCATTATTTTCAGGTATTGATCACGTGAAGATTTTAGACGAAAACAACGCATGGTTAGACAGGAATGATTTTAGGCATGCATCGGTAACCTCGAATGGTGCTTTATCTGTTGGTTCAAATCAAGGGGTAACAGGAGAGTTATATGATTTTGAATTTAATTCAACGGGTAACTTGGGGTATGCGGCGACCTGGCAGGGAAGTGCTGCTAATGTTTTAACATTCAGTAATAACAACAATATTATTAGTGAGTTGGATATTATTGATGTGGATGATTCCATCGGGGGCTTTGGGTTTTCTGCAGAAGTAGAAATATTCGAAAAAGCAAACTTGCTTTTTGTTCAAGGAGTGACAGATTTTTTGGTCTTGGACATATCAGACTCAAATAATCCTGATCCGGTAAAAGTTTATGAGGGTGATAGTTATTTGAGGATTCATAGAGATTTCCTTGTCGTGCAGGGTTTCAACGGCTCAATGATCTTTTATCAAATCGATTTTGATAACGAAGAGCCATCCATTGAAGATCAAACCTTCAGCATTAATGAAAGTGAATCAAATGGCACTTCAGTTGGCTTTGTTCAATCCAGCGATACGGATAATGATCCACTCAAATACTCAATTTTATCGGGTAACGATGAAGGTACATTTCAAATAGATGAAGGTACTGGAGAAATAACAGTGGCAGATGAAAACAAACTAGATTTCGAGTCCAACGAAGTTTATTCTCTTGTAATTCAAGTATCTGATGGGTTTGAGAGTGCATCAGCCCAAGTAACAATTAATGTTTTAGAAGTTAATTTACCACCTGAAATTAATAATCAAGTCTTTTCTATCAATGAGAACAGCTTCAACGGAACTCAAGTTGGACAGATACAAGCTAATGACGAGGATAGCGATGATTTAACTTTCAGCATCGCGACAGGAAACGAATCGGGAACTTTCAACCTTGATTCTGATGGATCCCTGACAATTGCAGACAGAGGGACATTAGATTTTTTTATTACACCCATATATACCCTGATAATTGAAGTGACAGATGGAGAGAGTGTTGTTGAAGCTGAAATTACTGTAAACATTGAAGAAAATTTTCAACCTCAAATTACAGATCAGACATTTTCGGTTTCTGAAAATACCCTAAATGGGACAATCATTGGTATAGTAGAAGCCTCAGACGCAGAAGATGATATTTTGACTTTTGTTATTGCTACTGGCAATGAGCAAGGCACTTTTGATATCGATTCTGAAACAGGAGAATTGATTGTTGCAAATGCTGTTAATCTTGATTTTGCAAATAGTCCCACATATCAAATTGGAATTGAAGTATCTGATGGAGCTGCAACACCTGAAGCTACAATTACTATAACCATTATCGAAAATCAAGCACCTCAAATCTCGGATCAATCATTCACTATTTCTGAAAATACTCCCGATGGAAATCAGGTAGGGAGTATCCAGGCCAGTGATGCCAATGATGATGACCTGATATTTTATTTAGCTTCAGGAAATGAATTGTCAATATTTAATCTAGATAATCAATCTGGGATTATTACAGTGGCAGATAGTTCAATGTTAGACTTTTTTTTAAAACCTGAATACATGCTTATGGTTGACGTATTTGATGGCCAAAAGACATCAGCCGCGACGATTACTATAGATTTAACAGAGAATTTGAGACCAATGGTCTCAGATTCTGAGTTTTCGGTAGACGAGGATTTAGAGAGTGGATCAACAATTGGATCGATTTCCGCATCCGATCCCAATAATGATCTTTTGATTTACACAATTCTATCAGGGGATGAAAATGATGCGCTTGAAGTAGATTCGGCTGGGGAGTTAAAACTTAGAGCAAACAGCAACCTCGATTTTGAGTCCATCTCCTTATTTGAATTGGAAGTACTTGTGTCAGATGGCAAACTCACCGTCATTTCTGCTATTACGGTTAATGTGAACAATATTGATGAAGTTCCGGAGGTTTCCGATCAGTCGTTTTCAATTGACGAAAATAGTCTGAATGGGGTTGAAATTGGGATTATTGAGGGATCAGACCCAGAGGGAGCCAGTTTGATTTTTAGTGTAGATTCTGGAAATTCAGATGGTTTTTTCTCTCTTAATGAGAGTACGGGTCAAATTGAAATAGATGCAGAAGGGCTAAATTTCGAAGAAAAACCTTCACATACTCTGGTAATAACAATTAGCGATGGCCAGTTATCAAGGTCCATTTCCATTACTATCAATGTGAATGATGTAAATGAGTCACCAGAAATAGCTGATCAGCAATTTATACTGAATGAAAACCCTGATAAAAACAAAATAATTGGTGTTGTAACTGCATCCGACCCTGAGGGAGACAACTTGAGTTATACTATAACATCTGGAAATAATGACGGTACCTTTCTTATAAGTAGTGCTGGAGAAATCAGTGTTAATGATTCAACTCTAATTGATTTTGAGTTTCAAGAATCGATAAATCTAACTATTGAAGTTTCTGATGGAAATCTATCTGATAATGCTATCATAACTGTTGACCTGAATGACATAAATGAGACACCAACGATGGAAGATCAGAACTTCACGCTTTCCGAAGAATCGGAGAACGGACATGTAATTGGGTCCTTGGTGTCTACAGATCCCGAAGGTGATGTACTGACTTATTCTATTACTAAGGGTAATGAAAACGAGATATTTAGCCTTAATGAAACCACAGGGGAATTAGTAGTGGTGAATATTGAATTGATCGATTTTGAAAGTACAACTGCTATCACCTTGAACGTAGATGTCAGTGATGATGGATTAAGCTCATCTGCTGAGGTGACTATTGAGCTCCAACCAAAAGTTGTGGCAGCCATCAGCCTAAAATCTAATATCATTAAGAGAATTTATCCCAACCCGGCAAATCACTATGTTAACCTGGAACTGAATAATACACAGTTACAAGATTTGAACCTAACTGTTTATTCGCTTCAGGGTAGCAAGGTTTTTTCTCAATGGTACAATGGAGATATAATAGATGTTAGTAAACTGATTCCCGGATTCTATATATTAGAGCTATCAGAAAATAGTATGGTAAAGGGCAAATTCAAAATCAAAATTCATAGGTAGGCTGTTGATTTCATGTCTGTGGAATGAACTCACATTTCATTCAACGAATCACCGCACCATTATCCGCTCGATCATTGGGCTGGATGAGTTTCAATGCTCCATCTTCGTTTTCAGCCATCAGGATCATGCCCTGGCTTTCTATGCCCATGATCTTTCTTGGAGCAAGGTTCGTGAGGATGGTTACTTGCTTTCCAATCATTTCTTCAGGAGAATAGTGCTTGGCAATTCCGCTAAGAATCGTTCTTTTGTCCATACCGGTATCAACTAAAAATTTAAGGAGTTTGTTGGATTTCGGGACAGGCTCGGCTTCCAGGATGGTGCCGATTCTCATATCCATTTTCAAAAAGTCATCAAAAGCGATTTCTTCTTTTTGAGGGGTTACATTAGCGTTTTCCACTTCCGGTTTCTTGAGTTTAGCAATTTGTTTTTCTACAGTTTCGTCTTCAATTTTTTCGAATAATAAAGATGCCTTGTTGATGTTAGCACCGGACCATAGCAATGACTCGGATCCGGCAGCATTCCAGTCCAATTCACCCAAGTTCAATAATCCTTTGAGTTTCGCAGAAGTTCTTGGTAAAAACGGCTCGGACATTATTGAAAGGTTGGCTGCTATCTGCAGGGCAATATTCAGGATGGTTGCGGTACGTTTCTCATCAGTCTTGATCAATTTCCAGGGTTCAGTATCTGCCAGGTATTTGTTGCCTAGCCTGGCCAGGTCCATCATTATGCTCAATGCTTCTCTAAACCTGTACTTTTCCAGCGATGCGGCAATCTTATCTGGAAACCGCCTCAGTTCTTCTATCACCTGGCTATCGATGTTTTGGATGCTATCGACAGAAGGCACCCTGCCATCAAAATATTTGTGTGTTAGTACAACTGCTCGATTGACGAAATTGCCAAATATGGCAACCAGCTCGCTGTTGTTGCGGGTTTGAAAATCTTTCCAGGTAAAGTCATTGTCTTTCGTTTCCGGAGCTGTGGCACACAATACATATCGCAAGACGTCTTCCTTGTCAGGAAACTCATCAAGATATTCATTCAACCATACTGCCCAGTTTCTTGAGGTAGAAAGCTTGTCACCTTCTAGGTTCAGGAATTCATTGGCAGGAACATTCTCTGGCAAAATATAACCTCCATGAGCATTCAGGATAGCCGGGAAAATGATGCAGTGAAAAACTATATTGTCTTTACCAATAAAGTGGATCAAACAAGAATCATCTTCTTCATTCTCCTGCTTCTTCCAGTAGTTCTCCCAGTTCTTGCCGTTATCTTCAGCCCACTGCTTGGTAGCAGAGATATAGCCAATTGGTGCGTCCAGCCAAACATACAATTTCTTCCCATCAGCTTCATCCAGTGGTACATCTACTCCCCAGTCCAAGTCTCGTGTCATTGCCCGAGGTTGCAGTCCTTCTTTCAACCAGGAGCTGCATTGGCCGTAAACGTTCGATTTCCATTGGCCCTTTTTGCCTTCGATCAGCCATTCCTCGAGCCAAGATTGATATTTGTCCAGTGGTAAGTACCAATGTTTGGTAGATTTCAAAACAGGTGCTTTACCACTCAACGTAGAAACCGGATTGATCAGGTCAGTTGGGTTGAGGGATGAACCACATTTTTCACATTGGTCACCATAGGCGCTATCATGTCCGCACTTGGGACAAGTGCCTGTGATGTATCGATCCGCTAAAAATTGCTTGAATTCTTCATCGTAGTACTGCTCAGATACCTTTTCTTCAAACTCACCCTTTTCATATAGGTTAATAAAAAACTCCTTGGATGTTTGATGATGAATATCTGCGGAAGTTCTGTGGTACATATCGAAAGAGATACCAAAGCGCTCAAAAGTTGCTTTGTTGAGCTCGTGGTACTCATCAATGATTGCCTTTGGTGTTGTGCCTTCCTTCTTCGCTTTGATGGTGATAGCCGCACCATGCTCATCACTACCGCAGACATAGAGTACATCTTTACCTTTCGATCTTAGGTACCTTACAAAAATATCTGCTGGTAAATAAGCACCTGCAATATGCCCAATATGTAAAGGCCCGTTAGCATAGGGTAGGGCGGATGTAATTGTATATCTCTTAAAATCTTTTCCCAAAACGTGTAATTTTCGGCAAAGATAAAATGATTATTGGTTGCACATAAGAATTGACAATTTGAATGGGAATTTTAGTAAATTATATTCCCATGCTAGAGCTGGATGCAACTATAATTAAGCTACTCAAGGAGTACGACTACACAATACGAGAAATGAATCAGACATTGATTGTTAATCGAAAAGTAGTGGAGATCAACGGAATGTTTTTTATATTTTGTACTCTAGGTACGATTTTGTTGGCTTTAGGAATTACTTTTCTTTATGCTATTCCTGAGCAAACTGAGGCTATACTTGGATTGTTGATTTTAGCTGTTATTCTACTGTTGGTACCATTTTACCCCTTCATCATGGCACCTTATAGAGGGTTGGTGGTTGATGCAAATGGAAAAACATTACTCTTTCGATCCGCCAGATCCAGGGCTTACAAATTCTCCGAGATCGATTCTGTGGAACTATTGTCGGATAAGAAGTATGCAGACACTAACGCTTTCTCCGATTCTAACATAGAGTTCAGCTATGAACTGAATTTATTGTTTCATGAAAATATCAAAGAGGAAATCTTTCGAATTACCACGCGAAAAGCCGAAGATCTAAGAATACAACAGCTAAAAGAGTATTTGGTAAAGCTGCTATCTAGCTAAAGAATTCTTTGAAGATATCGTTGAAAATGGCAAAGCCCATAATCCCCAAAAGCAATACCATGCCAACTTTTTGGGCGTTTTCCAGAAACTTGTCAGAAGGCTTTCTGCCAGACACCATTTCATAAGTAAGGAATACAACGTGTCCACCATCGAGCGCAGGAATAGGTAAGAAATTCATGAATGCTAATATCATAGACAACAAACCCGTAATCGACCAGAATTTAACCCAGTCCCAAGTTGGGCCATAAATACGCGCTATTCCTATGGGCCCGCTTAGTGATTTTGACAGAGATACTTCACCGCGGAATATTTTACCAAACCCAATAATGTTAATCCATACTTTGTTGAAGGCTTCAGAAGTACCTTTGGCGACAGCTTCTCCGAAATTGTAGTCCCTAGTTGTAAGTTCCAGTAAATCGTCACGGTAAAAACCAACAGTTCCATCTTCGTCTACTTCCAAGCTCAGATTTTGTCTCTGGCCATTCCTTTCAACAACTGCTGCTACTTCTTTACCGACATTATCCTTTAGTACCTTCTGAAAGTCGTGAAAATAGCGAACATCAGCATTGTTGACAGTCAAGAACTTGTCACCCTCCTTCAGGCCTCCTTTCGCCGCTCCGGTTCCGGGCATGATTTCACCTACCTTAAACGGGAGCTGAAAAGCAATGAACCTGCCTTTGTTTTCTTTTTCCGAATATTTATCCAAAAAATCTTTTGGAATATCAATGGTTAGCTGCTCACTTCCACGCTTGACTTGATAAGAAGCATTTTCAGCTAAGATGGTTTCAGGTCCTACCAGATCTGAAAACCTCTCGTAATCCCGCCCATTAACTTTTAGGACTCTATCTCCAGATTTGAACCCTATCTCTTCTCCCAGTGGGTATGCATAGATTCCATGCTTGTTGAGTTCGTCCTTTGTAATGTAAGATTCCCCCTGGCTATAGCTAAGTCCAATGAAAATGATGATTCCAGTGATTACGTTGACAATGATACCACCCATCATTACTATTAGTCTTTGCCATGCTGGTTTCGCTCTAAATTCCCATGGTTCTGGTTCGGCACTGAGAGTCTTGGTGTCCAGGGATTCATCGATCATCCCGGATATTTTCACAAACCCACCCAGTGGAATGGCTCCAATGGAGTATTCTGTCTCTCCTTTTTGAAAACCCCAAATTTTTGGTGGAAAACCGATAGAAAATTTTTCTACCCGCATTCCGAATGTTTTTGCGGCAAACATATGTCCCCACTCATGCACTCCCACTAAAATCGAAAGGCCCAATATCAATTGGGCTGCCATTACTAATCCCTCCATCAACTAATTATTTCTAATGCTTTTATTCTCGTTTCTTTATCCGTATCTACGTAATCATCCAATTTTGGCTCCAAAATATGAGGGATGCTATTCAGGCATTTAGCCACCACATCTGACATTTCAAGAAAGCCAATTTTGTCTTTGAGGAAGCCTTCTACTGCTATTTCATTGGCAGCATTTAACACACAAGGTTGATTCCCTCCTTTTTCCATCGCCTCGTAAGCAAGCTTAAGATTTCTAAAAGTATCTATGTCCGGCTGCTCAAAGGTAAGAGATGGATAATCGGCGAAGTTAAACCTTTGAAAATCAGAATCCAACCGATCGGGATAACTAAGCGCAAATTGTATCGGTAAACGCATATCGGGTAATCCGAGTTGCGCTTTTATCGACCCATCTGAAAACTGAACCATAGAATGTATGATCGATTGCGGATGAACGACAACTTCGATCTGATCATAGTTGACACCAAAGAGCCATTTTGCTTCGATCACCTCCAAGCCCTTGTTCATGAGAGAGGCCGAATCAATAGTGATCTTGGCGCCCATATCCCAGTTGGGATGCTTGAGTGCCTGTTCTTTGGTGACAGATTTTAAGAACTCCGTATCCCTTCCTCTAAATGGACCGCCTGATGCAGTAAGTATGATTTTCTCAATAGGATTGTGAAATTCTCCGAGCATACATTGAAAAATGGCCGAATGCTCAGAGTCAACAGGGTAGAGGTTTACTCCTTTGTCCTGAGCAAGCTTTGTAATCAATTCGCCTGCTACGACCAGGGTTTCTTTGTTAGCCAGCGCAATATGCTTTCCAGCGTTGATGGCAGCAATTGTTGGCTTTAAGCCTGAATAACCTACTAAAGCAGTTAGTACCATGTCTATGGACTCCATTTCTACCACTCCGGTGAGGGCACTTTCGCCTGCAAATACTTTAATGTCAAGCGGGTCAAGCGCATCAAACACTTCCTGGTATTTATCTTCATTCGAGATGACTACAGTATTAGGTTTGAATTTGATTGACTGATCGATGAGTAAGTCAGCGTTATTGTTCGCTGTAAGTACCTCAAGCATGAATTTATCGGAATGCGAATGAATCACTTCCAGTGCTTGTTTTCCGATGGATCCTGTGGAACCGAGTATTGCTATGTTCTTTGTCAAAATGAATAATGAATTATGAATTTCCAATAATAAATAACCAACCCACAAGTACTTCAAAATTCATGATTCTACTGGTCGTTATTGGATATTCCATTATTGTCTTTTTTGTGTTGTTTCTATGCTTTTCACAAATATTGCTATTAGCTCATCAGTTTCTTTAATAGCTGCCTCGCAAGTTTTCAGGGTATTCGATCTTTCAATGATTTTCAAACAATTGTAAGATTCCCTTAGCTCTTTCAAACCGATTTTCAATTTGTGAATGAAGTCCTTTTTTGACTCTGCTCCCTGAGCCTCTCCGTAGTTTAAAGCAGGGCTTGTACCTGACCGCAAAAGTTGTCCTCCAAGGTGATTTCCCACTCGGTCACTTGGTAATTTTCCTACAATATTAATAATCATCACCGCATAATCGATCAGCCTTTCGTTGAGATCATATTTTCTGGATGAAGTCATACTTTAAAATTTCAGATTCACCATTCTACATTCTAAATTGAAGCAACGCATCTGCAATTTTTCTATCGTTTGATAACCTAGGTACTTTATTTTGGCCACCAAGTTTTCCCTGTGATTTCATATAGTCGATAAACGCATTTTTCTTCAAGTCAATAATTCTCAACCTTTCCAAAATATTCCCGACTATTAAATCATCGTAATAGCTATTTAGCTTTTGGAGATGAGAGTCAATTTCTTTTGAAAACTTTTTCATATCGGAAGGCTTTTTTGCAAACTCCACATACCACTCATGTCTGGGCAAACCTTCTTCCGGGGTGACCTGAGGCGCAACAGTGAACTCAGTAATCTCTGTCTCAGGAAAAAGTGAAACAGCATGCTTCATCGCCTTTTCCACTTCTTCTCCAATCACATGTTCTCCAAAAGCCGAAATGAAATGCTTTATTCTTCCTGAAACAATTATCCTGTATGGGTCCTTAGACACAAACTTTATGGTGTCACCTATCGAGTAGCCCCAGAGGCCAGCATTGCTACTGATGATCACTGCATAGTTTACACCTAATTCCACCTCACCAATGCTAAGTCTTCTGGGGTTCTTATCAAAGTATTCATCGGCTGGGATGAATTCGTAGAATATACCGGAATTGAGAAGCAGTAATAGGCCCTCTACATTTTGACCATCCTGAAAAGCGATGAAGCCTTCTGATGCCGGGTATGTTTCTATTGAATCAATTTGTTTCCCGATGGTGTCAAAGAGTTTGGCTTTATATGGCTCAAAGTTTACTCCCCCGTACACAAACAGTGAAAAATTAGGGAAAACTTCTTTTATCTTTTTGTCTGTTGAACTTTCTATTTTGTCAAAGTACATCTGCACCCAGGGTGGAATACCGGAAATGAGTGTCATGTTCTTTTGCAATGTTTCCTCAACGATTTTATCAACCTTGTCTTCCCAGTCCTCAATGCAATTAGTTTCGTAGCTGGGCATTTGATTCGACCTCAAATATTTAGGAACGTGGTGATTGACGATCCCGGATAGCCTACCAGTATTAATTCCAGCTGTTTGACTCAGAATAGGACTTCCAGACAAAAAGATCAGATTGCCGTCAAGAAATTTACTATTGCCTGTTTCATGTACATAGTTCAGAAGTGCGTCTCGAGCACTGTTGATATGATTTGGGATGGAGTCCTTTGTTATAGGAATGTATTTTGTGCCTGAAGTTGTGCCTGAAGTCTTTGCAAAGTATTCGGGTTTGCCAGGCCAAAGGATATCTTTTTCTCCATTTACTACTTTGTTGACGTATGGCGCCAGTTGCTCGTAATCTCTGACGGGTATGGCAGACCTGAAATCAATATGATTTTTTATGGACGAAAAATTATGATCCTTACCAAAATTAGTTGCAGATGCCTTTTTTACAATTTCCTTTAGAATGGCATTCTGAGCATCTTCGGGGTTGGACATCCATTGTCGTTGCTTTTTTACAACCTGCTTTGCAAATGGTTTGCTGAGAAGTGAGCGAAAACCCATGGAGTAGTAATGTGTTCTTTTGTGTTGTTGCGAATTTAGCCAAAGCGGAGCTAACTCTACTACATGATTTGCTTAATTCATTATTCCCAAAGAGGATATTTTTCGAGATGTATTTCTTCACCGAAAAACAGGTTTGCGGCGTTCTCAAACCCTTGTGTAATGTCAGAAACGAGGAACCTGTTCCTGGACGGAGATGAGTATGGATTTTCGAGTCCGGCTTCCACCAGGTAATTTTTCAAGAAGCGAGCAACTGTCTCTGCCGAGTCAATAATCTCTACCTTTCCTCCATAGTATTCCTCAATCTCGTCTTTGATGATGGGGTAGTGAGTACATCCAAGAATGAGGGATTCTATACCTTCTAGCATAGGGTCAGATAAGTATTTGGCAATTACATCGTGACTGATCGAATTGTGAACGAAACCTTCCTCTATCATCGGAACAAGCAGGGGTGTAGCCAATGAACCAAATTGCTGGATTTTGCCATCGAACTTCCTATTCCAAACACCAGAATTTACAGTTTGCAGAGTCCCTATCAGTCCAACTTTTTTGACACCATTCGTCTCCACTATGTAATCTACAGCAGGATCTATTACGTTGATCACTTTGGCCTTTGAGCCGGTATATTCTTTGATTAATTCAAAAGCCGCAGCTGAAGCTGAATTACAAGCTATCAGTATAACCTTGCACTTCTGCTGAAGGAGAATGTCGGTGATTTTTATGGAGTATGCCTGTATTGTGGCGGTTGACTTGTCACCATAAGGAAGATGCGCTGAATCACCGAAATATACAATCTCCTCATTTGGGAGTAGGCTATTTACTGCCTTAGCAACAGTTAGCCCGCCTGTTCCACTATCAAATATTCCTATGGGGCTGTTTTTTGTCAAAATATAATGTTTGCCACTAAAACTGCAAATAAACCGAATATTGCCAAGGAATTGATATCAGGCCATAGGTAAATGTCCCTGAGATATCAAAAGAAAAAACCGAGCTGCACAAATGGCAAAGTCTCTTCACTGGAATAAGCGAGGTTAAGAGAAATTACCGCTTTACCCAGGGGTGATATCCATAATCCTCCTCCGACTCCTTTATGCCATTTGTCAGAATCCTCATTATCCAGCCAGACTCGTCCCAGATCATAGAAGCCAAGTATTCCAATATTTCCTGGCAACAAATAAGATTTGAAACTCAACAGTTTTATGCGCAGGTCAATGTTTTGATAAAGGCTACTTTGACCATAAAAGCGAGTCCTTCTATAGCCCCGTAGGTTAGAAATACCTCCCAGCTTATTGGCATTGTAGAATTCAAATTGACCAAGGTTGTGAGACCAGCCGGTTCTGGAAGCAAGGGTTACAGAAGTGAATCGATCAAAACTGAAATACCATGACAACTCGGAGCTTAATCTGGTTAGGTTGGAAGACTCATTGTTTAAACCTTTGGCCGCTAGAAACTCATTATTCCAAAACACTCCTTTGGTGGTCAATAAAAGATTGTCCCTCGAATCAAACTGTAAGGCCGTATATAATCCTGTGTAAAATCTTCTATTGTCAAAAAGATTGTTTGTGGCAAGTCCACCAGCATTTGCTTGATCAATGAACTTACCGGATCTATTTTCAACTTCGAATCCCTGGTGCTGTGGTCCTATTGAAAATTTTCCAAAACCTCCAAGAGGATGAGAGAGTGTTACCCTAAACAAATTGTTTTCAAATCTTGCTCGATAATAATCGATCGACTGGTTTTCAAAGTCATAAACAGATTCATTTCCTAGACCAAAAAAGTTGTCTACAGAATAGGGACTCTGAATATTGGCCGATAAGTCCAAATCCCATTTGGCTAATACATCGGTGTAATTACCAACATATTTGATATTAAATGCACCAGTGGCAGCTGCAAAATCTCCTGTCACAAAATGTTTTGAGCCGAATGGTTTTTTGCGCCATTTGTATTTGGTATATATAAACCCACCACCTAAAAACAATCCGTCATCAACGTTAGCCTTAAAATACCCGATTGGCATCAATACATCATACATATAATCGTACTTATCGTAGCGGTTTATTCCCGGAAGATCTGACAACTTTGATTTCAATTCTGAGCCTTCCACTTTGGTGGAATTATTGTCATAGATGCTGATTTTTTTCCTACTGGAGCCAATTGATTCGTCCAATACCTGATCTTCACCTTCACCTCCAATGATTCGTACATTTATTTTGTTGTTTGCGTTTCCGTTAATCCTAAATATGTCATCACCACCAAATCCGTAAATTCTAACTTCCTTGGTTTCATCAGCAAGAAATGTACGATTATACAATGTTTGCTCTATGTTTCCTTTCTTAGATATTTTCTGAAGACTAACTTTTAATTCTTCTTCACTGATCTTTTCTATACTAACCAATTCCTTCTTATCCGAACCAAGAACCTCCACCTCCTTGGCCATATATTCATACAATTCTACGGCTGCTTCATCCAAATTATCCCGTCTAGCCTTGAATGTTGAAATCGTTTTTTCACCTGATAAATTGAAGATTTCCTCAGGCCAAACTTTTACAGCATTCTCAATTGCCTCGTCTGTGAGTTGTTCTTTGAGTTCCTTAGTGGCGTCCAACCATTCTGATTTTGACAGGTCAGACAAAAACATCCGATCAAAATATTTGGCATTGAAATTAAATCCAGGTGACCAGCGTATTTTGTCGTTGAATCCTTCCACCTTGGGTACAGCCCACTTCCTGCTCGCTATCTTAGGTAGGAAACCTTCATTCATAAACATGGCTTGGTCTCGATCTCTCGGTATAGGCTTATAAAGTCGACCATCCGTTTCTTTGTAAGACGCCCATCGCCACTGGTCTTCATGCCTATCCCAATCGGCAATCACCATGTCAAACAACCGGGATTTTAAAACAAACGCTTGGTCAACTCGATTGTCATTGTCCTTTTTAAGGTTTTTTATCACTTTCGGAGAACTTACAATGTCCTTGGAGTTACCAAAAAAGTCTGCTTCCCGCCAGTCAGCATCTGGCCGTTCCTCAAAGAGCACTAAGGAATTGGCAAAAGTCTCTCGGTATTTACCAAAAGCGCCATCATCTGGTACATAGAATAGTTTTGGATTTGTATGATAAATGCCAGCAGCATCTGCCAATGGTGGAATTATCAATGCAGCATAGGGGTGACTCGCACTGATCTGATCTTGGAGAATCGTGGCAGCTACTGTCTTTTGTAGAAAATCAGGCAAAGATTTGTAAGCATATTTTTCTACTGTTCTCACTACGTATTGCTTACCGTCTTTAGCCTCTAATCGAAGCGATTTTGTTTGTAAACCTCCTCCCATTTGTATAGGAGTAAGGCCGCCTTTTTCTTTTGTGATATCAAATAATCCCACTTTGGTTTTTTCACTCCAAACATCTCTATAATTACCTCCTAGGATGGCCTTCTTTAGAGGTGAAGCTTTGTATTGACTGGAGGCTACAACCTCTATGCTATCTATATTAAAATTTGCTCTGGGATATACTTCTTCTACGGTGGTTATTTTGGTTTCTTGATACAGCACGTGTTCATATATTTTTTCTCCGGTTCTTGATTGTTGGTCAGCAGCCCAAAACTCCAACTTACGCTCGCCGGTTTTTTCATAAATGATTTTTGAAAATCCAATGCGCTCGCTTACATAATTGGCATATTTGCCATTTTTGACGAAATCCCCAGTAGAACCTGTACCACTGATTATATAGTTCACTCCTTCCTTTTCGATATGCTGCAAAGACTTCTCGTGTGCCGAGACATGCACAATATTATTGTATTGCTTAAGTAAGGATTCAAGGTGTTGACTTGCTGACTTATAACTCGGTTGAGCTATGTCCTGGTTAGCTCCAGCCAATGACCTTAGAGCTGGGTATAATGAACCTATTATCGGCAAAGGAAGATACAAGCCAGGGCTCAAATCGGTCAATGGAAACATATGTTGTTTCACTGAAAATTTGCCACCATGCTTACCATAACTGTGAATCGGATGGTGAGACGCTACGATCACATCATGATTTTTATGCTTTTGAAGGAGTTCGTCTATTTCTACCAACACGTCCAGAGCATTGTGGTATTCCAAGGGATGATCTTGCAATGGCTTGCTAAAACGATGCAGCATCCATTGCATATCAAACACGATCAAATAGACTCCCTTGTCAATTTTTATTTCTAGAGGCCCTGGATACCCTGCCTTCAAAGCGAAGACATCTTCTTCACCCAGATATTCTTCTACAAATTCTTGTTGATTTTGTACTTGTTGCCAGCCATCTACTCCGCCATTGTCCCAATCGCAATCCCCAGCAAGAATGTAAGACTTTCCTTTGAATTTCTTAATTAAATCCAACTGGCGGATCATCTTCTCCTCCTGTACCTTACGATGTGAATGATTTTTTCCAGGTAATCCTGATGGATATAAGTTATCCCCCAGGAAAAGCAAGGTTGCGTCTTTGCTTGCTTGCGATAGCTGCTTTTCCAACAACTTAAAAGTCTCGGGTGAACTATCAGGGTCTCCTGTATTGCCAATTAAAAAGAGGGTATGCTTAGGCTTTTCTGTTTTTAGTTGTGCTGTTGAATGCTGCTGTATGAGCCACAAGCAAATGGTGAGTGCACCTGTGAGTAAATGACGGCATAGATGGCAATAGTTCATTAAACCCAAAAGTAGCAACTTCACTTAATAGAACCCTAAAAGCATGATTTTTCGGTACAACTAAAAAAATCCCGACGACCCTTTATTTCACGGGAAGGCCGGGATAAAATAACTGGTAATAATTTCCTGTATTAGTGCATATTCGACATAGCTGGCCGTCAGATCTTGCTTTTCTAATGTTGGTCTTATTCCAGTACCTCTTTATTCACAAGATTCGGCATTTCTTCACCATTGAACTTGGCCAAAAGATTGTCGATGGCAATCATGCCCATTTTGGTTCTGGTGGCGATGGTTGCACTGGCCAGGTGTGGCAACAGTACGCAATTTTCCATTTCCAGCAACTCAGGTTCTACCTTCGGTTCTTCTTCATAAACATCCAACCCTGCTCCAGCGATCTGTCCATCCTGAAGTGCCTTTACTAGTGCCTTTTCATCGATTACAGGGCCTCTAGCCGTGTTTATAACAATAGCCGTTTTCTTCATTAGTTCAAACTCCCTTGAGCTTAAAAGGTGGAATGTTTGCTCGTTATAAGCCACGTTCACCGAGACATAGTCAGACTGTTTCAATGCATCATCAAACTCAGCATAGGTCAATCCCAATTCAGATTCCTCTTCAGGAGAAAGTCTTGTACGGTTCCAGTAGATGATATTCATGTCAAATCCTTTTCCTCGCTTTGCTACAGCTTTTCCAATTCTTCCTAAACCAATGATGCCTAAAGTGGCACCATAAATGTCTGATCCGAGGTACTGCAATGGCCCCCAGCCATTCCATTTGCCAGTGCGAAGGAAGTTGTCTCCCTCTACAACCCGACGGGCAGTGGATACGAGTAGGGTAAAAGCCAGATCCGCAGAAGTGTCTGTCAATACGCCAGGAGTGTTTGTCACTGGAATTTTTCTTTCTGTGGCAGCACCTACATCGATGTTATTGAAACCAACGGCATAGTTAGCGATGATCTTTAGGTTCGCTTCGGCATCCATTACTTCACCATCTATACTATCTGTCAAAAGACAAAGCAGTGCATCTTTTCCCTTGACCCCTTCAATGATCTCTTCTTTGGTCAGGACACGATCTTCTTTGTTGTATTCTAGGTCTGTGTTCTCAAATAGCCTCTCCATTGCTTTTGGAGGCAACTCCCTTGTTAAAAAAACTTTAGGCTTCATTGCTAATTCTTACGTTAGGTTTATTCTTAAATGTCTGGCAATCTTAATCAATGAATTTGTATTATTTATCCTGTAGTTTCACCCAAGCCTCACTTAATTTCCTTTTCGAGTTGGCGATCATGCCTTCCGGATTTTCATCACCTACAGGTTTTATTTCAAAGGAAACAGGCATTGGTTGTGAACCGTCAGCTTTTAAATAACCAATATTAAAAAGTTCATCCAAAAAAGCCACTATTTCATCCACATCATTGGCTCCACCGGGGTATCCAAACCTAGGGTGGTGATCACCATAAGCTGGATCATCTGTGTTGTCCATGTAGGCATTGCCAATGTGGATATGCCTTACATATTTAGCCACTGGTCTTAGTGCCTCAGCAGGTGATTCGGATAGCAATGGAATATGACTTAAGTCTACCATCAAACCGAAGTTGTTGTGTTTGCTGCATACCCGTTCTGCTATTTCCAGTGCGTCAGCAGCATGACCGATCAAGCACTTCTTATCAATACTTTGGTCAAATACTTCCATAACCATATTGATGGATTTTGTGGCAGCATAGGAACAAAGTTGATCCATTGAATCTTCGAGGAGATCCATTCCTTCTGCTCTATGTTCCTCACCTGGATATGCTCCGCTCAAGAGACCAAAATCTGACAGTCCTAGTTCGGCCGCCTCATCTATGCCTTCTTTGAGATCTGCTATCGCTTTGTTTCTATGGTCAAGATCCGTGCTGTTCAGGTTCAGTTGTTGAGTCAACAAACGTGGCTGACCGCCATATTTTACTTCCATTCCAGAAGCCTCAAGCATAGCTTTGGCTTTTGCCCGAGTAGCATCATCCTTAATCCAGGTAATTTCAATTACTTTGAAATAATCATCCTCGATAATCTTCTGTATGGTTTCCAGGATGGGCCCTTCTCCTTTGATCACCTGCGGATAGATCATAAAGTGCACAATGCCAGGTTTGATATAGTTTTCGATTGGTTTATTCATGTTTCTTAGGTTTATTCTTAACTATTTATTCTCTGTTGATTGAGGTCTAATCACCTCTACCCAATGTTTTGGTTTTACTCCAGTAAAGTGTTCGATCTGATGTCTGCAGCTAAATCCACAAGCAACGATTGACTCGTCTTTTGACTCCCGCACTGCCGGAAATAATACTTCTTCACCAATTTTTTCGGAAAGATCATAATGTTCTTTCTCGTATCCAAACGAACCGGCCATTCCACAACATCCAGATGGTATTTCGCTCACAGCATTTCCATTTTGTCCAAGTAGAATCTTCATAGAATTCGTACCATAAAGTGCCTTTTGGTGACAATGCCCATGAATTTTTATATCTCCGGCTATTGAATGGAATTCCCTGTCCAATTGACCTTTTTCGGTTTCATTCATTAAGAATACATCAATCATCATCACCTGAGCCTTTAGCTGATTTGCCAATTCCTCATCATCAATTAGATCTGGTAAATCGTCATTAAGTGCTGAAGCGCAGCTGGGCTCGCATACTACAACTGTTAGGCCTTCATCCAAATATGGTTTCAGTCCAATCAGCGTTTTCATGCCTTCTTCCTTTGCTTCGCGCAAAAATCCATGCGAAATTTTGGGCCGTTGGCAACAACCTACATTCGCCAGAATCACCTCATACCCACATGAGTTCAGCAGTTCCAAAGCGGAGACTCCAATGTTTGGCTCATGGAAATTCAAATAGGTGTCAGCAAAAAGCACCACTTTTTTGTCACTCTTAACTTTTGATCCTCCGTTTTTCTCAAACCATTTATAGAATGGCTCCTTGGCAAATTCCGGCAGTGTTCTTCTCTTGTCAAAACCTGCAGCACTTTCAAGGATATTTTTGAAAATCCCCGATCCTTGAATGGTGTTTGCCAGAGAAGACAAGCCTTTTGTTATTTTTTTGGCTGCTTTTGAAGAATCTCGAATCAATCGATCTCTAAGCGTTGTGCCGTTTTTGTCGTAATATACCTGCAACACATCACTTTTCATTTTGGCCATGTCCACGTTACTCGGGCATTCTGATTTACAAGCTTTGCAAGAGAGACAAAGATCCATTACCTCATGCAGTCGTTCGCCATCTATTCCTTGATTTTCAAGTTGCCCGGACATGGCAAGACGTAACGCATTTGCCCGTCCGCGGGTAGAGTGCTCTTCATCTCTTGTGGCTTTGAAACTTGGGCACATCGTGCCGCCAAGAATTTTGCGACACTCACCCACACCAGTGCACATGTGCACTGACTCACGAAAGCTTTGCTCTTGCTTGTATTTATACTCTGTTTCAAATTCTTCATCCTTGTATTGAGTACCATATCTTAGGTTTTTCTCAATAGTTTGGGCTTCTACAATTTTTCCCGGGTTCATTCTATTCTCCGGATCAAAAAGTTTTTTCACATCAATTAGGGCATTGTATACCTGATCGCCAAAGAATGGCTTGTTGTAGGCACTTCTCACCAAACCATCACCATGTTCACCACTCCACGAACCACCGTATTTCATCACCAATTCGAAGGTTTTATCCGTGATGTTCTTTAGATTTTCTATATCCTGTGCTTGCCGCAAATCCAATATTGGCCTCACATGAATTACCCCAACACTGGCATGCGCATACATGGACACTTTGGTGTTGTGCTTTTCACATATTTGTAAAACTTCATCAATGTAGGTAGGTAAGACTTCTACAGGAATGCCTGCATCCTCTATAAAAGGTAATGGCTTCTTTTCGCCTTTAATCCCTAACATCAGACCGAGACCTTTTTTTCTAATTACCCAGACATCCTCATAGGACTCACCATCGGGATAAAGTGGATAGGCATAGCCATAACCTTCGTCTTTCAGCTGTTGGATCATTTTGGTGGGCCGATCCATAACATCCTCTTTGCTGTCCCCATAAAATTCGACAATGAGAATAGCCTTAGGATCACCGTCGATAAAATGGCAGTGATGTTTAGTTGTTAAGTTTTCACGACTCAGATTGACAACTGTATCATCCAGAATTTCAACTGCTGAAGGGTTGTAATCAAGCATCATTTCCACAGAACTAATTGCCTCTAGCAACTCGGCATAATGCACTACGCATACCGACTTATGCTTTGGCAGGGGCTCCAGGTTAAGCTTTAGCGCTGTGGTAACAGCCAGGGTTCCCTCGCTTCCGGTGATGATTTTCGACAAATTCCAATTGTCGGAATAGACGAATTCATCAAGATTGTAACCACCAACACGACGCATTACTTTGGGGAAGCGCTCTTTTATTTCTTCTTTGTTTTGAAGGACTATATCCCGAAATCCTGAATATAGTTCACCTTCTCTACCACCAGCATTGATTTTTTCTTGATAGCCCTCTGGAGTCAATTCTTCCAACTTCATCTGTGTACCATCAGCCAAAACAACTTCGGCTTCCAACACATGATCTACCGTTTTACCATAGATGATGCTTTTAGTTCCTGACGAGTTGTTTCCAACCATACCGCCTACATTGGCGCGACTGGACGTAGCTGGATCCGGGGCGAAATGCAAACCGTGCTGGGCCAATTCACTGTTGAGTACATCCCTAACTTTACCTGGTTGAACTCTCACCCACTTTTCTTCCACGTTCAATTCAATAACCTGATTCATGTGTTTTGAAAAATCGAGAATCACAGAATCTCCAACAGTTTGTCCTGCAAGGCTGGTTCCTCCACCTCTTGGAAGTATGGTGGCTTTATGTTCACGGGCAATGGAGATGGCGATTTTCACATCCTCTTCTATCTTCGGAAGCACTACGGCAACTGGACGGATTTGATATATGCTTGCGTCAGTGGCGTACATGCCCAATGTAGCATCATCCGATAATACTCCACAATTCAGTTTTTCTTTCAGATCAGTGATCAATGCATTGCTCATCTTTATATTTTTTTATTGAGTAAAACATTGCAACTTAAATAGATGAAGTGGGTTTTACTTCTATCATTTTATAGAATACTGCTACTATTTTGACTGAATTAATCGATTAACTAGATTACATTGGTATAATTAGTAGCTGTATGGAGCCGTTATTTCAAAAAGTATCTATTTCCAGTGACCAGTCGATTTTCGTCAAGGACACTTTCAGCACTAATTTTCATTTCCATGGTGAATATGAGTTGATCTATTTTTTGGAAGGTAATGGTGAATGTATTGTTGGAGATAGAGTTAAGAAATACCAAGCGGGCAATATTTTTTTACTTGCTCCAAATTTGCCGCATTGTTTTACAAACGCTCCGGGGATCGATTCCAAGTCATTGGTGGTTCAATTCAGACACAAAGCATTCATGAGTACGGCATTGCAACACCCAGAGCTTCACCAAATAGCGAGGCTCCTGGAGCAGGGGCAAAAAGGGTTGCTTTTTGAGAAAGGAGAGGCGCTAAACGTTGAAGGCCTTATAGAAAAAGATGGATTTGAGCGGTATATTATGCTTCTTGAAATCCTAAAGAAACTTTCCCAGTTTACTCAATACGAATCACTATCAAGCCCGACGTACAGTCCCAATGTGAAGTTGAAGGACTACCACCGTATCAATGAAGTGTATAGTTATATAGAGCAGAATTTCAAAGAAAAGATTCGCCTTGAGGATATTTCTGGTACTATGAATATCACAACCTCTGCTTTTTGCAGGTACTTTAAAAAGATTACCAAGAAATCTTTTTTCACCTACCTGAATGAATACAGAATAGGAAAGGCTTGCGGTATGCTGAGGCAAAGTGATGACAGCATTTCGATGATTTGCTACGCTTCTGGTTTTGAAAGTATTGCCAATTTCAACCGACAATTTCAGAAGTACATTGGTTCAAGCCCGAGAGAATATCGGAAGAATTACGTTTTGATTTCTGAAACATAATCTATGATTCCCGTCTCAAGAAGGCATAAAAAAAACCGCCACTCGTAAGAATGACGGTTTCAATATAGATTTTATTTACTGCTAAGCTTTTTCAGGCTTTGGAAGCAATACTTTTCTAGATAATCTGAATTTACCAGTCTTAGGATCAATTTCAGTCAGTTTCACTTTCACTTCTTCACCAACTTCCATTACGCCTTCCATTTTCTCTACTCTTTCCCATTTGATTTCTGAGATGTGAAGCAGACCATCTTTGCCAGGCATGAATTCGATGAATGCACCGAATGGCATGATTGATTTAACTTTACCAGAATAGGTTTCTCCTACTTCCGGCTGAGCAACAATGTTCTTGATTCTTCTTATGGCATCAGCCATGGAGTCTCCATCAACCGCGAATACACTGATTACACCCTGATTATCGATTTCTTCGATCACAACAGTAGCTCCCGATTCGTTTTGAATTTCCTGAATGATTTTTCCACCAGGTCCGATTACTGCACCGATCAATTCTTTTTCTATTTTCATAGTAAATGATCGAGGTGCATGTGGTTTCAAATCTTCTCTAGATTCCGCCAATGTTTCTCTTACTTTATTTAGGATATGAGCCCTTCCTTCTTTGGCTTGAGCCAAGGCTTCTCCCAATACTTCATAAGATAGCCCGTCTACCTTAATATCCATCTGACAAGCAGTGATACCATTGTCGGTACCAGTCACTTTAAAGTCCATGTCACCCAGGTGATCTTCATCTCCTAGGATATCAGATAAGATAGCGTATTTTCCGGTTTCCGGATCAGAGATCATTCCCATCGCGATACCTGATACAGGTGATTTCATCTTGATACCGGCATCCATGAGTGCTAATGAACCTGCACAAACTGTAGCCATTGAAGATGAACCGTTAGATTCAAGAATATCAGATACAACACGTATTGTATATGGATTCTCATCCCCCTGCGGAATCATTCTTTTTAATGCTCTCAATGCAAGATTTCCATGACCAACTTCTCTTCTGCTTGTTCCTCTGTTTGGTCTTGCTTCTCCTGTAGAAAATGCAGGGAAATTATAATGTAACATGAACTTGTTGTAACCAGAATACATGGCACTGTCGATCATTTGCTGATCCATTTTTGTACCAAGTGTTACAGTTGTTAATGACTGGGTTTCACCACGAGTAAAAATAGCAGAACCGTGAGCACCTGGAAGGTAATCCACCTCAGACCAGATATGTCTTATCTCATCAAGCTTACGCCCGTCAAGCCTTATCCTGTTATCCAATACAGAATTTCTGATAGCTTCTTTTTCTACGTCATGGAAGTATTTTCCAATCAACCCTTCATCTGGCCCTTCTTCGCCTTCTGCCAATTCTGGTAAAGACGCAATATATTCTTCTTTGATTGCAGCGAATTTCTCCTTTCGTACATGTCGGTCTGCAATACCTTCTGCAGCTACAGCATAAACTTTATCATAAGTTTTCGCTTTGATATCTGCTTGGAGGTCTTCATCATTTGTTTCATGAGAATGCTCTCTTTTTTCAGTTTTACCCGTAGCTTCAGTCAACTCGATTTGAACCTGACACTGATCTTTGATAGCCTCATGACCAGCCTTAATGGCACCAATCATGATATCCTCCGAAACTTCGTTTAACTCACCTTCTACCATCAATATATTATCGATAGTTCCAGCAATGATCATTTCAAGATCTGCATCTTCGATTTGCTCAGGGGTTGGGTTGATAGTATACTTGCCATCCTTATAGGTTACCCTTACTTCTGATATTGGACCACCAAAAGGAATGTCTGAAACAGACAGAGCTGCGGATGCGGCAAGTGCTGCTAGAGCATCTGGCTTAACATCCTTGTCGGCCGAAATCAAAGAAATCATGATTTGAGTTTCAGCATGATAGTCATCGGGAAACAATGGTCTTAAAGCCCTATCTACTAAACGACAAATCAAAACCTCCATATCAGATAGTCTTGCTTCTCTTTTCAAGAAACCACCAGGAACTTTTCCCGCTGAGGCAAATTTCTCCTGATAGTCTACCGACATTGGGAGGAAATCAACACCTTCCCTGGCTTCCTTATTAGAAACTACCGTTGCTAATAGCATGGCGTTTCCCATTTTAACTACAACTGAACCGTCAGCCTGTTTGGCCAATTTTCCGGTCTCGATTGTAATCTCTCTTCCATCAGCTAATTTGATGGATTTGGTAATTACGTTTAAAGACATAATAATTTTTTAAAATTTTGACAATTAATTGAGAATTGAGTGTGAGTGAATGTCAAAATCTGGTAAAAAACCGAGTGAGAAGTACAAAAAAGGGAGTCCATGATAATGAATTCCCCCTTGCGCATATTTTACTTTCTTATATTTAATTCTGCGATAATGGCCCTATATCTTTCAATATCCTTTTTGTAAAGATAATCCAGAAGGCTTCTTCTTTTACCTACGAGTTTCAATAATCCCAATCTTGAAGAGTGGTCTTTTTTGTGAGACTTAAGGTGTTCAGTCAGGTGATTGATTCGGTAGGTAAAGAGAGCAATTTGAGATTCCGAAGAACCTGTGTCTTGCTTAGACTTTAACCGACCATGATTTTCAAACAGCTCTTGTTTCTTTTCTGTTGCTAAATACATGCTTAGTAAAAAGTTAAAATTTATTATTTTATTAAAGGCTGCAAAGGTAGAGATACCAATGTTTAAAAACAAAGCAAGCTGATTTAATTATTTGCTGGCTGAAGTCGTCTTTTTTGCCTCTTTTTCCACCAGGTTTCCATGTTTTGCCACCAGACGGTGTAAAAATCTGCATCGAATAATTTGGCGTCTTTTCGGGCCTGATACATGAAAAGAATTCCGAAAGGGAGCAGTGCCAGATCGGCAATCCATGCTGCGTAAAAACCATCTACCACATTCACCTTGGCCCATTTGTCCGCAATCACTGTCATAACATAGAAAATGATAAAGAAGAATATCGAAACCACTACAGGCATGCCCAGACCACCTTTTTTGATAATAGCCCCAAGAGGCGCTCCAATCAGGAACATAATGAAACAAGCAATGGCCTGTGATAGTTTTTTGGACTTCTCCAGCTTATGTTGGTTAGTGTGTCGCTCATAGTCTCCAACCCTAATTATTTTGCTGGATAGGTTTGTCTTAATAGATCGTGCGGCACCAGCAGCCCTCGTGTACATATTCTTTTTTTTATCTGCCTTGGAATAAAACTCATCAATCTTGTCCTTTACAGCCAGTAAAATGGAGTCATTTTCGATATAGGTGCTGTCGATTTCTTTACCATTATACTTCTTTGGGGTTTTTGCAATACTGGTCTTGCCGGTTCTTTTCTTCTGCTGATTTGGAGATTTTACTATCGATTTAGCCTTTTTTGGGTCTTTCTTTCTTGGTTCTTCTTTGTTTACTTCTCCTGCTTTTGTTTTACCTAGTGAATTTTTCGAGAGGAGTTTGGCAGCCTGATTCGTATCCTTAAACTTTTTCAAACGCTCGGCTGTATTTGATTTATTCAATTTGGTTGTTTTAACCTTCTCAGCGGGGGTTACTTTTTCGTCAGTGACTTTTTTCTCATCACCAGGTGTAGCCTGAGGCTTGAGTGTTTTGGGTGCCTGTTGCTTTGTTTTGGTCTTATCGGTGTTTTGTTCATCTTTTATAGTTGCGTTCGCAAATTCTTTTTCTTCTTCAGATAGTTCTTCGATTATTTCTTCTTCCAACGCAATTTCCATTTCCTCCAGGTTCTTCAAACTATCCCGAATGGATTGTTTCCTTAAAAACTCGTCCTGGGCCAACTGGATTTGCTCTGGCACAGGTATATCATCCTGGAAATGATAGCGATAAGACGATGACATAGCCCTAAAAGCTTGAAACTTTGTAGTCAGCATGGAATTCGTCATAGAGTCGATAGCTTCGGTAAGCTGTGCTGTATTTTTCATCAGCCTGTTACCGGCAAAAAGATCAATGTCTGTTCTATCCAGATCGAAAGAAGCAAGACTGAAGACCATTTTCATGTTAGAGAATTTCGTTCGTGTAAAAGTTTCAATCTTGTTTTTGTCCGATCTTTTCTTGTTTTCCCCTTCTATATAATGATTACCGTTAAAAAGTTCCATCATCAAATACCTGTCGTTGATGATCGTATACATACGACAAGAATCGGCAATAATGACTTTTTTGTTTCCCTGTGCACCGCCTTTATGATCGTAGATAATGATATCACTCATCGCTATGCCATTTTTGTGCTTCTCGCGAATCTTGATGCTGTAGTTGGGGATTCCCTCATAAAACTGCCCCTCTTTCAGGTCCAGTGAAGGCTTTTTGTGTTTTATGTCGTACAGCAAGCTATAGGCTCTGAGATTTGCATTGGGCACAACAAAGTTGTTTGAGAAGTAAGCAGCAATAGAAATAATGGCTACCAGCATACCGGTGGGTAGGAGCGTACGCGTCAGTGAAATACCCGACCCTTTTATTGCCGTTAGTTCAAAATGTTCTCCCAGGTTGCCATAGGTCATAATAGAAGCAATGAGTATCGCAAGCGGCAGGGCGATAGGTGTCATATTGATGCTAAAATAGATGATGAGCTCGGCGAATACGCTGTAACCCAAATCTTTACCAACCAGATCGTCAAAGTACTTGAGCATGTACTGGATGAGTAGTATAAACACCGATACACAGAATGTTAGGATCAATGGCCCGATAAAAGACTTCAATATGAGTTTATCGAGTTTTTTCATTTGACAATTGATACAGCTTTGATGTTTTGCGTCATGCTATGGATTAATAACTTACTTTGACTAAGCGAAATTGCAAATAATATTTTAATACGTGGAAAAAGGAGGAATGATTAATCCATCTCAGCTATTATATTGAAAGCCGAGCTGTTCGGTATTTTCTTTTTGATCAGGTGCCAGAAATGCCAAAATTGCCTGATCTATTCGCTCAAAACAATGATCCTTTCCAAGCAGCTCAACAAATCCTGCTTTCACAAAAGTATCTCTGACAGGCCCAATGACATGTGCAAAAGACAAAATAATGGTGTTTTTGTCGCAATAGTCCAGCAAGTCGTGGAAGGCTTGCATTCCTGTAGAATCAATATTGGGGATACTCTGAGCGTCAATCACTAATAGTTTTAATTTGTTGCCTTTGGCCTGAATGAGCTCTTCAATTCTTTCCTGAAAGTAATTGACATTTGCAAAGTAGAGTCTGGAGTCGAAGCGAACGATTAAGGCTCCTTCAACCTCGTCAGCTTCTTCAAAGCGATTGACGTTTTTGAATAAACTCGTGCCAGGTATTTTTCCCAAAACGGCCATGTGCGGGCGGGTAGTCCTGAAAATCATCATTACCATTGACAAACCAACGCCGAAGAGAATACCTTCTTTGATGCCAATAAATAAGGTGCCAAGAAAGGTACTGAGCAGCATGAAGAAGTCCGACCTGTCGGTGTTCCAAAGTTTTAAGATTTGAGAAAAATCTATGAGCCCGATGACGGCAGTTATGATTATCGCGGCAAGTACGGTTTTTGGAAGGTAATAGAATAGGGGTGTAAAAAACATCAAAGCCATTAGTACCAACAGCGCACTAATTATAGAAGCTACAGATGTTTTTCCACCTGCTTCTTCATTAACAGCTGACCTGCTGAAACCACCTGAAGTAGGAAAACTACTGAACAACGATCCGAATATATTTCCCGATCCCAAGGCAATGAGTTCCCTGTTGGCATCTACCTTGTACTCATCCTGGTGGTTTTGCTGAATGGCTTTGGCTACCGAATATGCTTCCATAAACCCGATTAGTGCAAGGGTGGCCGCTATTGGAAGTAGGTCTGTAAGTCTTTCGGCACTGATTTGTGGCATTCCAAAACCAGGAAACCCCTTGGGGATATCTCCAACTATTTTCACCCCTATTTCCTGGAAATTACCAACATAGACGAGCACGGTAGACAGGATAACTACAACTATGGCAGCTGGAATATGCCTATTCCAAAATTTTAGAAGGACAATAACAAGTATTGAGACCAGCCCAATTGTCACTGATACTTGGTTAACCTGAGCAAACTGTCGAATCAGATCCAAAACAATGTTGAATGTGAAGCTGTCTTGTTTAAGGTCAACACCTGTCAGGTGCTTCAACTGGTTGATGCTAATGACCAGCGCAGCGGCATAAGTGAAGCCATTGACAACAGGTCTTGATAGGAAATTTACCACGAAACCGAGTCTTAAAACGCCCATTAGGAGTTGAATGGCTCCCATCATTAGTGCCAACAAAATAGCCATAGCAATATAGTCTGAGGTATTTGCTACAGCCAAGGCGGAAACACCGGTTGCGACAATGATAGAGTCCATCGCCACAGGCCCCACAGCAAGTTGTCGCGAAGTTCCCAATATGGCATAAATCAATTGAGGAAATATTGCAGCATATAGTCCATAGACAGGAGGCAGCCCTGCTATCAAGGCATAGGCCATTCCTTGTGGAATCAACATGACCCCAATTGTAATACCGGCAGTCATATCACCTTGAAACTTTTTGGATGTATAACTTTTGAGGTCAGAAACTATAGGGAAGAGATCCTTCAATTGTGGTAGACTATTAATTAGTAGCCACAAAGGTATTGAGATAGCTGCCGAATTACTGTAACAATCGTTACAGATTATTTAATGGCTATAGTATGTCTATTTTATGCCTAAAGAGTTCGATTTGGCCTTCATTCTCCAGTTTTTTTAATAGACGGGAGACGACCACCCTGGAGGTGTTCAGCTCCGTAGCAATTTCCTGGTGTGTTTTGGCAATGGAGAAGCTGCCAGTATTTTGTTTGATATCAAGTAGATAATTCATTAGGCGTTCGTCCATTTTCATAAAAGCCACTGAATCCAGCGCTGACAGCATTTCTTCGAATCTGTTGTTGTAGGATGTAAAGATAAATTCCCGCCAGGTGGAATATTTCATCCAAAGATCCATGTACTGTAATGGAACCATCCAAACTTCTGCATCTGTTTCGGCTATTGCTTTGATCTCACTTTTCTTGTGCTGAATGCAGCAAGTGAGTGACATGGCGCAGGTGTCCCTTTCTCCGAGATAATAAAGAAATAATTCCCGACCTTTTTCGTCCTCTCTGATTATTCGGATGGAGCCGTTGAGAACAAGAGGAATATCTTTGATGTATTTTCCATAGTCCATCATGGTTTTTCCTTCCTCTACAAAATAATACCTTCCTTTATCTGCTATCTCTTCAATGAGTTCGGGTTGAAGGATTTGTTGGAATTTTTCTTTAATCTTCTCTTTCATTTGTGGGTTGTCGTTATCCTACAAATATCCGAAAATGTTGGGGAAATGAATGAGGAAAGTCGAAAAAGCACTACTCCAAATTTATGGATTTGTCATCTTTTAGAAGTAGATATGAGCTTTGAAATTTTGAAATATTCACAACAATTCGATTCATAAATTCTGGATTGAATTCGTAGAATCCTTTGGCTTCTATAGAGATTTTGTCAACTTTTTCTTCTTCAAGCTTTGCACTCAAATATATGATCAGGTGATCACTATCTGTTTTTGAATTTTGTAGTTGAAAAAAGACAGTCTTACCATTTATCTGACATGTTGTGTTTTCATTAATGTACTGTGTGGCACAAAGGGCGGTGGCTGCTTGCTGGTCACAAGCATCGGATAGGTCAAACCCCAACAATTCTTCTTTCTCTATCACAAATTTGAGATCTAGTCTGCTTCCTGCCTGCACATAATGGTATTCTGCAATATGTCCCACATGCATCAAAGATGCCCAGAGGATATTTATGCTAAGCAGTAGATTCATTGCACAATGATTCTTTCGGTGACTTGACCCAACCTAGAATCTACCTGGACGAAATAGATTCCGGGAGTTACCCGACTGACATCTATATCCTGTGATAAATCTTGAGACCTATAAACAATATTGGCTCTTGCATCGTAGATGGAGATTCGACTATTGCCCTTTTCAAATAGGTAATTGCTGCTAACTTTCAGGCAGGTACTCACAGGGTTAGGGTAAAGTGTTATTTCCAGACTTGGAGCTTGCTCTATTCCAGTAACAGGAGGTTGAGGATCTACCTGATCCCAATCAATTTCGTCTTCACTACAATCAGTACTGGCAGTTGATTCCGGGCACCTGGGGCCTAGTCGGAATGTGTTGTCAATATATTTTCCACTCAAACACCTGGGAATATATGGCCAGCTATCAGTCATCACATAATAGTAGGTACCATTCGGATATTCTGGTGTTACGCCAAACCTTCCACCACATTCATCCAGTTCAGATAATTCAGCGACATACTCATAATCCTCGATGTACTTTCCATCATAAGCCCCATTAGGTGCAGTCAAGCCATCTCCAGGACGATCTCCTGACTTTAATCTATAGCTACTATCAAAAGCCCCAATATCACTACTGGCGTTTTTTGCTTCTGAGAACGCATATTTATAATAAATAGGAAAACCATCTGCAGCATAGCCTACCACCGGTGAGTGTTCAGAGCCATCAATGCTTAAATCATTTTCAAAATAGTCCAATGGAATGTTGTGGTAGTGGTATCGGTTTACTGCATTTACATGTCCACCATTCAAATCCATATTCAGGATGAAATCAGCTTCTTCATGCCAGTTGGTATTTTCCTCTTTTGTATCAGGATTTACCCAATAAAGCCGAGCGAAAGGAGAAAAGTTTACCCCTTGAATAGATACCCCAAACGTAATTCCATTACCACAATCTGCATTTTCCGGATCGACAATTAGTTCGGTTGGAGCATCTCCAAGTTCTGGGTACAGGCACATGGCATATTCAAAGTCTTGCCCTTCTATATCATTCATCCCAGCAAAGGGACCATAATCATGGCCGGGAATATTGTTTGAGTAAATTTTCCTAACATGATCAACTTCTTCAAAACAAATTGCATGAGTAGTCTCGTTCGCGAATATGGCCGCCTTATCACAGGCAGTATTGCTATTATCTATCGAAAAGGGATCAGTGCCATTGTTAAATTCGACAAGGTTGATTTCACCATCGTTATCAGGGTCGTCATCCGGGCCATAGGCGTATGATAGCAATTCTCTCAGTTCCCATGCGTCATCCAATCCATCATTATCCACATCTGTTCCGCTTCCTGAGAAATTTGCGTGTGTAGGATCTAGAGTGGGCATGGGTGCGTTCACCGATTTTAAGTGGTCGCGGAGTTTTGTTCTGAGTTCGCTGGTCAGTGCTGTTAGAGTACCCGAGAGGTCGGTGTTTTCACCAATATCTGATGACAGATCAAACAATTCGATATCTCCGGTTTCATAGCTCACCAGTAGCTTGTACTTACCATCAACTACTGCAGAGCGAGGCGTTTTGTTGGGGTTGTTGTCATAATGTGGTGAATGAAAATAGATAGGCTCTGTTCTGGAAAATGTTGTCCCCTTCAGCAGCGGCACTATACTTTCTCCATCAATATCATTTGGAAGTGATTCATTGCTACCTGTTAGCTCAGCAATGGTAGAAAAAAGATCGTAGGTGACAACCGGCTCGGTATTATAGGAGTCGGCAGCTATGCCCGGCCCCCGGACGATGAATGGAACACGTATGCCACCTTCATAAATAAAGGTTTTTCCAAAAGTCAATGGGTCATTCCTCGAAAAGTTGATTTGCCCTCCATTGTCCGATATTAAAAACACATAAGTGTTGTCGCTGATTCCAAGATCTTCAATTTTTTGTAACAATAGACTAATGCCATCATCAGTGTCTTCCGTCATTGCGGCATATTCCACATTCGTATGAGTGCTTCCAGCAGGTCTTTCGTTGGGATTGTTGTATAGGTCTATCGTAGCTTGTCTAGCTTCGATATCTGAATGTACGGCATAATGTGACAGCTGAAGAAGGAACGGCACACCATCGCCAACTGCAGTTTCTATAAATGCCTCTGACCTGGTAGTCAGATCAAAAATCTTTTTCGGATCGGACTGAACCGTTCCACCACTATTACCAGTACTATTATTCGTTCCCCCATCACTAAAGTCAAAACCATTGTTTTCTGGGCTGGAAGCATTGCTTGATCCGAGATGCCACTTGCCGTAGTGGGCTGTTCGGTAGCTCATCCCAATGGACTTCAACCATTCAGCATAAGTAATATCATTGCCATCTATGGCTGTTTCTGAATTCGGTTCAATCATTAGTTGGCCAGTGGCGATATCATTGTCGGTAGTGGTAAAATGATTTCTGGCGGTGGATCTGCCGGTCATGATTCCGCATCTGGTAGGGGCACATTTAGGTGCTGATGAATAGCCTTGAGAAAATGTCATTCCTTGTTTGGCAAAGGCTTCTATTTTCGGAGTAAAATAAAAATCACTTTTTGAATCGCTCAAACCTTGATCCATTTGGTGAGAAGATCCTGTCCAGCCCATATCGTCCAGCACCACAATCACGAAGTTTGGCTGTGCCGTAGCAGCAAATTGGGCTAGAATCAGTAGGAGGAGAATTGCGTATTGTTTGATCATTATTCTTGTCTTAGTGTGCCTTGCTAAGATGCATTTTTCATTTGAAGGTTTAATCTAGTTAAAATTTCTTTTGAGACCGCCGCTCAACTTAAATTGAAATTGCAACATCTGTTTTTTAATTCAATATATATATCTAAATTTGCGGACTTTATTCAAAACAATGGATAAGCAGGGGGAACGGGCATACAATATTGATATCTATGGATTGCGTTTAGGCGGCCATGATTTTCAATTTCAATTTGACAATGATCTTTTTGATAATGAGGAAGAAAGACTTGTTGAAAATGGCCAGGGAACCTGCAATGTGACCCTCGATAAGTCGGAAACATTGATCAATCTTTGGTTTGAAATAAATGGAGAAGTCGAGCTGATGTGCGATAGGAGTATGGAGTTGTTCATGTATCCGCTGACACTGAAAGAAAGGCTGATCCTGAAGTACGGAGAGGAATTTGATGATAGCAACGACGAGGTATGGATCATTCCCGATGGACTTCAAACCCTGAATATTAAAAGAAATATTCTTGAATTTTTGAATGTAGCAATACCTATGAAAAGGTTGCATCCAAAATTTGGGGATGACGATGCGGAAGGCATGGAGTTAGTTTATACTTCGGAAGCGGAGGTTGAAGAACAAGAATCGACTGAAGAAACTGATCCAAGGTGGGAAGCATTGAAAAATATTAAGAATTTAGAAAAATAAAATAGTACTAAAATGGCGCATCCAAAACGCAAAATCTCGAAACAGAGAAGAGACAAAAGAAGAACTCATTACAAATGTGAGGCTAAAACCTATGTAGTATGTCCTACTACCGGAGAAGCTCATCTTCCTCACAGAGCCTATTGGTATGAAGGAAACCTTTATTATAAAGGTAAGCTCGTTATAGAAAACGAAGCAGTAGCATAATGCTACTTTTCCTGAGCAGAATATTTTGAGTCCCGTGGATAGCGGGACTTTCTTTGTTTATTCACCTTTGTATTTCTTGAGGTGTATTCCAGCGACTTAACAGAATATTTTGTTTAATTTGCTTCAAATTTTTTGACAGCCATCCAGCTTATCAATCCTTCAAAAAATAAAAATCTACATCTTTAGCACATGAGTAAAATCAGAGCAGCAATTACCGGAATTCAGGGGTACGTACCTGACTATGTACTGACCAATTCCGAACTTGAGACCATGGTCGATACCAATGACGAGTGGATTACTACTAGAACCGGTATCAAAGAGAGGAGGATATTAAAGGGAGAGAACCAGGGTACTTCGGTGATAGCAGCTGCAGCAGTGAAGGGTTTGTTGGAAAAGACCAACACTGATCCCAAAGATGTTGATCTGATACTTTGTGCTACAGTTACCCCTGATCGCCCGTTTCCAGCTACTGCCAATATCATTGGCGACATGGTAGGTGCATCCAATGCTTTTAGCTTCGACATGGCGGCAGCTTGTTCTGGGTTCTTATACGCCCTGGCGACAGGTTCTCAGTTTATCGAGACAGGTAAATACAAGAAAGTGGTCGTAATTGGAGCAGATAAGATGTCTTCGATTGTTGACTATGAGGATAGGACTACTTGTATCATTTTTGGTGATGGTGGTGGTGCTGTGTTATTGGAGCCAAATACCGATGGATACGGTGTGATCGATTCTATAATGAAATCTGATGGTTCCGGCGTGAAGCACTTGTATATGAATGCAGGTGGAAGCATGATGCCGGCATCTGTTGAGACTGTGAAGAGGAGAGACCACTATGTGGTTCAGGAGGGTTCAGCAGTATTTAAATTCGCTGTGACGAATATGGCGGATATTGCCGCTGAACTTATGGAAAAGAACAATCTGAAGGGAGATGATATAGCGTGGCTTGTTCCACATCAGGCAAATAAAAGAATCATCGATGCTACAGCCAGAAGAATGGAAATAGACGATAGTAAGGTGATGATGAATATTGAGAAATATGGAAACACTACCAGCGGAACTTTGCCACTCTGCCTATGGGACTATGAAAGCCAGTTGAAGAAAGGCGAGAACCTTGTTTTGGCAGCTTTCGGAGGTGGATTCACCTGGGGCTCTCTTTACCTCAAATGGGCCTACGATTCTAAATAGGCTTTTGCCCTTTTTATTTCTAGTTTTGTATTATTAGTTAACCTTTAGAAAACAAAGAATGGCATCTACAGCGGATTTTAAAAACGGACTGTGCATAGAATACAACCACGGATTGTATTCCATAGTTGAATTTCAGCACGTAAAACCCGGTAAAGGACCAGCTTTTGTCCGCACCAAATTAAAAAATATTAAAACTGGTAAAGTGATTGACAACACTTTCACTTCTGGTCATAAGGTTACCACTGCTCGAATTGAAAGAAGAGCTTATCAGTTTATTTACAAAGACGATATAGGCTATCACTTTATGGATAGCAGTACTTTTGAGCAAGTGAATATCGAAGAGTCTTTGATAGACGCTCCGCAATTCCTGAAGGATGGTCAGGATGTAGAAGTGCTGTTTCATGCCGAAGAAGAGGTGATATTGGCTTGTGAATTACCACAGTATGTAGAGATGCAGGTGACTTATACCGAGCCTGGTTTGAAAGGTGATACAGCTACGAATACTTTGAAGCCTGCCACTGTTGAGACTGGTGCTACCGTTCAAGTCCCTCTTTTCATCAATATCGATGAAAGGATAAAAGTGGATACCAAAACAGGCCATTACGCTGAAAGAGTAAAAGACTAACGCTGTAAGCCCAACTAACCCCGAATTCAAGACATTAACTAATTATATTTAAATTAGACCTTCTGTAGAACAAACATTTAGCTAAACCTATGAAAATAAAGGAAATAAAAGACCTTATTGATTTTTTGTCGGCTTCCGGGCTTGAAGAAGTAAACATCGAAACCGAAGAGTTAAAAATTAAGATAAAGCGGAGCAATGAAGCTCAGGTAATAGAAAAAACAGTGGCTGCAGCACCAGCTGTTCAAGCTGCTCCTGCACCTGCGGCAGCTCCGGCAGCAGCCCCCGCACCTGCCGCTGAGGAAAAGCCCGCAGCTTCCTCTAATTATATAGAGATCAAATCTCCTATGATTGGTACCTTCTACAGGTCTTCTAATCCGGAAACACCATCGTTTGTAGAGGTGGGTGATGAAGTAAGTGTAGGCCAGACGGTGTGTATCATTGAGGCTATGAAACTCTTCAATGAGATTGAATCTGAGGTTTCAGGTAAAATCGTGAAAGTGTTGGTCGAGAATGCTCAACCAGTGGAATTTGATCAGTCATTGTTCCTGCTTGATCCGTCTTAAGCTTTGCACATAGCACTTCCTAGTATATTCGTCTCATTTAACCTTTACGAAAAGTGTTTAAAAAAATATTAATAGCCAATCGTGGCGAAATAGCCCTTAGAATTATCAGAACATGTAAAGAAATGGGCATCAGCACGGTGGCCGTTTATTCTACAGCTGATAAAGACAGCTTGCACGTAACCTTTGCTGATGAAGCTGTATGTATTGGTCCGCCTCCTGGGAATCAATCATATTTGAATATTCCCAATATTATTTCCGCTGCTGAAATTACCAATGCAGATGCTATCCATCCTGGCTATGGATTCTTATCTGAAAATGCTGAATTCTCAAAAGTATGTGAAGAATACGGTATCAAGTTTATCGGTGCGAGCGCTGATATGATCGATAGGATGGGAGACAAGGCGACTGCCAAGGATACCATGAAAAAGGCAGGTGTTCCTACTATTCCGGGATCTGACGGTTTGTTGGATACTGTAGCAGAGGGAATCGAGATAGCTAATAAAATTAAGTACCCGGTTATATTAAAAGCCACAGCGGGTGGTGGTGGTCGTGGTATGAGAATCGTTCATGATGACAGTGGATTCCAAAAGGCATGGGATGATGCGCGTATGGAGTCAGGTGCAGCATTCGGTAATGATGCACTATACCTGGAAAAATATGTAGAGGAGCCTCGTCACGTGGAGATCCAGATTGTTGGAGATAGTAGAGGAAAGGCATGTCACCTGTCAGAAAGAGATTGTTCTATTCAAAGAAGACATCAGAAACTTTTGGAAGAAACACCATCACCGGTAGTAGATCAGGAGCTGAGAGAGAAGATGGGGGCTGCCGCTATCTTGGGAGCCGAGGCGATAGGATATGAGGGTGCTGGTACAGTGGAATTTTTGGTAGACAAAAATGGGGATTTTTACTTCATGGAAATGAACACCCGGATTCAGGTAGAGCACCCGATCACAGAGGAAGTAACGGATTTTGATCTTATAAAGGAACAAATAAAGGTAGCTGCTGGAGTAGAAATCTCAGGACAAAACTACTTTCCTCAATTGTATTCGATCGAGTGTAGGATCAACGCAGAAGACCCCTCGAAGGACTTCAGGCCCAATCCTGGAAAAATCACAAATCTTCACCTTCCGGGTGGACATGGTGTAAGAGTGGATAGCCACGTGTATTCTGGATACACTATCCCTCCTAACTACGATAGTATGATTGCCAAGCTGATCGTAACTGCCCAAACACGGGAAGAAGCTATTGTGAGAATGAAGCGTGCACTTGAGGAGTTTGTAATCGAAGGAATAAAAACTACCATACCATTCCACATCAAGCTAATGCAGGATGAGAAATTCAAGTCTGGTAAGTTCACAACTGCCTTTATGGAGACATTTGACATGTCTGGAATTTGATAGCTACTTTTCACTCGAATAAATAATTTTCTATTTTTGCAAAAGATTCCGGTCTCATAGTTCAATGGATAGAATAGAAGTTTCCTAAACTTTAGATCTAGGTTCGATTCCTAGTGAGACCACTAACAAAGCCTTTTGAAGCAATTCAAGAGGCTTTTTTTAGCTGCAGATTATTATTTATCACTGAGCCTGGAATCAACTAAATAAGCTACGACAATTCCTGCATTATAAGCCAGTATATCCCACCAACTGAATGTGTTTCCCATCACCAGTCTGGCTATTCCCATCGTCGTGGTGGTATAGGCTAAGAAGTTAGAATAACTTTTATTCATTAATTTGTACACCAAACAACACCCAACCCAAAACAAAATGATTCAATCGTACAAGAAAAAGCACGTTCTGGAGGAGCGCTATGATACCATAATCATAGGTTCTGGAATGGGCAGTTTAACTACAGGTGCTATTCTGGCAAAGCAAGGACAAAAGGTTCTGATACTCGAGCGGCATTACACTGTTGGTGGGTTTACTCACATTTTCAAGAGAAACGGTTATGAATGGGATGTGGGCATTCATTATATCGGAGAAGTTCAACGCCCTAATAGTTTCCTGAAAAAGTTATTCGATTATGTGTCCAATGATCAGCTTAAATGGGCGGATATGGGTGAAGTTTATGATCGAATCATAGTTGGTGAAAAGGCATATGATCTGGTAAAGGGCGTCTCCAATTACAAGGAAAAGATGTATGAATACTTCCCTGATGAGAAGCAAGCTATTGATAAATATATCAACCTCGTATTTGCTTCGACTAAGACGAGTCAGAAATTCTATATGGACAAGGCAATGACTCCCTTAGTCAGCATGGTGGCAGGTGGCTTTATGCGCAAGCCTTTTTATAAATATTCTGATAAGACTACATATGAGGCGCTAAAGGCTTTAACGGATAATGAGGAGCTGATCAAGGTGCTTACTGGTCAATATGGTGACTATGGACTCCCACCTAAAAAGAGCAGTTTTGCCATGCACGCATCGGTAGTGCGTCATTACTTCAGTGGAGGTAGTTTTCCAATAGGAGGCTCATCTCAAATTGCTCTGACTATCGATCCTGTAATAGAAGCTGCTGGCGGTACTATACTCACCAACGCTGAAGTAGATGAGGTTATCATAAAAGACAACAACGCCATAGGAGTACGAATGAAGGATGGCAAGGAATTATCGGCTGATAACGTTGTGAGCGGAGCTGGCTTTATGACTACTTACGACAAGCTATTGCCTGACGCGACTGTGGCTCAACATAGGCTCAAAGAACAAGTACAAAATGTAAATCCTTCGGTTGCTCACGTTTGCCTGTACATCGGGCTCAATGGATCACCGGAGGAACTCCAACTGTCAAAAACGAACCTTTGGATTTACCCGGAAGAAGGTGATCATGACCAATGTGTGGACAGGTATGTAAAGGACATTGACGCACCGTTTCCTGTAGTGTATATTTCATTTCCCTCTGCTAAAGATCCAGATTGGTCGAATAGATATCCTGGTAGGAGCACAATTGATATCATTACGCTTATGCCTTATGAAATATTTGGAAACTGGGAAGGAAGCCGATGGATGAAGAGGGGAGAAGACTATGACCAGTTAAAAGAAAAAATTAGCAAGCGATTGTTGGAGGAGCTGTATAAACAGCAGCCACAGCTGAAAGGAAAAGTGGATCATTTCGAACTTTCTTCGCCCTTGACAACACAGCATTTTGTTAACTACGATATGGGAGAAATTTATGGACTTGACCATACGCCATCCAGGTTCAGGCAGAAATTTCTCAAGCCCCGAACGCCTATTAAAAACTTCTATTTAACCGGGCAGGATATTGTGACCGCTGGCGTAGGAGGTGCTTTGTTTTCTGGTGTATTGACCGCATCAGCCATGACAGGACAGAATGTGGCAAAAGAGGTAATGAAAACGACTAACTAGGTACGGGCTAAAGCAAGGCTTATTCGAGGAGTGTATTCTGAAAAAGTTTGAAAATTCTTCTATATTCATCAGACCAGCTTGTTGATTCGATAAAGCCGTGACCTTCAAGCGGAAATACCGCTAATTCCCAGTTTTCTTTTTTCAATTCGATAAGCCTTTGTGATAGCCTAACCACATCCTGAAATTGGACATTGGTATCGATCATGCCATGAAGCATGAGCAATTTTCCTTTTAATCCCTCCGCAAAGTAAATTGGGGAGCTTCTGGCATAAGCCACGCTATCCTCTACCGGTGTGTTTAGAATATTACCGGTGTAGCCATGATTATAGTGTGCCCAGTCAGTAACAGAGCGTAAAGCTGCCCCGCTCTTAAAGGTGTCAGGATATTTAAACATCGCCATTAGTGTGATGAACCCACCATAAGAACCACCATATATACCTATTCTATTTTTGGAGACTCCATGCTTTTCTACTAAATATTTCGCGCCATCTATTTGGTCATTCAGATCTTTTCCGCCCATATGTCTGTAAATGGCGGTACGCCAGTCTCTACCATAACCTTGGCTAGCCCTAAAATCAATCGCCAATACGGTATAGCCATTGTCTACCAGCAAATTATGAAACATATACTCCCTGAAGTACTGCGGCCACCAGTAATGCACGTTTTGTAGATAACCTGCTCCATGCACAAAAATGATTGCTGCTCCGTTATTCTTTTCCTCATTCGGCCTGTACAATGTTGCCGGCACATTTTCTCCGTCCCTTGCCTTAAAGTGGACAATCTCAGGATCCATCCATTTGTACTGTTCAAATTCTTTTGTGGTTGAGCGAGTCAGCTGAGTCATTTTGGCCCCTGCTTCATTGGGCATCACATATAGCTCCCAGGGTTTATTCGAATATGAGTATCGAATAGCCAATTGCTCCTCATCAGGTGATACCGTGACTTCATGTCCTCCTTTCAAAGAAGTGATCTGTTTCATTTTACCACCGGTCACATTCATGTGGTAGAAGTGATGTTCGTGTGGGCCTTCTTTATTCGACATGATATAGAAGGTTTTTTTGTTTTTGGATAGATTGACATCAATCACTTCAAATTTTCCCTTAGTAAGTGCCTTGGATTCCCCGGTCAATACATTGGCAGTGTAAAGATGCGTATAGCCGGATTCTTCCGATTTGTACCAAATATTCTCATTGTCCAACCATTCTATTTTCGGATTTGAAAACCACCCAATACCATAGCCAGCTATCCAGGCATCATCATGTTGGCGATCTATCAGTTTGAGTTTGCCGCTTGGTAGATCGAGCGACATAATCCAACGATCCTTATAGTCCTGCGAAGTGATATTGACCACTGCTTTGCCATCATCGGAAAATGTAGGCATCTCAATGGTAACTTCTCTCGGCCTATCGTACTTGTCTGAGTAGGTGGAGTCGGAAGAATATTCCTTTTTGTAAGCTGGCTTGTCGTAAATTCCTTCTATTTCTTTGGTTTGTATTTGATATGTAGAGTCTGTTTCCAAGTTCAGTATCCAGTTTTCGAAGGTATCCTGAGGGTGGCCTACCTTGGGCCTGGCAATTAGGTCTTTCGTATATCCAGATTGCGTGGTGTAGTCTGGTACAATCGTATTTATACTTTTTGATTTGGTGGATACTCTATAGACGACAAACTTCAAATCGGGTGAAATAGTGATTTCGCTTAATCCTTTGCCCGCTAAATAAACAGTTTTGATCTCCTTTGCTTTGGCTCGTTTGTCTCTGTACTTTTTAGCATCAGATTCCTCATTGCGTTTTTTCAGAATATCAAAATAATTGAGTTGGTCTCTTTCCAACCACTCGGCTTGTGCTTCCTTTTTCTCAACTTTCTCTGTACCCTTTCTAAAATCCGTTAATTGGGTAATGCTTCCGTCTTCAATGTGCCATTTGAAGAGGTTGTTGTTCTTTTGATAAAGAATGTATTTTTCATCTCCAGAAAATATGGGCTTAGACTCCTTTGCTATTGTACTCGTGATTTGACTTAATTTGAAAGTAGTATTATCTATTAAAAACAAGTCGCCATTTTTTTCATATACTTTCCAGCGGTAGTCTTTGGTATATTCTCCGGGATTGGTTTTGTCCTTCAGTTCTTCAAATGAAAGCTTATTAATCTCCGTTGAATTGATCTCTACTTTGTAGGTAGTCCGCAAAGTGTCCTTATCAGGATTCCAGCTAAAATAGATGTTTTGGCTATCATCGGACCAACTGATTTCAGTAGGTAAATAGCCAATATAATTTTCACCCTGCATGATTTCATCTATCGAAAGCACAGATTGATTAGGCCTCTGACCGAAGCTATTGATACTGATAAGAAGACCAAGAAAGTATCCTAACTGTTTCATGATGAATATTTCTTAAGGGCTTTTAGCGTAATGCACTCATTTCACTTCTTTTTCAAAATCTTCCCAGACTCTGAAATTGTCAAATCGATCCTTCCCTTTTCATTTTTAACTCGGACATAGTACCCGTTAAAATTCTCATCATCTACGTAGGTGACCCTATCAATTTCATATCCTTTGTAATTTTTCTCCAAATCACTTCTAATGTCCAAAGGAAGTTCGTCTTGATAAGGGATGGTATTGGAGTGTCTTCTTGCCTCGATAGCATAAGCCCTTCTTTCGATGAACTTATTGGGCTTTCCATCCTGCTGCTTGATCAGGTCAAAAGCGTCATACAAGTCTCCGGTGGCTGTATAGGATTTGTAAGAAAGCTTGTCCCCATCTACTTCTATGTGTTGCACCAACTGAGTATTCTCAGCAGCTCTATCTCGCTCTGCATCCCACCCTTCCCAGGCGTTCGGTCGGAGTGAGTACATCTTACCCCCACTTACAGATACCACATAAACGGTCCCAGTATAGTCCCTTTTGTTCAACCCATTCAAAATGTTTTTTTCTTCGTCTGCAAGATAAGGCTCCACCCTTCCCCTGGCATAGCTATGGTCATGCCCTTGTAGCGCAAGGTCAACTTTATATTTATCAAACAATGGTTTCCATAATTCTCTTAATTCTTCATTGCTTCTGCCTGCGGAGGCCGAGAATAGTGGATGATGGTAAGTAACAACCGTCCAATTATTTGGGTTGTTGGATAGCGTTTTTTCGAGCCAATCTGTCTGCTCTTCAAAGTTTCGCAAGCTATTTAAAGCAATTATGCGCATACCCTGGTGATCGATATAATAATTGGTTTCTTCTAAACCATCCACACCATTTTCCGGTAGCGTAAACTGTGGTCGCCATTGAGTTGACAGTTGCCTTTCTTCGTCTTCTTCGAACATTTTTCCATACTCGTGATTACCCGGAACTGAGATGGAGGGTAGCATTCGATGAATCCATCCGCCGGCAGTAAACCACTCATGCCATTGACGTTCACTATGTGCATTATTGATCATATCCCCGGCATGTATGATGAAGCTAGCATCCGGTCCTTTACGATAACCCTCGCGAATCAACCTTGACCAGAGCTCCAAAATATAGTTTTGGGCATCCCCCACGTAGAGGAAAGAAAACGGTTTGGCCTCTTTTGAGGCTGTGCGAAATTGTATCCATTCACTCCATATTTTTCCGTCTCCTACTCGGTAGGCATACAATGTTTCTGGTTTCAAACCTTCAAAGGTCACAGAATGGTAGTTTGAAATGGCCTCTGCCATGAGTACTTTGCTGGCATCCATCGTTTCAGTCTTGGCCTTATGTGTGATCGCATTCCTCCAAAACTTTGGAGCTGCTGTGGCAATAGCGATTTCGGCATACCCTTTCGTTTTCTCTGTGTTGGTACGCCAAGTCACACTTGCCATAGTAGCAGCATCCTGCCCATAGTTGAGCACAATGTGATCAGGATGCTCTCCCGCCTTGCTCCAGTCTTTTGCAAATTGTGGAGTTTTATATGCCTTTTTTTGGGCTATGCTCTGAGAAGAAACAAGTAGGAGAATGATAAGTGAGCCAAGGGCTATTTTGCTTAAGTGTTTCATATGTATTGTTGAAGTTTCATTCTGACATAATTTCTAATATGGAACCCGCGATATGCCTGGTGCCATCAGCCTTGTTGAAATAGTAGCTGACTAAGATACGATTATCATCCAGAATTACGGGCCAGCTATATCCAATATCCCTATTTCCTCCATCTTTTCTGATGATGAATTCTTTTGATTCTTTGTAATCAGTGCATTCAGCGTTCAATATTCGTGCACGAATGCCATAGGGTTCATGTCGGTAGCCATAGGTGAGTAGGACATTGTTGTCCTGTAGCCGCATGGCATTGAGTGGATGCCCCTGAAATCCCATGCTTTCCCACGTGAAAGTTTTGCCCCCGTCTGAAGATCGTGCTATGCAGGCCTGGTCATCCATTTTTGCAGTTCGAAGAAATCCGACCAGATCACCCATCGGTGTTTGATAAACCGAAGCTTCATTGAATGATGCTTTTGGGTCAGATGCCACCTCACTCTGATACTGCCAACTAATTCCTGTGTTTTTAGAAATAAGTAAATGATTGGAAGTTTTATTTTCCTCGTCGGCCGCTGCAACGATCCAGTAGATTTCACTATTTTCCCCTTCATAGAGTGCACCTCTATTGTATGCAGGAAGGGGTTGGCTTAGGGCATTGTACCTCACGTCCGGAGTAATATTCGGAGGATAAATTGCGTCGCTCCAGTTGTTTCCTCCATCAGTTGATCGCAGGATGTAACCCCCTAAAAACACCGCACCGCCACGGGTAACAAAATTTGGCTTGCGTATGTTTTCTAACCCATTTGGCTGAACGAATGCCCATCCGTAGCTTGTGCACAACAGCGTATTATCACGCAATAGCAGTAGACAAGGATCCTGGGAGCCTCCAAAAGGGTGCGCATAAATCAACTCTGGTTCATTTGTCCAGTTCTCACCATCTTTTGATCGTACCATAACAAGCTGGCTGGCTGGGTCGGTGTGATTGGATTTTTTTTCGCCGAATATTTTCCGATCAGGTGCTCTTCTGAATGCCAGTAGAAATTCTCCATTAGAATTTTTGACCACCGAGGGAAATGAGGAGTAGAAGACAGAATCCTCATATATGACGATATCTTTTATTTTTCGGAGCTGAGGTTTGGTCACTTGTGAAAAACCTGGGGCTGAAGTGATAAGAATCAGGCAGGCAATACTAATAATCTGTTTTAATATTTTTCTCAAGGGTAGATATTCTCTTGATTGACTTTAAAAGTAATCATAATGACACTAAATCTCCTTTTTGGGGAACGTCCATTCGGCAGGGTGTAAATTATGCTATAGAATAAAGGCTATAGTAGTGCTAAGCCTTATCTTTGGCAATTGTACCAAAAGTAAACACTCACTATGACCTCTTTTCTAAGACATTTTTTGTTTTTCACCATTGTTCTATTTTTTGTCATTAGCTGCGAACAGAAGGCTCCAAAGGAATTTCCTTTGGTAAAAACAGAAGATGCAACACTAGTCGAACAAAAAGCACGTGACATCAGGGACAATACCGCTGCTGTGTTAGCAGATGGCTTTACCCTGAAACTTTGGGCGTCAGATTCCCTGGCACCTGATCCGGTGGCCATGTCTATTGATGATTTTGGTGCAGTTTACCTCACAAGGACTATCAGGCAGAAAAATTCAGAATTTGATATTAGAGGACATAGGGATTGGATGACCGCTTCTATCGCGCTTCAGTCTGTAGAGGATAGACGTGCCTTTTTGAGAGAAACATTTGCTACAGAAAAAAGTGAAGAGAATGAGTGGTTGAAAGACCTGAACAACGATGGTTTTCACGACTGGCGTGATCTGGCTGTAGAAAAGGATGAAATCTGGAAACTAGAAGATGGAGACAATGACGGCAGGGCAGATAAGGCCACCCGCGTACTGAGCGACTTCAATGAAGAGGTGACCGATGTGGCTGGAGCCATACTCGTAAGGAGAAACGATGTGTTCCTTGGTACTGGACCGGATATGTGGAGATTGAAGGATCAGAATGGAGATGGTGTTTTGGAGGATAAGAAGTCCATAAGCCATGGATATGCTGTTCATATCGGATTTGGTGGTCATGGCATGTCAGGTGTGGTTGAGGGGCCTGATGGAAAAATTTATTGGGGCATAGGAGACATTGGTGCTAACATCACAACCTCAGAAGGAGTAAATCACAAATACCCGAACCAGGGTGTGTTGGTAAGATCAAATCCTGATGGCAGCAATTTCGAAGTTTTTGCAGCCGGATTGAGAAATACGCATGAGTTTGTTTTTGATGATTATGGAAACATCATTGGCGCAGATAATGATGGTGATCACCAGGGAGAAAGTGAACGTTTGGTTTATATAGTGGATGGCTCGGATGCCGGCTGGAGAGCCAATTGGCAATATGGAAAATATACGGACCCTAAAAATAATGGCTATAACGTGTGGATGGATGAGGTACTATATAAACCATGTTGGGAAGGTCAGGCCGCCTATATTATTCCTCCAATTATGAACTATCATAATGGTCCAACAGGTATGACCTACAATCCGGGTACTGCTTTAGGATCTAAATGGAAAAACAAGTTTTTTCTCGTTGAGTTTCGTGGTAGCCCAAGCCGCTCTCACATCTGGGCTTTTGACCTAAAGCCTTCTGGAGCGTCATTTGAGCTGAAATCAGAAGTTGATGTTATCAGTGGGGTATTGCCAACTGGTATGCGCTTTGGACCGGATGGAGCCTTATATTTTTCTGATTGGATCACAGGATGGAATACTAAGAACTTTGGACGGGTATGGAAACTGGATGTTGACGAAACAGAAAATGACTTGAAGAAGGAGCGCGCAGAAACCCAGCGTTTGATGGCACTTGATTATGAAGATCAGTCCGAAAGCGTATTGGCTGGATTGTTAAAGTATGATGACCAGCGTATCAGGCTGAAAGCCCAATTTGAACTGGTTAATAGAGGCGGTCAAAGTGCGGAAATTTTCCAGGCGGCTATCGAACAGGTCGGTAATCAGTTGGAGCGAATTCACGGAATATGGGGGATAGGCCAATTGGCAGCAGTAGACCTTTCTCAGGCTGATGCAATCGTATCATTGCTTTCTGATTCTGATCCTGAGATTATTGCTCAAGCAGCCAAGGTGATTGGTGATCTGTCACATGAAAAAGCAGGAACGGATTTAATTCCATTATTATCACATGCCAGTCCGAGGGTGAAATTTTTTGGAGCCCAGGCGCTCGGACGAATTAAGCACAAAGCTGCAATCCAGCCAATTTTGGATATGATAGAGCAGAATGCTGATGAAGACCAATACTTAAGACATGCAGGAGTTATGGCTTTATATAGAATTGGTGATGCAGCATCCATTACTGCATTGGCAAAAAATGAAAACAGGACTTTGCGTTTAGCAGCACTACTAGTGCTTCGAAGGATGCAGCACCCTGATGTGTCATTATTCCTGGATGATGAAGATGAATATTTGGTAACGGAAGCGGCAAGGGCAATCAATGATGATTGGTCTATCGCAACGGAGCTGCCAAAGCTTGCAGCTGTTTTGAACGATGACAGGTTTACTTCTGAGCCTTTAATCAGAAGGGCGATCAATGCCAATCTGAGGGTAGGTGGAGAAAAGGAACTGGATCAACTTTTAAATTTTGCCCAAAGACAATCCGTGTCACCGATCTTCAAAGCCGAGGCTCTTGCTACTGTTGGTACATGGGCTAATCCATCGGTACTGGATAGAGTAGATGGTCGATACAGGGGTGAAATATCAAGGGATATTGAGCCTGTGAGAAAAAAAGTAATTGCCAGGATGGGTCAATTCTTAAAAAATGGTGATCCCGAATTTTTGGTGGGAGTAGTTGACATGCTTAGCAATCTGGGTATTTCCGACTACAATAATAACCTGGAGCAAATAATGACCTCCAGCAAAGAGGGACAAGTGAAGTCGGCTATTCTAGATGCATTGGTTACATTGAAGTATGAGAAAATTCAAAGTGTAATCGAAATTGGAATGAACGATGATGATCAGAATGTAAGGACAAGCGCTTTGAAATATCTAGGGGAATTGGAGATTTCGAAAGAAAACCTTCCGGGGATTATCAATCCAATTTTCACAAAGGGAACTGACAAAGAGCAGCAACAGGTTGTTCAGGTATTGGGAAAAATGCCTTTGGAAAAAACCGAAGATGTACTTGAAAATCTCATTGGTAAAATGATGGCTGAAAAACTTTCTCCTAGTTTGACTTTGGACTTGATAGAAGCTGTGGAAGCTGGTAAATCAGAAAAACTCCTGGCTTTGATAAAACCGTTGCAATCTGAAGGCAATACCGTTGAAGCATTCAAAGAAACCTTGTACGGAGGTGATGGTCGAAAAGGAAGAAATTTCGTGAGAAACAACAGTACAGCTCAATGTATCAGGTGTCACAGCCTCTCTGGAGATGTGGCTGGTAGCGTAGGTCCATCACTCTCCAATATTGGCAATATACTATCCAGAGAGCAAATCCTTGAAGCACTGATCGAACCAAGTGCCAGGTTAGCTCCAGGTTACGGAAGCGTATCTCTCGTATTAAAGGAAGGACAGAAAGTGACCGGAACCCTGCTTGTAGAAAATGACGAGGAATTAATACTGCAAACTTCCCAGGCTGAACCTCTGGAGGTACCTCTTTCTAGAATTTCTGAGCGCAAGAACAATCCTTCAGCCATGCCGCCGATGGGCACACTCATGAACAAACAGGACATCAGGAATGTCATTGAGTACTTGGCAAATTTGAAGGAGTAACCTGTTACGTGTAGTTTTCAAAGACTTAGAAAGAAGCAAAAAAGTATCAAGGACTGTATTAAAATTGGTAGTGAACCATCGCTTCTGAAACCATCTTTGCAAGAATATTAATAAGCTGCATAAGCCAGTTGTATAAACTATTCTGAAGAACACAATAAAATATAGAGGATGAAATACATCGTTTGCGAAGAACCTGGTCGGTTTGAATTGAAAGAAAAAGAAGCACCTGTTAGAGGGGAAGGGGAAGCTCTATTGAAAGTGAACAAAGTAGGTATTTGTGGTACCGACCTACATGCTTATACTGGCAATCAACCTTTTTTTCAATACCCAAGAATATTTGGACATGAGTTGGCCACTCAAGTTGTCGAAATAGGCGAAAATGAGCAGGGCCTTAAGGCAGGAGACAATGTAGTTGTAATGCCATATTTGAGTTGTGGAAAATGTGTGGCCTGCAGGAATGGCAAGACAAATTGCTGTACCAATATTTCCGTGCTGGGTATTCATGGTGATGGTGGCATGCAAGAGCATATAAGCGCACCAACAAACATCTTATTGCCAGCTGGAAATTTGAACGATGACGAAATGGCCATTGTAGAGCCATTGGCTATTGGCGCACATGCCATCAGAAGGGCAGCAATACAGAAAGGAGAATATGCAGTGGTCATTGGTTGTGGTCCGATAGGAATTGGTTTGATGAAGCTAGCCCAGATTGCCGGGGCAAAAGTGATCTCACTCGATATGAATGACGATCGCTTGAAATATGCCAAAGAAGAAATCGGCGTGGATCATGTTGTAAATGTTGCCAATGATCCGGTTGCATTGATATCGGACATCACCAAGGGCGATATGGCTACAGCAGTATTTGATGCTACAGGACATAAAGGAGCCCTGGAGTCAGGAATTGAATATATGTCTCATGGTGGTAGGTATGTTTTGGTCGGGTTGTCAAAAGGAGAATTGACTTTCATCCACCCGAAAATTCATGCTAAAGAGACAACCTTGATGTGTAGTAGAAATGCTACAACAGAAGATTTTGAACATGTGATTGATGTGCTGCAAAGTGGTAGATTTCCCACCAGCTCATTCATTACTCACAATGTTGATTGCACAGAAATGATTGAGCATTTTGACAGTTGGCTAAAACCAGAAACGGGTGTGATTAAAGCTACTGTGAATTTTTAGGATCAGGCCTTTTTATATCCGGCATTATTTGAGGTGGATTTCCGAGATAATGCTATTAAGCCCAATAGCGGGCCGATTGCTAAGAAGATATATAACACATTGTATTCCAGTATATTCCTCATGCCATTTAGCAATTGAATGCTAATTATGGTAATTGAAAACCCAAGACAATTGACAATTGTCAAGGCTGTACCTTTTATTTCGGATGGGGCATTTTTCGCTACTAGGGTCGAGAAAAGGGGCGAATCTGCTATTACCACAATTCCCCAGAAAAAGAGAAAGGCAAGAAAGGTGAATTGAGAATTCAGTTGAAAAATCAATGGTGAAACTAGACAGCAAAAACACGATGACAGCAGCGCTATAGTCGCTGTTTTCTTTGTGCCAAAATTCTCAGAAACATAACCACCTATTACACAGGCCGGGCCTCCTATACCTATAATGAGAAATGATAGCACCGGAACATTGAGGCTGCTGCTTTTAAAATTAACAGCATAAGATTCAAGCATAAAAGGAACGAATGCCCAAAATGCATATAACTCCCACATATGGCCAAAGTAGCCAAATGCAGCTGAACGAAAACCTTTATTTTTAAAAACACTGAAGAAAGCGGATAGGTTAATACCTTGGCCAGGTTTTCGGAATGGACCGTCAGGCACCAACATAAATATCAAAGTACCTCCTGCCATAGCCAGAAAGGATGTCCCAAACAACACGCTCTTCCAAGGAAAATTTGTTGTAACTGCTTTAAGTAAATGTGGAAAAGCGGTACCCAGCACAAGAGCCCCAACCAGGAATCCCAGCGATTTCCCCAGGCCTTTGTCATAATAGTCCGCTGCTATTTTCATTCCTACTGGGTAAATTCCTGAGAGGAAGAATCCTGTGAAAAAGCGAAGAAGCAAAAGGCTGGGCAGTGTGTTGCTTTGCCAGATCAAACCTACGTTGGCAATAGCGCCAAAAAGTGCACTAAGGAAGAACACACGCGATGGAGAATACCGATCAGCTATGCTTAGAAGTGCGAAAACAAGCGTGCCTGAAATAAAACCAAACTGTACCGCAGAAGTTAAGTGCCCGAGAGCACTACTATTCAGGCTAAAATTGGCCGTCAGGTCTGCCATAACTCCATTGCCGGCAAACCAAAGTGATGTGCAACAAAACTGTGATATAACAATAAAGGGAAGAATCCATGTGGACTGCTTCATTGTACTTCCTTCAAAATTCAGTTCCTTAATTTATCAAACTGCAGTGCGTATGTCCTGATCACAAAAAAGATAGCATTCGCTATTATTTAATTAGGTATTCTTTATTCCTACGGTCTGACCGGTGTTCCATCATTTTCCCTGAGTTGAGTCCAGTTGTAATTGAACTTTGGTAAAGGATATTTTGCGGCTTCCTTTTCATTTACATCACAGCCAAGTCCCGGTTTTTCAGGAATGTGCATAAAACCATCTTTCATGTACGGCGCATCCGGAAATATATCCCTCAAACGATCATTGAAGCGTACAGCCTCTTGTATACCAAAATTCCATACGGCCAGATCAATATGGGCATTGGCCGCATGACCTACCGGCGATACATCTCCTGGTCCATGCCATGCAGTACGCACGTTAAACCACTCTCCAAGCCTGGCGACTTTAATTGCAGGTGTGATTCCTCCAATCTGTGAAATGTGAATTCTTATAAAGTCAATTTCCCTATTCGCCATAAGGTCGAGCCATTCGTTTTGGTTGTTAAAGAGCTCACCCATCGCGATGGGCACTGAGGTGTTCTGTCGGATTTTCGACATCCAGTTTCTGTTCTCTGGAGAAATTGGATCCTCTATGAAAAAAGGTCTGTATTCTTCCAGTTTTTTCATCATATAGATCACATCCATTGGCTGCAATCTTTCGTGCACATCATGAAGCAATTCAACTTTATGACCCACTTCATTACGCACATGTTCAAACATGTCAATGGTTCCCTTCATATAAGCATATTTGTCCAGTGTATTGTCTGCCTTCGTTCCAAAACCATTGGCCTTGTAGTCAGGTTCCTTAGAAAGATGGGTTGAACCATATCCCCCGAGCTGAATCCTGACATGACGAAAACCCTGCTCCATATATTTCTTTACATTGTCCGCAACTTCTTCTTTGGTTTTGCCGCTAGCATGCGTGTAGGTATCCACGGCAAAACGGCACTTGCCACCCAACAATTGGTACACCGGCATGCCGGCTAGTTTTCCTTTAATGTCCCACAGTGCCTGGTCTAAACCGCTGAGTGCATTGTTTAGTACAGGACCATTTCTCCAATAGGAGCTCACATAGGCAGTCTGCCAAATGTCTTCGATGTTGTGTACCGACTTTCCTTTACAAAAATCGTTAAGGTATTTGTCTATAGCCGAGACTACCGCATGTGCCCTTTGCCTGAATGTCGCACACCCATAGCCATACAGGCCCGGCTCGCTTGTTTCTACTTTTACAACTATCAATTCTATGCCGTTAGGCGAAGTGGCAATAGCTTTCACTTTGGTGATTTTGATGTCAGGGTCGGCAGCCTTTAAGGAATTTTTACTTTCAGCCAAAAGAGGTGCTCCTGGCAGCATTAGTGGAGACAGCATGGCTCCTTTCAAAAGATTACGTCGATTCATATTGTGATTGGTTTAGTCGAAATATAGTTTACACTTTCAAAAGACTTGATTTGCGTTAACATCACCAGCAAAAAAATACTTTTCCCGATTCGTTGCTTTAATGTCAAAAGCAATTTTGAAGTCTTTTAAATTTAGGGATAAAAAGTTGAAAAGGCGGGCTGTTACTTTTTTTGAAGTAGATTTTTTTCAATCGGAATTCAAATAATTAGAAGCGACTTGATTTAAATTGCCAGTGTTAACAGTGGTTCCATAAGTGAGCCGTGTTGACTAATGATACTACTATTCTCAACTATACAACTGAATTATTATGAACCGAGGGATTTGTTTCACAGTACTCCTAGTTTTCCTTGTCAACTTGAATGCTGTTGGTCAAGGTAAAAACCTCAACAATCAAAAAATTGATGGATATCGCGGTATTTGGTTCGAGTTGGGACAACCTTATGAATACGGTGATAAATATTCCGGTGGTTTGGGAACTTACACAGCTAAGCATAGGCCGCTGGCGATGTATGCCAGTGAGGTAGACAAGACATTTTTCGTATTTGGGGGTACCCCTTCGCAAGAACAGAAATATCTACTTTGCATGATAGGTGAGTATGATCACGCAAGTGGTATGGTATCAAAACCAACCGTAGTATATGACAAAAAAGGTGTAGACGACCCACATGATAATCCAAGCTTGCTTATAGACGAAAAAGGTTACTTATGGGTATTTATAAGTGGAAGAAGTACCAGAAGGATGGGTTTCAAATACCGAAGTGATAAACCTTATGATATAAATTCGTTCTCCAAGGTAACAGAAGAGGAGATGACCTACCCACAACCCTGGTTGACTGACAAGGGTGAAATGCTTCATCTGTTTACAAAATATACAGGTGTTAGGGAATTATACTATGAGTCCAGCACAGATGGCAAGAGTTGGACTGAAGATAGAAAACTGGCAGGAATTAGAGAAAAAGGACATGATAAAGGTGGACACTATCAGGTGAGTGCGAGAAAAGGCAATTTGGTAGCCACATTTATGAATCGACATCCTAAAGGCAATGTGGATAGAAGAACGGATCTCTACTATCTACAGACGAATAATCTAGGTAAAAGCTGGACTAGTGTGGACGGCAGGGCAATGACAGTTCCTTTGACAAAAGTAGAATCTCAGGGTAGAGTTATAGATTACTATGGTCAGAAGAAAAATGTTTACCTAAAAGACATGTGCTTTGATGAGAGTGGATATCCTGTTTGCTTGTATGTGGCCAGTGGAGGTCATGAGCCAGGTCCAGTGAACAGCCCGAGGGAGTTTAGAATAACCAGGTGGGATGGTTTGGCTTGGCAAACAAGGGTGGTCTGCGAGACAGACCACAACTATGATATGGGAAGTATCGAAATTGGTAAAAATGAGTGGACCGTGATTGTGCCTTCTCAAGACGGACCACAGCACTATGGTACCGGAGGAGAGGTGGCATTGTGGAAATCAATCGATAAGGGTAAGAATTGGAAGATGGTAAAACAACTAACAGTAAACAGTCCAAGAAACCACTCTTACATGAGACGCTCTGAGGATGCAAAAGATCCCTTCAGATTTTTCTGGGCTGATGGTGATCCTGAAAAAATGAGTATCTCCAAAATGTATTTCAGCAATTCGAAGGGAGAAGTTTGGCAGCTACCTTATGATATGAAAAAATCGAAAGAAGTACCAGTCAAGGTTGATTGATAGATTTCAATAAAAAATCAACTGATCCTTACGTCATAATGGAGATGCTTGCAAGTAGGGAAGATTCTGATCAATGGGTTTTATTTGAAGTAGTACAATAGAACCACTTTCAATTTTATTTGTCAAACTCCATCTTCACAAAAGCCTCAATAGCTTCGTATTCGGTAAGGCCCAGTTGATCATAAAGCTGGGCTGTTTCTCGGTTGCGGTCTTCTGACCTTTGCCAGAATTCCCGACTGTCTGTTCCTGGAAATACGGGCGTATCTTTTTGCGACTGATGTTTGAAAATTGCTCTCCTTTTTTTGTACAAATCAGAAGGGCTTAATGGCACAGCCATTTGGATTTCTTCGATTGGCCATTCCTGCCATGCCCCTCTGTACATCCAAAGACTGCAGTCTTTTATCCAGTTGCTTTGTTGGGATCTTAGATATTCCATCGAGCCGACTATGACATCCAGGCATACCTCGTGCGTACCATGAGGATCTCTTAAGTCCCCAGCAGCGAATATTAAATCGGGCTTGATATCTTCAAGTAGTTTGACAGTGATGTCAATATCGGCTTGAGAGAATGGAGCCTTTTGTGCACTGCCGGTCTCATAAAATGGAAGGTTTAAGAAATGTATGTTTTCATCTTGTAATCCGGAAAATCTAGCTCCGGCAATTGCTTCACTTTTTCTAATTAACCCTTTGACCTGTCGAATCAACGTAGGGTCAGGTTCTCCCTCATCTTTTTCTGCCAGGGCTTTTTTGGCCGCATTCAGATCAGCTTCTTTTTCGAGCCCCCAGCTTTCTTTGGCAAAGTCAGACATGAAGTCCATAAATCGGATGGCTTCATCGTCGTGTACGGCAATATTGCCAGAAGTCTGGTAAGCCACATGCACTTCATGCTCCTGGTCGGCCAGACGGATGAAAGTTCCTCCCATTGATATCACATCATCATCAGGGTGAGGGCTGAATACAATTACCTTCTTTTTTTCAGGTAAGGATTTTACAGGTCGATGCGTATCGTCCGACCCAGGCTTTCCACCTGGCCACCCTGTAATGGTATGTTGGAGTGAAGTGAAAATGCTCACATTAAGCTCATGGACGTCATGATACTGGGCCAACAAATCTCCTAGGTCATTCAAGCGATAGTCATCCTCTGTCAACTTAAGAATCGGTTTTTCAAGTTTGAGACCCAACCAAATCACAGCCCTTTTTACCAGTGCTGGTTTCCATTCACATAGTGTCACAAGCCATGGCGTCTTTTCACGAGTTAAAGCTCTTGAAGCATCAGGGTCGATTAGCACATCTACGTTTCCGTGCTTTTGAAGAAAAGAGGCTGGTAGACCTTCACTTACAGGTCCTTCCACCATTTTTTGTACCACATCTGCCTTTTTCAACCCCCAGGCTAGCATGAAAATTTTACGTGCCTTGAAAACACTTTTGATACCCATGGTGATGGCCCTACGAGGAACCAATTCTTCGTGGATAAATTCTCTTTTGGCATCTGAAATCGTAATAGGATCAAGCTTTACCAAACCAGTGAGTGATTCCTGAAACGATGGAGGCTCATTGAAGCCAATATGTCCGGTGCGACCAATACCCAACAGCTGAATATCTATACCACCATAGGAGTCTATTAGTGCTTCGTAGTTTAGACAAAATTCCCGTACGTCCTCTTTGTTTAGTTCCCCATCTGGTATGTGTATGTTTTTATTTTCAATATCGACATGATCAAACAGGTGATGCCTCATGAAGTAGTTATAGCTCAATATTGAAGACTTCTTTATGGGGTAATACTCATCCAAATTGAAAGTGACTACATTCGAAAAACTCAAACCCTGCTCTTTGTGTATGCGCACCAGCTCTTGATAAACGCCAACTGGAGAGGCCCCAGTCGCCAGGCCAAGGACAGCCTTCTCATTTTTTTCTGCTTTTCCCCTTATCAGTTTAGCAATTTCCTGAGCTATATCAGTACATGCAGAGGATGAATTGGGATGGATTGTTACTGGAAGTCTTTCGCAAGAGTAGCTATTTTTTATAATCATTTGATGAGCTGATAGTTGTATAGTAAAAGAATAAACCTGATAGAATTAACTCACCTGGCCATACGTAAAGATAAAAAAAAGCACGCTTAACTTAGCGCATTTATCATGATGTCCATGTTATTTCTGTCATGAGTGGTCTTTTGATTTGACGAGCTTAATCGAATATATAGCCAGTGGAAAAAGCCTAGTCAAGGTGTATAGTTTTAATTTCATCAATAATAGATTGAAGTAGTTCCGCAGAACTTAATTTTCTATCCAGAAAACTAAAACTTGTTCTTGTGATTTTTCACTTTCGGTGATGGAAACTTTTGAATCTCCGCAACTCAGAATAAAAAGGCATGAAGCTAGGTAGGCATATTTAGATAATAATCCTTTTATAAAGGAATCTTCATTATCCTCTATAGCATAAGACTAATAGCTCTAAGCAAGCAAATCCTTCACCACATGACCATGTACATCCGTCAGGCGGTACCTTCTGCCCTGGTGCTTAAACGTCAACTGCTCATGATCTACTCCCAACAAATGCAGTAGTGTAGCCTGAAAGTCGTGGACGTGCACGCCATTGCTGGCAATGTTGTAGCTGAAATCATCTGTTTGACCATAGTTTATTCCAGGCTTGATACCGCCTCCTGCCATCCACATAGTGAAGCATCGTGGGTGGTGATCTCGTCCATAGTTGTTCTTGGTCAGTGAGCCTTGGGAAAAGCTGGTTCGACCAAACTCCCCACCCCAAACAACAAGAGTGTCTTCCAATAATCCACGTTGCTTCAAATCTTTTACCAGTGCGGCAGAGGCTTGGTCGCTGGATTTGGACATTTGCTGAATATCCGATGGCAAGTTACCATGCTGATCCCAGCCCATGTGGTATAGCTGGATGAACGGCACATCACGCTCGGCCAGCCGGCGTGCCAGCAGGCAATTAGCTGCATATGTGCCAGGCTTCCTTGCATCAGGGCCATACATGTCAAAGATATAATCGGGCTCATCTGAAAAGTCCGTCACCTCAGGTACACTGGTTTGCATTCTATAGGCCATCTCATACTGGTTGAGCTTTGAATCCATTTCAGCATCTCCCCATACACTTTTTTGCTGGGCCTCCAGTTGCTCCAGATAATCCAGTTCTCGTCTGCGACTCATTCTATCTATGCCATCAGGATTGGACAAATAAAGCACAGGATCTACCCCAGATCGGAAGCGCACACCCTGATGGTGAGAAGGCAGGAAACCATTGTTCCAGGCCTGCATATTTAGGTTTTGAGTATTTGATCTTCCTTTTGAAAGCAACACAATGAATGATGGCAGGTTTTTATTTGGGCTACCCAAGCCATAACTCATCCATGATCCGATGCAAGGCCTGCCCACCTGCTGAGAGCCGGTTTGCAAGAATATGATTGCGGGTTCATGGTTAATAGCCTCGGTGTACATTGAGTTTACCACGCAGATGTCTTCAGCAATTGATGCTGTATGCGGTACAAGGCTGCTAAAGTATCCACCCGTTTTGGCGTTTTGAGTAAATTCATATTTGGAACCAACCAAAGGAAAGCTTGACTGAGCAGCCAACATACCAGTGAGGCGCTGATTCCTGCGTACGCTATCGGGAATTTCCTGCCCCCAGCGCTTCATCAGCTCAGGCTTGTAGTCGTATAGTTCGATTTGACTTGGCCCCCCACTTTGGAAAAGATATATCACCCTTTTTGCTTTGGGAGCATGGTGCAATGCCTTCATTATTCCGCCATTGGTTTCCAGACCACCACCATCAACCATCGATGATGCTGGAGGAGCCGCTTTCAACATATCAGGGAGTATGAGTGAGCTCATGGCCATAGCGCCAAGCCCCTTCGTTGTGGTGCGCAAAAACTCCCTTCTTGTATTTTGGTATGCTGCGTTTTGTATGTCTTTGAAATTCTTCATTGCTAGTCTAGTTTTTGTAGTAGGCCTCAGTAGTGTTCATAATAGTGTTAATTACCCTGGTCGTAGCGGCCAACTTTGTATGGGGTATACTTCGTGACGGTTTGGTATACCCTACATCCAAATACTTCTGTATGCTCGACTTGTTGTCACTGAAGTAGTTGTATTCTTCTTCGTATTGTTGAGCGATTATTTGTTTTTCCTGATCCGTCGGAAAGCGACTAGTAAGAATTCTAAAGGCGGTGTAGAGTGCCTCTTTCGTATCGCCCTGTGCAGCTGTATATACCCTTTCAGCCAAAACCCTGCACCCTTCAATAGATTGTGGATCATTAAGTAGTACCAGTGCTTGCAGCGGCGTGTTGCTTCTTTGTCTCCTCACCTGGCACTCTGCTCGGCTAGCTGCATCAAATATCAGCATGCTTGGTGGAGGCATGTTCCTTTTCCAGAATGTATATACACTCCTTCTATACAGTCCATCTTCATAGTCGATCGAATACTCAGGGAAGAATGGATGCGTCATCACCTCTTTCCAAAGACCATCGGGCTGGTAAGGGAAAGCAGAATTTCCACCGACTTTTTTTGCTAGCAGTCCACTGGAGGCTAGAATATTATCCCGAATCATTTCCGCCGACCTTCTATACCTTGGGCCTCTTGCAAGTAATTTATTGTCAGGGTCGATTTCAGCAAGTTCCGCCCTTACTACTGATGACTGGCGATAAGTGGCTGACATCACTATTTGTTTGATCAGACGTTTAAGGTTCCACCCATTTTTCTGGAAGTCTACAGACAGCCAGTTCAACAACTCCGGATGGGTAGGAAGTGCACCCTGGTTACCAAAGTCTTCCACTGTTTCTACTATTCCACGTCCAAACATCAAGTACCACATTTGATTTATCGTGACACGAGCTGTCAGTGGGTTGTCTTCGTGCACGAGCCATTTGCCAAGCCCCAGACGATTTTTTGGTAGGTCTTCTGGCATTTTGAATATCGATTCCGGCACATCTGGGTTTACCTGTTTGCCAAGGGCATCATAGACGCCTCGGTTTAATATATATGTTGGCCTTTCGTTTTCGAAATCCCCCATCACCATGATTTCCTGGGCTGTGTCTATCAGCTCAATTTCCTTTTTCCGAATCGCCTGTAGAGCTTTTCTATTCTCCTCTAATTCTTTATCCAGAAAAAGATTGTAGAACTGAGCCAACCTGTCTTTCTTCTCATTAAGTGCTTCTTTGAAAGCCATTGCACCTTTTTCTGAATCAAATAGATATAGTGCCACCATATCGTCGGCCTCTTTGTTGAGAATGCGCACCTCATCTACCATACCACCGGTAAAGTCCTGATCATAGTGACGGTTGCCAATGATTATGCCTTTGTAAGGCATGTAAATGGTTGCTTCTCCTTTCAGGTATGGTTTGGCCGAGCGATAAATGAAATTTCTAACAATTTTTGCTTGGCTCGCTTGACCATTTTGGTAAATTCTCATGCCCTCTGCTTTGCTAGATCCATCGTAAGTCCACACATAATGCACCCATTCGTTTAGTGGAAGGGGCTCGGTGGCTTGAATATCCAGCGATTGATAGGGGTGGGCGTGACTTAATCTGAAATGGACTTTGTTGTTTTCAACAGTAATGTCCCATCCTCGATACCCCTGTATTCTATTATTGCCATTGTACATGACATGGGCCTCTTCTTCAAAATCTTTTGGAATCTTGATCCAGAAGCTAACTGTAAATGGTTCTGTGTGCTCAAATTGCGCGCGACTGCCGTCTGCCACAAGCTGACCATAGGCATCACTTACCACTGCCTTGCCTATTTTCCCATCACCCGGTTGGATGTTGCCATTATAATTGGCCCCTGAGGCACCTTTGGCTAAATCTGTTGTTTTGCCGTCAGTCATGTCGTCAAAGGTGAGATGGGTAACTGTAGACTTTTCTATCTCCTCACTCAAGGTGTTTGCTCTACTACCTTTTTTCAACCACGTCTCAAAAGCTTCTGTTTTGCTTCTCTCTTTTTGCTCAATTTTTTGTTGCTGTTCTTCGATTTTCTCGAAAAGAAATTTTCTCTGTTCTTCGGCATCTTCTTCCAAAAGTGGCAATACTGGACCCGCATTCATCGAATACTTGTTGGATACCATCTGTCCGTTTTCTATAGCGTTGAGACTAAAAATTCCGTCACCCCGCTCGATGGTAGAATTGAAAAACCCGAAAAGCTGGAAGTAATCCTCCTGACTAAGGGGATCATATTTATGATCGTGGCACCTGGCACACCCAAGCGTAAGTGCCATAAATGCTGACCCAACGGTATTCGTTCTGTCAGCCACATATTCTACTCTGAACTCCTCGGGGATAATGCCGCCCTCTGAGTTTTGCTTGTGGTTCCTATTGAAAGCTGTGGCTAGTTTTTGTTCTGTGGTGGCATTGGGAAGTTGGTCACCGCCTATCTGCCAAACGATGAAATCATCATACGGCAAATTGCTGTTGAAAGCCTTGATTACCCAATCACGATACGGCCAAAAGGTGTGATGAAAATCATCGAGGTAACCTTCTGAGTCTGCAAACCTTGCTACGTCCATCCAGTGGGCAGCCATTCTTTCACCGTATGCTGAAGAGGACAGCAGATTGTCTACCATCTCTTCATAGTAAGATTCTTCAGATTTATCCATCCATTTGTCTAGATCGACAATGGTTGGCGGTAGTCCAGTTATGTCAAAATAGGCACGTCTGATTAGCTGCTCTCGTTTAGCTTCTTCAGAGGGTTCAATGTTTTGTGTTGCCAACTTTGCGGCAATGAAATTATCAATTTCATTCAGTGCCCAATCTTCACCAGAATTAGGTACTATTGGCTCGTCAGGTTTGATGAAGGCCCAGTGTGGTTCGTACTTAGCACCCTGGTCAATCCATTTGATCAATATTGCTTTTTCCTGATCCGTCAGTTCAAGATTCGATTCGGCTGGTGGCATAGCCAGTTCAGGATCTTCTGTCAGAATTCTGTCAGTCAGTTCACTTTGATGGCTTTTTCCTGGTACGATCGCATATCCGGCACCACTGGTCAGTGCAGCAAAGGCACTTTCTTCAGTGTCCAGGCGAAGGTCGGCCTGTTGTTTTTGTTTGTCTGGGCCATGGCATGCAAAGCACCTGTCAGACAATATGGGTTTAACATGAAAGTTGTAGTCTATTTCTTGCGGCACGTTTTTCAACTCAGCCTGAATGCTTTCAGGCAATTGATTGCTACAGCTAGTTGCAAGGCCAAGTATGACCAGAAAGGTTATGAACCTGGTAAAGTTGTGATAGTAGTCCATTGAATAGTTATAGTTGAAAACAGTCAAATCTGGGTTAGGCTGTTCTAATACGCACTTCTGCAGTTATAAAGTTAACCCATTACACCCAAAAGATGTCAATAAATGGAAATATGACCTACCTGTGCATGCATGAGTAGGATTAATTAGAATAAGTCTTTGAAGCGAATAATTGACTATACTTCAAGTTCCAGAGCTGGATCCCAGAAGTATTTTTTGAACTCCTTTACCTGATCGTTTTCGATCTTTAGTCCATCCGCTTCCAACAGCTCTTGCATTTTAGTTGGAGTTTCAAAATGCATTTTCCCGGTTAAAAGACCGCTCCTGTTGACGACCCTTTGGGCAGGCACATCTTCCATGCCATGAGCAGCATTCATTGCCCATCCCACCATTCTTGCACTGATTCTTGATCCCAGGTAATTAGCAATGGCACCATAGTTTGTTACCCGGCCTTTTGGGATCAAACGGACTACATCATAAACGTCTTCGAAGAAGTTGGTGTTCACGCTTGGTCTTTGGTTAATTTATCAACTTCAATTTTAATCAATGGAATGTGTTTGTTAATAATTGCCCAAATTGTTTCATCAGAGAGATTGTCATAAGCGTGAATTATTTGATTTCTGAGTCCAATAATTTGCCTGGCGCTGTTGATTGGAAAATCTGGATCAATTTTCAGAATCCTACTCACGGCTTCTCCAATTATTTCTAAGTCCCTTTCAATGGCTCGTTTTAAAAGTGTGTTGGACTTGTATTCGTTAAAATCTTTTGGGAAGGAGTTGAAATAGCCGTTTATTTCTTCGATAGCGCTTTTGATATCAAACAAATACTTTAGAATTCTCTCCTCCATAAATTAGTCTTTTGTTTTGCTCGATGGATCTTCTTAAGATAGGGTTCTTAATGGTCTGCGATTCTACCAAATCAACTTGTCGATCGAGCAAATATTCAAGAGAATCTTTTAGTTCCAAATAGTTGTCAAAATAATTCATTGGATCAACCTTGCCGAAAGTCACTAAAAAATCTATATCACTTTCTTTTGTAAACTGTTTAGTAAGTACAGAGCCAAATACATATAGTTCATCAACATGGCATTTTTTGCATGCCTGATTGATTCCAGTTATGTTTTTGACATTCAAATTCATACAACAAAAATATATAATTCCTTCTACTAATGACAATCATCGATATATCCTTGCCTTATTCAATGCTCTTTGGTACTTAGCGGCATTTCGGTTGTGGTCGATTAGGTTGGTGGCAAAGCTGTGGTTTTCCGAAAAATCCTCTTTGGCGCACATATATAGATACTTGTGGTTCTCATAGTTGAGCACTGCATCTATAGCCTTCATTTCCGGCATATTGATTGGTCCCGGAGGAAGACCGGAATACATATAAGTATTGTATGGTGAATCAATCTCTTTATGAATATTCAATACACGTTTGATGGTAAAGTCTTGTGCTGCAAATTTCAAAGTAGGATCAGCATCAAGTTTCATACCTGTATTCAGTCTGTTAACATAGAGTCCAGCCACTCTGGCAAGTTCCGCCGAATTGGCTGTTTCGGCTTGCACTATCGAGGCAAGTGTTGATACTTCTTTGGGACTGAGGCCGATGGAATTGGCTTTGCTCTTTCGTTCCTCCGTCCAGAATTTGTCGTATTCTCCCTTCATTTTTTTCAGCAATGCTTGAGCGCTTGTGTTCCAGTATGCCTGGTAAGTATTCGGAATAAACATTCCGATAATTGATAGACCATCAAATCCCAAAGCCTTTTGAAGTGAATCGGACCTGACGCCAGCAAGAAACTGACTTGTATCGATCTCCAGGTTTTTAGTGATTTTAGGAGCCAAATCTTCCAGTATTCTGGCATTGTTGAAAGTGATGTTTACGGGTGTTTGATCACCGGAGCGAAGTAGCCTTATGGCTTCCCGGTTCGACATATTAGGTTCTATATAATACAATCCGGACTTTACATTTTCATCGTAGCTCATGAGCTTGGCAAGAAAACTAAAGGCTACCAGGTCATTGGTAAACCGCTGATCATACAAAATGTTTTGAACTTCTTTGAAAGTAGCGCCGGATGGAATGGTTACAGGTCTTCCCTGTCCTTGTACCAGCAGGTTTGGTGAGTTGACAACCTGGTAGAAGTAGAAAGCAAAAGACGATAGCATTGTGGAAAATACAATGATGACTATGGCCAGAATTTTAGGTTTTTTCATATGGCTGCAAAACTATAACGATGATGAAAACTTTCTTAACATTTCCCTTTTTAAGTATTTGAGTTTATGATCTCAATACTTTTCATTCGAATAGAATCCCAGTATTTGATTCAAATTGTATATTCGCACTGAAAATATGAAAACGCAGTTCGTTAAAATATACCCCGAAAATCCCGCTCAAAACAAAATTGATCAGGTAGCTAATGTCCTTCGGAGCGGGGGTGTGATCATCTATCCGACAGATACTGTATATGGTTTGGGGTGTGACATATTTAATGCCAAGGCCATAGAAAGAGTAAAAAGGATAAAAAATATTCAGGGTAAGAAAATAGACCTGTCTTTTATCTGCTATGATTTGAGTAATATTTCAGAGTACACTAAAAGTTTACCAACTCCTGTTTTCAAGCTAATGAAAAAAGCTTTGCCTGGACCCTATACATTTATTCTAAACTCCAGTAACAAGGTGCCCAAGATGTTAAACACCTCAAAGAAGACAGTCGGTATCAGGGTGCCTAACAACAATATACCTCGTGAGATTGTCAGGGAGCTCGGAAGCCCGATAATTACAACTTCCATAAAAGATGAGGACGAGGTGATCGAATACTCAACTGACCCGGAACTGATTCTGGAAAAATTTGATGGGATAGTGGATTTAGTTGTTGATGGGGGATATGGAAATATCCAGCCGAGTACAGTGGTGGATTATACTTCCGAAGAACCTGTTATTTTGAGGCAAGGCATAGGTGACCTGAATGAGCTGCTCTAATGTTAGTTGTCGAAAGTCAATACTTTCCTCCTCTTGAATATTTCAGCCTTCTGAAAGACAGGGCAGAACTTGTCATTGATGGTCACGAGCACTTCGTAAAACAAACCTATAGGAATAGATGCCATATTCTTACCTCTAATAAAATCTTGCCTCTCTCTGTACCTCTTTCGGGTGCCAATAAAAAAATAAGAACTAAAAATATCCAAATTAATTACCAGGAAAACTGGCAAAAAGACCATTGGAGAGGAATACTTTCCACCTACAACAAGTCTCCTTTCTTTGAATATTATGAAGGCCACATAAGAGCCATCATCCATGGAAATCACAAATTTCTGATAGACTTAAACCAGGAAATTCTGTCATTCTGTCTTAAAGTTTTGCAACTTAATGTCAATATTACCTATTCCGAAGAATATATCGAATCATCGATTGAAGAACTTGAGGACTATAGATCGGTCATTCATCCCAAAATCTCACACATTGGAAGAAAAATTTATAGACCAGTTGCCTATACCCAGGTTTTTGGTAACAATTTTGTTGAGAACCTGAGTATCTTGGACCTGATTTTCTGTTGCGGACCGGATTCAAAAACCTATATTTAAGCCAACTGTCGGTCGCTGCACAACGATTCAATTAAATCTTTCGTTTTTAAGGAAAAATTTAGTTTTTGTAATATTAAAATTTATTTTTACTACATATATAAATCCAGACATGGAAGCAAAATTTTCAAATAGGGTAAAGGAAGTAATCTCGCTGAGTAGGGAAGAGGCACTTCGTCTGGGACATGATTACATAGGCACTGAACATCTGATATTGGGAATGATAAGAGAGGGTGAAGGTGTAGCAGTCAGTCTTCTGAAAAAATTGGGAGTTTCGCTAGATGAACTCCGAACATCGATAGAAAAAGCCACTAAAGGTTCGGCTACTAGTAATGTGAAGAACCTGGCTAATATTCCTCTTACAAGGCAATCAGAAAAAGTACTGAAGATTACTTATCTGGAAGCCAAAATTTTCAAAAGTCAATTAATAGGTACAGAGCATTTGTTGCTGTCTATTCTCCGCGATGAGGACAACATAGGCACTCAGATTTTGGATAAATTTGATGTGGCTTATGACGTGGTGAAAGAAATGCTTGAGTACCAGACTGAAAATCCGATGGGTTCTTCAGATACCGATGAGCCGGATGAAGATTCTTCAAGGCTATTTGGTGGGGAAAGCTCCTCTTCACAAGGTAAAGAAGGTGCTAAAGGTTCTGAAAAATCCAGAACTCCTGTGCTTGACAACTTTGGTCGGGACTTGACCAAGTTTGCCGAGGAAGACAAGTTAGATCCTATAGTAGGAAGGGAAAAAGAAATAGAACGAGTCGCTCAGATATTGAGCCGAAGAAAGAAAAATAACCCGATCCTCATTGGAGAGCCAGGTGTAGGTAAGACAGCTATCGCTGAAGGCCTTGCATTGCGCATTATCCAGAAAAAGGTTTCAAGGGTACTTTTCGGAAAAAGAGTAGTGACGCTGGATTTGGCTTCTTTGGTAGCCGGTACGAAATACCGTGGGCAGTTTGAGGAGAGAATGAAAGCCGTGATGAATGAGATTGAAAAATCTCCTGAGGTCATTCTGTTCATAGACGAATTGCACACCATTGTTGGAGCAGGTGGGGCATCAGGCTCATTAGATGCTTCTAACATGTTTAAGCCTGCGTTGGCCAGAGGGGAAATACAATGCATCGGGGCAACCACGCTAGACGAGTATAGACAATACATTGAGAAAGATGGTGCATTGGCACGTCGTTTCCAGATGGTAATGGTGGATGCCACTACCGTGGACGAGACTATTCAGATTCTTGATAACATTAAGGACAAGTATGAGGATCATCATAATGTTACTTATACCGAAGAAGCAATTAAGGCTTGTGTGAACCTTTCAGATAGATACATTTCAGACAGGTTTTTACCGGATAAAGCGATTGACGTTTTAGACGAAGCTGGTTCTCGCGTGCACATCAACAATATATATGTGCCAGACGAAATAGTAAGTCTTGAGGAGTCCATTGAGGAAATCAAGAAACTTAAAAACCAGGTTGTAAAAAGCCAGAAATACGAAGAGGCAGCTCAACTTAGAGATAAAGAGAAGAAGCTAATCGAGCAGTTGGAAAGGGCCAAGGCCAAGTGGGAGGAAGATACAAAGTCACAGCGATATACAGTGGCTGAAGACAATGTAGCGGAGGTGATTGCAATGATGACAGGTGTCCCTGCTAAGAGAGTTGCACAAAATGAAAGCAACAAGCTTTTGGGAATGAAAGGTGACCTGAAGGAAAAGGTGATTGGGCAGGACGAAGTGATAGAAAAGCTTACTAAGGCGATTCAGAGAACTCGTGTTGGACTAAAAGATCCAAAGAAACCGATAGGCTCCTTTGTATTCCTCGGACCAACGGGTGTAGGTAAGACAGAATTGGCGAAAGTCCTTTCTACTTATCTTTTCGACAAGGAAGATGCGCTGGTGAGAATTGACATGAGTGAGTACATGGAGAAGTTCTCCGTATCTCGACTTGTTGGTGCACCTCCGGGCTATGTAGGCTATGAGGAAGGCGGACAGCTTACCGAGAAAGTAAGACGCAAGCCTTACAGTGTAGTTTTGCTGGACGAAATAGAAAAGGCACACCCAGATGTATTCAATATTTTACTGCAGGTATTAGATGATGGAGTGCTGACCGACGGACTGGGAAGGAAAGTCGATTTTAGAAATACCATCATCATCATGACTTCCAATATTGGAGTTAGGGATTTAAAAGATTTTGGAGCGGGAATAGGATTTGCTACTCAAGCGAAAAAAGACAACATGGACGAAATAATGAAGTCTACTATTCAGAATGCTTTGAAGAAAACTTTTAGTCCTGAATTCCTGAATAGGTTGGATGATGTGATCATATTCAATTCTCTGGAAAGAGAGCACATACATCAGATCATCGATATTACGCTGAGCAAGTTGTTTGTGAGAATAACTGATTTGGGTTATAAAGTTGAATTGACAGAGAAGGCGAAGGATTTCTTATCTGAAAAAGGTTACGACCCTCAATTTGGGGCACGACCATTGAACAGGGCAATTCAGAAATACCTTGAAGATCCTGTGGCAGAAGAAATCCTGAAGGGTGAGATCAACGAAGGGGATACCTTGCTGGCTGATCATGATGGAAAATCTGAAGAGTTGACACTCAAGGTCAAAAAGAAAAAGGCCAAGAAAGAGAAAAAGGAAGATTAAGGAACAAAATTTATAGATATAGAATCCGGCTCAAAAGGCCGGATTTTTTGTTTGAATCAAATGAAACGAAAGCTGAGTTGGAAGGGCTTTTCAAGTGACGATAGAAATAAATCTATCACTTTCGTTAAAGATGCTATTTCTTCCAACGATGGTTGTATTACGAATTTTACCATGTTTTCTGACCTGGCTCTCAGCATGCAGGTCGAGATCGAGGAGTCTAAAATTGCTGGCCTTTATGAAGAACTAACCTCCAAGCTAGAGGTCTCACAATTTGATGAAGAGTTAAACCCACTATCTAAACGAGAATGGATGGTATACCTCAATATATCATTTGGTGATGGACAAGGGAACTTGAAAGTTAGTATTCCCGAGGTGCCGGGGTAGCATCGATCAAAATTCCTGAATTTGATGTATCAAGATTTTCTTTGTACGCGTGTCAAATTCCGACAGGAATTGGAAGGAGTTGAATTTAAATTTGGATTGGCACTTGAGACTGTAAATTAAACTCT